>NZ_NEDO01000009.1:0-5552 GCF_002127155.1 Cellulosimicrobium sp. KWT-B | reverse complement strand
ATGCCGAAGGCCCACCCCGTGTGGGGTGGGCCTTCGGTGAAGGGTTGTCCGGCGGCGTCCTACTCTCCCACCCCGTCTCCAGGGCAGTACCATCGGCGCTGAAGGGCTTAGCTTCCGGGTTCGGTATGGGACCGGGCGTTTCCCCTTCGCTGTGACCGCCGTAACTCTGTTGAACCGTGTCAACACCGGGGCACCCCCGGGTGGGGGTGTGGTGTTGGTGGTTCGGGAACCGCACAGTGGACGCGTAGCACAAGAGTGTTTGGTGTTGAAGTTGTCGGCTGATTAGTACCGGTCAGCTGCACGGGTCTTTCGTCCCCGCTTCCACGTCCGGCCTATCGACCCAGTGTTCTGCTGGGTGCCTCTCACCCCGTAGGGTATGGAAACCTCATCTTGAAGCAGGCTTCCCGCTTAGATGCTTTCAGCGGTTATCCCTTCCGAACGTAGCCAACCAGCGGTGCTCCTGGCGGAACAACTGGCACACCAGAGGTTCGTCCGTCCCGGTCCTCTCGTACTAGGGACAGCCCTTCTCAAGTTTCCTGCGCGCGCAGCGGATAGGGACCGAACTGTCTCACGACGTTCTAAACCCAGCTCGCGTACCGCTTTAATGGGCGAACAGCCCAACCCTTGGGACCTACTCCAGCCCCAGGATGCGACGAGCCGACATCGAGGTGCCAAACCATGCCGTCGATATGGACTCTTGGGCAAGATCAGCCTGTTATCCCCGGGGTACCTTTTATCCGTTGAGCGACGGCGCTTCCACAAGCCACCGCCGGATCACTAGTTCCGACTTTCGTCCCTGCTCGACCTGTCAGTCTCACAGTCAAGCTCCCTTGTGCACTTGCACTCGACACCTGATTGCCAACCAGGCTGAGGGAACCTTTGAGCGCCTCCGTTACATTTTAGGAGGCAACCGCCCCAGTTAAACTACCCACCAGGCACTGTCCCTGGTCCGGATCACGGACCGAGGTTAGACATCCGAAGCGGCCAGAGTGGTATTTCAACGTTGACTCCACCCGCACTGGCGTACGGGCTTCACAGTCTCCCACCTATCCTACACAAGCCGCACCGAACACCAATACCAAGCTATAGTAAAGGTCCCGGGGTCTTTCCGTCCTGCTGCGCGTAACGAGCATCTTTACTCGTAGTGCAATTTCGCCGAGTTCGCGGTTGAGACAGCGGAGAAGTCGTTACGCCATTCGTGCAGGTCGGAACTTACCCGACAAGGAATTTCGCTACCTTAGGATGGTTATAGTTACCACCGCCGTTTACTGGGGCTTAAATTCTGAGCTTCACCCCGAAGGGTTGACCCGTCCTCTTAACCTTCCAGCACCGGGCAGGCGTCAGTCCGTATACATCGTCTTGCGACTTCGCACGGACCTGTGTTTTTAGTAAACAGTCGCTTCTCCCTGGTCTCTGCGGCCGTCCACGCTCCCACCGCGAGGGTGTTCACGCTTCGGGCCCCCCTTCTCCCGAAGTTACGGGGGCATTTTGCCGAGTTCCTTAACCACGATTCTCTCGATCGCCTTAGTATTCTCTACCTGACCACCTGAGTCGGTTTGGGGTACGGGCGGCTAGAACCTCGCGCCGAGGCTTTTCTTGGCAGCATAGGATCACCCAGTTCGCGCTTGTGCGCTCACCGTCAGCTCTCAACCTTGATGTCGGGCGGATTTGCCTACCCGACGGCCTACAGCCTTGGACGTGGTCTACCATCGCCACGCCGGGCTACCTTCCTGCGTCACCCCTGTTAATACGCTTACCTACTACCGGATTGGGTCCCGCGCGCCCCTGCCCGGTGACCCCGAAGGGTCGATGGGCAGGTTTGGGCGGTCAGCATCACCGGGCTCGGTATGGGCGGTTCTTCGCCGGTAGGAGAATATCAACTCCTTGTCCATCGACTACGCCTGTCGGCCTCGCCTTAGGTCCCGACTTACCCAGGGCGGATTAACCTGGCCCTGGAACCCTTGGTCATTCGGCGGACGGGTTTCTCACCCGTCTTTCGCTACTCATGCCTGCATTCTCACTCGTGTGGGCTCCACCGCTGGGTTCCCCCGCGGCTTCACCGCCCACACGACGCTCCCCTACCCACCTGCGCCTCTGGACCACGAAGGCCTGAGTTGAGCGCAGATGCCACGGCTTCGGCGGTGTACTTGAGCCCCGCTACATTGTCGGCGCGGAATCACTTGACCAGTGAGCTATTACGCACTCTTTCAAGGGTGGCTGCTTCTAAGCCAACCTCCTGGTTGTCTGTGCAACTCCACATCCTTTCCCACTTAGCACACGCTTAGGGGCCTTAGCCGGTGGTCTGGGCTGTTTCCCTCTCGACTACGGAGCTTATCCCCCGCAGTCTCACTGCCACGCTTTCACTTACCGGCATTCGGAGTTTGGCTGACGTCAGTAACCTTGTAGGGCCCATCGGCCATCCAGTAGCTCTACCTCCGGCAAGAAACACGTGACGCTGCACCTAAATGCATTTCGGGGAGAACCAGCTATCACGAAGTTTGATTGGCCTTTCACCCCTAACCACAGGTCATCCCCCAGGTTTTCAACCCTGGTGGGTTCGGTCCTCCACGCGGTCTTACCCGCGCTTCAACCTGCCCATGGCTAGATCACTTCGCTTCGGGTCTAGACCCAGCGACTATGGGCGCCCTGTTCGGACTCGCTTTCGCTACGGCTTCCCCACACGGGTTAACCTCGCCACTGAGCACTAACTCGCAGGCTCATTCTTCAAAAGGCACGCTGTCACCCCAGCCAAGGAGGCTCCAACGGATTGTAGGCACACGGTTTCAGGTACTATTTCACTCCCCTCCCGGGGTACTTTTCACCTTTCCCTCACGGTACTGGTCCGCTATCGGTCACTAGGTAGTATTTAGGCTTAGCAAGTGGTCTTGCCAGATTCACACGAGATTTCTCGGGCCCCGTGCTACTTGGGATCCCCTTCGGGAGGCCGCACCATTTCGTCTACCGGACTCGCACCGTCTGTGGTCCGCCTTTCAATGCGGTTCGACTATGACACGGCTTTCTTACTCCCCGGTGGACTGTCAGATCCACCAGAAGGGTCCCACAACCCCGAACACGCAACGCCTGACAGCTTGAACACGCGCCCGGTTTGGCCTCATCCGCTTTCGCTCGCCACTACTCACGGAATATCTCTTCCTGTCGGTACTGAGATGTTTCACTTCCCGACGTTCCCTCCACACACCCTATATATTCAGGTGCGGGTCACACGACATGACTCGTGCGGGGTTCCCCCATTCGGAAACCCTCGGATCACAGCTCGTTTGCCAGCTCCCCGAGGCTTATCGCAGGCTACCACGTCCTTCTTCGGCTCCTAGTGCCAAGGCATCCACCCTGTGCCCTTAAAAACTTCAACAAAAACAACAAAACTGCAGAGAACCAAGAACCACACCCCCAAGAGGGTGCGTCTTGATCTTTACAAAGATGCTCGCGTCCACTGTGCAGTTCTCAAACAACCAACGACCCCGACCCCACCAGACCCGCCTACCCCACCCACACCCTCATACAAGAGCGCAGACGAAGCGGTTCGTGGTCCAAGGACCGGCCCGTACCAGGCACCCCACCAACCGGTGGCCGGTGACCTGAGGACCCAACAGTGTGCTCGACAAGCCCCCCGACCTCACCCGTGATGTTCCACCACCACCCGCACGAACCCCGAAGGGAGCGTGCGAGCCGGCAGGTACTGACACCAGCAAGACCGAAGAAGCTCTTTCGTCAATGTTCCACCCATGAGCAACCACCCACCACACGGACGGCGATGGCGTGGCACCTGAACCACTCACCCACCAGCAAACACCGGCAAGGCGAGGGTTGGTAGCTCCTTAGAAAGGAGGTGATCCAGCCGCACCTTCCGGTACGGCTACCTTGTTACGACTTAGTCCCAATCGCCAGTCCCACCTTCGACCACTCCCCCCGCGAACGGTTGGGCCATGGGCTTCGGGTGTTACCGACTTTCGTGACTTGACGGGCGGTGTGTACAAGGCCCGGGAACGTATTCACCGCAGCGTTGCTGATCTGCGATTACTAGCGACTCCGACTTCATGGGGTCGAGTTGCAGACCCCAATCCGAACTGAGACCGGCTTTTTGGGATTCGCTCCACCTTACGGTATCGCAGCCCTTTGTACCGGCCATTGTAGCATGCGTGAAGCCCAAGACATAAGGGGCATGATGATTTGACGTCATCCCCACCTTCCTCCGAGTTGACCCCGGCAGTCTCCCATGAGTCCCCGGCATAACCCGCTGGCAACATGGGACGAGGGTTGCGCTCGTTGCGGGACTTAACCCAACATCTCACGACACGAGCTGACGACAACCATGCACCACCTGTGCACGAGTGTCCAAAGAGACCACCATCTCTGGTGGCTTCTCGTGCATGTCAAGCCTTGGTAAGGTTCTTCGCGTTGCATCGAATTAATCCGCATGCTCCGCCGCTTGTGCGGGCCCCCGTCAATTCCTTTGAGTTTTAGCCTTGCGGCCGTACTCCCCAGGCGGGGCACTTAATGCGTTTGCTGCGGCACGGAACTCGTGGAATGAGCCCCACACCTAGTGCCCAACGTTTACGGCATGGACTACCAGGGTATCTAATCCTGTTCGCTCCCCATGCTTTCGCTCCTCAGCGTCAGTTGCGGCCCAGAGACCTGCCTTCGCCATCGGTGTTCCTCCTGATATCTGCGCATTCCACCGCTACACCAGGAATTCCAGTCTCCCCTACCGCACTCTAGTCTGCCCGTACCCGATGCAAGCTCGAGGTTGAGCCTCGAGTTTTCACACCAGACGCGACAAACCGCCTACGAGCTCTTTACGCCCAATAATTCCGGACAACGCTTGCGCCCTACGTATTACCGCGGCTGCTGGCACGTAGTTAGCCGGCGCTTCTTCTGCAGGTACCGTCACTTGCGCTTCTTCCCTGCTGAAAGAGGTTTACAACCCGAAGGCCTTCATCCCTCACGCGGCGTCGCTGCATCAGGCTTTCGCCCATTGTGCAATATTCCCCACTGCTGCCTCCCGTAGGAGTCTGGGCCGTGTCTCAGTCCCAGTGTGGCCGGTCGCCCTCTCAGGCCGGCTACCCGTCGTCGCCTTGGTAGGCCATCACCCCACCAACAAGCTGATAGGCCGCGAGCCCATCCCTGACCGAAAAACTTTCCAACCACCCCCATGCGAGGACGGCTCATATCCGGTATTAGCCCCGGTTTCCCGGAGTTATCCCGAAGTCAAGGGCAGGTTACTCACGTGTTACTCACCCGTTCGCCACTAATCCGCCCAGCAAGCTGGGCATCATCGTTCGACTTGCATGTGTTAAGCACGCCGCCAGCGTTCGTCCTGAGCCAGGATCAAACTCTCCGTAAATGAACAACGCCCACCACCAGGACAACCCGGCAGTGAACAATCCATACGAAGCGAACCCCAACAGGGTTCACAAAACTGGCATCAACACGAAAGATGACATCATCTTCCGAAATCAACCAAAGGAATCCCAGACACAACCAACCCAACCACCCGACGGGCAACCAGGCCAGCCATGCCACAGGGACAAAAA
>NZ_NEDO01000016.1:0-2356 GCF_002127155.1 Cellulosimicrobium sp. KWT-B | reverse complement strand
GCGCCCGGTGATAGGTGGCGTCGCCGAAGAGCAGCTCCGAGCTCTTGGCTCGCTTGAAGTAGAGGTGGGCATCGTGCTCCCAGGTGAAGCCGATGCCTCCGTGGATCTGGATGTTCTCGGCTGCCGCGTGGAAGTACGCGTCGGAGCAGTAGGCCTTGGCCATGCTAGCGCTGACCGGCAAGTCGTTGTTGTCCTCGGCGGCTACCCACGCCGCGTAGTACGCCGCCGACTTCGCCAACTCGACTTCGACGAGCATGTCAGCGCACTTGTGCTTGACTGCCTGGAAGGAGCCGATCGGACGACCGAACTGCACCCGCACCTTCGCATAGTCGACCGTCATCTCGAGCACCCGCTGGGCGCCCCCGACCATCTCGTTGGCCAGGCACACGGCAACCTGATCGAGCGTCTTCACGAACGTGGACCAGTCGGCTCCATCCCCCCCGAGACGTCGCGCGGGGACATTGGCAAACTCCAGGTGCGCCTGCTTGCGCGTGAGATCCATGGTCGGCAGCAGCTGACGGGTGAGTCCTGGGGCATCCCCCTCGACCACAAAGAAGCAGATCCCCGCGGGCCCCGAGGTCCCGACCTCGCGTCCGACCACGACGATCCGATCGGCCACGTGACCGTCGAGGACGAACATCTTCGCCCCGTTCAGCACCCAGGAATCACTGGACTGGGTGGCCTCCATCGTGATGCCCTCGGCGTCCCACTTCCCGTTCGGTTCCGTGAATGCCACCGTCGCGACGGTCTCACCCGAGGCAATGCCGGGGAGCAGCTCAGCGCACTCGGACGGGGTGGCGACGTCGAGGATCGTATTGGCCGCCAGACACACCGTCGAGAAATATGGAGCGCAGAGCAGGACTCGTCCCATCTCCTCGAGCACGATGCCGAGTTCAACGAAGGTGAAGCCCTGCCCGCCGTACTCCTCAGGGATGTGGAGGCTGGAGAGGCCCAGCTCGTCGGACATCTGCTTCCAGACCGCCGGATCGTAGCCCTCGGGCGTCTCCATCAGGCGACGGACCTCTGTCGAGGGAGACTTCGCCTCCATGAACTTGCGAACGGCCTCGCGTAGCTGGTCCTGCTCCTCCGAGAATCCAAGTTCCACCGGTGCGCTCCTTCTGGACGAGAGTCACGACACAAGCCAACTTTATCGCCCCTCGGGACAGATCCTTTAGTACATCCCCTGGATATCTTCAGTAGAATCTGTCGGACGGCCTTGGCGACCCAGAACTCTTGGAATAGTACCCGGCTCTGCTGGCTCAATCCCTACGATGAACCAACGCCGGCGATCTCTGTACCCAACATGATCAAGTGAGCCGGCGATCTCTGTACCCAACATGATCAAGTGAGTTGATACGAGGAGAACATTATGCCCGAGGCAGTGTTGGTAGCGGCCGCCCGTTCCCCGATCGGCCGGGCGTTCAAAGGATCGTTCGTGGACTATCGGCCTGACGACTTGGCTGGCTTCATCGTCAAGGACCTCTTGAGGAAAGTCCCGGCGCTCGACCCGGCTGATGTCGTGGATGTGATCTTCGGCTCGGCTGTGCAGGTAGGGGAGCAAGGCATGAACGAAGCGCGTAACATCGCGTTGCTCGCGGGGCTTCCGGATACCGTGCCGGGCACGAGTGTGAACCGTTTTTGCGCGACCTCGCTGCAGAGTATCCGGAGCGCGTTCCACGCCATCAAGGCGGGTGAGGGCGAGATCTTCATTGCTGGTGGTGTGGAAGGAGTGAGCCGCACGGCAGGAAGGGGTTTCGAGGCGGGTGATGCCAATCCTCGGTTCACCGACGAATCCCGAGCTGATTTCGTGAATCACGTCTACATGGCGATGGGTTTGACCGCCGAGAATGTCGCGGAACAGTTCGATGTGAGCCGCCAACGCATGGACGAGTTCGCAAAGCTCAGTCAGGACCGCGCTGTCGAGGCCCAGAAGAACGGGTTCTTCGAACGGGAGATCACGCCCGTCGAGCTACCCAACGGGACGGTGGTCAGCCAGGATGACTGCCCACGTCCGAACACGACGCTGGAGAAGCTCGCAGCGCTTGAGCCCGCGTTCAAGCCGGACGGTCGGGTAACTGCCGGGAACGCCTGTCCGCTCAACGACGGTGCCGCCGCGGTGCTGATTATGTCAGAGGATCGCGCTCGTTCCCTGGGTGTGATACCGCTGGCGCGCATCGTGGCCAGCGCGGTATCAGGCCTCGCCCCCGAGATCATGGGTGTCGGACCGATCGAGGCCGTGCGCAAGGTGCTCGTGCATGCTGGGATGACGATCGGTGACATCGACGTCGTGGAGCTCAACGAGGCATTTGCCGCGCAGGTGTTGCCGGTCTGCGAGGAGCTAGGCATATCAATTGAC
>NZ_NEDO01000015.1:0-2524 GCF_002127155.1 Cellulosimicrobium sp. KWT-B | reverse complement strand
TTATTCGGTGAACGCCCAAGACGTGAACTGGCTGCCGTGACCCGAATGCACCATCCGTGCGCTGGGTCGCGATGGGTGATTGCCATGCCCAGCGCGTTGGTCACCAGCGCGGCGGTCTGGGGTCGAATCGATGGACCAGCCGACGACTTTGCGGATCCGCACGACATCGAAAAGGACACCGTTGGACGAGCCGTTTGACGCATGGACCGCCGCCGGAGCTGACTATGTCGCGTTCCACACCCTTCACGTCGGCTTGTCGCCGACGGAACATATCGACCGATCGCACAGATCGCACAGATCGCACAGATCGCACAGATCGCACAGATCGCACAGATCGCACAGATCGCACAGATCGCACAGATCGCAAGCCTAAGCGTCGAAACGAAGAACTGAGGGGCGCCGTGGAGTCTTTCGTGTCCATGTTCCCGACGAGGCGCTCAGTGAACCGCCCCGGGCATCATGCAGGCTCGTGGGTGTGAGTCTCAGCCTCGCGGCATGAGCTCGTCTGACGGTAGTAGCGGTCTTCGAATTCTGCTGGTGGGATGCGGCCGTGGTCTTCGAAGAGTCGTCGGTGGTTGAACCACTCGACCCATTCGAGGGTGGCGAGCTGTCGTCGAGGCCGCGCCAGGGGCCTTTGTGTTGCGGACAAGTTCGGTCTTGTAGAGCCCGTTGATCGACTCGGCCATCGCGTTGTCGTAGCTGCCGCCGCGCGTGAGCCGACGGAGTTCACCACGCCAGTCTCGGCGAGGCGTTCGGTGTAGCGGATCGCGAGGTATTGGGCGAATTCAGGTGGTTGTCGCAACATCTCGAGATGGAGGTGTATCGCGATGACCACCAAGCACGAGCAGCAGAAGGCGATCCGTGCGATGCGGGGGAAGATCTGGTCGCCGGGTCGGCCGTCGACTGCGCGTCGCGAGAACCGGGTTCGGTTCTGGGAGGCGATCGCCTGCGGCGTGTCAAGCGAGGACGCGGCCGCGGAGGCTGGCGTGGCATCCGCGGTTGGGACCAGGTGGTTCCGGGAGGCTGGCGGGATGCCGCCTCTCATGTTGGCCCCGGTGTCGGGCCGTTACCTGTCCTTCGCTGAACGCGAGGAGATCGCACTCCTGCACGCGCAGCAGCACGGTGTGCGTGAAATCGCTCGCCGGGTCAGTCGTGCGCCATCGACGATCTCGAGGGAGCTGCGCCGCAACGCGTCGACGCGCAGCAACGAGTTGGCGTATCGGGCGACGACCGCGCAGTGGCATGCCGAACGGCGCGCGAGCCGTCCGAAGGTTGCCAAACTTGCCGCCAACGACCGGTTGCGGGCCTATGTGCAAGACCGTCTTGCGGGCATGATCGCACGACCCGCAGGTGAGCTTGTGGCTGGCCCCGAAGTGCGGTTCATCGGTCGGCGTCACGGCCGACGGGCGGACCGGCGGTGGGCGAAGTCGTGGAGTCCCGAGCAGATCTCGCACCGCCTCCGGGTCGATTTCCCTCATGATGAGTCCATGCGCATCTCCCACGAGGTGATCTACCAGGCCCTCTACGTCCAGGGCCGCGGAGCACTCAAACGTGAGCTGGTCGCGTGCCTGCGAACAGGCCGGGCGTTGCGCGTGCCACGAGCTCGCACCCGCGGGCGCGGCAAGAAGTTCGTCACGCCGGAGATCATGATCAGCGAACGGCCCGCCGAGGCCGAGGATCGAGCTGTTCCCGGCCACTGGGAAGGTGATCTCATCCTCGGCCTGAACCGTTCGGCGATCGGAACCCTCGTAGAACGAACGACCCGATTCACGATGCTGCTTCGCCTTCCTCCCATGGAAGGCCACGGCATCGAGCCTCGCGTCAAGAACGGACCGGCCCTCGCCGGTCACGGCGCCGAAGCGGTCCGCGACGCGATCGCGGAAACGATCATGACCCTGCCCGCACAACTCCGCCGATCACTGACGTGGGACCAGGGCGCCGAGATGGCCCAGCACGCTCAGCTTCGCGTCGACACTGGACTGGCGATTTACTTCTGCGACCCGCAGAGCCCCTGGCAACGCGGCACCAACGAGAACACTAACGGTCTCCTGCGCCAATACTTCCCCAAGGGAACCGACCTGTCCCGACACTCCCGTGGCGATCTCGACGCCGTCGCGCTCGCGCTCAACACCAGACCACGCAAGACCCTCGAATGGAAGACACCCGCCGAGACCCTCGACCAACTCCTACGATCAGCCTGACACAACAACGTTTCGATGACCCCTTGAGCCTGGGCTATGCGCACCGGACTCCGGTAGGTTAAGCGGCCTCCAGGTATCGGCCACTATTGGAGAGGAACGAACCGGCTAGTGGGTGTGCTGACGAAGTGTCGCTGGCCGATCGTGCAATGCGCCCACCTGCTTTCGGCACCTCACGTTCGTGCGTGCCGTGCGTCGATCCGAACACTTCGAACGGCACGAAGCGAACTCCGGGGGACCTTGCATTCAGGTCCTCTTCCAGGGTCGCGACCACGTCGTCACCACGAACGCGTAGTCCCAGAGGCATCCACGGTCTTGCCCTCGCC
>NZ_NEDO01000014.1:0-2597 GCF_002127155.1 Cellulosimicrobium sp. KWT-B | reverse complement strand
ATTCGTCATAGTCGTTGCTGACTGAAGGAAAACTTAACCAAAAGGAGCAAGTCCATGAATCGAACTTATTTCGTCTTAACTATGACGAGCGTACTTCTCTGCGTCTCTGCTTTCGGTGGATCGCCAGAATATAAACAAGTCGCACCGGCGCCACCTCCGGTCTGCGGAGTCGGCTGGTACTTCGCGCTGGATGGCGGTGCGAATCTTTATCAAGACTTCGGTGGCGATAGGCATCTTCTCATTGGAGGGAATGATCTCACTGTTGGCGTTAAGGATCACATCGGCGGGTTCGGCGGTATCAAACTCGGCTACGTGTTTGGTCAGGGAACAATCCGCTGGGCGCTGGAGGAGGATCTCTATTATAACGGGGTAAACGCAACGGCCTCTGCCAACCTCAATGGCCGCGAGATCGCGCATGCCGATGCCATGCTGAATACAGGGGCGTTTATGACGAACATTGTCCTTCGGTTTGCGCCCAATGGAGGGTGCGGTTTTCAACCGTACATCTTTGGCGGTATCGGCGGCTGGTGGGGCGAAACTGGCGGAGACATTGACGTCACCGTCGGAAATACGACCCGAAGTTTTGGGTCACGGGACAACGGCGGCTTCGCTTTTCAATTGGGAGCGGGTGTTGATTATTATTTCTCGCCGAAGTGGAGCGTCTTCACAGAATACAAGTTTCTCGATTACACAAATGCGGGTAACGAGTTCACCAATTCGAATGTCGGCCAACACTTGGTCGGTGGCGGTCTGAAGTTTCACTTCTAAAACGCATCCGCAGCGAACCCATGCGCGCTGGCAGAGTTTAGGGGGATGCCGCTCTGCCAGCGCGCTCTTTTCCGGCTGTGGTGGCTGAGCTAACTAATTACCTCCCAAATCCCGGAAGCCCTTCCCGCACGCGAGTCGAGAAATCCGGATCCTGATCCGCGGCCCGAGCACGCTGGTTTATCCGGCTGCGCTCCTTCAGTTCGGGAAAGCGAAGGCCGTCGTGGGCGATCAATCCGCGCTCGTACAATAGTTCGTCGGCTTTGCCGTTGACCAGAATCCGCCAATCCCATGGGGTGCGTTCATTCGTCGGGTGCTGGGCGCGGATGCTCGTTGTACAGTTGGTCGTGACAGCGTTATACCACCGCGCTGAGGTGTGGAGTGCGTTAAGAGTCTTGACATAGCCGAGAAATCGTTTGCGTGCTTGCACAGATGAAGCCACGATGTGGTAAAGGTAAACGTCTTCGCTGTCGCGGTAGTTTGTGCGTACGCGGATCACGTCGCGTTCATCCGCGCAGACGTAAATGAGTTCATACTGCCGGTATAACCCGCCGATGGTGGAGTAGTTTTCACCAATCTCTTTGCGCGTCTCGATTGAAAAACAAATCGGTGGCGCATCGGTGAGCTGAAAACTCGCAATCGGATGCGCCATGTAAGGTGAGCCCCAATAATTGATTACCAGGTCGAGACCGGTGATCTGAGAGAGCCGTAGCGTCCGCGTTTCCCATCTGGGGACGTAGTCGGTCTCGGTCCGGTAATCGCAATTGCGGACATTATGCAAAGTAACGACGTCACCGTCGATTTCAGCCCAGGCAGTTTGGGCGACATCAGGCTGCCAGTGTCGATCATTGCTCGGCCTCAGGGTTAACCACCAGAACACGACCAGCGCGAATCCGCTCAAGATCGACAAGAGCTTCAGCATCGTTCCGCGAACAAAGATCGTAGTAGCGACCAACAGGCACACGAACGCAATGGATGCCGGCAGGCGGAGTGCGACGAGTGGGAAATCGTAGTAGAGCGCGCCTGTAGCCCATGCGACACATGAAAGGGCGACGACCCAGACTAACGTCCATCCAAGAAGCTTGATTGCGCGCACTAGATGCGACATTTAGACGTTTCGGAAATTGGCCGCGTTGCTCCAGCCAGGTAATGTCTACTTAAGTGGCCCCGGGTTCACCCGGTCGTGCAAAGTAAATCCGCGGCTTTGTAATTCCTGTTTCAATCGCGGAGACGCCTGTCCAGAAAGCGCGACCAGCACGCCTTTGCTTTTGCCGGATTCAGACGCGAGCTTTTGTACCTCAGCCGCGAAGCCAGCCGCAACCGCTGTCCAGGCGGCATAATCCCATTGTAAAGCCACGACCACGCTACCGTCTTTGGCGATGCAAACGGGAAATTCACCAAGCAGCGCAATTTTCGCGAGCGGGATCTGCGAATGGACCTTGCTCATCAACTCTGAGGTTAGAACGCAAAAAAGTGCATCGGCTTCGTTGGAAGCGGTTTCGCCCGCCGCACGGACAAAAGCGGCGCGATTAGCCACGCCGTTGAGAGACTTTAGATTGAGAACAAATGCCGTTGCCGCAGTCGGTGAAAAATTGGTGTTGTTGAGAAATCGGTTTGTTTCAGTTTCACCCGCTCCCATCGCGCTCAGCGCCTGTCGATTGATGGCCTTGAGATCAGCCGGCGGTTTTTCGTTAACCAACTTTGTGAGCGAATCGCTGACGTTAGTAACCGTAAGCGCTGCCCCTATTCCACCGCCGATAGGAAGAGTCGCAGCCCTAAAGGTGAACCCGCCGGCCCACGAGAGAGGAGAAGAACAGGGAAGAGAGAAGACC
>NZ_NEDO01000013.1:0-2672 GCF_002127155.1 Cellulosimicrobium sp. KWT-B | reverse complement strand
ACACAAAGACCAGCCAAAAACAGGCAACAGCGCCGTAGATGTCGTCTTTGGTCAGCATTGTTTTCGTGGTAACCCGGACTGGCGCGATGTGCTTAAGAATGGAGCGGTTGAAGGCCTCTGCTGCCGCTGGATCGAGCAGCTCCTGCAACTCCGGTTCGATTTCGTCTTGAATAAGAGCGAGCGCGGCCTGCTCGTCGCCGGCGCGTTGCACCGCCCCGACCAAACGCAATTTCCCACTCCGCACCGTGATGCAATTCACATGAAGAGGTGCTCGTGGTCCGGGTCCATCCCGAATATCTCGCGAAACAGAAACTGCCGCCCAAACTGGTAACCAAGGAAATCTGGAAAGATCGGTTCGAAGACATTCGTAATTTCGAACAGTACCTTTCAAACAACGGCGTCGTAGTTCGGAAGTTCTTCCTTCATGTCTCCAAGAAAGAGCAGAAACGCCGCTTTCTCGAACGCATCGAAGATCCATTGAAGAACTGGAAATTCTCCTCTAATGACGCCGCCGAACGCGATTTTTGGGACGATTACATGAAGGCCTACGAAGAAATGATTCAGGAGACGTCGACCAAGGCCGCGCCGTGGTACGTCGTGCCTGCAGACAACAAATGGTTTACCCGAGTAATCGTCGCCGCTGCGGTGATCGAGGCGCTGGCCGAGCTCAATTTGTCCTATCCCGATGTCGGCCCAGACAAACTGAAGGAATTAGCGGCGGCGAAGAGCAAGTTGCTGAAGAAGTAACAAACTGGACGACCGCAGGTCGATCCGGGGCAGTCCAATCCCGCGTGAGTAAGCCTAAAGTCCAATATCCGAGCAGAGGACCGGCGCGGCAAATTGACCGAAGATCTGAGAACCTAATCGCATGAACAATTACTATAAACAACTCTTCCTCTTAATTTCACTCTGCATTTGGGCAGCCATGCCGTCTTCTTCCAGCGCGGCGACAATTCCAGCCGGCACAACGCTTATCGTTCGAACCCTGACGTCGATCTCCTCGCGTGAAAGGGTCGGTCGAACTTTTAAGGCCGAACTCGACCGGGATGTGGTGGTCAACGGACACATTGTACTGCCGGCAGGGACGCCAGTGTCCGTGGTCATCGCGTCTTCGTTAGGTGACGTACGACGGTCCAGCGCACTTACGGTGGATTTGGATGCAATTTCAATCCACGGCCGAACTGTTGAGACTAAAACAACCGGTGCTTACAAACTGGAGCCGCGGACGACCACAAAACGGGGCGTCGCGTTGTATGGTCGCGACTCCATCCACCCGCACGGTACGCGAGTGGCATTCAGGCTGGCAAGGCCGTTAAGTTTATGAACTCAAAAAATCCTTCCTCCACCCTGGTAACGCTTTCCGCCGTGGTGGCAATTGGCGCTTTCACGGGCTGCGGGAAGACGGAAGTCGCTTCCGCACCACCCCCCGAAGTGCTTGTCCTCGAAGCAGCGACGCGAGACGTGCCGGTTTATCGCGAATGGATCGGGACGATTGATGGTTCAGAAAACGCGGAAATCCAGGCGCGCGTCAGTGGGCATTTAATTAAGCGCAGTTATGTCGAGGGCGCGCTGGTCAAAAAAGGCGATCCGCTTTTCGAAATCGATCCGCGACCGTCCGCAGCGGCGTTAGCCCAGGCAAAGAGCGAGCTCGAGCAAGGTCGCGCCGCGGCGTTAGCTGCTGCGGCTGAAAGAGATCGAAGCGACAAGCTGTTTGCTCAGAAAGTAATTTCTGAACAGGAACATACGAACAAAACGCAGCTGAACGAAGCGAACCAGGCGAAGGTTCAGGCATTGCAGGCGGCGGTGGAAGAAGCCCAGCTAAACTTGAACTTCTGTCACGTCACGTCGCCGGTCGAAGGGATCGCCGGCATCGCCAAGGCGCAGGTGGGCGACCTCGTTGGCACCGGAAGCAACGTGGTTTTGACCAGCGTTTCGACCCTCGATCCGGCCAAGATTTTGTTCCCGGTTAGTGAAGCCGATTATTTGGCAGCCAATCGGCGCGTTCAGGAAACGTTGAACAAGCCTTTGGATCAACGACCGGAAAGCATCGAGCTCATTCTGGCCGATGGATCGACCTTCCCTAACAAGGGCAAATTGCTTTCGGTAGATCGACAAGTTCAAACTACAACCGGGACAATCCTGGTCACTGCGCTGGTGCGAAATCCGGGCAGTATTTTACGGCCGGGGTTTTACGCGCGGGCGCGAATCGTGGCCGATGTGTTGAAAGCCGCGGTGGTCGTGCCGCAACGAGCGGTCTCAGAAGTGCAGGGCGCCTATCAACTTGGCATTATCGGCGGCGATAATAAGGCCGAGATCCGACCGGTCAAGGTCGGCGCGCGCACCGGGACCGACTGGGTCATTACCTCCGGACTGAAGCCGGGAGAAAAGGTTGTAGTCGAAGGTCTGCAAAAGATCAAGTCGGGCGCGCCAGTCGTGGCAGAACCATGGACGCCGCCCGCGGACCAAGCGGTGGCGGCGAACAACGCACAACCTGAAGCAAACGGCGAGAACAAGCCGGAAAGAAAATAACACACTGTGGCCAAGTTTTTCGTTGACCGGCCCATCGTTGCGATCGTGATCTCGATCGTGATGACGATCGTCGGCGTCATCACTTATCTCCGCCTGCCGGTCGCCCAGTTCCCGGACATCGTCCCGCCGGAAATCCAGGTGAA
>NZ_NEDO01000012.1:0-3326 GCF_002127155.1 Cellulosimicrobium sp. KWT-B | reverse complement strand
TCTGGGAGCACGCCTACTACCTCGACTACCAGAACGTGCGCGCCGACTACGTCACCGCCTGGTGGAACCTCGTCAACTGGTCCGACGCCGAGGCCCGCCTCCAGCGCGCCAAGACCCAGACCGCCGGGCTCATCGTCCCCTGACGACCCCGCCGCACGACACCCGGTCGGCGAGCACGACCCCGCTCCCCCACCACAACGAGATTGGTCCCGCTATCCACCGGATAGCGGGACCAACCTCGTTCTCGACGGCCGCTCAGGGCCACGACACCGTCAGTCCGCGGTCACGAAGAGGTGGCGCGTGACGTCGTCGGGCAGGTCGAGGACGGTCAGGGCGCCCTCGCCCGAGGCGGTGACGACGCCGTCGCCCACCGTGACCACGAGGGTCCGGTGCGGGAGCACGCCGGCCTCGGCGAACCGCGCGAGCAGCTCGACGTCGACCTGGATCGGCTCGGCGATGCGCTGGAGCACGACGCGCACCTCCGTGCCCGGCACCGCGCCGCGCGCGACGAGGTGCGCGCGCAGGGACACGACGCCCTGGAGGTAGCCGACCTCGGGCAGGTCCTCGCCGAGCTCGCGCAGGCCGGGGATGGGGTTGCCGTACGGGTCGTGCGCCGGGTGGTCGAGGAGCCCGACGAGGCGCCGCTCGACGAGGTCGCTCATCACGTGCTCCCACCGGCAGGCCTCGGTGTGGACGTGCTCCCAGTCGAGCTTGATGACGTCGGTGAGCAGGCGCTCGGCGAGGCGGTGCTTGCGCATGACGCGCACCGCCGTCTGCTGGCCGAGGGCCGTGAGCTCGAGCTGGCGGTCGCCCCCGACGACGACGAGGCCGTCGCGCTCCATGCGCGCCACGGTCTGCGAGACCGTCGGCCCCGAGTGCCCGAGGCGCTCGGCGATCCGCGCGCGCAGCGGGGGGATCCCCTCCTCCTGCAGCTCGTAGATCGACTTCAGGTACATCTCGGTGGTGTCGATCAGGTCGGTCACTCGGCCTCCCGCGGCAGGTACGACGCACTCTTCTCTGGAACGGTTCCAGTCTAGCGCTTTCGCCGCCGACTCCGACCGGCGGGCCGCCGCGCCTAGGGTGTCCCCGTGACCCGCCCCCGCGCCGACCGCGTCCGCCGCGCGGTCGAGGCGGCGGCCGCCCGCGACGGCATCGTGCTCGACGCCGGCCAGCGCGTTCTCCTCGACCGGCTCGCGCGGCTCGGTGACGACGTCGCCCGGGCCCGACGACGCCCCGCCCGCGGGCTGTACGTCTGGGGGCCGGTCGGGCGGGGCAAGTCCTGGCTCGCCGCGGCGTTCGTCGACGCGGTCACGCCGGAGCTCCCCGCGGGAGCCGTGCGCCGCACGCACGTCTACGACCTCTTCCGCGACCTCCATGCGGCCATCCACGCGCGCCGGGAGGCCGCCCGCGCGGAGCCGCGCGCCGCCGTCGGGCACGGAGGCCCGACGCGGGGGTGGCGCACCCGGGCGCCCCAGGTCCCGGAACCTCCTGCGCCAGAACCCCCGGGACCTGAGCCGTTGTCGTCGGACGTGCGGCCCGAGGACCGCCCGAGCGCGGTCGACGACGCGATCGACGACCTCCTGCGCGGCACGACGCTGCTCCTCCTCGACGAGCTCCACCTGCACGACACCGGCGACGCGACCCTGCTCACCCGGCTCCTGCGCCGGGCGTTCGCGGCGGGCGTCGTCGTGCTCGCGACGTCCAACTACGAGCCCGGCACGCTGCTGCCGAACCCGCTGTGGCACCACGTCGCCGAGCCCGGGATCGCCCTCTTGCGCGCGCACCTCGACGTCGTCGAGCTCGCCGGGCCCACGGACTACCGGACGCTGGGCGGGCGCGGTCGCGCCGGGTTCGCCGCGGGCGCGTGGCTCCGCCCCGGCAGGACGGCGCAGCTCGACGCCCGCGGCCTGCGCCGCCCGGGCGCGGACGAGGCGACGGCGGTGCGCACCGGGTCGCGCACGTTCCCCGTGACGGCGGCGCGCGCGGACGAGCTGTGGGTGACGTTCGACGACCTCGCGGGCCGGCCGACGTCGACCCTGGAGTACCTCGACTGGTCCGTGCGCTTCCGCCGGTGGGTCGTCACCGACGTCCCCCTGCTCACCGCCGTCGACCGCGAGGCCCAGCAGCGGTTCGTCGCGGTCGTCGACGTGCTGGTCGACGCGGACGTCGAGCTCGTCGTCACGTCGCCCCATGCGCTCGGCACCTTCCGCACCGCGCTCCCCGACCGCCCGGACGCGTTCCGCACCGCGAGCCGGCTCCAGCTCCTCACCGAGGACGCGGGCGGCGTCCCGGCGGACGACGTCCCGCACGCCTGACCGGCGCGTCCCAGGGCTCGCGTGCGGGGGTGTCGTGGGCGACGGTTACGATCGGCCGCAACCGACTCGACTGGAGGCACCTGGTGGCACGCTCCGACGGCACCGACGACGGCGGCGCGCGCGGTCAGCGCGGGCCCCGCGCGGCGGACGCGCTCACGTGCTCGTTCTGCGGCAAGTCGCAGCGGCAGGTGAAGCGGCTCATCGCGGGCCCCGCGGGCGTCTTCATCTGCGACGAGTGCGTCGCGCTCTGCCTCGAGATGGTCGAGGAGGACCGCGAGACGGAGTCGGCCGAGCAGGACATCGTCACCGGCAGCGGCCCGCTCCCCACGCCGCACGAGATCTTCGCGCACCTCAGCCGCTACGTCGTCGGGCAGGACGGCGCCAAGCGGGCGCTGGCCGTCGCGGTGCACAACCACTACAAGCGCGTGCGTGCCGCCGCTGCCGCCGAGGAGGCGGGTGAGGCTCTCGCGACCGACGACCCGGACTACGTGGAGCTGGCGAAGTCGAACATCTTGTTGATCGGTCCGACGGGGACGGGCAAGACGTATCTGGCGCAGACGTTGGCGCGGATGTTGAACGTGCCTTTTGCGATAGCGGACGCGACGGCGCTCACCGAGGCGGGGTATGTCGGTGAGGACGTGGAGAACATTCTGCTGAAGCTGGTGCAGGCGGCGGACTTCGACGTGAAGAAGGCTGAGACGGGCATCATCTACATCGACGAGATCGACAAGGTGGCGCGCAAGGCGGAGAACCCCTCGATCACGCGGGACGTGTCGGGTGAGGGTGTGCAGCAGGCGTTGTTGAAGATCATCGAGGGGACGTCGGCGTCGGTGCCGCCGCAGGGTGGTCGTAAGCACCCGCACCAGGAGTTCATCCAGGTGGATACCTCGAACGTGCTGTTCATCGTGGCGGGGGCTTTTGCGGGGTTGGACGACATCGTGGCGGCGCGGGCGCGCAAGCGGGGTGTGGGGTTTGGTGCGCCGATCGAGACGGGTGCGGGGGAGGACCTGT
>NZ_NEDO01000011.1:0-3377 GCF_002127155.1 Cellulosimicrobium sp. KWT-B | reverse complement strand
ACTGGTGAGCAGCGGGAGGAAGACCCCGCAGCGAGAAGAAGCGGGTGCATCGCGGTGGCTCGTTTCTGTGCAATGATCAATATTGTTCGCATTACATCGTCGGCACCCGGGGCAAAGGCGAGGTAAACACCGGCACGAATCATCTCGGTTTCCGTTGCGTGATGACGCCGCAGAAAATCTCGAAGAATTCGCGTCACAATTGCTGACGCTACTGATTGAGTCCCGGATGTAAGCCTAAAGTCCAATATTCCGTGCGAATCTGGCGTGCGCCCGGAGGCCTAGCAGAATGTCCATGAAAGAAATTCTCGGGCAACTTTGATCGATTGCGCCGAAGCCGGTGACAATCGAAGGGCACGCCAGCGAAGTGACTCGGCGTCCGGCAAATCAGCGACCAACAGAAAGCAACTCTCAGACCTAACGACTTGACGCTCGATCCGCAGCACCGCGGATTCGTTCCAATTCCGAACACGCAAGTGCTGATTAAGTTCAGCGCCAAGTCGCGTCTCGATATCACCGACGATCCGCAGAATACCGGGAACTCTAATCGATTTGTTACCGCACAGATTCCTGTGGAAGGGATTTTTTCAAAGGCGGCGGCAATCAATTCAACATTCACGCGAAAGGTTCGTAGTTGAGCATCGACGTTCGCCGTCATACTGAGTTTCTCACTCAAGGAAACCGGACCCGCAAAAAGAGGCACCTGAATCGTTCGATCTAAGTCCCGCTTCCAGTCGGGGGCACCGGCTCATCTTCTAGCGTTAAAACGTCGGCTGGAATGTCCAGCCATTCGGCGGCTCGGTTTCGATCTTGAAATGCCCGCGCTTCGATGTGCGTGTTTTCCATCAGTGACTCGTAGAGACGCGCGATACCAAATCCGACCCAGTCAGCACAATACAACGCCGTGCGCACGGGCGTCGCTCCAGCGAATTGCTCCGCTCGTTTGCGCGCAAATTCGAAAACGTGGCGGGTGCGGATTGCGATAGTCGTTAATTCGCTGAAATCAACGAAGCGTTTGAACGGAAGAGTCACTTTTTCAATGTTGACCAGCCATCCCGCGATCTGATCGAGCATAGCATCATCAAGACTACCCCTCGGTTGCCAGGTCATCAGTTCGTAAGTGGCATAATGCCGTAAGAATGGAGGGCCTGGGACGTCCCTTGAAATGGCACCCGGTATTTTCGGCTCGTTGAAGCTCCTAGGCGAATTCATATCTCTTCCCAATATCCGAGAAGCGCGACGCGACTGAGTATCGGACCAAGGTCTGATGTTGGAGCGCTTCCCACGGAGAGCAAGTTCGAAGAGTTGATTCGACGAGCTAGACAATGCCCAACAAGATGCCGAAGCCTTCGATTGTCCTGCTCGGCGTTCTGGCCCTCATCGGCGCTCTCCTGCCGTAATTCCGGCTCGATCGGCCCGACATAGGCCCAAGGTCCAATACTCAGGCTCATGGCATTGGAGGCAAACTGACAAAATCCAGACCGGAAAAGCGATACCCAAGAAAGGTATAAATCCATGAAGTTACGAGAAGTCCGTCCCACAAGTTTATTCCGCGCCTCGATCGCCATTTTATCCAGCACGACGCTACTGATATTAGGTCAACCGCTTGCCCCGGCGCAACAGGTCGAGTCGCAGGCAATGACCACCACAAGCCCCGTCACTCCGGAAGCTCCGAAGATTCCTAATGATCAATTGGATTCGCTCGTTGCACCGATCGCGCTCTATCCCGACCCGCTCCTGAGCCAGACGTTGGTCGCCTCGACCTACCCGCTCGAGATCATCCAACTCGAGCAGTGGTTGAGGAAGAATCCGGGATTGAAAGACAAAGCGTTAGTCGACGCGATGGAGAAGCAACCGTGGGATCCGAGCATCCAGGCGATGGCGACATTTCCCGATGTCGTCAAGCGCCTGGCGGATGACGTGGCTTGGACAACGGATTTGGGAAATGCTTTTCTCGCACAGCAAGCCGATGTCATGGCCGCGATCCAACGAATGCGCGCGAAGGCACAGGGGACCGGTAATTTGAAAACCAGTGCACAGCAAAAGGTGGAAACCCAAACTGCCGAAGGCGGCAATCAAGTCATCGTCATTGAGCAGGTCGATCCGCAGGTGGTTTATGTGCCCTCTTATGATCCGACGATCGTTTATGGCGCGCCGGCCTATCCATATCCGCCAATTTATTATCCCACCGGCGGTCTGCTGGCGTTCGGTACTGGGGTTGCGTTAGGCGCGGCTATCAATGGTGGCTGGGGTTACAACTGCGGTTGGGGCCACGGTGACGTCACCATTAACAATAATAACAATTTCAACCGGAACAACATTAACAGCGGCAACCGTGGCCAGGGAGGTAAGTGGCAGCACAACCCCCAACATCGCGGCGGCGCGCCTTATGGCGACAGAGGGACGGCGAACAAGTACGGCGGCAACGCGCGCAGCTCGGGAGCCAATCGGCCTGCCGGTGGCGCAGGTACTGGTGCGGCCAATCGTCCCGGCGGCGGAATCGGCAATGCCGGAGCGGGGAATCGCCCCGGAGCTGGAGCGGGCAATGCCGGAGCGGGAAATCGCCCCGGAGGTGGAGCGGGCAATATGGGTAACGCCGGCGCCAATCGTCCTGGTGGCGGAGCCGGCGCGCGACCCGGCGGTGGCGGGGCGAGCACGATGCCGGCTAGTCGGCCAAGCGGTGGCGGGGCCGATCATGTCGGAAGCCGCAGTATTTCTTCCGGGGGTGGCAGTAGTGCATTTGGTGGCGCTGGATTTGGCGGTGGCGGCGGAAGTTCGGCGCGCGCCAGCAGCAGCCGCGGTTCTAGCAGCATGGGTGGCGGCGGTTTTGGTGGTGGCGGCGGTGGTCGTGGCGGCGGCGGCGGCGGCCGGCGCCGATAGGAGAGATGAAACCGGACTGGTTACCAAGGCAACGATCTCGCTCCCGCGGCTCCGCAGTGAGACCAAGGTCCTATTCCCTGACGAGTGGCCGGCGTCTGATACTCGCGACACCATAAATATTTTATGAAGCCACGCTATTCTTCGTCGAGAACATCAAAACAAACATGGCGAACCGCCGTCGCAGTTGTGTCGGCTGTTCTCCTTTTATCAGGCACAAATATCGTTTTGGCACAGCAACCGTCACCCGAAGCACAATCGCAAGTAATGACGACTACTACGCCGGCCACGGAAGAACCAAAAATTCCTAACGATCAATTAGACTCGTTAGTCGCGCCAATTGCGCTATACCCCGATCCTCTTCTGGCGCAGGTTCTGGCAGCCTCCACTTACCCGCTGGAACTCATCCAGCTGCAACAATGGATGGAGAAGAACAAGAATTTGAAGAACAAGGCGCTGGCCGA
The DNA here is from genome assembly GCF_002127155.1 of Cellulosimicrobium sp. KWT-B. Taxonomy (NCBI): domain Bacteria; kingdom Bacillati; phylum Actinomycetota; class Actinomycetes; order Micrococcales; family Promicromonosporaceae; genus Cellulosimicrobium; species Cellulosimicrobium sp. KWT-B. The sequence goes on along the minus strand of NZ_NEDO01000011.1, from coordinate 39 downwards.
TGCCGTGGCCAAACAACCCTGGGATCCTAGCGTCCAATC
>NZ_NEDO01000010.1:0-4990 GCF_002127155.1 Cellulosimicrobium sp. KWT-B | reverse complement strand
AGTGGTGCCGCGCAGCTCTCTGACACACTCATGTTAGAGAGCGACTTCCCGCACCCGACCAGCCTGTCGCCGGGGCCCGCGTCCCCCGCTCGGCGACCGCGGGAGATGGCGGAATCAGCACTCACGGGCCTCCCCGACGAGGTGATCGCCAAGCTGATGTACCAGAATGCCGCCAAGCTCTACGACCTCGACATGTCCGTGGCGTTCGCGACTGTCGCCGCGGGTACGAGCTAGTGCCAATGAGTTGCTGCGGATGAAGGGACTCGTCTCATGACCGAGCTCTTGATGTACTCGCCGAGGCCCAACGCGTTCGCCAAGCCCAAGGCTGAAGCCCAGGTGCCGGCAGCGTTGTCCCGCAACCTGGTCGGCGCCACGGTCGGGATCGTGGACGACGGCCTGCTCCTGGACATCGGTGTGATGCTCGAGCAAGAGCTCAGGCGCCTCGGAGCCGGTGATGTTCAGTGGTTCCGAGCACCCAGCTACACCGATCTCGCGTCGACCGAGTTCCTCGACGACATCGCAGCCAAGGTGGCGGGAGCGGTGACCGGGCTCGGGAGTTGAGGCAGCTGCACGGCGTGGAGTTGCCACGCCAGCGTTGAGCTCGTGCGTCGGGGCATTACCGCGCCGCCGATGGTGACCGAGTCGTTCCGAGCGTGGGGAAGGGCCTGCGTCCAGAGCTATGGCGGGGATCCCGAGACGGTGGTCGTATTACGAGAAGATGCGCCGTACCTGACGGGGGAGTCGCTTCGAGAGGAAGTCGCGCGCGTCGCCCACCTCGTGCTTGGTCTAGACGAGCCCACCGAGAGGTGATCGGACAACCTGGATCACCGCGCGAGCTCGAGTGTGCCGATCGGTGGGGCGTCGAGTGTCTCCGCCATGGCCTTGGGTGCTCAGCGCGAAACCGGGAAGCTCGTAGCCTTGCTCAGACCGAAGGCGCCGCCGTACATCATGTGATGACCTCCTGAACCCCCGGCCACCACGATGTAGATGTCCTGAGGACGTTTCACGGCGAGCACCCTTCCATCGACGACGGTCCAGTTCCCAGGTGGGACGTTGCCGTACGGCAGCTCTTCGAGCGGGATTCGCGCTTCCTCGAAGAGGGCTTCTTGCAAGGTCAATCGATCGAAACCGGCGTCGGCAAGCATGGCGGCATATGGCGGATTGATGATGAGGACTGGGTTTCCATCGGACCAGAAGTAGTTGATGTCCAGATTCCGCATGACGCGGCCGTAACCGTCGATCAGGTGGATCGCCTCGGTATTTCCGAAGTTGATGGTCTGGTCAATCAAGGTCTCGATTGCGAGCGTCGTCACCACGCTCGTCTCGCGGTCGTAGCCAAGCCAGACGTGAAGTGGCTCCCACGGGCTCTCCTCTTCCGCCTCGGCGAAGCAGAACGTGTACTTCAGAGGGGAGCCGTGTTGTGCCATGTCGATCATGTCGTCGAAGGATCCACCGATGTTACCCATGACGAAACGGAGGGCCCGACCGATGACGCCATTCGGCTGCGGGCCTGGCCCCATGCATCCGCGTCCAAAGTTCATGCCGATCTCATGCCGGATCGGTCCGTTGACGATCGTCATGGGAGCGACTGGATTGGTCGTGCACTGAACGTTGTAGAGATCGAACTCGTCTTTGAGGATCGAGGACACCATCGCAACCACGACCTTGAGGTGGTCGGGGCGGCAGCCGGCCATGAACGCGTTGACCGCGACGTTCTCCACGGTCGCGATGCCGAAGGCCGGGGGCACCGGTCCCACCACCTCATCGCGGTCGAGGCCGCTTCGGGCGATGAAGTCATCCACTCGGTCTCGCATGGGGAGTTGGACGGGGAGGCCGTCGGTCCACAGCTGTTCCCTCAACACCTCTTCGGAGAGCTCGATCGGCAAGGCCAGCTCTTCGAGCATCAGAGATCCTCCGTTCCGAGCTTCGAGCACCAGCTCGATGGCTTCAGGTGGTCGCGTCCTGGGCATCCGCCTCGTTCGGGTAGACGAGCTCGATCGACCCCGTGAGACCCGCGCCCTCCAACGTAGACGTGATGATCGACTTCATAAGTGGCTTCGGGACCAGGCACTCCTCGCAGGCGTCGGGGAATGCAGCGATCGCGATATGGATGGTCATCCCGTCCGTGTGGACCTGCAATCCGTATCCGTCGGCCTTGAGCGACATCGCGACGGGCTCCAACGCCGATCGCACCCGCACCGCCCGCTGGCTGCCTTCTTGTTCAGGGGACATGTCTCCTCCGGATCCCATTCCTGCTTTCGGTTTCGCGATCAGCGTCCGCTTTGAGAAGCTGTCGACTCGACCATCATCACGAGCATCGTGCACCCCTTCACGCCGACCTGCCAGCCCATGAACGACGTCGGGCACGATCACGACGTCGCCGGGTGCTACCGCGACCGCGGTGCCATCCTCGAGGAGCAACTCGATCGAGCAGGCGATATCGATCTGAGAGGTTACCTCGTGCGTACGACGCAGCGCGGAGCGACGTCCGGCGCCGAAGGTGACGAGACGGCAGCGGGTAGCCCCGGGACCGCATCGTCTGACGCTAGCGCGGCCGCTGGGTCCATCTCCGAACCCACGTCAGCGGAATTGGACGTCTCCCACAGCTCGGCGATCCGGAGCCCTCAGGGCGGTGCCGACTCTGGGCAGTCGTCTGGTGAGAGCATACACATCGAACCGTCGCAGCACGCGTGGCCAGCGATATACCTGCTGGCGACGAGGGTCGATCGGCGTGGGGCCAGCCCTGGCGACGCGACGAATCGATCCCGGACTGCTCATGCGATTGCCCGAGGACGTCCAAAGCTCGTCGCGAGCGCCACAGATGGGTTAGCGGTGGAGGATGGTGTCCCAGTTGTAGCTGAAGCTCTTGGGTCGTGGCCGGTCCCTCGGCCAGACCTCGAGCCAACTCAGCGCGATCCCTTGGTCCTGAGGACGCCAACGGATTCGGCGGGCGTCCATCCATCGAATCATCGTCTCGAGGTCATCGCTGACATGCCAGGCGATTATCACGCACCCCAAGAAAGTGACCTCGCCTTGGAGCCACGTCTTGCCGGTCGGGACCTCAAGGAACCGGCGGAAGGCGTGATCGCCTTCGGAAAGCTGAGAAAACATTGTCGAATCCATCCGAGAGGTTCCCAGGGTCTTTGACTCGAAGTCGTCGCGCGCGGCGAGCGAATCGACGCTCAGCGGCAGCGTGGCCGCGGTGATCCTGCCTCAGGAGCCGAAGGTCGAGCCGACTTCGCCGACGATCTGCTTGTAACGCTCGAAGATCGGCCGAACCAGCTCCTTGTCGAACGCCGGACCGATGCCATTTCTCGCCATCTGCTTCCATTCGATGATGCAGGCGCAGTCGCAGACGACATCCCCGAAACCCGAGGTGTCGAGGTGTTGAGGTGCATCGGAGCCGGCAGGACGTAGCCCACGTCGATGAGGATCAGGTCCGGGTCGCAGTACGGCGACTCCAGGATCAATCCGCGCGGTTTCCCATCCTTGAAGTGCCCCAGAAGGAATTGCACGATCGCTCCATTGGCGGTCGTGGACGGACCGAATACCAGCGGGCACCCCTAACGCAAGTGCCTCGTACTTCGAGGCGCCTGTGGGCGACCGGCTGGATTCGGCCAACGTGAAGGAATCGAGGCGATTACCGCGAGCAAGTAGGAGTCGTCGAGGTTCTCGGGTGAGAGCGCCGTCGCCGGCTTCCGCGAGAGGAATGGTTGGGAAGCTTCGAGGCCTCGCAGCCCCTGACGGCGATGTACGGAGGCCATGCCGGCTGACTGCAAACCCATGCCCTACAGAATGTCCTTGTCGGACTGTGCCGCCGCACCGCCCGGAAAGATCTGGCAAGGCGACCTGTGTCCATCAAGTACGCCCGCGTCCCGAGCACGATCTGGCTGTCGCACACTATTGCGCGCGATACTGTTACGCCCTATAATAACGATCAACGCACGGCCATTACGAGCGATAGCTCGATTGGACGAGCATCCGATGGCCAGGTGGGGGGTGCCCGGACCCCCGGGTCGGTCACTGCGTCGCACTCCGATCACATCTGGGCGCTGGACTACGTCTTCGACGAGACGAGAGAAGGACGGCCGATCAAAGTCCTCAACGTCACCGACGAGTTCACCCGTGCAGCCCTGGCGTGTGTCCGGCCCGGTCGATCGACGCGGATCGCACCGTCGGGGTGTTAGAGGACCTCGTCGAGAAACGAGCTGTCACACCGCGCTACATCCGGTCCGATAACGGCCCCGAACTCATCTCCCAAGCGTTACGAGACTGGTGCCGCTTCAACCAGATCACCACGTCCTACATCGAACCCGGCGCACCCTGGCAGAACCCCTACGTCGAATCCTTCAACGGCAAACTCCGCGACGAACTCCTGAACCTCGAGACGTTCAACAGTCTCTTCGAAGCCCAAGTCCTCATCGAAGACTGGCGAGACGAAGACAACCACTACCGCCCCCACCAATCACTCCGATACCTCACCCCCCCGGAATTCACCCGGAGATGGCATGCTGAACACCAACCCCGAACCTCATAACGACTGGACCAACAAATGGGGTCCGGTCACTTATTGGTCGCAGCGGTGAGCAAGCTGCGGACATCCTGCTCGACCGATGAACCAACGACGATCTGGTTCGGAATTCGGTCGCCACATTCCGTACTCCACATGCGTCCCGGCCGATTCGCCATGGCTCAGGTAAGGCACGTCCAGTCGCGGAGACCGGACATCGGCTCAAAGCATCGCTGGTCTAGAGCTCGTAGACCGTCACCTTCGGCGAGAGCATGTCTCGGTCGAGATATGTAGCGACCGTGCCGACAACCTGTGAGATACGAGTCTTGTGCGTTCCTGCGCTGCCAAAGGGGCTCCAGACCGCCCCAATCATCTCGATCTCGTGGGCAACGGCTTCTGCGGCTTCACGGGTCGCGCAGCGCGCCGCGCCGCGCACGTGCACTTCGTAGGGTGGGTGCTCGGGGTCAATGGCGGGCGAAG
>NZ_NEDO01000008.1:0-76301 GCF_002127155.1 Cellulosimicrobium sp. KWT-B | reverse complement strand
GCCACTCCAGGTCGAACTCGTACGTGGCCGCGCCGTACGCGTCGAGGTGCGCGGTGGCGACGCTCGTCGTGGGGGCGTCGGTGCTGCCGGGCGTGAGGGTCACGGCGGAGTCGTCGAGCCACGCCCGCACCGCCTCGCCGTGCGCGTCGTGCCCGAGCCACGTGGCGAGCCGGGCGTCCCGCCCGAGCCGGCCGAGCGTGAGCGCGACGTTCGCGAGGCTGCCCCCGGGGTGCTCGGCGACGCTGCCCTCCGCGCGGTGCACGACGTCGACGAGCGCCTCACCGACGACGAGGACGTGTCGATTGTTCGGCGTCGTCTCGCCAGGTCTGTGTTCAGTGGGCGTCGTGGCGTGCATCGTCTAGATCACCTGGCCGAACTCGCGGATGACGATGCCGGTGAACTGCGCGGGGCCGCCGTCGGTGTAGAGCGAGATGCCTGTGTCGGTCTCGGCGAAGTGGACCTGCTGGGAGAGCACGGTGTGGCCGGCGTTGACGAAGACCTCGACGCTCTGGGTGTCGACGAGGATGCGCAGGTGCACGGATCGGGCGCCGGGGTCGATGGGGGCGGCGGCCCGGGAGTAGGACGCGAGCGAGTACCCGGCGAGGTCGGAGGGGCCTCGGTCGACGTACAGGTCTGCTCCGTACTTGCCGATGTTCGTGTGCCGGGCTCCGTCGGGGGAGCGGCCCACGGAGATGCCGACGTTCGTCGCGGTGTCCCAGGCGATGTCGAGCTCGATCTCGTATGCGCGTCCGTTCCATGGCAGGACGGCGCTGCCGTCGACGGTCCGGTCGGGGAGTGTGGTGGTGGCGGTGACGTAGTTCGCCAGCGCTGCCACGGGTGTGCTCAGGAGGGTGTACCAGCCGCCGGGCTGCCGGGCGAGCCGCAGCTCGCGGACGATCGAGTTCTGCCCGTTGTAGCCGTCGGTGGCGTCGGTGGGGACGTCGCGTGCGGCGTACTTCCAGTTGTTCATCCACGCGATGGCGAGGCGCTTCGTCTCGGGCGCGTCGATCGATGGCCAGGTGACGGCCGCGTACCAGTCCCAGCCCCAGTCGAGCCATTGCGGGGTGAGGTCGTCGGCGTGGAACTGCTCGCCGTCCCAGGTGCCTGTCCAGTAGGCGTACGTCATGGGGAGGCCGATGCCGTAGGCGTCCATGCTGGCGGCGAGCACCCAGTGGCGTGTCCCGTCGTCTGCGGTGATCTCGAACAGGTCGGGGCACTCGATGCCGCCGAGGGCATGGTTCGGGTAGTCGAAGTTGCGGCGAAGCGTCCAGTCGCGCAGGTTCGGCGAGGTGTAGAACGCGGCGTACCGCAGTCGTCCGATGACGCAGACCCATTCCCCGCGGGCGGTGTCCCAGTGGATCTTGGGGTCGCGGCACCACTCGGCGTTCTCGATCTCGGCGGGGGTCGTCGCGGTGCGGCCATCGGTGTTGACGATGACGGGGTCGGGCAGGGCGGTGAACGTGAACCCGCCGTCGGTCGACCAGTACAGGTACTGCTCCTGGTACTTGCGGATGCCGTCGGTCGGTTGCGTCGCGAGTGCGACGACCGCGCCGGCGCCGAAGCCTGCCGTGTTCTCGGTGTCGACGACGGCTGACCCGGACCAGACGGGGAAGTCAGGCTGGAGCGGCATCACGGTGCCGTGGTGGGTGAAGGCGACACCGTCGGTCGTGGTCGCGTGGTCCCAGCCGCCGGGGCCGTTGTTCTGGTCGGAGTGCAGGTAGTACAGCTGGTAGGCGCCGTGCGTGGTGACCGGGCGTTGCGGGTCGCAGAGCCAGCCGCTGGGCGGAGTCATGTGGTAGACGGCGCGGAGCGAGCCCGGAGCGGATGCGCGGGCTGCGGGCGGCACAGCGCCTCCGAAGATCAGAGCGAGCGCTCCGGCGCCTGCTCCCTGGAGCACGGTGCGACGTGAGACGGACGGCGTCATTGCTGGTTCCTCTCGTGGACGGGTGGGCGCGACGAAGCGTCCACCCTGGTTCGGGCAGCGGTAGAAGGAGAGCTGTCGGGGTGGGAGCGCTGGTCAGTCGAGCACGGCGGCCGGGACCAGAGCGTCGAGTCCGGTAGGCATTTCGATGTCCACTGCGGTGACGTGCACGGTTCCTGGTCGTGCTGTCTTGATGCTCGCGGTGACACCCGTAGCGCCGAGGACGACCAGGTTCGACGCGGTCGCTTCGCCGGCGTTGACGAAGACCTCGAGGAGGGGCCCGTCGAGGCTGAGGAGCAGTCGCGCCGGGCGGTCCGCGGGTAGCGGCAGCGTGCTCGTCGACGGGAAGTCGCGGTGCACGGCCTGAGCAGCGGGACCTCCGCGGGTGACGTGGAGAGTTCCGGTGCGGGGATGGTGCGAGAGGTCGACGAAGGAGTCCGCCTCTCCGCGCAGCCGCAAGTCGAGCGAGCCGGTGGTCGAGGGGTCCCAGTGGATCTCGATCAGCGAGTGCCCGGAGAGCGTGAGCAGGGCGGGGACGTCCCCGACGGCGACCGTGGCCGGCGATGCGTGCTCGAGGAGCTTTCGGATGAAGGTCGGTGGTGATTGGACGAGGGTGGGCCGCCCCTGCATGGTGCGTAGCGCCAGGACACGCGGCAACGACATCGCCCCGCGCCACGGTGTCGAGGGGAACGCGTGCGCGTAGCGCCAGTTGCTCATCCATCCGATCGTCACGGCCTCTCCGCCCGGGGCGTCGTCGAACGTGACGGCCGCGTAGTAGTCGCGCCCGTGGTCGAGGCGGCGGAGTTCGGGGGAGTCCGGGTGGAACGCGGTGCCGTCGAAGTGCCCGACGACGTAGTACATCGATGAGCCGGTGGGATCGGGGTTGTCGACGACCGGGTTGGTGCTGAGCAGCAAGACCCACCTGGGATTGTCGGCGTCGCCGTCCAGGGGCAGCCTGACCAGGTCGGGGCACTCCCAGACGACACCGGTCGTCCCCAGGGGACCGAAGGTGCTCAGGTGCTCCCAGGACAGCAGGTCCTCTGAGGTGTAGAGCAGGACCTGTCGGTTGTCTGCCTCGACGGTGAGCATGACCCAGCAGGGGTCGCGGCCGTCGTCGTAGCGGATCACCTTGGGGTCGCGGAACGCGGTGGTGCCCCGGTCGAGGACCGGGTTGGAGGGGTCGGTCTCCCATGTGAAGCCGCCGTCGTGGCTGGTCGCACGCGACTGCGCTTGGCGTCCGTCGTCGTAGGCGCTGGTGTAGTACGCGGTGAGCACGTCGCCGCCGGCACGCGACGCCACGACGGAGCCGGAGAAGATCTGCTCGCCGGTGCGGTGCGGGAGCGCGACGGGGTGCTCGGTCCAGTGCTCGAGGTCGGGGCTCGTGGCGTGGCCCCAGCTCATGTTGCCCCAGTCAGAACCCTCCGGGTTGTGCTGGTAGTACAGATGCCAGAGGCCTTCGTGGTGCACGAGCCCGTTGGGGTCGTTCATCCAGTTTCGCCTGGGGGTGAAGTGGAATCGGGGGCGGGGGACTTCGGTGCTCATCGGCGACACGGGATGGACTCCTCAGACCGAGTGCCGGCGTACGGGCGGGCAGGAGATGAGACGGGGCTTGTCGTCCGGAGCGGGGTCGACGCCGAGGAGTATGCGCACGCCTGCGGCGCCGAGCTCATAGTGCGGCAGCGCCACGGTGGACAGGGTCGGGCGCAGGTGGGCGGCGATGACGTCCTGGTTGTCAAAGCCCATCACGGCGACATCGTCAGGGATGCGCAGCCCGCGCTCGCGCAGGCCGTCGTACAGGCCCATCGCGACGCGGTCGTTGTGGCAGAACACGGCGGTCGCACCGGAGGCGACGACGTGCGACGCCCCGGCGTAGCCGCCCTCCTGCTCGGGCGCCACGGACACGACGAGCCCGGGGTCGAACCCGACGCCTGCTGCCTCGAGCGCGGCGCGGTAGCCGGCCAGACGACCGGACTGCGCAGGGGATGGGGTGGTGGTGTTGAGGAAGGCGATACGCCGGTGACCGGCGGCGAGGAGCTCCTCGGTGGCGGTCCGCCCGCCCTGCTCCTCGTCGGGGACCACGGCAGGCAGCCCGCTGCCGTCGGCGTAGCAGTCGACCAGGATCGTGTCGGTCTGGTGCAGCGGCTCGGGGACGACGATCTCGCGGTGGTACCAGGTGGAGTAGAGGATCCCGCGGACCTGATGCTCGAGCATCATCGCGATGGCGTCGTTCTCTGCCGCCACGTTCCCGTCGGTGTTGGCGACGAGCAGGACGTAGCCGTGCTTCCACGCCTCGTCCTGTGCACCGTGGATGATCTGCCCGGCGAACGGGGTGGTGGCGATCTCGTCGGCGACGAGCCCGATAAAGGGTGAGGTGCCCCGCGAGAGGGTTTTCGCCAGGGCGTTGGGGCGGTAGCCGAGCTGCTCGACGGCCTCCTGCACCCGTCGCCGGGCGTCCTTGCCGATGCGCGCACCGGGCTTGTCGTTCACGACGTGCGAGACCGTGGCGACCGAGACGCCCGCGAGCTTCGCGACGTCGCGCATCGTGACGGTCGCTCCGTGCTTGCCGTTGCCTGTCGTGCTCATCCCTTGGTCGCCCCGCTCTCGAGTCCGTTGATCATCGCCTTGTTCAGGACGAGGAATACCAGCAGCAACGGCGTCACGGTGACGCACACGGCCGCGAAGGTAGCCGTCCAGTCGGTGTTCCCCATGGCGCCGATGTAGTTCTGCAGGCCGAGGGGGATCGTCTTGAGCCCGTCGGACAGGACGAACGTGTTGGCGAAGATGAAGTCGTTCCAAATGAAGATGCTGTTCACGAGGACCACCGTGATGATGGTGTTCACCGACAGCGGGGTCGTGATGCGGGCAAAGATCCGGTACGGGCCCGCGCCGTCGAGTGACGCCGCTTCGTACATCTCTCGGGGAATGTACTCGTAGAACGAGGAGAACAGGTAGATCGCCATCGGCAGCGAGAACGCCGCGAGCGGGATGATCATCGAGGCGTACGTGTCGAGCAGCCCCACCTGCGCGTAGTCGACGAAGAGCGGGACGAGCGCGATCTGGACGGGCACGATGATGCCCAGCAGGAACAGGGCACGCACGAGCCCGCTGAACCGGAAGCCGAGCACCTGCAGGGCGAAGGCACCCATCATCCCGGCGATGACGATGAGCGCGCTCGCACCGAGGGTCACGACGAAGCTGTTGACGATGTTCATCCACAGGTTGCCGGTCGCGAACGCCCGCGCGTAGTTGTCGAGCGTGAGCTCGCCGGGGATCGCGAACGGGTTCCCGCCGGCAAAGTCTGCCGCGGTACGGAAGCTCGTGAGGAACAGCCAGGCGAGCGGGTAGACCTGGACGACGACGATCGCGACGATCGTGACGGTCAGCAGGGTGCGCTGGACGCGGAGCCGGGAGGAGCGCGATGAGTGCGCTCGGGCCGGCGGGCGCGGGGGGCGCGAGGTGTCGCCCGTGGATCGGGCCAGGACGGGCGTGGTCACGAGGCGTCCCTTCGACGGAGCAGGAGGAAGATGAGGCCGACCGCGACCAGGCACTCGACCACGATGAACACGGAGATCGCACTGGCGTAGCCGTAGTCGGTGTGCACGAACGCGGTCTTGTACATGTAGGTGGTCAGCAGCTCGGAGGCCTGGCCGGGGCCGCCGTTGGTCAGCAGGTACGGGATGTCGAACCCGCGCAGGGCGAAGGTCGTCGCCATGATCGTCGTCGTGATCCAGACGGGGCGGATGTAGGGGAAGCGGATCCGCCAGAACACCTGCCACCACGATGCGCCGTCGAGGCGTGCAGCCTCCTCGAGCTCGCGGGGCACGGCGATAAGCGCCGCGTAGACGATGAGCATGTACAGGCCGGTGAACCGCCACCCCTCAGGAATGGACACCGCGGCGAGCACGGTGTCCACGTTCGACAGCCACGCGGTCTGCAGGCTCTCCAGCCCCACCCATCCCAGGATCTGGTTGAGCAGGCCGACGGGCTCGAGGGAGTAGATGCGCTGGAACAGGAACGCGATCGCGACGGTCGAGATGACGGCCGGCAGCAGGTAGAGGGTCTTGACGAGCTCGCGTGCGCGAGGGAGCGCTGTCAGGAGCCCCGCGACGGCTAGCGCGCCGCCGAGCTGGAGCACCAGGCAGATAGCGAGGTAGCCGAGAGCGTTGCCGAACGCGGTCCAGAAGACGTCGTCGCGCGTGAACATCTTGATGTAGTTGTCCAGGCCGACGAAGTCCATGTCGCTGATCCCGTCCCACCGGAACAGGCTCAAGAACAGGGACTGCACGATCGGGAGCAGCACCGCCACGCCGTACAGGACGAGCGGTGGCACCAGGAAGACGAGGACTGCGATCCGCGACCGGCGCGGAAGCATCGACGACCTCAGGGGCGTGCGCCGTGTCTGCGGTCGACGTCGCGGTGGCGCCGCGACGTCGACGGTGGCGGTGTCAGCCATCGGTGTTCTCCCGCAGCGTCGCGTCCATGGTCGTCACGAACTCCTCCGGCGTGATGTCGCCCTGGACCAGCAGCGTCAGCTCCTGCTGGAGCCGGGTGTTGGTGGCCGGGTCGAGCTGGGTGTCCCAGGGCATCGCGATCTTCGGTCCGACCGTGTCCGCCTGCTCGACCGCGCGGGAGTACAGCGGGGTCGCGTCGGCGGGGATCGTGGTCTGCGCGGTCGTCGTGGGAGACAGTGCGCCCGTCGCCGCGTAGATCTCGGGGTACCGCTCGAGCGCGAACTTCAGGAAGTCCCGGACCAGCGGGTCGTACGTCTGGGCGTTGACGGCCATGCCGATCCCAGAAGGCGTGACGTACTCGTCGTCCGTGGTGACGGCACCGTCGATCGTGGGGAGGGTGAAGTAGTCCACGTCGTCGCGCACCCCCGGGTCGAGCGCTTCCGTGGCGAGATTGCCCAGCTCCCAGGTGCCGATGTTGTAGACGGCGGCCTTCCCCGAGGTGAACAGCGCCTGAGCGTCGGCGTAGCCGGTGGAGGAGAAGCCCTCCTGGAAGCACCCGGCCTCCCCGAGCGCGGACAGCCACTCGGCGGCGGCGACGCCGGCGGGGTCGGCAAACGCCGCGTCACCGTTCTTGAGGTCCTGGACGTACTCGGGCCCAGCCATGCGGAACGGGTAGTAGGCCATGTACCGCTCGAGAGGCCACTGGTCCTGCCCGTTGAGCGCGATCGGTGTGATGCCCTGGGCGCGCAGGTCCCGGCACAGCTGCGGGAAGTCGTCGAGCGTCGCGGGGACCGTGACTCCAGCCTCGTCGAACAGCGCGGTGTTGTACCAGAAGAACTCGAGCTGGAACTCGAACGGCACCATGTACAGCGAACCGTCGTCGAAACGCTGGTAGCCCAGCGCCGCTTCGCGGTAGTCCTCGGCGAGGCCGAGGTCGTCGAGCAGTACGTCGACGTCGATCATCCGGTCCTGGCTCGCGAGTTTCTGCGCGAAGGGCGTGGCGTCGGTGTCGAAGAGCTCGGGGAGCTTGTTCGCGGCCGCGAGGGTCTCGTACTTCTGGATGTACGACGGCCGGTCGGGAGTGGTGATGAGGTTCAACGAGAAGCCGGGGTGCTCGGCCGCGTACTCGTCCGCGATCTGCTCCATCGCGGTGATGACGCCGCCGTCGGCGGGCCGCGAGAGGAGCCAGGAGATCTCGCGGGGATCGATTTCGCCCTCGGGGTTGACGTCGGTGGGGTCGGAGCCGCCGGCCCCACCCGCGCACCCGGTGAGCGCGAGGGCGGTGGTCACGGCGGCGGCGAGGAGTGCTGCGTTGCGCTTCCTGAGAGCCATGGTGGAAATCTCCGTTGATCGGTGGGTGTGCGGTGAACTGGATTGGGGGCGGGTCAGGGATCGGGCTACGTCGCCGTGGCGAGCACGCCGTCGCCGAGGTCGGTGGCGTCGTCGAGCTCTCGTGCCGGGCGGCGGCTGGCCGGGGTGGCGAGCGCGAGGCGGGTCAGCGTGGCGGTGCCCTCCCCGACGAACGCTCCGACGCGGCCGTGTGCCCGGTCGTACAGGCGCGTGCTCAGCACGGTCGCGTCATCGACGGTGGCGACGCACAGGTCGCCGTCCACGATCACCTCGAGCTCGTGCTCACCCGGTTCGATCGTGCACGGGCGCTCGAGCTCGACGGCGAACGGGACGTCCCCGGAGATCTGCCACTGCTCGGTGCCGGTCTGCTGGCGGGGCCACCGGTCCAGGACGAGGCGTTGGCGGTGCGGTTCGAGGCGCAGCACGTACCCCTCGTCGCCGTCGACGCTCGCGCGCAGCAGCAGACCGAGCTCACGGGTTCCCGCGCCGACGTCGAATCGGGCGGTGAGCCGGAACGCGTTCGGTGCGTCCTCGGGGGAGAGCACGCTCGCGTGCCCGTCGGGAGCGGTGAGCATCGTCCCGGCGGCGACGACCTCGACCGGATCGACGTATGTGTCGCGCTGCTCCTGTGTGGGATGGAAGGTGAGGGTGCCGTCGCCCCGCTGCTCAGCCTCGAGCACCGACATCGTGCCGGCCCACTGCCACGCTCCGTCGTCGGTCCCGCCCTCGCGAGAGGCGATCCAGCCGAAGAAGAACCGACGTCCGTCGCGTTCCGCGGACTTGGCGGCGTAGTACGCGCGCCCGTCGAGCGTGTCGTGCTCGGGCACGAGCCACGGGCCGTCCAGGCTGCGGGCCATCCGGTAGCGCGTGGTGAAGGCGTCGCTGAACTCGGAGTAGACGAGGTACCACCACTCACCCCACTGGAACACCTCGGGGCACTCGTGAGCGATGTATCGGCGCGGATCCCAGAACGGCGCGGCAGCCTCCCAGGTGGTGAGGTCGCGCGAGACGCACTGGGCGATGACGCCTCGCCGACGCTCCGGCCCGTGGTCATGACGGGCGGTGATCAGCATGCGCCATAGCTCGGCCTCGGCGTCCCAGAGCACGAACGGGTCGCGCCAGTCCCCAGTCTCGTACCCGGGCGTCGCGCCGAACGTCTCCTCGGGGCGGCCCTGCCAGGACTGCATGCCGTCGTGGCTCGTCGCGTGCATGACCACCTGGAGCGGTCGCCCGTCCGCGCCCATGTGGGCCGGGTTCTGCCCGGTGTAGAACGCGTGGTGGATTCCCTCACGGTCCAGGACGATGCTGCCCGTGTAGACGTTGAAGTCTGGTGCGGACGGTCCGCCCGAGGCGAGCGCCTCTCCGGCGTCGTGGAAGTCGACCAGGTTTTCGGTGGTGACCCGGTGCCACGGCATGCCGCTCTTCGGTGTGCGGCGCGTCTCGTGCAGGTAGAAGAGGTGGAAGACACCGTCCTCCTGCCAGGGGATGACGTCCCCCACCCAGGCGCCGTTCGGCTGGTAGAACCCTCGCTGGTCCATTGCTACCCATCGTCGTGGTTAAGCGGTTGCGCACACCGTAGCGGGCGTTTCTCGCGTTGGTCAACCGTTTGATCATCGTTCTTCGCAGACCGTGTCGCTCGTGGCCCCGTTGATGCCGCCTAGCCCACGGAGCCGTAGATGCGTCCACGCGACGTACGCGTGCCCCGGTCCGTCTCTGGATCACAGGTACGCCGACGACCGGATCGAGCGAGGCGAAGTATGGGAGCCGGACCAAGAGAATGAGAGTCGTGCTCACACCTTCGCGGGCTCCCCTGGCCGGAGCTCCGCCTCATACGACGTGCTGGGAGTGTTCTCTCGGACCGACGTTCTGGTCAGCGAACCGGGCCACAACCCGTCGGGTGAGCAACAGAGGGACTGGTCACGCCCGGCACAGGCTTCGCGGTTCGAACGCGACCTGGTGTGAGAGCGTGTGCGGCGTGCAGCTGTCATTGGCGTTGGCCCGGACTGTCATTGCAGACGTGTTCGCCGAGCTGTCCGAGTATGGGCGGCGACACCACGCCACGATCGCAAGGTATGACCTGGGCGGGGTCGGTGACCCACGGACGTTGACGGGCCAGGGGGTGGCCAGGACGCGGATCATCGCGAGCCGCATCTCAAACAGCCAGAGCGCTTGGTTCGTGGAGCGCGCCCGCACGGCCCCGTGGGGTGATGTGCCGACCGGTGCGAGCCTGGTCAACGCCGATCCGGATGAACGCGACGGACTGTACGACGCGGCTGTCGCCCTCCACGAGCACTTCCGTACCGTGGCTCCGGCGGGCGTTGCGGTCGCCAAGCTCCACAAGGTGCTGCACCTCAAACGGCCCGGGTTGTTCCCTATCCTCGACTCTCGTCTTCTAGCCACATACGCCACCGCGGCGTCCCTTGCGGCCAGCCAACACCCGACCTGTGGTGCGCGTCGCCTCTGCTGGGCGTCGATCCGTGAAGACCTCACCGACAAGCAGAACGCGGACGCGCTTGCTGACGCCCGTGCACGGTTGGCCGCCGATGGCGACCCCAAGGTGGCGGCGATGGCGCGGTTGACGGACCTGCGTCTGCTCGACGCGGTCGCCTGGCGGAGCTGACGGGCGCCGACCCTGCCGGCCCACCACTTCGTAGGGACTGCTGGACAACTGGGGCACCAGCACCTACCAAACCGGAGGAGGGCAGCGGGGCCGCCACCCGAACGTACGAACTCGGGAGTTCCCTCGACGGGAGACTGTGCATGATGCAGCGGGCGTTCGAGAATCAGTCCGCACGCTGTCCCAGTCCGCCGGGAAAGTCCAGACCGCGGCCGAGACCCTGCGTCAGCATCGAGAACGCGCCGCGGTTGCGGCACGAGAGGCCGCCGCGCAGTCGTCCCGTGGGGACTCAGAAATGCCCGACCGGCCCGCGATTCCAGACGTGCCTCACAACCGCTTGCGGCAGCCGACCTTCAAGACCACGATCGCTGTCGGGACGGGCAGGGCGACATCCGAACTCACAGCGGTTTCCGCCGACTCGTCCGGTGCACAGTGGTGAGTGGTAGTCCAGGACAGCACTTCCCGCGTGAAGGGGGGCGAGCGAGATCGAGGGCCAACAGCCGCCGACCAGCCACGTCGACGTCGCTGAGCGCATCGCGGGAGACGTCGCGCAGGCTCACGAGCGCTTCTTGGACGGTGCGCCGTGCCAGCCGTCCCACGGCGCTGCCACGCTCGAACTGGCTGGGAAAGGCACCGCGCAGTAGAAAGGCCCACGGGCCGCGGTCAGGGAGTGTGTCACCACCGTGGTGCGGGTCGTGCGGGCAACCGGCCATGCACGCCCGCGGGTGAGCGTGCGCAGTCATATCGTCAAGGCGGACTTTGCGGTGACGCCCAGCGTGCAACACGGGCCGAGCCGCGATGGACGGTACGACGGTGAGAGAGTCCGCCCCGTCTTTTGGAGGCAGGCTCTTCCCGGCGTACAGACCGACTCGTCCGCATCGCACCTCCCGACCTGCGGCTCCACGGGACCGCGCTGCATCGGCCCGCGTGAGGACCGCACGACATCCTGCGGTCGTTGGCGGGTCGTGCTGGAGCCGGTCCCGGCACTGTGGGCGGGCCTTCGTCGCGTGGATGCTCACGCCCCGTAGGCCCAGGCGCGGACGGCGGCGCGGATCGCCTCCGACTCTGTCGACAGACCTTCTTGCGCGGCGCGCTCCCGGAGCGCGGTCAGGGTCTGCTCGTCGAGGCGGACCGTGACGGGCTTGCCCGGGCCGTGGCCGGCCGCGAGGCGGACACGCCGACGCACGGGGAGGGCGGGCAGGTCGTATCCAGCCTCGGCCTCGTCGGCCCAGGCCGAGATCTGCGCGTCGGGGACTGGTGTTCCGCGGACGGTGCGCTGCTCCTGGTCCATCGGAACAACGTAGACGTCAAGGCGGGTCGGGGTCGCTCCTCCGCGGGGCGGTGGCGTTCCGGTCGTCGGCGCTCGACGCTCGATCCGCTGGACGAAGGACCGACGTGCGGCCCACCGCACCCGCCTCCCGCCCTTCCGCTGACGCGCCCCGCCGTGCGGGGCGTCGCGACCGTGCGTAACGTCGCGCGTGGACCCACGACTCCCCTCGAGCGGAGAACGAGATGGGACGACGCACAGCCGCGCCGGACCGCCGTCGGTCGATCGTCGCGACGGCTCTGCTGTGGTGCCTGGTGGTGGCCCTCCTGGTGGTCCCGTCCGCGCCGAGCGCGTCGGCCGCGCCCACGGTGCCGTTCACGGCGAAGTTCGCGACGAACGCGAACGGTGCCGTCGTCACGGTCGGGAACAACCTGCTGACGTGCGCGCCGTCGGCGTCGTGCACGCGCGCCCGGGCGGGCGCCGCCGCCGACAACAACGGGTTCGCGATGGTCGAGCTCGACGCGGACGCGGACGCGTCGACGAGCAGCTCGTCGATGTCGCGGCTCGACCTCCCGGCCGGGTCGACCGTGCTGTGGGCCGGCCTGTACTGGGGCGCGCGGCTCCAGGCGGGCGCGGGCGGCCAGGGCGGCTCAGCCGCGCAGGCCGACCAGATGCGGCTGCGGACGCCCGGCGCCGCGTCGTACCGGACGGTCGCGGCGAGCACCGCCGCGCGCGACCAGTTCGGCCCGAACCCCAGCAGCTACAACGCCTACCAGCGCTTCGCGGACGTCACGACGATCGTGCAGCAGGCGGGCGGCGGGGAGTACTGGGGCGCGGACGTGGAGGCGGCCACGGGCCAGGACCGCTACGCCGGCTGGGCCCTCACGGTCGTGTACGCGGCGCCGGGCCTGCCGCTGCGCAACCTCACGGTCTTCGAGGGGTTCAACGCCGTCGGCTCGGGCAGCCCGCAGGACGTCACGGTGTCGGGGTTCCTCGCCCCGGAGGCGGGGACGGTCGACGCCCAGCTGACGGTGGTGGCCTACGAGGGCGACCTCGCCCAGACCGGCGACTACACGCGGCTGGGCAGCACGCAGCTCGCCACCGCGCTCTCCCCGGGCTCGAACTTCTTCGACAGCGCCAACGGGGCGAACGGCCAGTCGGTGCAGACCCGTACCCCGGCCGACCGCAACATGCTGGGCTTCGACATCAAGAACCTCGGGGCGTCCGGGGCCATCCCCAACGGGGCGACGAGCGCCCGCTTCACGTTCTCCAGCAACGGCGACGTCTACTACCCGGGCGTCCTCGGGATGGCGATCAACCTCTACGCGCCGGAGTTCACGGCGTCGTCCAAGACCGTGACGAACCTCGCGGGCAACGACCCGGCCCGCCCGGGCGACACCCTCCAGTACACGCTCAACTACGCCAACACCGGGCAGGACCCGGCGGTCGAGGTGGTGTCCGAGGACGTCCTGCCTCCGGGCACGACGTTCGTGCCGGGCTCGCTCGCCCTCGTCCCCTTCCCGGGTGCCACGCCCGTGCCGCTCACGGCGGGAGCGGGCGACGACGTCGGCGAGGTGGACGGGCGCACCGTCCGGGTCCGCCTGGGCGCGGGCGCCTCGGCGACCGCGGGCGGGACCATGGCGTGCTCGGGCGCCGGCTGCACCGACGACGGCACCTCCCGGTCGGCGTACACGTTCCAGGTCACGCTCGACGACGCGGCGGGCGGCACGACGGTCACGAACCTCGCCGACCTCGACTACCGGACGGCGACCACGGGCATCGCGGCGACGTACACGACCAACCCGGCGAGCACGGTGGTCACGACGCGGGCCGACGTGGCGGTGACCAAGGACGTCGCGCCCGACCCGGCGACGGCGGGCGGCGAGGTCGTCAGCACGGTCACCGTCTCCAACGCCGGGCCCAACCCGGCCCTGACCACGGAGCTGCGCGACCCCGCGCCGTCGGGCACGACCGTCGAGAGCGTCGACGCGCCGCCCGGGGTGTCCTGCACGCTGGAGGTGGTGTGCGCGGTCGGGCGGCTCGAGCCGGGCGCCTCGGTCGTCGTCGTGGTCCGCGGGCGCATCCCGGCGGGCAGCGCCCAGCAGAGCGTGACGAACGTCGCGAGCGTGAGCACGGAGTCGTTCGACCCCGACCTCACGAACAACACCGCGGCGGACACCGCGCCGCTCGTCCGGGCGGCCGACCTCGCGGTGACCAAGACCGCGACGCCCGCGACGGCGGCACCGGGGACCACCGTCACGTCGACGCTCTCGGTGACGAACCAGGGGCCGTCCGACGCGCAGGACGTCGTCCTGGCCGACGCCGTCGACGACCCGGGCCAGCTCACCCTGACCGGCGTGACGGGGACGACCGGGGGAGCGGTGTGCGCTCCCGTGCAGGCGTCGGGCGTGCGGTGCGCCGTCGCCGCCCTGCCCGCGGGCGCGACGGCGACGGTGACGGTCACGGGCGTGCTCGCGGCCACGCTCGACGGCGGGGTCGTCGTCGGGAACTCGGCGACCGCGACGGCGGCCACCGCCGACCCGGACGCGAGCGACAACCGCGCGACGGCGCAGGTGACCACGAGCGCGCCGCAGGCGGACGTGCGGCTCGGCAAGTCCGGCCCGACGGGCGTGGTGGCGGGGTCGACGATCACCTACGCCGTCGTCGCGAACAACTGGGGGCCGTCGGGCGCTCGCGGCACGGTCGTGACCGACGCGGCCCCGGCCGGCGTCACCGTGACGTCGGCCGTCACCGACCGCGGCACGTGCACCGTCCAGCAGGACACCCCAGCACCCGGGCGCCAGACCCTCTCGTGCGAGCTCGGGGACCTGCCCGCCGCGACGGGCGGCGGGACGCAGCCCGGGGCGACCGCGACGGTCACCGTCACGGGCACCGTCGACCCGGCCTTCGCGGGCGACGCGCTGACGAACACCGCGACCGTGCGGACGAGCACCGCGGACCCCGAGCCGGCGAACGACACCGCGACCGCGACGACCCCGGTGTCGCGGAGCCTCGACCTGTCCGTGTCCAAGCGGGCCAACCGGACCTCGCTGCCCGGCGCGGCGCCCCGGCCGGTGGACTACACGATCACCGTGCGCAACGCCGGGCCCTCCGCCGCGCGCGACGTCACCGTGACGGACCTCGTGCCGCTCGCCCTGCGGTTCGACGCCGTCGAGACGGACGCGGGGACGTGCGACACCTCCCAGGTCGCGACGCCGCAGCCGGGCGACCCGGACCACGGGCTCCTCACCTGCACCCTGCCCGGTCCCGTGCCCGCGGGGGCGGCCGTGAGCGTCACGGTCCGGACGACCGCCGAGGAGGTCCTCGAGGGCGGGCCGGACGTCACGGAGACGGTGACCGTGTCCGCGCCCGACGAGGGCCCGACCACGAACAACACGGCCACGTGGGTGCTGACCGGCGAGCCGTACATCGACCTCGGCATCACCAAGACGGCGCCCGCCACCGTCACGGCCGGGGGCACGGGGGTCTACACGCTCGCCGTGACCAACCACCCGCCCGACCCGGAGGAGGAGCAGCTCGTCGCGCCGGCACCGACCGTCCGCGACACGCTGCCCGACGGCGCGGTCTTCGTCGGCGCGACCATCCCCGGGTCGCCCACCGCCCCGGACTGCACGACCACCGGCGGCGTCGTCGCGTGCGTCCTGCCCGCCGACCTCGCGCCCGACGAGACGGTCGTCCTCGAGGTCGAGGTCTCCTTCGACCCGGGGCTGGCCGCGGGGACGCGGCTCGTGAACTCCGCCGAGGTGGTCAGCCAGGACACCAGCCCCGACCCGGTCGTCTCGAACAACACCGCCACGGCCGCCAGCACGGTCACGACGGAGGCGGACGTCCTCGTGACGGACGCGGCCATCACCCCGACCGACCCCGGCAGCACCGGGCCCGGGTCGCGCCGCACGGTGACGTTCACGCTGCGCAACGACGGCCCGTCCGTCGCCCGCGACGTCGTGTTCCGGCAGGCGGTCGACCTCGACGCCGCCGTGGTCGAGGAGTCGCTGCCCGCGGGCTGCTCGCTCGACAACGGCGAGCTCGTGTGCGCCGTCGGCGACCTCGCGCCCGGCCAGAGCATGCCGGTGAGCCTCGAGGCCGTCGTCGCGGGGTACGAGGAGCCGGGGACGTACGAGGGCCGCACGCGCGTCTTCACCTCGACGCCCGAGACCGACCAGGACAACAACCTCGCCGCCGCCACGACCGCCGTCACGCAGGAGCGCACCGACCTGCGGATCGCGAAGACGCCGGTGGGCACGACCCCGAACCCCGCGGACGGGCACCCGTCCTTCGTCGCGGGGCGCCCGTTCGCCTACCAGCTGACGGTGTCGTTGCCGGACGAGGCGGGCGGCGGCGTCGCCGACGCGGCGGGCGTCGTGCTCACGGACCCGATGCCCCCCGGGTTCGTCGCCACCGCCGCGAGCACGACGAACGGCACGTGCGTCGTCTCCCCGGGCCGCGTGACGTGCCGGCTCGGCACGCTCGCCGCGTGGCCCGCGGCCAGCGCCCCGGCCGTCGTGACGGTCTCCGGGTTCGTCGACGCCAGCGCGGAGGGCGAGCAGGTCACGAACGTCGCGACCGCGACGTCCACCACCCCGGACCTTCAGGGCGCACCGACGTCCGTGCAGGCCGCGGCGCCGGTCGACGTCGTCGAGCAGGCCGACCTGCGGCTCCTCAAGGTCGCCGACACCACCGTCGTCGACCCCGACGGCGTCCCCGTCGCCCCCGTCGGAGGGTCCGTCGGGTTCACGCTCACCACGGTCAACGCCGGGCCGTCCGACGTCGAGCAGGCCGTCGTCGAGGACACGCTCCCGGTCGGGCTCGCGCTCGACCCCGCGGCGTCCCCCGGCTGCACCGTCACCGGGACCGACGGGCAGCGACGCCAGCAGGTGCGCTGCACGGTCGGCGCGATCGCCGTCGGCGGGTCGGTCGCGACGCGGGTCGTGGCCACCACGGCGTCGACCGACGCGCCTCGGGAGGTCGAGAACACGGCGACCGCGTCGTCCGGGGCGACGGACCCCGAGCCGGCGGACAACACCGCGACGGCGCGGGTGCGTCTCGCGCGCGTCGCGGACGTCGCCATCACCTCGACGGTCAGCACGACGACCCCCGCCGCGGGCGGCCAGCTCACCTACACCGGCTTCACGATCAACAACGGCCCCTCGGCCGCGTGGGACGTGACCGGCGTGACCACCTTCCCGCCCGGGCTCGTTCCCGTGAGCTGGGACGTCCCGTTCAACACGTGCACCTGGAACCGCCCGCCGCCCGCCGACCCGCAGGCCGCGGCGTGGGAGGACTTCTCCTACGTGCTCTCCTGCGCGGCCACCGACCCCACGGGGCCGTTCGAGCCCGGCGTGGCCACGACGTCCGTCGTCGTCCTCCAGATCCCCGGGGACACGCCCGCGGGCGACTACCCCGCGCGCGCCGTCGTCGCGACGCCGACGCCGGAGACCACCCTGGACAACAACGAGACCGCCCAGACGGTCACCGTCCAGCACGTCTCCGACACGCGGGTCGTCAAGACCCTCGTCGAGCCGAACCCGATGCAGGCCGGGCGGCCCGCGACCTGGCGCCTGACGGTGACGAACGACGGCCCCTCCGTCGCCGAGAACGTCGTCGTGTCCGACAACGTGCCCGCCGGGATGTCGTACGTGTCGGCCGTGCGCGAGGCGGGCGGGGAGTGCCCGGCTCCGGAGCAGTACAGCACAGCGGACGGCGACACCGAGGAGATCGTGCGCTGCCCGCTCGAGACGCTCGGCGTGGGGGAGTCGGCGTCCGTGCTCGTGACGTTCGGCGTGGACGCCGGCACGACGGGCCAGGAGCTCTGCAACACCGCGCTCGTCGGCTCCGGCTCGCTCGACCCGGTCGCGGACGACAACGACGACCGGGCGTGCGGGACGGTGACCGCGCCGCCGGCGACCGACGTGTCCGTGACGCTCTCCCCGCCGTCGGCCCAGGCGAGACCGGGCGAGCGCGTGCAGCTCGACGCCGTCGTGCGCAACGGCGGCCCGGCGGGCACGACCGGCACGGTGCTCACGCTCGAGGTGCCCGGGGGCCTGACCGACGCCGACGCGGTGCTCGTCGCGAGCTTCGACGGCGCGACCGCCGAGGTGCGCTGCACGCCTGCGGCCACGGCCGCCCTCGCCGTCGCGGCGGCGACGGTCCTCACGTGCGTCGTCGGCGACCTGCCGCCCGGCGCCGCGGTGACGTACCGCCTCACGGGCACCGCCACCGGAGCGCCGGGCACGGACCTCGTCGTCACGGCGCGGGTCGCGCACGACGCACCGGACACCGTCCCGGAGAACGACGTCGCGGCCGCGGCGGTCCGCCTGCTGCTCGGAGCGACACCTCCTCCCGGTCCCGGTCCCGGCCCCGGCCCCGGCCCCGGGCCCGGCCTCCCGCCGTCGGGCCCGGGGGAGCCGCCCGTCGGTGCGGCGCCGGCCTCGCACCCGGCCGCCCCGGGGCCGTCCGCGGGGCCCTCGTACGCCCTCGCCGTGACGGGCGCCACGACCGCCGGCCTGGCGGCGCTCGCCGCCCTCCTGCTCGGCCTCGGGACGCTGCTCGTGCGCGGGCACGCGAGGGCCGCGCGCGGCCCGGGCGGGCTCGGGCCGCGGCGGCCGCGAGGCGGCGGGACGGCGTGAGCGCCGCGGTGCGGCGTTAGGCTGTCGTGCCGCACCCGCCGCGGAGACGCCGGTCCGCCGGCGCGTCCGCCCGCCTCTCCCGGCACCACCGGGAGGACGGGCCCCGTCCTACTCGTGCCGAGGAGCACCATGTCGCACCACGACTCGCACACGCCTCCGCTCGCCTACGTCATCGCCGGTTCCGAGGCCACCGGCGGCGCCGGCATCCAGGCCGACCTGAAGACGTTCCAGGAGCTCGGCGCCTACGGCGTCGGCACGCTCACGTGCATCGTCTCGTTCGACCCGAAGAACGAGTGGGGCCACCGCTTCGTCCCCGTGGACCCGCAGGTGATCGCCGACCAGTTCGAGGCGGCGACGGTCACGCACGAGCCCTCGGTCGTGAAGATCGGCATGCTCGGCACGCCCGCGACGATCGACGTCGTCGCCGAGTCGCTGCGCTCGCGCACGTGGGAGCACGTCGTGCTCGACCCGGTCCTCATCTGCAAGGGCCAGGAGCCCGGTGCCGCCCTCGACACCGACACGGCGCTGCGCGCGCAGGTCCTCCCGCTCGCGACCGTCGTCACGCCCAACCTCTTCGAGACGCGCACGCTCGCGGGCGTCGAGTCGATCGAGACGGTCGAGGAGCTGGTCGAGGCGGCGCGCAAGGTCCAGGCGCTCGGCCCGCGCGCCGTCGTCGCGAAGGGCGGCGTCGAGCTGCCCGGCCCCGACGCGGTCGACGTCCTGGTCGACGGCGACGAGGTGCACGTGCTGCGCACCCCGAAGATCGGCGAGGAGCGCGTGAGCGGGGCCGGCTGCACGTTCGCCGCCGCGATCACAGCGGAGCTCGCGAAGGGCGCCTCCGTGCTCGACGCCGCGCGCGTCGCCAAGGACGTCGTCACCGCCTCCATCGAGGACCGCGTGGCCTCGAACGCGCCGTTCGACGCGGTACGGGTCGGCGCGCGCCGCTGACCTCCTGCGGTGCGCCCGGGCTGCGGCCTCACGACCCCGGGCCGACCCGTGCTCGACCAGCGATCACCCCTCGGACGTCTCGACGTCCCCTGACGGTCAAGGAATACTCTCGTCACCGTGAACGACCTCTCCCCTTCGGAACTGTCCCCGTCCCCGGGTGCTGCCGACGGCCCCGACCGGGTCTCCGCCGACGTCTCCGACCTCCCCGACGACACCGGGCACGCCGGGCGCGGCCTCGCGCGCCACGACGTCCCGGGCCCGCTGCGCGACGACGTCCGCCTGCTCGGCGGCCTGCTGGGCACCGTGCTGCGCGAGACGGGCGGCCAGGACCTGCTCGACGACGTCGAGCGGCTCCGCGAGCTCTCGATCCGTGCGTACGACGACCGGTCGGGCGCGGTGCTCGCCGAGGCCGAGGCGCTCGTCGAGGGCCTGTCCATGGCGCGCGCCGAGCAGGTCGCCCGGGCCTTCACGTGCTACTTCCACCTCGCGAACCTCGCGGAGGAGAACCACCGCGTGCGCGTCCTGCGCGAGCGCGAGGCGGAGTTCGCGACCCGCGCCACGACGCCCGACGACTCGCTGCCCGAGGCGTTCGAGCAGCTCGTCGGCGAGGTCGGGCGCGAGGAGGCGCTGCGCCGGCTGCGTCGCCTCGAGTTCCGCCCCGTGCTCACCGCGCACCCCACGGAGGCGCGCCGTCGTGCGGTCTCCGGCGCGGTGCGGCGCATCGCGACGCTCCTCGACGAGCGGGACGCGCAGCGCCTCGGCGGCACGTCGCTCGCGGAGAACGAGCGTCGTCTCCTCGCCGAGATCGACACGATGTGGCGCACCGCCCCCATCCGCGAGCACAAGCCGTCGGTCCTCGACGAGGTGAAGACGGCGCTCGGCGTGTTCGACGCGACGATGTTCGACACGTTCCCCACCGTCTACCGCCGCCTGGACGACTGGCTGCTGGGCGACGAGGCGGGGCGCGAGGAGCCGCTCGTGCGGCCGTTCGTCAGCCTGGGCACGTGGATCGGCGGCGACCGCGACGGCAACCCGAACGTCACGGCCGACGTCACGCGCCAGGCCGCGGCGATCGCCGCCGACCACGCGCTCGCGGCGCTCGAGCAGCAGGCGCGCGCCGTCGGGCGCAAGCTCACGCTCGACCAGGACGGCACGCCGCCGTCGGACGGCCTGCGCGCCCTGTGGGAGCGCCAGCGCCGGCTCTCGGAGGCGGTCACCGTCGCCGCGTCGGAGGCGTCGCCGCGCGAGCCGCACCGTGCGGTCCTGCTCGTCGTCGCGGACCGCATCGCCGCGACGCGGGCCCGCAACGCCGACCTCGCCTACCCGAACGCCGAGCAGCTCGAGTCCGACCTGCGGGTCGTCCAGGAGTCGCTCGTCGCGGCGGGCGCGCCCCGCGCGGCGTACGGGGACCTGCAGCAGCTCGTGTGGCAGGTCGAGACGTTCGGGTTCCACCTCGCGGAGCTCGAGGTGCGCCAGCACTCCCAGGTCCACGAGGGGGCGCTCGCCGAGATCGCGGAGAAGGGCCTGCACGGCGACCTCTCCGACCGTACGCGCGAGGTGCTCGACACATTCCGCGCGCTCGGCGCGGTCCAGCAGCGCTACGGGATCCGTGCCGCACGCCGCTACATCGTGTCGTTCACGCAGAAGCCGGAGCACCTGGCCGCGGTGTACGAGCTCGCGGAGCTCGCGTTCGAGGGCTCCGACGAGGCGCCCGTGGTCGACGCGATCCCGCTGTTCGAGACCTTCGCCGACCTCCGGGCGAGCGTCGACATCCTCGAGTCCATGCTCACGCTGCCGCAGGTGCAGCGCCGGCTCGCCGAGAACGGGCGCCGCGTCGAGGTCATGCTCGGCTACTCGGACTCGTCGAAGGACGTCGGCCCGGTGTCCGCGACCCTCGCCCTGCACGACGCGCAGAGCCGCATCGCGCAGTGGGCCGAGCGCCACGACATCACGCTCACGCTGTTCCACGGCCGCGGCGGTGCCCTCGGCCGCGGCGGCGGCCCGGCCAACCGTGCCGTGCTCGCCCAGCCCCCAGGCTCGGTCGACGGCCGCTTCAAGCTCACCGAGCAGGGCGAGGTCATCCTCGCGCGCTACGGCGACCCGACGATCGCGTCGCGCCACATCGAGCAGGTCGCCGCGGCGACGCTGCTCGCGTCGGCGCCGTCGACGGAGAAGCGCAACGCCGAGGCGACCGAGCGCTACCGCGACCTCGCGGCCGCGCTCGACGAGTCGTCGCGCCGCCGGTTCCACGAGCTGGTGCGCGCGGACGGGTTCCCCCAGTGGTTCTCGCAGGTGACCCCGCTCGAGGAGGTCGGCCTCCTGCCGATCGGCTCCCGCCCGGCACGTCGCGGCCTGTCGGTCTCGTCGCTCGACGACCTGCGCGCGATCCCGTGGGTGTTCTCCTGGTCGCAGGCGCGCATCAACCTCGCAGGCTGGTACGGGCTCGGCACGGCGCTGCGCGAGTTCGGCGACCTCGAGCTGCTGCGCGAGGCGCACCGCGAGTGGCCGCTCTTCGCGACGCTGCTGGACAACGTCGAGATGTCGCTCGCCAAGACGGACGAGCGCATCGCCGAGCGGTACCTCGCGCTCGGGGACCGCGACGACCTCGCGCAGGCGATCCTCGACGAGCTGCGCCTCACGCGCGAGCAGGTCCTCGCGGTGACGGAGAACGCGTGGCCGCTCGCCGGCCGGCGCGTGCTGGGCCGCGCGGTCCAGCTCCGCAGCCCGTACGTCGACGCGCTCTCGCTGCTCCAGGTCCGCGCGCTGCGCGGCCTGCGCTCCGGCGCGGAGGGCCCCGTGAAGGACGAGCTTCAGCACCTGCTGCTGCTCACCGTCAACGGGGTCGCGGCCGGCCTGCAGAACACCGGCTGAGGTCCGGCGCCCGCCACGACAGCCGTCACGTCGACCCGAGACCGGGTCCGTGGCGGCCGTCGTCGTCTGGACAGCCGTCCAGTTGTTGAATGAATCCTCAACCATCGCCCGGGTGAACGGCCGCCCACGGGGGTCTGGGTAAAGTCTTCGCCAGAGGCCTACCAGCCGACGCTATCCGTGGGGTACTCTGGCGACGACCGACCACGCCGGAGTCCTGCTGTCGCCCGACGACGTACGAGAGCAGGGGGCCGACAGGTCGGGGCGTCGGGCAGGAGGCGCGGCACTCGTCGGGGTGGGCGAGGCAAGGCGGGACGAAGGGCGGGGCAGTGTTGGTACAGGAGCTCGAACGCAGCGACACCGGGGCAGGGACGGGCGGCATCCGGCTGCTCGAGGAACGCGACGCGAGCGTCGTGGACATGTGGGGCGAGATCGACGTCGCCCTGCGCAGCGAGGCGAGCGCCGCGCTCGCCAACGCTCTCGAACGCGACGTACCCGTGGTCATCGACACGTCCAAGGTGACGTTCATGGACTCGACGGGCATCGCGTTCCTCGTGCAGTTCTACACGATCGGCTCCGAGGAGGGGCTGTCCGTGACGCTGCGCAACCCGCCGACGGTCGTCACGGACGTCCTCGAGATGCTCGGCGTCATCGAGATCTTCGGCACCGAGCACCACGAGGTCAGCCCGGCCTGACGGCACCGGCGAGCCCGGCCCCTCCGGACCGGGCTCGCGCCATGGGCGATCGTCAGACGGCGTCGGCCGCGAGCGACGCGGCACCCACGATCCCGGCCGCGTTGCGCAGCTGGGCGGGCACGATCGGCGCCCGCAGGTGCAGCAGCGGCAGGAAGTGCTCGTGCTTCTTGCTCACGCCGCCGCCCACGACGATGAGGTCGGGCGAGAACAGGTCCTCGACGACCCCGAAGTAGCGCTGGAGCCGCTCGGCCCACTGCGCCCAGTCGAGGTCCTCGCGGTCGCGCGCGGCGTCGGAGGCCCGGGTCTCGGCGTCGTACCCGTCGATCTCCAGGTGCCCGAGCTCCGTGTTGGGGAGCAGGTGGCCCTCGACGAGGATCGCGCTGCCGATGCCGGTGCCGAGCGTCGCGACGAGCACGACCCCGTCCGCGTCGCGCGCGGCGCCGTAGCGCACCTCGCCCACGCCCGCGGCGTCGGCGTCGTTGACGGCGACGACGTGCCGTCCCGTCTCGCGCGCGACGAGCGCCGGGAGGTCGACGCCCGTCCACGACTTGTCGAGGTTCGCGATGAACCGCACGACGCCGTGCTGGAGCGGGGCGGGGAACGCGACGCCGATCGGCACGTCCTGCGGGAGGTCGTAGGCGCCCACGAGCTCGGCGATCACCTCCGCGACGGCCTGCGGCGTCGACGGCTGGGGGGTGGGGATGCGGTGCCGCTCCTGCGCGAACTCGCCCGTGGCGAGGTCGACCGGGGCGCCCTTGATGCCGCTGCCGCCGACGTCGATGCCGAAGGCGGTGCGGGGGCGCGGGCGGTCCGCGGGGGGTGCGGCGTGCGAGTCCTGGTGGGCGTTCATGGCAGTGTGAGGATCTCCGCTCCGTCGTCGGTCACCAGCAGCGTGTGCTCGAACTGCGCGGTCCGCGAGGCGTCCGCGGTGACTACCGTCCACCCGTCGTCCCACATCCGCCACTCGGACGTGCCGAGGGTGAGCATGGGCTCGATGGTGAAGACCATCCCGGGCTCGATCACGGTCGCGTGGTCGGGCGCCGCGTCGTAGTGCGGCACGACGAGCCCCGAGTGGAACGCGCGCCCCACGCCGTGGCCCGTGTACTCGCGCACGACCCCGTACCCGAAGCGGGCGGCGTAGCGCTCGATGACGCGACCGACGACGTTGATCTGGCGGCCGGGCGCGACGGCCTTGATGCCGCGCGCGAGCGCCTCGCGCGTGCGCTCGACGAGCAGCGCCGACTCCGGGTCCACCTCGCCGACGGTGAAGGTGGCGTTCGTGTCGCCGTGCACGCCGCCCACGTAGGCGGTGATGTCGACGTTGACGATGTCGCCCTCGACGAGCTCGGTGGAGTCTGGGATGCCGTGGCACACGACCTCGTTGAGGGAGGTGCACAGCGACTTGGGGAACCCGCGGTAGCCGAGCGTCGACGGGTAGGCGCCGTGGTCGAGGAGGAACTCGTGGCCCACGCGGTCGAGCTCGTCCGTCGTGATGCCGGGGGCGACGTGGCGCCCGACCTCGACGAGCGCCTGCGCCGCGACGCGCGAGGCCACCCGGATGCGCTCGACGGTCGCGGGGTCGTTGACCTCACTGCCCTGGAAGGGCCGCGGTCCCGGCCGGCCCACGTACTCGGGGCGCTCGATCGTCGTCGGGACTTGCCGCTGCGGCCCCACGACGCCCGGCGTCAGGGGGCCGCGGCGCCCGGGGCGTGGGGGAGCGGCGGCGTCGGGCGGGACGGGGGCGGTGCTCATGGTCGCCAGTCTACGAACGCGCGGGCGACGTGGGCGGCCGGCCGGGCCGGGATGGGGGAGGATCGAGGCATGAGCACCGGATCACGCTTCAGCGACGACGGCGAGCCCGCGGCCACGGACGGGTACTACTACGACACGCGCACCGGCGAGGTGTACCGCGGCCCGAG
This sequence comes from Cellulosimicrobium sp. KWT-B, assembly GCF_002127155.1. Classification (NCBI taxonomy): domain Bacteria; kingdom Bacillati; phylum Actinomycetota; class Actinomycetes; order Micrococcales; family Promicromonosporaceae; genus Cellulosimicrobium; species Cellulosimicrobium sp. KWT-B. The sequence continues at coordinate 51,618 of NZ_NEDO01000008.1, read as the reverse complement.
CGCGTCGTGGTCGCACCGCATGGGGCCGTACCCGACGCGCGAGGCCGCTGAGAAGGCCCTGGAGACGGCGCGCGAGCGGACGGACGCCTGGGACGAGGAAGACCGCCGCGAGCGCGAGGAGTGACCCACGCCCCGCCGCCCGGCCCGCGCCGGGTGTGGTCGGGCCGTCTCGGCCTGCTCCTCGCCGGGCTGGCGGTGGGCGCGCTGACGTTCCTCGTCGCGCTGCAGGTCCGCGCCGTGTCGGGGGCCGGCCCGACGACGGTCACCCCCTCGGGCGGTGCCGTGCCGGCCGCGCCCGAGCCCGCGCCGTCGACGGCGTCGCCCGACCCGACCGCCACGGAGACCGGGCCGGCGCCCCCGCTCGCGGGCGTGACGGTCGCCGTCGACCCGGGGCACAACGGCGGGAACGGGGCGAACCCGCTCGTCGTGAACGCGCCCGTCCCCGACGGCCGGGGCGACACGAAGGCGTGCAACACGGTGGGGACGTCCACGGACTCGGGCTACCCGGAGCACGCGTTCACGTGGGACGTGGCGGGGCGGCTCGCGGCACGCCTGACCGAGCTGGGCGCCGTCGTCGTGCTCACGCGCCCCGACGACGCGGGCGTGGGCCCGTGCGTCGACGCGCGCGGCCGGTTCCCGCAGGAGAACGACGCGGACGTGCTCGTCTCGCTCCACGCGAACGGCACGGAGGACCGCCGCGCGCACGGGTTCTTCGCGATCGTGTCCGACCCGCCCGTGGACGAGGCCCAGGGGGAGCCGAGCGTCGCGCTCGCGCACGAGCTCGTGGCCGCGCTGACGGCGGCCGGGTTCGCGCCGTCGTCGTCGGTCGCGGCCGACGACGGCCCCGTCCAGCGGCGCGCCGACCTGGCGACGCTCAACCACGCCGAGCGGCCGGCCGTGATGCTCGAGCTGGGGGAGATGCGCAACCCCGAGGAGGCCGCGGTCATGGAGTCGGAGGAGGGGCGCCAGCGCTACGCGGACGCCGTCGCGAGCGGCGTCGCCGCGTGGGTCGCCGACGGCGGTGCGGGCGCGGGGTGACCCGGCGCCCGCGCCGGGTGCTCAGCGGGCGAAGCTGTGAGCGTCGTCGGGGAAGGTCCCGCCGCGCACGTCGGCGGCGTAGTCGGCCGCCGCCTGGCCGAGCGCGGCGCCGATCTCGGCGTAGCGCTTGGCGAACCGGGGCGACCAGTCCGTCATCCCGGCCATGTCGGTCCAGACGAGCACCTGGCCGTCGCACGCGGCGCCCGCGCCGATGCCGATGGTGGGGATGCGCAGGATCTCGGTGACGCGCGCGGCCACCTCGACCGGCACCATCTCGAGCACGACCGCGACGGCGCCCGCCTCGGCCACGGCGAGCGCGTCCTCGCTGAGGCGCTCCGCGGCGTCGTCGCCCCGCCCCTGGACGCGCGGGCCGCCGAGCAGGTTCTCGGACTGCGGCGTGAAGCCGAGGTGCCCGACGACGGGGATGCCCGCGTCCGTGAGCGCCTGGATCTGCGCCGCGACGCGGCGGCCGCCCTCGAGCTTGACCGCGCTCACGCCCGTCTCCTTGAGGAACCGGACGCCGGTGGCGAGCGCCTGCTCGGGGCCCGCCTCGTACGAGCCGAACGGCAGGTCCACGACGGTGAACGCGCGGCGCGCGGCGCGCGCGACGGCGCGGGCCGGGGGGATGAGGTCGTCGACCGTGACGGGCAGGGTCGACGCGTGCCCGTGCATCGTGTTGCCGATCGAGTCGCCGACGAGCAGCATGTCGATCCCCGCGTCGTCGAAGATGCGCGCGGTCACCGCGTCGTAGGCGGTGAGCATGGTGATCTTCTCGCCGCGCGTCTTGGCCTCGGCGAGGTGGTGCACGCGGACGCGGCGCGGTCCCGTGCCGCCGGTCGCGGCGGGCTCGGGGGCGGTGTGAGCAGACATGACGGCCTTTCCTGGGTGCGGGAGGGGGCGGACGGCGCGCGGGGTGCCGGCGTCGTCAGGCGAGCGGCTCGCGCCAGCGGTTCGTGATCGGCAGACGGCGGTCGCGGCCGAACGCGAGCGCCGTGACCTTCGGGCCCGGCGGGTACTGCCGGCGCTTCCACTCGGCGCGGTCGACGAGCGTGACGACCTTGTCGACGACCTCGGGGTCGAACCCGCGGGCGAGGAGCTCGGCGCGGCCCTCGGCGTGCTCGATGTAGGCGTCGAGGACCTCGTCGAGCAGGTCGTAGGGCGGCAGCGAGTCCTGGTCGGTCTGGCCGGGGCGCAGCTCCGCCGACGGCGGCTTGGTGATCGACGACTCCGGGATGGGCGGGATCTCGCCGCGGTCGAGCGCGGCGTTGTTGCGCCAGCGCGCGAGCTGCCACACGCGCGACTTGTCGACGTCCTTGAGCGGCGCGAACCCGCCGATGCTGCCCGCGTCGTAGATCGTGGCGTACCCCGTCGCGAGCTCGGACTTGTTGCCCGGCGCGATGACGAGGTGACCCTCGCGGTTGGAGATCGCCATGAGGATCACGCCGCGCACGCGCGCCTGGAGGTTCTCCTCCGCGACGCCCTCCAGTGCGAGCTCGCCCTGGAACGCCTCGACCATGGGCGCGATGGGCTGGACGCGGTAGTCCGCGCCGAGCCGCTTCGCGAGGTCGGCCGCGTCGTCCTTGCTGTGGTCCGACGAGTACCGCGACGGCATCGAGACGCCGACGACGTTCTCGCCCCCGATCGCGTCCGCGGCGACGGCGGCGGTGAGCGCCGAGTCGATGCCGCCCGAGACGCCGAGGACGACCGAGCGGAAGCCGTTCTTGCGCACGTAGCCCGCGAGGCCCGTCACGCACGCCCGGTACACCTCCTCGTCCGGGTGCAGCTCCGGGGCGCGCGGCCCGCGCGGGGCGCCGTCGGCGGGGAGCTCCCAAACGAGCAGGTCCTCCACGAACTGCGGTGACGAGGCGACCACCGTGCCCGCGGCGTCGGTGACGAACGAGCCGCCGTCGAACACGAGGTCGTCCTGGCCGCCCACGAGGTTCACGTACGCGACCGGGGCGCTCACCTCGCGCGCGCGGCGCGCGGCGAGGTCCGTGCGGACGTGTCCCTTGCCCTCCTCGTACGGCGAGCCGTTGAGCACGAGCAGCAGGTCGAGCCCGTTCCCCGCCTCGTCGAGCGTCGCCATCTCCGCGACGGGGCCGCCGTCCTGCCAGATGTCCTCGCAGATCGCGATGCCGACGCGGCGCCCCTCGACCTCGACGACCGTCGTCGTCTCGCCGGGCGCGAAGATGCGGAACTCGTCGAACACGCCGTAGTTGGGCAGGTGGTGCTTGTCGTACGCGGCCTGCACGGCGCCGTCGCGCAGCACGACGGCGCGGTTGGTCGGGAGGTCGGCGGGGGAGCCCGAGGCCTCGCGCTCCGCGGCGCCCGCACCGCGGGGCGCGCCCGAGGTGCCCACGGTGCCGAGCACGACGGTGACCGCGCCCAGCCCCTCGGCGTCGAGCCGCGCCGCGATGTCCGCGGCGGCGTCCCACGCCGCGCGCCGGAACGACGCCCGCAGCGCGAGGTCCTCGATCGGGTAGCCGGTGAGGGTCATCTCCGGGAAGGCGACGAGCTGCGCGCCCGCGGCCGCGGCCTCCCGGGTGCGCTCGAGGACCAGGGCGGCGTTGCCGTCGAGGTCCCCCACGCACGTGTCGACCTGTGCCAGCGCGACGCGCAGATCAGCCATGCGTCCACCCTAGACGAGCAGGGCGGACGGCTCGTCCGGGGTGGACGCCGCGCGGCACGACGTCCAGGACACGACCGTGTCACCCGTTCGTCACACGGATCAGGCAGGATGTACCGCATGGACAGGCAGCAGGAGTTCGTGCTCCGCACGGTCGAGGAGCGCGACATCCGCTTCATCCGGCTCTGGTTCACCGACGTGCTCGGCATGCTCAAGTCGGTGGCGATCGCGCCGGCGGAGCTCGAGTCGGCGTTCGCCGAGGGGATCGGGTTCGACGGCAGCTCGATCGAGGGCCTCACGCGCGTGTACGAGGCCGACATGATCGCCAAGCCGGACCCGACCACGTTCCAGGTGCTGCCGTGGCGCGGCGAGCGGCACGGCACCGCCCGCATGTTCTGCGACATCCTCACGCCCGACGGCGAGCCGTCCCTCGCGGACAGCCGCAACGTCCTCAAGCGTGCGCTCGCCCGGGCGAGCGACAAGGGGTTCACGTTCTACACGCACCCCGAGGTCGAGTTCTACCTGTTCAACCAGCCGGCCGACGCCGGGTCGCCGCTCGTCCCCGTCGACCAGGGCGGGTACTTCGACCACCTCGCGCGCGGGAGCACGCACGACTTCCGGCGCGCCGCGATCACGATGCTCGAGTCCATGGGCATCTCGGTCGAGTTCTCCCACCACGAGGCCGGGCCGGGGCAGAACGAGATCGACCTGCGCTACGCCGACGCGCTGACGACGGCCGACAACCTCATGACGTTCCGCACGGTCGTCAAGGAGGTCGCGCTCGAGCAGGGCGTGTTCGCGTCGTTCATGCCCAAGCCGATGGCCGACCACCCCGGCTCGGGCATGCACACGCACCTGTCGCTCTTCGAGGGCGACCGCAACGCGTTCCACGAGCCCGGCGCCCAGTTCGAGCTGTCCAAGACGGCGCGCCAGTTCATCGCGGGCCTGCTCGTCCACGCCGCCGAGATCACCGCGATCACCAACCAGTACGTGAACTCGTACAAGCGCCTGTGGGGCGGGGCCGAGGCCCCCAGCTACGTGTGCTGGGGCCACAACAACCGCTCCGCGCTCGTGCGCGTCCCCATGTACAAGCCGGGCAAGGGCAACTCGAGCCGCGTGGAGTACCGCGCGCTCGACTCGGCCACCAACCCGTACCTGGCGTTCGCCGTCATGCTGGCCGCCGGGCTCAAGGGCATCGAGGAGGGCTACGAGCTCCCCGAGGAGACCGAGGACGACGTCTGGGAGCTCACCGACGCGGAGCGTCGTGCGCTCGGCATCAAGCCGCTCCCGCAGTCGCTCGACGAGGCGATCCGCATCATGGAGGGCTCCGAGCTCGTCGCCGAGACCCTGGGCGAGCACGTGTTCGACTTCGTGCTGCGCAACAAGCGCCAGGAGTGGGACGCGTACCGCGCGCAGGTCACGCCGTTCGAGCTGAAGCGGTTCCTCCAGGTCCTGTGAGCGGGTCCACGACGACGTCCGGTCGGTCCGGCGGGTCCCGCCGGCCCACGCTCACGGGTCGGCTCGCGCGGTTCGGCTTCGCCGACATCACGCGCTCGGCCGGCCTGCTCGCGGACCCGGACCTGGCGCTGCTGCTCGACCCGGGTGCCCGGTCCGTCGACGGTTCCGAGGCCGGCGCCGCCGACCCGGCGGGCGTCGTCGACGACGAGCTGCTCGCCGCGTTCGGCCAGGCCGCCGACCCGGACCTCGCGCTCCTGCAGGTCGTGCGGCTCGCGGGCGCGCTGCGCCCCGACGTCGAGGCGCGCGGTGCGCTCGCGGACCTCGCGCGCGGCACCCTGCGGCCCGGCCCGGCCCGCGACCGCCTCCTCGCGGTGCTCGGGGCGTCGGTCGCGCTCGGCGACGACGTCGTGCGGCGCCCCGCGCTGCTCGAGGTCGTCGCGGACCCGGCGCCGGGCACCGGGGTGGCCGCGGGCGACGTGCGGGCCGAGCTGCTGCGCGCCGTGGGCGCCGACCCGGACGCCGCCGTCCCGGTCGCGGCCGAGCCGGGGCCCGAGCGGGTCGACGCGCTGCGCCGCGCCTACCGCGAGCGGATCCTGCGCATCGCGGCGACCGACCTCACCGTCACCGACCCCCTGACGCGCATGCCCGCGGTCGGTGCGGCCCTGGCCGACCTCGCCGCCGCTGCGCTCGAGGGTGCGCTCGCCGTCGCGCGCGCGGAGCTCGACGACCACGGTGCGGGGGTGCGCCTCGCGATCATCGGCATGGGCAAGTGCGGAGCGCGCGAGCTCAACTACGTCTCCGACGTCGACGTGATCTACGTCGTCGAGCCCGCCGACGGCTTCGACGAGGAGCACGCCACGACCGTGGGGGCGCGCCTCGCGACGAGCCTCGCGCGCGTGTGCTCCGGCACGTCCGGCGAGCCGGCCCTGTGGCAGGTGGACGCCGCGCTGCGCCCCGAGGGCAAGCAGGGGCCGCTCGTGCGCACGCTCGCGAGCCACGTCGCGTACTACGAGCGCTGGGCCAAGACGTGGGAGTTCCAGGCGCTGCTCAAGGCGCGCACCGTCGCGGGCGACCGCGAGCTCGGGCGCGCGTACGAGGAGGCGATCGCCCCGTTCGTGTGGTCGGCGGCGGGCCGCGAGAACTTCGTCGAGGACTCGCAGGCGATGCGCCGCCGCGTCGAGGCGCACGTGCCCGCGGCGGAGGCCGACCGCCAGCTCAAGCTCGGCAAGGGCGGCCTGCGCGACGTCGAGTTCACCGTGCAGCTGCTCCAGCTCGTGCACGGGCGGTCCGACGACTCGATCCGCAGCCGCAGCACCCTCACCGCGCTCGCCGAGCTCGCCGCCGCCGGGTACGTGGGGCGCGAGCACGCGGCCCGGCTCGGCGTCTGCTACCGGTTCCTGCGCTCGCTCGAGCACCGCATCCAGCTCTTCCGGCTCCGGCGCACGCACCTGCTCCCGACGGCCGACGACGAGCTGCGCCGTCTCGCCCGATCGCTCGGCATGCGGACCGAGGGCGCGGCGGGCCTCACCGAGCGGTGGCGCGCGACGCGGCGCGAGGTGCGCGGCCTGCACGAGGAGATCTTCTACCGGCCGCTCCTGCCGGTCGTCGCGCAGCTCTCGCCGGACGAGGTGAGCCTGGCGCCGGAGGCCGCGAAGGCCCGCTTCGCCGCCATCGGCTACCGCGACCCGGCGGGCGCCATGCGGCACGTCACCGCGCTCATCGAGGGCGTGAGCCGCCGCGCTGCCATCCAGCGCCAGCTCCTGCCCGTGATGCTCGGCTGGTTCGCCGAGGGCGCCGACCCGGACGCCGGGCTGCTCGCGTTCCGCACGCTCTCCGAGACGCTCGGCACGACGCACTGGTACCTCCAGCTCCTGCGCGACTCCGGGTCCGCGGCCCAGCGGCTCGCGCACCTCCTGGCGAACTCGCGCTACATGGCCGACGCGCTCGGCCGGTCGCCCGAGTCCGTGCGCTGGCTCGCGGGCGACGCGGACCTCGTCCCGCGCGGCATCGAGCGCCTCGCCGCGGAGACCGACGCGATCCTCACGCGCGCCGACGAGGTCGAGCCGGCCACGGTGAGCCTGCGCGCCGTGCGTCGGCGCGAGCTGGCCCGCACGGGCGCCGCCGAGCTGCTCGGGGTCGTCGACCCGGTCGACGCGGCGCGCAGCATCTCCGACGCGGCGGACGTCGTGCTCGCGGGCGCGCTCCGGGTCGCGGAGTTCGTGGCACGCGACGAGCTCGGGTACGACGCGCCGGACCTGTCGTCCGCGCCGGCGCGCCTGCTCGTCGTCGCGATGGGCCGCCTGGGCGGCCGCGAGATGGGCTACGGCTCGGACGCCGACGTCATGTTCGTGCACGACCCGGCGCCCGGTGCGGCCGGCGACGCCGCCCAGGCGTACGCGCTCGCCGCGGCGACGCGGCTGCGGCAGCTGCTGTCCGCCGTCGGGCCGGAGCCCGCGCTGCCCGTGGACGCCGACCTGCGGCCCGAGGGGCGCAACGGCCCGCTCGTGCGCTCGCTCGCGTCGTACACCGAGTACTACGAGCGCTGGTCCAGCGTGTGGGAGGCGCAGGCGCTCCTGCGCGCGCGACCCGTCGCGGGCGACGTCGCCGGGCTCGGCGAGGCGTTCACGCGCGTCGTGGACGCCCGACGCTACCCGGACGGGGGCCTCGACCTGGCCCACGTGCGCGAGGTGCGGCGCATCAAGGCCCGGGTCGAGGCGGAGCGGCTCCCGCGCGGGGTCGAGGCGTCGCGGCACCTCAAGCTCGGGCGCGGGGGCGTGTCCGACGTCGAGTGGACCGTCCAGCTCCTCCAGCTCCAGCACGCCCACGAGGTGCCCGCGCTGCGGACGACGTCCACGGTGGACGCGCTCGACGCCGCGGTCGACGTCGGGCTCGTCGACCCCGACGACGCCGCGACCCTCGGCGAGGCGTGGCACCTCGCGTCGCGCCTGCGCAGCGCGCTCGTGCTGTGGTCCGGGCGCACGACGGGCACGACGGTGGACGTGCTGCCGCACGACCGCTTCGCGCTCAACGGCCTCGCGCGCGTGCTCGACCTGCCGGGCGTGGACACGGGCGCCGAGCTGGAGGAGCACTACCTCCGCACGGCCCGCCGGGCCCGCACCGTCATGGAGCGCGTCTTCTACGGCGAGGACTGACCGCGGGCCGCGCGGGGCGGTCAGATCGTGCGCGGGGCGCGCGCGAGGTTGGCCCGCAGCTCGTCGGCGTCCTGGCGCGCGACGTACGCCGGGCGGTCGCGCTCGACGCGCCACGACTCCGCGAGCGGGCTCGTGTCGACGGTGTCGAAGCCGAGCTCGTCGTAGAACCGCGCGACCCACGCGGCGGCCTCGGGGAAGTCGCTCGACGTCGCCAGCGCGCGGCGCCCCGGCGTCCCGGCGGGCGTGCCGTCGGTCGTGATGTGCGCCGACTGGATGTGGTTGAACGCCTTCGCGACCTTGGACGACGGCAGGTGCTCCTGGAGCAGGCCCGACGACGTCGCCTCGCCGCGGTCGAGCGCCTCGACGTGGCCGTCGCGCTCCCAGTAGTAGTTGTTCGTGTCGAGCACGATCTTCCCCGCGAGCGGCTCGACCGGGACGTCGCGGTACGCGTGGAACGGCACCGCCACGACGGCCACGTCAGCGGCCCGCGCCGCTTCCTCCGCGGTCGCCGCGCGCGCCCGCGGACCGAGCTCGGCGACGAGGTCGTCGAGCGTGCGGGGGTCGCGCGAGTTCGCGATGACCACGTCGTACCCCTGCCCGACGGCGGCCCGCGCCACCTGGGAACCGATGTTGCCTGCGCCGATGATCCCGAGAGTCGTCATGGTCATCGACAACGCGTCCGCGGCGTCACTATTCCGCACGGCTCGCCGTCCGGGCCGTTGTGGCATCCTGACGTCCGAGAGGGGGCCCCATGATCGATCCGCTGGTCGCCACCTTCGCGATCCTGGCCCTCGCCGTCGTGGGCTTCATGACGAACCGCCTGCCGCTCGTCGTCGTCGCGCTCTTCGTGCCCGTCGCGCTGTGGGCGACGGGCGTGCTCCCGCTCGACGAGGCGCTGGGCGGCTTCAGCGACCCGATCGTGCTCTTCATCGCGTCGCTCTTCGTGCTCAGCGACGCGCTGGACTCGACCGGCGTCACGGCGTGGATCGGGCAGTGGCTCGAGCGGCGCGCGTCGCTCGGGCGTGCGGGCCTGCTCACGCTCATGGTGGGCGTCGCCGCGCTGCTCGCCGCGGTCATCAGCATCAACGGCGCCGTCGCGGCGCTGCTCCCCGTCGCGGTGGTCGCGGCGGCGCGCGCCGGGATCGTGCCGTCGCGCATGCTCGTCCCGCTCGCGTTCGCCGCCGGCGCGGGGTCGCTGCTCACCCTCACGGGGACGCCCGTGAACATCATCGTCTCCGAGGCGGCGGCCGAGGCCGGCGGCCGCGAGTTCGGCTACTTCGAGTTCGCGCTCGTCGGCGTCCCGCTCGTCCTCGCCACCGCGCTGCTCGTCGTGACCCTCGGCGACCGGCTGCTGCCCGAGCGCGTCCCCGAGCACCTCGCCGACACCGCGACCGACCCGCGCGAGCGCGTGCGCTCGTGGCGCGAGAGCTACACGCCCGACCTCGACACGGGTCGCCTGTTCACCGGCGGCACCGGGGTCGTGGAGGTGGTCATCGCACCCCGCTCGACCCTCGTCGGGCGCACCGTCAGCCCGGGCATGACGACACGCGACGAAGGGCTCGTCGTGGTCGCCCTCCGGCGGGGCGAGGCGCACGCGTCGGCGTCCGACGCCGAGCGGGCCTCCGGGACGCTGACCCTCCAGCCGGGCGACGCCGTGCTCGTGCGCGGGCCGTGGGACGCGCTGCACCGGTACACGCAGTCGCCCGACGTGCTCGCGGTCGACTCGGCGCGCAGCCTGCAGCGCGGCGTCCCGCTGAGCCGCGGGTGGCGCCGCTGCCTCGCCGTGCTCGTCGTGACCGTCGTGCTGCTCGCGACGGGCGTCGTGCCGCCCGTCATCGCCGGCCTGCTCGCCGCGGGCGCCCTCGTGGTCGGCGGGGTGGTCACCGTGCCGCAGGCGTTCCGCGCGATCTCGTGGGACACCGTCGTGCTCATCGCGGCGCTCATCCCGCTGTCCGCGGCGTTCGTCTCGTCCGGGGCGGCGGAGGCGATCGCCGGGCTCGTGCTCCGGCTCACGGGCGACGGGTCGCCGCGCCTCGCGCTCCTCGTGGTGTGCGTGCTCACGCTCGTGCTCGGGCAGTTCATCTCGAACGTCGCGACGGTGCTCGTCATGGCCCCCGTCGCGGTGTCGTTCGCGCAGACGCTCGACGTGAGCGTGCTGCCGTTCATGATGGCGCTCACGGTCGTGGGCGCGGCCGCGTTCCTCACCCCGATCGCCACCCCCGTCAACCTCATGGTGCTGCAGCCCGGCGGGTACCGGTTCGGCGACTACTGGCGCCTCGGCCTGCCGCTCGCCCTCGTCTTCCTCGCGGCCGCGGTCCTCTACGTGCCGCTCGTCTGGCCGTTCTGAGCCGCGACCTCGTGACCGTCCTGCGGTCGCCGTGGCACGACGTCGCAGGTCGTGGCACGGTATACCGCGTCGCGCGGGCACCGGGCCCGCGCCGACGTACCTGACACGGGGGAGTCGTCCATGGCGGAGACCACGAACGGCACGCTCTACGACGCGGTCGTCATCGGGGCGGGCTACTCGGGCCTCGCGATGCTGCACCACCTGCGCGAGATCGGTCTGTCCGTGCTCGTCGTCGACGCCGCGGACGGGATCGGCGGCACCTGGTGGGCCAACCGCTACCCGGGCGTGCGGACCGACTCCGAGTACCTCGCGTACGCGTACTCGTTCTCGCGGGAGGTGCGCGACGAGTGGGACTGGTCCGAGCGCTACCCGCGCGGTGAGGAGATCCGCGCCTACCTCGAGTTCGTCGCCGACCGGCTCGACCTGCGCCGCGACGTCCGGCTCGGCGTCGCCGTCGAGCGGGCCGAGCACTCCGACGCGACGAACCTGTGGACCCTCACCCTCGCGGACGGCTCCCGGCTGCAGGCGACGTACGTGGTCTCCGCGACCGGCCTGCTCTCCCGGCCCCTGTACCCGGACCTGCCCGGGCTCGACACGTTCGCGGGGCCGGTCCACCACTCGGCCCGCTGGCCGCACGACGGCGTCGACCTGGCGGGCAAGCGCGTGGGTCTGCTCGGGGTCGGTGCCTCGGGGATCCAGATGCTGCCCGAGCTCGCGGCGGTGGCGGAGCACGTCACCGTCTTCCAGCGCACCCCCAACTACGTGCTGGAGACGACGAGCCCGGCCGTGACGGCCGACGAGCTCGCCGCCCTGCGCGCGCGCTACGACGAGGTCTTCGAGCGCGCCGCGCGCCACCCCTTCGGCGTGCCCATGGAGATCCCCACGCGGTCCGCGCTCGAGGTCGACGCCGAGGAGCGCCGCCGGGTGTTCGAGTCCCGCTGGGAGGCGGGCGGCTTCCGGTTCGCCAACGAGTGCTTCACGGACCTCGTGTCCAGCCCCGAGGCGAGCGAGCTCGCGTCCGAGTTCCTGCGCGGCAAGATCCGCGAGGTCGTCGAGGACCCGCGGACGGCCCGCCTGCTCACCCCGACGACGTACCGCTTCATGGGCAAGCGACCCCCGACGGGCCACGGCTACTACGCGGCGTACAACCGCGAGAACGTCGAGCTCGTCGACGTGCTGAGCACGCCGATCACGCGCGTGACGCCGCGCGGGGTCGTCGTGGGGGAGGTCGAGCACGAGATCGACGTGCTCGTGCTCGCCACCGGCTTCGACGCCATGACCGGGGCGCTCACGGCGTTCGACGTCGTCGGGCGGGACGGTGTCACCCTGCGCGAGCGCTGGGAGCGCGACGGTCTGCGCACCTACCTCGGCATCTCCGTGCACGGCTTTCCGAACTTCTTCATGTCGCTCGGGCCGCAGACGCCGCTGTCCAACCTCACGGTGCCCGTCCAGCGCGGCGCCCAGTGGCTCCAGCGCGCGCTCGCGTACGCGCGGGAGCACGGCGTCGACCAGCTCGAGGCCACGCCCGAGGCGGAGGAGTGGTGGCGCGCCGAGACGGACCGCGCGGCCCGTGCGACCGTCATGTACGAGGAGGGCAAGAAGGCGGGCGCCTGGTTCGTGGGCGGGAACGTGCCCGGCAAGCGCGAGGAGATCGCCGTGTACCTCGGTGGCGGGCACGTCTACCAGGACGAGTGCGCCCGCGCCGCGGCCGAGCACTACGCCGGGTTCCGTCCCGGCGCGGGGCTGCCGTCGTCCCACGTCGTGCGGTCTGAGGCTGACCCGGAGACTGCGCCCGACGCCGGCTCGGCGTCCAGGGCGGAGGACACGCCGGTGGCCGCCGGGGTCGGCGGCTGACCGGCGGGCTCGGCGGCTGACCGGCGGGTGCGGTGCGCCCCCTGCGTGCACCGCGCCCGCCGCTCACGCCGCCGGACGTGCTGCGGCCGACCGGCCGCCCACGCCGCGGTCCGGACCGCTCAGCAGGTCAGGCCCGAGCCCGGGGCCACGCCCAGCACCTCGGTGATCCGCACGTAGCGGTCGACGCGCGACTGCACCGACGCCGGGTTGCCGCCGTTGCACTCGAGCGCCCCGTTGAGCGAGTTGATCGTCTGGCCGAAGCCCGCGCCGGACACCATCGCCTGGTGCGACGTCATCACGCCGGGCCCGTTCTGGGTGTTCCAGTACCAGAGCGCGGTCTGCCAGGCGACGGACGGGTCCTCCTCGACGAGCCACGGGTCGTTGAGGAGGTCGATGCCCAGGGCGTCGCCGGCAGCCTTGTAGTTGAAGTTCCAGCTGAACATGATCGGCCCGCGCCCGTAGTAGGCCGTCTGGCCCGCCGGGCAGCCGAACGGCTGGGAGTAGTCGCACTTGATCCAGTAGTTCGCCTCGTTGATCTCCTTCACGTACCGGAGCCCGACCGACTCGAAGTCCGCGTGCGTGAGGAACGCCGCGGCCTCGCGCGTCCGGGTCTCCGGCGTCCCCGTGCTGGCGAACGCCGGGTACGCACCGAGCGCGTCGACGAACCCGTCGTACGTGTAGAACGGGTGCCGCTTCGGGAAGATCGCGTCGAACTCCGCGCGGCTCACCACGAAGTCGTCCCCGCCGCCCGTGCACCGGCCCGCGTCCACCCAGACGCTCGTCGACCCCGGCGTCTCGCGCTGGGTCCACCACCGCGCCGTCCAGTTCCGCCCGTGGTGCGACGCCGTCTTCCCGCCCGAGTACGCGGTCGTCGGTGACCACGTCGCGGCGCACGCGGGGGCGCTCGCGGGCTGGGTGGCGCTCGCGGGGGAGAGGCCCGTCCCCGCGCCCGCCGGGGCGGTGACGGACACGGCGAGGACCGCCGAGGTGAGGACGGAGACGACGGTGGTGAGGGCGCGCCGGAAGCGAGTGCTCATGAATCCCCCTGCTGTTGCGGGCGGCATCGTTACCGCCGCTCGCAAACGTAGCGCGGGGGTGCGCCGGCGACAAGGGCCTGCTCGTCGCACCACGCGGAACGGCGCCCGGCCGGCACCGAAGAGGTGCGGGTCGGGCGCCGTTCGCTGTCATCCTGGGCAGGGCCGCGAGGCCCTCCGATCAGATGTCGTAGTAGAGCTCGAACTCGTGCGGGTGCGGGCGCAGGCGGATCGGGTCGATCTCGTTGGCACGCTTGTAGTCGATCCACGTCTGGATGAGGTCCGGCGTGAACACGTCGCCCTGCGTGAGGAACTCGTGGTCGGCCTCGAGGTTGTCCAGCGCCTCGGAGAGCGAGCCGGGGACCTGCTGGATCTGCGCGTGCTCCTCGGGCGGCAGCTCGTACAGGTCCTTGTCGATCGGCTCCGGCGGCTCGATGCGGTTCTTGATGCCGTCGATGCCGGCGAGGAGCTGCGCGGCGAACGCGAGGTACGGGTTGGCCGACGGGTCCGGCACGCGGAACTCGACGCGCTTCGCGGCGGCGGACGAGCCGGTCACCGGGATGCGGATGCAGGCGGAGCGGTTGCGGGCCGAGTAGACCAGGTTGACCGGGGCCTCGTAGCCGGGGACCAGGCGGTGGTAGGAGTTCACCGACGGGTTGGTGAACGCGAGCAGCGACGGCGCGTGCTTGAGCAGGCCGCCGATGTACCAGCGCGCGAGGTCGGAGAGACCGCCGTAGCCCTTCTCGTCGAAGAACAGCGGCTTGCCGTCCTTCCACAGGGACTGGTGCGAGTGCATGCCCGAGCCGTTGTCGCCGAAGATCGGCTTCGGCATGAACGTGACGGACTTGCCGGCCTCGAACGCCTCGTTGCGGATGACGTACTTGAACTTCATCAGGTCGTCGGCCGCGTGCAGCAGCGTGTTGAAGCGGTAGTTGATCTCCTGCTGGCCTGCGGTGCCCACCTCGTGGTGCGCGCGCTCGACCTCGAGGCCGACCTTCTCCAGCGTCGCGCACATCTCGTCGCGCAGGTCCGCGAAGCGGTCGGACGGGGAGACGGGGAAGTAGCCGCCCTTGTAGCGCGTCTTGTACGCGAGGTTGCCACCCTCCTCCTCGCGGCCCGTGTTCCACGCCGCCTCGATGGAGTCGAGGTAGTAGAAGCTCGAGTGCTGGTTCGTCGCGAAGCGCGCCTCGTCGAAGAGGTAGAACTCGGCCTCGGGCGCGAAGAACGCCGTGTCGGCGATGCCGGTGGAGCGCAGGTACGCCTCGGCCTTGGCCGCGATGTTGCGGGGGTCGCGCGAGTACGGCTCGCCCGTGAACGGGTCGACGATGGAGAAGTTCACGACGAGCGTCTTGCGCTTGCGGTACGGGTCCACGAACGCGGTCTTGACGTCCGGCACGAGCTTCATGTCCGACTCGTGGATCGCCTGGAAGCCGCGGATCGACGACCCGTCGAACATCAGGCCGTCCTCGAACGCCGACTCGTCGAACTGCGAGACGGGGATGTTGAAGTGCTGCATGATGCCGGGCAGGTCGCAGAACCGGACGTCGACGAACTCGACGCCTTCGTTCCGCGTGAAGGCGATTGCCTCCTCCGCGTTGTTGAACATCCGTTGCTCCTTGATCGGGTGATGCCGTCGGGCTGCGCGGCGGACGAGCCGCTGACGTGGCGCCCACGAACCTAGGCCGGGGCGGTTTCCCTGCGGTGTACCCCTTGTTTCGGTCGTGTTACGTCCCGCGTCCCCGTGTGACGATCGTGCGACACGAGGGCGCGCGGCAGCCGACGTGGGGTCGGTGTGCCGTTCGGCACGATACCGCCGTCCGACCGCCGGCGGGCGGTCCCGTCCACCGCGTGGCACGTACGCTGGTCCCGTGGTTTCACGCGAGGACATGGGTTCGTGGCTCGAGGGCGCCCCGGGCGGTCAGCACAGCGGTCGCGGTGCGCGGCTGGGACTCCCGCCGGACGGCCCCGGCTCCCTCGCGACGCTCGGCCGGCGCGTCGTCGCGCTGGTCATCGACTGGGTCCTCGCGACCCTGGTCGCGTTCCTCTTCTTCCGGCCCGCCGCCCCGGGGTTCTTCGAGGGCATCTCGGCGCTGCCCGTCTGGTCGCAGCCGCTGGTCTTCGCGATCGAGAACGTGCTGCTCGTGAGCACTCTCGGATTCACCGTCGGCCACCGCGTCATGGGGATCCGCGTCCGGCGTCTCGCCGAGCCGGCCCGCATGGTCGGCCTCGGTCGCGGCGTGCTGCGCACGGTCCTGCTCTGCCTCGTCATCCCGGCGGTCGTGTGGGACGCCGACGGTCGCGGCCTGCACGACCGTGCCGCGGGCACGGTCCTCGTCCGCTCCTGACCCCGGGCGGCCCGGCGGCCGGATCCCCACCCCGCGCACGACGACGCCCGGCCGGCAGAGGGAAGATCCTCGCCGACCGGGCGTCGGTCGTGATGCAGGGGGTGCGCGTCAGCGCCCCTTGAGGCCCTTGCGGTCCGGGCGGGCCCGGGTCGGGTCGATCCCCTTGGGGATCGGCAGGCGCGAGACGCCGAGCGCGCGCAGGCGCTTGGAGACCTCCGCCGTCTCGGGCTTCGTGAGGGTCGGCTTCAGCTTCTGGACCGCGCGGGGGAGCTTGGGCAGCGCCACCTGGTCCTCGCCGTCGCCGACCTGGATCGTGGTGACGGGCACGTTCGGCAGCACGCGCGCGACGCGCTTGCGCTCGGCGTCGAGCAGACGCTTGGCGCGGTGCGGCGGGCCCTCGCTCACGAGCACCACGCCCGCGCGCCCGACGCCGCGGAACACGAGGTCCTGCGTGCGGGGGTCGATCGCGACGGGCTCCTCGTCGAACGTCCACCCGCGGCGGATCGTGCCGAGCGCGGCGCGCGCGGCGCCGGGCTGACCCTCGATCTGCTGGTAGGCGGCGCGCTCGGCGCGGCGCGTGAGGACGAACATCGCGCCCAGCGCCGCGAACGGGATGCCGACGATGAGCGTGTAGACCCACTGGCCCCACCACAGGCCGATGCCCAGCGCGACGGCGAGGATGCCGACGAACACGCCGAGCATGACCCACGTGACCGCCGGGTCCTGCTTGCGGGTCATCTGGTAGGCGGCCCACACCTGGTGGTACCAGCGCTGCTTCTTGGGCTTCTTCTGCTTCGCGACCTGCTCGCCGGCGGCGCGCGCGCCGGTGCTGTCCGAGTTCTTGCGGGCCATGCCGGTCAGTCTAGTGGGGTGCGCGGGCCAGCAGGCTCGCGGCCTCCTGGCGGGACGTCGTCGGCTCGGCGAGGTGCGCGAGCGCGGCGGGGATCTCCATGCCGCGTCGCGTCATGGCCTGGCCCCAGAGCCGCCCGGCGCGGTACGACGACCGCACGAGCGGGCCGGACATGACGCCGAGGAAGCCGATCTCCTCCGCGGCGTCCGACAACTCGACGAACTCCTCGGGCTTGACCCAGCGGTCCACCGGGTGGTGGCGCAGCGACGGGCGCAGGTACTGCGTGATCGTCACGAGGTCACAGCCGGCGTCGTGCAGGTCCTGCAGCGCCTCCTTCGCCTCGTCGATCGTCTCGCCCATGCCGAGGATGATGTTCGACTTGGTGACGAGCCCCGCCTCGCGCGCCCGCGTGAGCACGGACAGCGAGCGCTCGTACCGGAAGCCGGGCCGGATCTGCTTGAAGATGCGCGGGACCGTCTCGAGGTTGTGCGCGAGCACCTCGGGCCGGGAGTCGTTCACCTCGTCGAGCAGCTCGGGGATCGCGTTGAAGTCCGGGATGAGCAGCTCGACGCCCGTGCCGGGGTTGAGCGCGTGGATCTGGCGGACGGTCTCCGCGTAGAGCCAGGCACCGCCGTCGGGCAGGTCGTCGCGCGCGACGCCCGTGATGGTCGAGTAGCGCAGGCCCATCGCCTGGACGGACTCCGCGACGCGGCGCGGCTCGTCCGCGTCGAAGTCGGCCGGCTTGCCCGTGTCGATCTGGCAGAAGTCGCACCGGCGCGTGCACTGGTCACCGCCGATGAGGAAGGTCGCCTCGCGGTCCTCCCAGCACTCGAAGATGTTGGGACAGCCCGCCTCCTCGCAGACCGTGTGCAGACCCTCGCGCTTCACGAGCCCCTTGAGCTCGGAGTACTCCGGACCCATGGTCGCGCGGGTCTTGATCCACTCGGGCTTCTTCTCGATCGGCGTCGCGGCGTTGCGGGCCTCGACCCGCAGCATGCGCCGTCCTTCAGGTGCGATCGTCACGGGTGTCTCCCGGTCGTCGTGGCGAGTGAGCGCCGACGTCGCGCCGAGCAAACGGGCGGGCGGCGCACCGTTCGGGTGCGCGCCCTGGTACGACGCCGGACTCCGGTCAGACTACGCGCTCGCGCTCGTCGTCTCCCGCGCGTCGCTCACCCTGTGGACGTGACGTCAGCGACACCCCGGTCACGACGAGCAGGACCGCCGCGACGACCGGCAGCGCGAACGCGCTCGTCGTCGAGACGGTGTCGGCGAGCGTGCCGCCCCCCGACGCGCCGATCGCGACCCCGACGACGTTCGCGCTGGCCACGAGCGTCATGGCCGACGCCGTCCGCCCGGCCGGCGCGCGCTCGCCCGCGACGGTGAACACGGTGACCATGACGGGCCCGACGAACAGGCCGGTCGCCGCCACGGCGACGACGACGGCGGTCAGCGAGCCGCCCGCGGCGGCGAGCACGAGACCGGCGGTGCCGACGAGGAGCCCGGCCGCGAACGTGATCCAGCGGCTGCGCAGCCCCCAGCGGCGGGGGAGGGCGACCACGGAGAGCGCGGTGATCGCGGAGCCGACGCCCATGACGGCGTACACGAGGCCCGCGCTGCCGGGCACGCCCGCGTCGCGCGTGAGCGCGGTGAGCGCGGCCTGGGTCCCGCCGAACAGCAGCCCCATGGCGAGCATGCCGACGAGGACGACCGCCTCCCGCCGCACGAGCGCGGCCGTCCCGCCGTCCGCCGCACCGGCCGTCGTGGCGTGCGAGCCGGGGCCGTGCGGCGCGGTCGCGCGCGCCGTGGGGTGGAGCGCGAACGCGGCGCCGAACACGGCGATGCCACCGGCCGCGGCGAGCACCGCGACCTGGGGCGAGCCCGCGGACGCGAGGACGCCCACGAGGGCGGGCCCCAGGACGAAGCTCACCTCGTCGGCCGTGCTCTCGTAGCTCATCGCGGCCTCGACGGTGCGCGGCTCGTCGGCCGCGAGGCGCAGCCAGCGCACGCGGGCCAGCGGGCCGACCTGGGGAGCGCTCGCGCCGGTCGCCGCCGCGGCGAGCAGCACCGCGGCCGCGGCGCCCGGCGCGGACGCCGAGAGGACGAGCGCCAGCACGGCAACCGTCGCGACCGGCACGCACACGAGCAGGACCCGGCGCTGGCCGACGCGGTCGGCGAGCGCGCCCTGGGTCGGGCCGCCGAGCGCCGTCCCGAGCGCCGTCGCCGCGGAGGCGAGGCCGCCGAGCGCGACCGACGACGTCGTCGACGACACGAGCAGGAGCGTCCCGATCGTCAGCATGGAGAACGGCAGGCGCGCGAGGAACGCGACGGGGAGGAACGCGCGGCCCGCGAGCTGGGGGAGCCGGGCGTAGCCCGTGCGGACGGGAGCGCCGCCGGGCGGGGGAGGTGCGGGGGTGCGGGGGCGCGACGTCGCGCGCGCAGGGGTGGTGGTCATGCGGTCCAGGTCCTCGGGGTCGTCCGGCCGCGCGCCGACCCACCCGTACTCCGGCGCGCGAGGATTCCCTGGAGCCTCCAGCCTATCCCGCGAGCGCGGCCGGCGGGGCGTCCGCGGCGCCCGCGGCGAGCAGCGGGCCGAGCGCCGTCCCGAGCGCGTCGACGAGGAGCGGCGAGACCTCGGCGAGCGTGACCTCGCGGCCGAGCTCCGCCGTGAGCGACGTCACGTCGGCGTCCTCGATACCGCACGGGACGATCCGTTCGAACCGCGACAGGTCGGGCACGCAGTTCAGCGCGAGGCCGTGCATCGTCACGCCGCGCGCGACCCGCACGCCGATCGCGCAGACCTTGCGCTCGCGGCGGGTCTCGTCGGCCGCGACCCAGACCCCGCTGCGGCCCTCGACGCGCATCGTCGCGAGCCCGAGGCGGGTGCAGACCGCCATGACGGCCTCCTCGAGCGCCCGGACGTACGCGACGACGTCCACGGGCTCGGCGAGCCGGACGATCGGGTAGACGACCTGCTGGCCGGGGCCGTGCCAGGTGATCTTCCCGCCGCGGTCGACGTCCACGACGGGGGTGCCGTCGTCGGGTCGGTCGGAGCGGTTCGTGCGCCGCCCGGCCGTGTAGACGTCGGGGTGCTCGACGAGGATGAGGGTGTCGGGCCGCGTGCCCGCGACGACGTCGTCGTGCACCGCGCGCTGGAGGTCCCAGGCCTCGTGGTAGTCCGTGATCCCCGGCAGCGCGAGCAGGTCCATCGGGTCAGGCTAACGCTCGTCGCCCGGTGCGCGGGGGAGGGTCTCGAGGAGGGTGAGGAGCGCCGCGCGCAGGGCGGCGATCTGGTCGTCGTCGAGGCCGCGGGTCGCGAGGTCCTCCGCGGGGCGGCGGCGCGCCGCCGCGAGCCCGGCCGCGCGCCCGGCGTCGGTGATGGCCACGGCCCGACGGCGACGGTCGGCCGGGTCGTCGGTGCGGGTCACGTAGCCGGCCCGTTCCAGCCGCGCCACGATCCGGCTCATCGTCTGCTCGGTGACGCCCGACTCGTCCGCGAGGACGCGCTGGGACCGCGGTCCGGACAGCAGGTGCATGAGCACGGGGAAGCCGGCGTGGTTGAGGTCCCACTGCCCGAGGTGGGCGTTCCACTCCCGTTCGATCCGGCGCGCGACGGCGAAGAGCAGCCGGCCGGTGGCCCACTCCTGGGGGTCGCTAGGGGCGGGGTCGCCGACGTCCGGGTCGACGTGCGGCCCGGTGCGGTCCCTCGGTGCAAGCTCCAACGTGCTTTCCTCCCTCCACCATGGCACCATTACTCAGCATGCTGAGCAATCGGACGGGCGGGTTCCTCCGCGGACTGATCATTGTCGCAGTCATCGGTCTCTGGATGGCCATCGGCGCACTGGGCGGTCAGGCGCAGGGTCGTCTGAGCAGCGTGCAGACCAACGACGCCGCGGCGTTCCTGCCCGCGAGCGCGGAGTCGACGCGCGCCGCCGAGGTCGCGCAGGAGTTCACCGACTCCGAGACGCTGCCCGCGCTCGTCGTCGCGACGACCGGCGATGGGAGCGCGCTCACTCCCGACGACCTCGCGGCGCTCGACGCCTACGCGCAGGCCGTCCCCGCCGCGCCGCTCGAGGGGACGTCGGGCGACGAGCCCGCGACCGTGGGCGACGTCTCGATCGCCGACCCGGTCCTCGTGCCGTCCGAGGACGGGGAGGCCGCGCTCGTCGTCGTCTCGCTCGACGCGTCCGTCGCGTCGGACCGCATCGGGGCGGACGAGAGCAGCGTGAGCGAGCTCGCCGTCGGCGCGCTGCGCGAACTCGCCGCAGCGGACGCGGCCGACGGCGGCCTCGCCGGCACGTCGCTCGACGTGTGGGTCACCGGCCCCGCCGGGTTCGTCGCCGACCTCGTCACGGCCTTCGGCGGGATCGACACCGTGCTGCTGCTCGTCGCGCTCGGTGCGGTGCTCGTCATCCTCGCGGTCGTCTACCGCTCGCCGATCCTGCCGTTCATCGTCATCCTCACGGCCGTGCTCGCCTTGACGCTCGCCGGTCTCGTCGTCTACGAGCTCGCGGCGGCGGACGTCCTGACGCTCAACGGGCAGTCCCAGGGCATCCTCTCGATCCTCGTCGTCGGGGCCGCGGTCGACTACTCGTTGCTCGTGGTGGCCCGCTACCGCGAGGAGCTGCGCCTCGTCCGGTCGACGGCGACGGCGCTGCGCCGCGCCGTGCGGGCCTCGGTCGAGCCGATCGCGGCGAGCGCCGGCACCGTCATCGCGGGTCTGCTCTGCCTGCTCCTGTCCGACCTGTCGTCCAACCGCAGCCTCGGCCCCGTCGCGGCGATCGGCATCGCCGCGGCGTTCGTCGCCGCGCTCACGCTCCTGCCGGCGCTCCTGCTCGTCGCGGGGCAGCGGTCCCGCGCGCTGTTCTGGCCGCGCATGCCGCGGTACGACGCCGACCACGCGGCCCACGAGGCCGCCGTCGCGCAGGCGTCGCCCGAGGGCGAGAACAGCGTGAGCATCGACGGGCACGGCGTGTGGTCGCGCGTCGCGAGCTTCGTCGGGTGCCACGACCGGCGCGTGTGGATCGTCACGGCGCTCGTCCTGGCCGCGTGCGCGGCGTTCGTGCCGACGCTCGACGCCGAGGGGACCGGCGACTCGGAGGTCTTCCTCGCGGACGTCGACTCCGTCGCGGGCGAGGAGGCGCTCACCGCGCACTTCGAGGGCGTGTCCGCGCAGCCGGCGACCGTCATCGCGCCCGAGGCGGACCTCGACGCGGTCGTCACGGCGGCCGAGGGCACGGACGGCGTCGCCGCGGCGACGCCCGTCACCGACCAGCCCGCCGTCGCCCCCGGGGCGCCCGCGCAGGGCGACCCGCTCGTCGTCGACGGGCAGGTGCGCGTCGACGTCACGACCGAGGCGCCGTCCGACAGCCAGGAGGCCGTGGAGACGGTCTCGGCGCTGCGCGACGCCGTGCACGAGGTCTCGCCCGACGCCGTCGTCGGCGGCGCCGCGGCCGAGCGCCTGGACACCCAGCTCGCCGGGCAGCGCGACCTGCGGGTCATCGTGCCCGTCGTGCTGGTCGTGATCCTGCTGATCCTCATCCTGCTGCTGCGGTCCGTGCTCGCGCCCGTGCTGCTCATGCTCGCGAACGTGCTGTCGTTCGGGGCCGCGCTCGGCGTCGCCGCGATCGTCTTCAACCACGTGCTCGACTTCCCCGGCGCGGACCCGGCCGTCCCGCTCTACGCGTTCTGCTTCCTCGTCGCGCTGGGCGTGGACTACTCGATCTTCCTCATGACCCGCGTGCGCGAGGAGAGCCTGCGCGTCGGCACGCGGCGCGGCGTGCTGCGCGGGCTCGCGGTCACGGGGTCGGTCATCACGTCCGCGGGCGTCGTGCTCGCGGCCACGTTCGCCGCGCTCGGCATCATCCCGCTGCTCTTCCTCGCCCAGCTCGCGTTCATCGTCGCGTTCGGCGTCCTCGTCGACACCCTCGTGGTGCGGTCGCTCCTCGTGCCCGCCCTCGTGCACGACGTCGGCCGTCGCGCCTGGTGGCCGAGCGCCCTCGGGCGTCTGGACCGCGGACCGGGGGAGCCTGCTCAGCCCGCCGGGAGCGGCTCGGCCGGGCAGTCCGCCAGCACGCGCGCCATCGCCTCTGACTCCGACGGCGTGACCGAGAGCTCGTAGGCCGCCTTCACGGCGATCTGCCGGGCGACGTACGGGCACCGGAACGCGTGGTTCGGGGGCAGCCACGCCGACGCGTCGCGCGCGCCCTTCGACTGGTTCGCCGGGCCGTCGGACGCGAGCAGGTTCAGGGGGTCGTTCGCGAACTGCCGCCGCGTCTCGTCGTCCCAGGCGCGAGCGCCCTTGCGCCACGCGTCGAGCAGCGGCACGACGTGGTCGATCTGGACCGCCGCGCTCGTCGCGTTGCCGCGGCGGAAGTCGATCGTCTCGCCCGTGTACGGGTCGTCGAAGGTCCCGGTGCGGACCTCGCAGACGTCGCCGCGCGTCGAGAAGGTCAGGTCCGTGAGGTCGCGCGCGAGGATGTCGTTGCGGGTGTCGCACCCGTTGCCGTCGACGTCGGCCCACGCCGCGCCGAACAGCGCGCGCTCGTAGCCGGTGTCCGGCCCGGGGCCCTTGACCTCGAGGCCTGCGAGGGCCTCGAGCGCGCTCCCGGCGACCGGCTCCGGGTCGGTGTCCGCCGCGACGGACCGCTGGTTGATGACGTTCGCGACGACGATCGCGATCGCCAGGGCGATGAGGACGTAGCGCAGGACGCTCCGACGAGGGACCTGGCGGCTCGTGGTGCTCAAGGGTCGACCTTCCCGAAACCGAATCTCGGCCCGACCCCCGCGAGACGGTACGCAGCGCTCCATATCGGACCAACGCGCACATTCTGCCAGGTCGCCCGGAGTGCTCCGGCCCGCGCCCGACGTGCCCCGTGCACCCCCGGCGCCCGGCCGCGACGCCGCTAGATTGGTCGGCATGGACACCGCCGCACGCACGCTCAGGGTCGGGATCGTCGGGTACGGAGGGGCCGGCCGCGGCATCCACGCACGTCTCGTGCGCGAGGCCGGGCACACCGTCACGGCCGTCGTCGTGCGCTCGCCGGAGCGCCGCGCCGCCGCCGCCGAGGACTGGCCCGGCGTGCACCTGCACGACGACGTCGAGGCCCTCCTCGCCGACCGCGCGGCCTACGACGTCGTCGTCGTGGCCAGCCCGTCCGCGCTCCACGCGGACCACGCGACCGCGCTCGTGCGCGCGGGCGTCCCCGTCGTGGTGGACAAGCCGCTCGCCCTGGGCGCCACGGCCTCGCGCGCCGTCGTCGACGCCGCCGAGGAGGGGGGGACCCCGCTCACCGTCTTCCAGAACCGCCGGTGGGACCCGGAGCAGCTCACGCTGCGGTCCGTGCTCGACCGCGGCGACCTCGGCCGGGTCCACACGTTCGAGCGCCGCTGGGAGCGCTGGCGTCCCGTGCCGCAGCAGCGCTGGAAGGAGAACGACCTCGTCGGGGGCGGCCTGCTCCTCGACCTCGGGCCCCACCTCGTCGACTCCGCCACCCAGCTCTTCGGTCCCGTCACCGGGGTGTGGGCCGAGCTCCGCTCGCACACGACCCCCACCGAGGACGACGTGTTCCTCGTGCTCCACCACGCCCCGGACGCCGACGGGAACGCCGTCGTGAGCCGCCTCTGGGCGGGGTCCGTCGTCGGCGCACCCGGCCCGCGCACACGCGTGCTCGGCACGGGCGGGGCGTACGTCGTCACGACGTTCGAGAACGACGCGTCGCCCTTCGAGGTGTTCGACGACGCCGCGCCCGCGGGCACCCTCGGCTGGGTCACGCGCGGTCGCGAGCGCGAGCCCGTGCCGCTGGCCCCCGGCGGGCACGCGGACTTCTACCGCGCGGTCGCCGCGTGGCTGCTCGACGACGGCCCCGTGCCGGTCGACCCGCGCGACGCCGTCCGCACGGCCGAGGTGCTCGACGCCGCGCGCCGCAGCGCGCGGGAGGGTCGCCTGCTCGACGTGTGACGGGGTGCCCGGCCCGGACCCGGCCGGGGGCAGACTCGTCCTGTGGACGACGGCTCGCGCAGGCGTGTCGTGCGGTGGGATGGGGGCATGCCGTCGTCGTCCCGCCGCCCGCGCCCGCCCGGGCCGCCCGTCGCCGACCTCGGGCCGGCGCTCGCGGCGGCGGGGTGGTCGCTGCGGCGGGAGCCGGGTGCGGTCGGCGGGGCGGTCGCCCGTGACGCCGCCGGGACGGTGTGCGAGGTCGCGCTGCTCGCGGCGCCCGAGGATCCGGGGCCGCGGGCCGCGCTCGTCGAGCACCTGCGCGGGCTCGGCGGGGAGCACGAGCACCTCGCGGCGGTGCGCGGCGTCGTGGCGGCGGGCGGGTCGTCGCTCGCCGTCCTCGTCGACCACGTCGGCGGGCTACGCCTCGACGAGCTCGCCGCCGCGCGCGAGCCGCTCCGCGCGGGGGAGGCGGTGACGGTCCTCGTCCCGGTCGCCCAGGCGCTGACGGCGCTCCACCGCGAGGGCCGCAGCCACGGCGCCCTGGACGCCGCGTCGGTCGTCGTCGCCCCGGACGGCCGGACGGTGCTGCGCCCGCCGCTGGCGCCCACGACGGCGTCGAGCGCCGACGACGTCCGCGACCTCGCCCGCACGGTCCTCGGTCTCGTCCCTCCGCCCGCGTCGAGCCACCCCGCGCACGCGGCGCCGCCCGACCCCGACGAGGCGCGGGCCCTCGCCGCGCTGCACGCGGAGCTCGCCGTCGCGCTCCGCGACGAGCCGGCCGCCCGTCCCGCCGTCGGGACGTTCGCCGCGCGCTGCTACGACGCGGTCGAGCCGCAGCCGATCGTCATGCCGGACCCCGCGCGGCTCGTCGCCGGCGCCCTGGCGGGTCGGCGAGCTCCCCGCCCGGCGGTGCCGGGGCGGCGATCGGTCCGCGACGACGTGGTCGCGGCGTCCGGTCGCCGTGGGGTGCGCGGACCGCGTGGTTTCCCGGCGCGGTCGGCGCGGCCGTCCGGCCTCGGGCGCGGGGCGAGGGCCGGTGCGCACGCCCGCCGACCGGACCGGCGGCGCCTCCCGTGGTCCGGCCGCACGACGACGGCCCTCCTCGGCGGCGCGGGGCTCGTCGTGGCGATGGTCGTCGCGCTCGCGGTCGGCACGCCGTGGCCCTCGCCCGTGCGCGACGACGGTCCCGCGACCACCCGCACGGCGTCGGGCGCGGATCCGGCGACCGACCCCACGCTCGACCGGGCCGACCCGCTCGGTGCGGCGCGCACCCTCACGGCGCGGCGGCTGGAGCTCCTCGCGGACGGTGCGGGGGACCTGTCCGCGGTGGTGGTCGACGGTTCGGCCGCGGAGGCCCGCGACGCCGAGCTGCTCGCCGCGCTCGACGGCGTCGACGTCGTCGGGGCACGGGCCGAGGTCTTCGACGCCCGGCACGCCGAGCCCCGGCCACCGGATGTCGACGAGGGGCACGGGGACGAGGTCGCGACGGTGGCCGTGGACTACGCGGTGGCGGCCCACCACCAGCGCACGGTCGCGGGCGAGGTGGCGGTGCCCGCCACGCCGCGGACCACGGTCGTCCTGGTCCTGCGGTGGACCGACGCGGGGTGGCGCGTCGCCGAGGCGCGGTGACCTCGCCCACACCGCAGGGCGAGCCGTCGTCGAGCGCGCCGGGTGCCGTCCGCTGCCCGGCTGTGAGGACCGCCGGTCAGCGGCTCTCGACGACCTCGCGCGCGGCGTCCTCCAGGACGGGGTCGGACCACGTGAACCCGCTCGCCTCGAGGACGGTGGGCAGGGCGCGCTGGGAGCCGAGGATGTCGGACGCGAGCTCGCCGAGCGCGACGTGCAGGGCGAACGACGGCACCGCGAGCACGGCAGGACGGTGCAGCGCCCGCGCGAGCGCCCGGGTGATCTCGGCGTTGGTCGCCGGGTGCGGGGCGGACAGGTTGACGGGGCCGTGCACGGGCGCGGTGAGGAGGTGCTGCAGCGCGGCGACCTCGTCGCGCAGCGTGATCCAGCTCCAGTACTGCGTCCCGGGGCCGAGGCGCCCGCCCACGCCGAGCCGCAGGAGAGGCAGCAGCCGGCCGAGCGCGCCGCCGTCGGGGGAGAGGACGATGCCGGTGCGGGCGTGCACGACACGGACCCCTGCCTTCTCGGCGGGTGCGGTCGCGGCCTCCCACTCGCGGACCAGCCGCGCGAGGAAGCCGTCTCCGGACGCGGACGTCTCCGTGAGCACCTGGGAGCCCCGGTCGCCGTAGTACCCGATGGCGGAGCCCTGGAGCCACACCGGTGGCGGCGAGTCGAGGCCGGCGATCGTGCGGGCGAGCAGCCCGGTGGTGCGCGTGCGGGACGTGACGAGCGTCCGCTTGTACGCCGTCGTCCAGCGGTGGTCGCCGATGCCCGCTCCGGCGAGGTTGACGACGGCGTCCGCCCCCGCGAGCACGCCCGGGTCCAGCCGGCCGGAGTCGGGGTCCCACTCGTGCTCGTCCGAGGTCTGCGGTGCGCGGCGCACGAGGCGGCGCACGTGATGACCGTCCGCGCGCAGACGTTCGAGCAGCTCGGTGCCGATGAGCCCGTGCGAGCCCGCCACGACGATGTCCATGGGGGACACGCTACGGGTCTGCGGCGGACTCGGCACGGTCCGCGAGGCGTGCCCCTGGACGGAAGGGGAGGACGCGCGAGGGCCCCGACCGGGGTGCGGTCGGGGCCCTCGTCAGCGTCGCGCCGGAGCAGGCCGGCGCCGTCCGCGGCGGGTGCCGCGGAGCGGGTCCGTCAGAGGCCGACCTCGGCCTCGAACGCGCCCTCCTCGATGCGGTTCTTGATGGTGGTGAGGAAGCGCGCGGCGTCCGCACCGTCGACCAGGCGGTGGTCGTAGGACAGGAAGATGAAGCACGTCGAACGGATGCCGATCGTGTCGTTCCCGTCCACGTCCGTCACGACGACGGGGCGCTTCGTGATCGTGCCCGTGCCGAGGATCGCGACCTGACCGACCGGGACGATCGGCGTGTCGAAGACGGCGCCGCCCGAGCCGGTGTTCGTGATCGTGAACGTCGCGCCCGCGAGCTCGTCCGGACCGACCTTGTTGGCACGCGTGCGCGCGCCGAGGTCGGCGATCTTGCGCGCGATGCCGGCGAGGTTGAGGTCGCCCGCGTCCTTGATGACGGGGACGACGAGGCCGCGCTCGGTGTCGACCGCGATGCCTACGTTCTCCTGGCCGTGGTAGGTGATCTCGTCCTCGGCGAAGGTCGCGTTGATCTTCGGGTAGGCCTTGAGCGCCTCGACCGCAGCGAGCGTGAAGAACGGCAGGAACGTGAGGTTCGCGCCCTCGCGTGCCTTGAAGTCCGCCTTGGCGCGGTTGCGCAGGGCGGCGACGCGCGTGACGTCGACCTCGACCGCCGTCGTGAGCTGGGCCTGCGTGCTCAGCGCCTCGACCATGCGGCTCGCGACCAGCTTGCGCAGGCGGCTCGTCTTCTCGGTCGTGCCGCGCAGCGGGGAGACCGCCGGGACCGACGCCTTCTTCGGGGCGCCACCGGCCGCGGGGGCGGCCGGTGCGGCCGCGGCGGGCGCCGCCTTGGCCTCCTCGGCCTTGCGGGCTGCCTCGAGCACGTCCTCCTTGCGGATGCGGCCGCCGACGCCCGTGCCCGTGAGGGACGAGAGGTCGACGCCCTTGTCCGCGGCGAGCTTGCGCACGAGCGGCGTGAGGTACGTGCCGCCGGCCTTGGCGGCCGGGGCCGGGGTCGCGCCAGGAGCCGACGGCGCGGCCGGCTTCTCCGCGGCGGGAGCGGGGGCGCTCGTCGCGGGGGCGGGCGTCTCCTCCTGCGCGGCCTGCGCGGGGACGTCCGCCTCGCTCGCCGGGGTGCGCGCCTCGGTCGGCGCCTCCTCCTGCTTCGGAGCCTCCTGCTTCGGGGCCTCCTGCACGGGCTGCTCGGCCGGAGCGGCCGGGCCCCCGGCCGGGGCGGCACCGGAGCCGACGATCGCGAGCACGGCGCCGACCTCGACCGTCTCGTCCTCCTGGACGAGGATCTGCTGGACGGTGCCCGCGACGGGCGACGGGACCTCGGTGTCGACCTTGTCGGTCGAGACCTCGAGCAGCGGCTCGTCGACCTCGACGGTGTCGCCGACCGACTTGAGCCACCGCGTGACGGTGCCCTCGGTGACGGACTCGCCGAGCGCCGGGAGCTTGATCTCCTCGCCGCCACCGGCGGAGTCGCCGGACGGCGCGGGCTGCTCGGCGGGCGCGGGGGCGGCGGGCGCCTCCTGGGCGGCCGGCTGCTCCGGCTCCGGCGCGGCCTGCGGGGCCGGAGCCTCGGTCTCGGCCTCGGCGGGGGCCGGCGCGGAGCCGCCACCGCCCGAGCCGTCGCCGATCACGGCGAGGTTCGCGCCGACCTCGACGGTCTCGTCCTCCTGGACGAGGATCTGCTCGAGCGTGCCCGCGACGGGCGACGGGATCTCGGTGTCGACCTTGTCGGTCGAGACCTCGAGCAGCGGCTCGTCGACGGCGACGGTGTCGCCGACCGACTTGAGCCAACGGGTGACGGTGCCTTCGGTGACGGACTCGCCGAGGGCCGGCATCTGCACGTTCTCAGACATGACCTGCCTGGTCTCCTTCGATCGTTGGGGTCAGTTGTGGGCGTGCAGAGGCTTGCCGGCCAGGGCCAGGTGCGCCTCTCCGAGTGCCTCGTTCTGGGTGGGGTGAGCGTGGACCAGGGCGGCGACGTCCTCGGGGTACGCCTCCCAGCCCACGATCAGCTGGCCCTCGCCGACGAGCTCGCCGACGCGGGCGCCGATCATGTGCACGCCGACGACGGGACCGTCCTTGCGGCGCACGAGCTTGACGAAGCCGCTCGTCCCGAGGATCTTGCTCTTGCCGTTGCCGGCGAGGTTGTACTCGAGGGACTCGACCTGGTCGGCCCCCCACGTCTCGGCGGCGTCGGCCTCGGTGACGCCGACGGACGCGACCTCGGGCTCGCAGTACGTGACCCGGGGGATGGACGACTCGACGATCGGCGTCGGGTCGAGGCCCGCGATCTGCTCCGCGAGGAAGATGCCCTGCGCGAAGCCGCGGTGGGCGAGCTGGAGGCCGGGGACGATGTCGCCCGCGGCCCAGATGTTGCCGACGCCCGTGTGCAGGCGCTCGTCGACGATCACGAAGCCGCGGTCGAGCGTGAGGCCCTGCTCCTCGAACCCGAGGTCTGCGGTGCGCGGGCCGCGCCCGACGGCGACGAGCAGCAGCTCGGCCTCGAACGTCTTGCCGGACTCGAGGGTCACGGTGACCCCGGAGTCGGTCTCCTTGACGCCGGCGAACCGGTCGCCGAGCGAGAACGCGATGCCCCGCTTGCGGAACGCGCGCTCGAGCGCCTTCGACAGCGCCACGTCCTCGTTCGGCACGAGGTGGGGCAGCGCCTCGACGATCTGGACGTCGGCGCCGAACGACTTCCACACGCTCGCGAACTCGACGCCGATGACGCCGCCGCCGAGCACGACGACCGACTTCGGCACGCGGTCGAGCCGCAGCGCCTGGTCGGACGTGACGACCCGGCCCCCGATCTCGAGACCGGGCAGCGACCGGGCGTATGAGCCGGTGGCGAGCACGACGTGGCGGCCGGTGTAGCGGGTGCCGTCGACCTCGACCGTGTCCTGCGACACGAGGCGCCCGTGGCCCTCGACGTACGTGATGCCGCGCGAGGAGACGAGTCCCTGGAGGCCCTTGTACAGGCCGGCGACGACGCCGTCCTTGTACGCGTTGACCCCCGCCATGTCGATGCCCTCGAGCGTGCTGCGCACGCCGAACTTCGCGCCCTCGCGGGCGCCGTCGGCGAGCTCGGCCGCGTGGAGCAGCGCCTTGGTGGGGATGCACCCGTTGTGCAGGCAGGTACCGCCGAGCCGGCCCGACTCGACGAGCGCGACGTCGAGACCGAGCTGGGCGGCACGCAGCGCGGTGGCGTAGCCGGCGCTGCCTCCGCCCAGGACGACGACGTCGAATGGTGTGCCGGGTTCGGCCACGTGCGACTCCTTCAGCGAGGGGAGAGCGAGAGCGGGCGTCCACGGCACGACGGCGGGCCGGACGGGAACCGCTGACCCACGGTGCGTGAACGTTCTCCGGGAGCCATCTTGGCACCTCGGGGACGGGCTCCCCAATCGAAACCTGGGCCGTACGGCTGTGACGCTGGAGACAGCGTGCCCACCGTATGACCAGGGTCACGCTGTACCCTGCCGCTGTGCCCCGGCTGCCCAAGCTGTCCAGCCTGTTCTCCCGCCGTCCCGCGACGACCTCGTCGCCGGGCGGCGCCGCGGCCGCGCCGTCGGACGCCCGCCGCGCGACGCTCGCGCACCTGCAGGAGTTTGTGCGCACGCGCGTCGGCGTCGAGGCGTACGTGGAGCCGCCCACGCCGGACACGGGCGCGACGCTCCTGCTCATCGCGACGACGGGGGAGTGGACGCGACGGCGCGTCCCGGACGAGAAGACGGCGTTCGACGTCGCCGGCTCCCTGGGCGTCCCGGTCTACAACGTGCGCTTCACCGGGTACCCGCAGCGCATGCGGGACTGGAACTCGCGCCAGCGCAGGAGCTCCTGACCGGACCGCCCGCCGGGCGAGCAGGCGGTCCTGGTCCGTCCGGTCGCACGGACGGACCAGGACCACCTGCTCGGCGGGGCCGGGTCAGCGGCGGGCGCGGCCCTCGACCAGGCCCAGCAGGGTGCGGACGGCGACGCCCGTGCCGCCGACCGGGGTGTACCCGTGCGCGGAGCCCTCGTTGAACGCGGGGCCGGCGATGTCGAGGTGGGCCCACGGGGTCTCGCCGACGAACTCCTGGAGGAACAGCCCGGCGACGAGCATCCCGCCGAACCGGTCGCCGATGTTGGCGAGGTCCGCGACCTTCGACTTCAGCGACGCGCCCAGCTCCTCGGGCAGCGGCATCGGCCAGAACTGCTCGCCCGCGGCGTCGGCCGCCGCGACGACCTCCGCGCGCACGTCGTCGGCGCCCATGACCGCCGAGACGCGGTTGCCGAGCGCGACCATCTGGGCGCCGGTGAGCGTCGCGACGTCGAGCACGACGTCGGGCTTCTCCTCGACCGCCGCGACGAGGCCGTCGGCCATGACGAGGCGGCCCTCGGCGTCGGTGTTGAGCACCTCGACCGTCTTGCCACCCCGGATCGTGATGACGTCGGACGGGCGCTGCGCGGTGCCGGACGGCATGTTCTCCGCCAGGCACAGCCAGCCCGTGACCGCCACGGGCAGACCCAGGCGCGCGGCAGCGACGACGGTCTGGAGCACCGCGGCGGCGCCGGCCATGTCGGACTTCATCGCCTCCATGCCCTTCGCGGGCTTGATGGAGATGCCGCCCGAGTCGAACGTGATGCCCTTGCCGACGAGCGCGACCTTCGCCGCGGGGCGCGACGGCGTGTAGGCGACCTTGACGAGGCGCGGCCCGCGCGCCGAGCCCTGGCCGACGCCGACCAGGCCGCCGTACCCACCCGCGGCGAGCGCCTTGTCGTCGAGCACGGTGACCTTGAGGCCCTTGGCGCCGGACTCCTTGACGGCCTGCTTCGCGACGTCGGCGAACGCGGCCGGGTACAGGTCGTTCGGCGCCGCGTTGACGAGGTCGCGCGTCGCGTTGACGGCGGCGGCGACGACCGTCGCGCGCTCGACCGCGGCCTTCGCGGCGGCGCTGCGCGCGTTCGCCGCGAGGATCTCGACGGTCGCGGGCGGACGGCTCCCGGCCGACGTCGCGGCCTCGCCCGTGCGGTAGCGCGCGAACGTGTACGTGCCGAGGAGTGCGCCCTCGGCGACGGCGGCGAGCTGCGCGTCGTCCTCGACGGGCAGCGCGACGGCGACCGACGCGGTGCCGGCGAGCGCGCGCAGCGCGGCCCCTGCCGCACGGCGCAGCGCCTCGGCGCCGAACGTGCCGTCGGCCCGGCGGGCGCCGAGGCCCACGAGCACGAGCACGCCCGCCTTGAGGTCGGGACCGGCGGGGACCTTGCGGACCTCGTCGTCGGCGCCCGTGATGCCGAGCGCGGGTGCGAGGTCCTCGAGGGCGGCGACCACCGGACGGGGCAGGTCGCCCCCGACGATCGCGACGCCGTCGGACGTCGTGTGGGTGCCGACGACGAGCGCGTCGACCTTGGCACCGGCGGGATTCTTGCTGGAGACGGTCAGTTCAGCCACCCCGCGATGCTATCCCCGGCCGCCCGCGGGGTCCGCCGGGCCTGTGGACGATTCCCGCGGCGCCCACCGCCCCCGGTACGCTCGGCGGCGTGGTCTTCCCCCTCCTGCTCCTCGTGGTCGCGGCGTGCGTCGCGCTCGCCGCCTGGGCGGTCGTGTTCGTCGCGCGCGACCGTGCGGTGATCCTGCGCCAGCTGTGGGGCGCCGCGGTGATCGAGGGGCTGATCCTCGTGCAGGCGGTCGTGCTCGGCGTGCTCGGCGCGACCGGGACGGCGCCCACCGACCCGGTCCTGCTGTGGGGCTACCTCGTGACCGCACTCGTCATCCTGCCCGTCGCCGCGCTGTGGGCGTTCGCGGAGCGCTCGCGCTGGAGCTCCGTCGTGCTCGCGGTCGCCGCGCTCACGGTCGCGTTCCTCGAGTGGCGGCTGTGGCAGATCTGGAACGCCTGACCTGGAGGCCCACGCCATGAGCGCACCTGCCGCCCCCGACGGGGCGGACCCGGCGGCGACGCCCGCAGCGGGCGGTCGCCCGGACCCACGGTCGGGGCAGCGCCGCACCAACGGCGGCTTCGGCCGGGTGCTCGTCGCCGTCTACGGGATCTTCGCGCTCGCCGCGACCGCCCGCGCCGGGGTGCAGCTCCTGCGCGACTGGCACGAGGCGCCGCTCGCCTACGCGCTGTCGGCGCTCGCGGCGGCGGTCTACGTCGTCGCGACGATCGCCCTCGCGCGGGGCGGCCGCGTCGCGCGCCGCGTCGCGTGGCTCGCCGTGGGCGTCGAGCTCGTCGGCGTCCTGACCGTCGGCGCGTTCTCGCTCGCCGATCCCGAGGCCTTCCCGCGCGCGACCGTCTGGTCGGGCTTCGGCCAGGGCTACGGCTACGTCCCGCTCGTGCTGCCGTTCGTCGGGCTCTGGTGGCTCTGGCACACCCGGCCCGCCGCGCCCGGCGCGACCACCCCGCCCCCCACCACCCCCGCCACCGACGCCCCGGAGGACGCCGCATGACCCGCCGCCGACCGCTCCTCTACGGCCTCCTCTTCGACACCGTGTTCCGCCGGATGGACCCCGAGCAGGCGCACCACGTGGCGTTCGACCTCATCGGGTTCGCCGGGCGCGTGCCCGTGCTGCGCGACGTCGTCCAGGGGGCGCTCGCGCCCTACCTGGGCCGCGCGGCGGGGGGCCGGGGGAGCGTCGAGGTGCTCGGCAAGGTGTTCCCGGCGCCGTTCGGGCTCGCGGGCGGCTTCGACAAGGACGCCCGGGCGGTGCGCGGACTGACGATGCTTGGCTTCGCGTTCGTCGAGATCGGCACCGTGACGGCGCACGCCCAGCCCGGCAACGAGCGGCCGCGCCTGTGGCGCGAGCTCGACGTCCAGGGCGTGCGCAACCGCATGGGGTTCAACAACGAGGGTGCCGCGGCGGCCGCGCGCCGGCTCGCGGCCCTGCGCTCGACGCGGGGCGGGCGGGCCGTGCTCGTCGGGGCGAACATCGGCAAGACGAAGGTCACGCCCGCCGAGGAAGCGGCCGCGGACTACGCGACGAGCGCGGGGCTGCTCGCGCCGTACGCGGACTACCTCGTGGTGAACGTGTCGTCCCCGAACACGCCGGGCCTGCGCGACCTCCAGGAGGTCGAGTCGCTGCGGCCGATCCTCGTGGCCGTGCGCGAGGCGGCCGACGCGGCCACGGCGGACGCGGGCGTCGGCCGGGTGCCGCTGCTCGTCAAGATCGCCCCGGACCTCGCGGACGAGGACGTCGACGCCGTCGCCGACCTCGTGGACGAGCTGGACCTCGACGGCGTCGTCGCCGTGAACACGACGATCGGGCACGACCGCGGGCCCGGCGGCCTCTCGGGCCCGCCCGTCCGCGCGCGCGGCCTGGCCGTCGTCGCGCGCCTGCGCGAGCGGCTCGGGCCGCAGCGCGCGATCATCGGCGTCGGGGGGATCACCACCGCGCACGACGCGCGCGACTACCTGCACGCGGGCGCGGACCTCGTGCAGGGGTACACCGGGTTCCTCTACCAGGGACCACTGTGGGCGGCGCGGATCAACCGCTCGCTCGCGCGGCACCCCGAGCCCGGCGCGCACGTGCGGGGCGCCGACGCGAAGGAGGCACGATGATCCGGCCGCAGTGGGTCTGGGAGCTCGACGACGCCGAGGGGCGCGCGCTCGCCTCGCCGGTGAGCCCCGTCTTCACGACGCAGTACGACGCGGAGCAGTGGCTCGGCGAGACCTGGCGGAGCCTCGCCGCGGAGGGCGCTGCCGCCGCCCGGCTCCTGCACGACGGCAGCCAGGCGACGGCGACGGTGGAGCTGCGCGTCCCCTGACCGGGTCGCCCGCCTCCTGACCTGGACGCACGGCCGGCCGGGCCGGGCCGGGCGACGCGGGCAACGCGGGCACGCGAGCCCGTCGCGCGCCGTCGTCCCGGGGGGACCGTCAGCCCGCGACCCGGGCCCACGCGGCGGCGAGCCGTGCCACGGCGTGCTCGAGCTGCTCGGGCGGTCGGGAGAACGTCAGGCGCAGCCGGTCGGCCGCGCTGCCGTCGGGCGTGAAGGTCGGGCCGGCGTTGACGAGGACGCCCTCGGCCGCCGCCGCCGCGGCGAGCGCCTGCGCGACCGGCGCGCCCAGGTCGACCCACAGCGAGAGCCCGCCCTCGGGCACGTCCACACGCCACTGCGGCAGCGCCCGCGCGAGCAGGCCGCACAGGAGGTCGCGCTGCGCGCGGAGCGTGCGACGGCGCTCGGCGAGCACCGCGGGGGCGTCGTCGAGCAGCTCGACGACGGTGAGCTGCTCCAGCACCGCGGTGGCGATGTCCGCCGACTGGCGCGTGCGCGCGAGGCGCGCGACGAGGTCCGGGTGGGCGCGGACCCAGCCGACCCGCAGCCCGCCCCAGAACGACTTGGACGCCGAGCCGACCGTGACGACGTACGGCGAGGTGCCGTCGCCCGCGAGCGGCTCCACGACCGGACCGGTGGCGTCCGGGTCGCCGTCGAGGTCGAGGTCGGTGAGCGTCTCGTCGCCGACCACGGTCACGCGGTGGCGCGCCGCGGAGTCCCGCACGCCCGCCCGCTCCTCGGGCGTGAGGGTGTAGGCGGTCGGGTTGTGGAAGTCGGGCACGAGGTAGACGAGGCGCGGCGCGACCTGGCGCAGCGTGGAGTCGAACAGGTCGACGTCGAACCCCGGCGCGTCGTGGTCGTGGCCGCCTCGCGCCCCGCGATCGCCCCGGCCCACGGGGACGGGCACCAGCCGCGCGCCCGCCCGTCTCAGCGACTCCATCGCGTGGTAGTACGTGGGCGACTGCACGACGGCGCGGTCTCCCGCCCCGAGGAGGGTGTCGGCGAGCGTGGTGATGGCGTGCTGGGCACCCGTGGTGACGAGCACCTCGTCGGGCGTGGTGGGCGTGCCGCGGCGCGTGTGGTGGTCGGCGAGGGCCTCGCGGAGCACGCCGAGGCCGTACGGCTCGTAGCCGCCGCCGGACAGGTACTCGGGCAGCCGCTCCAGCGCGCGCGAGTAGGCCGCGTGCAGGCCGCTCGGGGCCGCGGAGGTCGCCTGTGACAGGTCGGCGAGGTCGATCGGCGCGGTGCGTGGCGCGGGCCCGGGCGGGGCGTCCCCGCCGACCGCGCGGTCCGCGGGCCGGCGCGCGCTCGGGCGGGGGAGCACGACGACGGTCCCCGAGCCGGTGCGCGAGCGTGCGAACCCGAGCTCGCGCAGCCGCCCGTACGCGGCGGCGGTCGTGGTGCGCGAGACGCCGAGCGCGACGGCGAGGTCGCGCTCGGACGGCAGGCGCGTGTGCGGCGCGAGGGTTCCCGCGAGGACGGCGGCCCGCAGCGCGTCGGCGAGGGCGGTGTACGCGGGGCCGCCCGCGTGCCACCGGCCGAGCAGCCGGGCGGCGGCAGCGGGGGACAGGTGGCGGTGGACGTCGACCGTCCCGGCCGGGGCGAGGCTCATGAGGCCACTCTCTCGCGATTGGCTATGGATGTCGATGCCACTTGGCGGTCAGGATGACACCCATGAGCCCCACCCGTCGCACCGCCCAGCTCCTCCTCGGCCTGCTCGGCTACGCGCTGTCTATGGCGATGCTGATCCACGCGGGCCAGGGCGGGATGCCGTGGGACGTGCTGCACCAGGGCGTCGTCCGCCGCACGGGGCTGCCGTTCGGCGTCGTCGTCGGGTCGCTCAGCGTGCTGGCCCTGCTCGCCTGGATCCCGCTCCGGCAGCGGCCCGGGATCGGCACGGTCGCGAACGTCGTCGTCATCACGCTGACGATCGACCCGGCCATCGCTCTCGTCACGCGCCTCGTCCCCGACCCGGGCGTCGCCGCGAGCGTGGCCCTGGCCGTCGGGGGCATCGTGCTCAACGGCCTCGCGACGGCGGCCTACCTGGGCGTGCGGCTCGGCCCGGGACCGCGCGACGGGCTCATGACCGGCCTGGTGGCGCGCACGGGCTGGTCGGTGCGGCTCGTGCGGACCCTCCTCGAGGTCGTCGTCGTGACGCTGGGCTGGGCGCTCGGCGGCACGCTCGGCTGGGCGACGGTCGCCTACGCGCTCGCCGTCGGGCCGATCGTCCAGCTCACGGCGCGCTGGTTCGCGCCGCGCGGGCTCGTCGTCGCCGCGGCCTCCGAGGCGGCGGCGGACGTCGAGGCTGCGTCGGACGTCGAGACGATGTCGCGGGAGCCCGTCCCCGCGACCGCGGGCCCCCGGCCGGACGAGGGAGGCATGCCCGCGTCCGGCCGGTGAGGAGACGACGACGGCCCCGGCGTGCTGCCGGGGCCGTCGTCGCGTGCGGTGGCGTGCGTCAGGCGACGCGGCCCTGCGGGGCGTTCTCCGCCGTCTTGCCCGGGTCGCGCTCGACGGCGCCCCCGAGGATCTCGTCGATGCGCGTCATGAGCTCTGCGGGGATCGTCACGCCCGACGCCTTGACGTTCTCCGCGACCTGCTCGGGGCGCGACGCCCCGACGAGCGCCGCGGCGACGTTGTCGTTCTGCAGCACCCACGCGATCGCGAGCTGCGCCATGCTCAGGCCCAGCTCGTCGGCGACGGGCCGGAGGTTCTGCACGCGCGTGAGCACGTCGTCGGTGAGGAAGCGCTGGATCATGCGCGCGCCGCCCTTGTCGTCGGTCGCGCGCGATCCCGCCGGCAGAGGCTTGCCGGGGAGGTACTTGCCGGACAGCACGCCCTGCGCCATGGGCGACCAGACGATCTGCGAGAGCCCGAGCTCGCGCGACGTCGGCACGACCTCGTCCTCGATGACGCGCCAGAGCATGGAGTACTGCGGCTGGGAGGAGATGAGCTGGAACCCGAGGTCCTGCGCGAGCGCGTGGCCCGCGCGGATCTGGTCCGCCGTCCACTCGGAGACGCCGATGTACAGGGCCTTGCCCTGGCGCACGATGTCGGCGAACGCCTGCATCGTCTCCTCGAGCGGCGTCTCGGTGTCGTACCGGTGCGCCTGGTAGAGGTCGACGTAGTCGGTGCCGAGCCGCTTGAGGGAGCCGTTGATCGACTCCATGACGTGCTTGCGCGACAGGCCGGTGTCGTTGGGGCCGCCGGGGCCGGTCGGCCAGTAGACCTTCGTGAAGATCTCGAGCGACTCGCGCCGCTGGCCCTTGAGGGCGTCGCCGAGCACCTGCTCGGCCTTCGTGTTGGCGTAGACGTCCGCGGTGTCGAACGTCGAGATGCCGGCGTCGAGGGCTGCGTGCACGCACGCGGTCGCGACGTCGTTCTCGACCTGGGATCCGTGGGTGAGCCAGTTGCCGTAGGTGATCTCGGAGATCTTGAGACCCGAGTTGCCGAGGTAGCGGTAGGTGGGCATGGACCCAACCTAGCCGCGGGCCCGGCCGCTCGCGGGGCCGGGCGCCGTCGTCACTCGGGGTAGACGCCGTGCTTCTTGTGCGTGGGCTTGGGCAGGCGCGCGCGGCGGAGCTGGAACGCCCGCATGACCGCGTACATGACCGTGCCCTTGGGGACGTCACCGAACTTCGCGAGGAGGCGCTTGCGCAGGCGCCGCCACATGATGAAGCCGTCGACGACGGTGAGCAGCACGATGACGTACAGCGTCATGACCGTGAGGAACGCGAGCTCCTGGTTCTGCGCCGTGAGGAACGAGAACACGATGAAGACGAGGGCGACGGGCAGGAAGAACTCGCCGAGGTTCCAGCGGGCGTCGACGTACTCGCGCACGTAGCGCTTGACCGGGCCCTTGTCGCGCGGCGGCAGGTAGCGCTCGTCGCCGGTCTGCATGGCCTGGTACTGACGGTCGCGCATCTCGCGCTGCTTCTCCCGCGCGGACTTCGCGGCGGCGCGGCGGTCGTTCGGCACGAGGGGACGCTTGTTCGCGGCCTCGGAGACCTTGCGCTTGGGGGTCGGGCGGCCCTTGCCGGCGCGCTCGATCTCGGCCGCCTCCTCGACGGGGTCGGGGGCGGCGGGGGTCGCGGCGGCCTTGTTGCGGGAGAACACCCCTCCAGGGTAGTCGAGCCGACGGGGTGCCTGGACGCGGGTCCGGGGCCGCACGGTGTCGTACCGTGCTGGTCGTGACGAACTCACCCGAACCCACCGCCCCCGCGCCCGGCACCGCCCTCGCGACCACGCTCCGCGAGACCGTCGCCCGGCTCTTCCCGGCGCTGCGCGCCGACCTGGAGTCGCTCGTGCGCGTGCCGAGCGTCTCGAACGCCGCGTTCGACCAGGCGCACGTCGCCGCCAGCGCCGACGCCGTGGCCGCGCTCCTGCGCGACGCCGGCCTGCCCGAGGTCCAGGTGCTGCGCGCCCGTGCCGAGGACGGCACCGAGGGCGCGCCCGCCGTCGTCGCGCGTCGCCCGGCGCCCGACGGCGCCCCGACCGTGCTGCTGTACGCGCACCACGACGTCCAGCCCCCGGGCGACGCCGGCACGTGGGAGACCGACCCGTTCGAGCCGACCGAGCGCGACGGCCGTCTCTACGGCCGCGGCGCGGCCGACGACAAGGCGGGCGTCGTGGCCCACCTCGGCGCGCTGCGTGCCCTCCTGG
Organism: Cellulosimicrobium sp. KWT-B; assembly: GCF_002127155.1. NCBI lineage: Bacteria > Bacillati > Actinomycetota > Actinomycetes > Micrococcales > Promicromonosporaceae > Cellulosimicrobium > Cellulosimicrobium sp. KWT-B. The sequence continues at coordinate 11,834 of NZ_NEDO01000008.1, read as the reverse complement.
AGATCGGCGACCTCCCCGTCGGAGTGACGGTGTTCGTCGAGGGCGAGGAGGAGATCGGCTCGCCGACGTTCCTGCCGTTCCTCACGCAGCACCGCGACCTGCTCGCGGCCGACGTCATCGTCGTCGCCGACTCCTCGAACTGGAAGATCGGCGTGCCTGCGCTCACGACGTCGCTGCGCGGGCTCGTGGACTGCGAGGTCGAGGTCGCGGTGCTCGACCACGCGGTGCACTCGGGCATGTTCGGCGGCCCCGTGCTCGACGCCGTGACGCTGCTCGCGCGGCTGATCACGACGCTGCACGACGACGCGGGCAACGTCGCCGTGCCCGGGCTCGCCACCGCGGACGAGCCGACCGTGGACTATGCCGAGGCCGACTTCCGCGCCGACTCCTCGCTCCTCGACGGCACCGTGCTCGCGGGCGAGGGCAGCATCGCCGGGCGGCTGTGGACCAAGCCGGCGATCGCCGTGATCGGGCTCGACGCGCCGAGCGTCGCGCACGCGTCGAACACCCTCACGCCCCGCGCGACCGCGAAGCTCTCGGTGCGGCTCGCGCCCGGCCAGGACCCGGCGGCCGCGATGGCGGCGCTGCGCACGCACCTCGAGTCGCACGCGCCGTTCGGCGCGCGCGTGACCGTGCGCGACGGCGAGCAGGGCAAGCCGTTCCTCGCCCCCGGCGACTCCGACGCGATGCGGGCCGCACGGTGGGCGTTCGCGACGTCGTGGGGCACGGACCCCGTCGACATCGGCATCGGCGGGTCGATCCCGTTCATCGCCGACCTGCTCGAGGTCTTCCCCGACGCGGCGATCCTGGTCACGGGCGTCGAGGACCCGGACTCGCGCGCGCACGGCGCGAACGAGTCGGTCCACCTCGGCGAGCTCGAGAAGGTCGTGCTCGCCGAGGCGCTCCTGCTCGCCCGGCTCGGCGGCGCGGTCGCCTGACCCGCGCCCGCCGGACCGCACGCGGCGGCGCTCCCCGGTCGGCCGGGGAGCGCCGCCGTGCGGCGTCAGGCGTCAGGCACGGTGCGCGACGTCGACCGCCCGGGCCCACCGCGCGACGTCGTCCGGGAGCTCGGGGGAGGTGACGTCGCCGCCCAGGAGCCCGACGACGTCGGGCGCGGCGATCCGGTCGCCGGACCCGCGCGCGAGGAAGCGCCCGGCGACGAGGCCGCGCGCGCAGAGGTCCCCGCGGCGCGTGAACACCTGCTCGAGGTACACGACGCGCTCGTCCCACCCGAGCACGCGCGTCGTGATCTCGAAGCGGTCCCCGAGCTGCAGGGAGCGGCGGTACTTCATGGTCGACGCCGCGACGACGGGGTACCAGCCCTTGTCCTTGAGCAGAGGGAACCCGCCGAGGTCGGCGATGAAGTTGCTGCGCGCGACGTCCATCATCTGCAGGTACACGCCGTTGTTGACGTGCAGGTAGAAGTCGAGGTCGCCCGGGCGCACGCGCATGCGGGTGACGGACGGCTCGAGGACGCCGCGGCCCGGCACGGCCTTGCGCGGCATCGTGCTGGCGACGAGGAGCTGGATCTGGCGGGTCACCGGGGCAGGCTACTACCGCGCACCAGCGGTATCGGGTATCCGCCACCGACGGCGGGGGACGCCCCTCCAGGTCGGTGTGCGAGGATGCGCGCCGTGACGACGACGAGCCCCGCCCCTCGCCCCACCGCCACCGCCGACACCGAGTCGCCCGCCCCGCACCCGTGGCAGGTCCGCGCGTTCCGCGCGGTCGCGATCGCCGAGGCGTTCTCCTGGGCCGGCCTGCTCGTCGGCATGTACCTCAAGTGGGTCGCGGGGACGACCGAGCGCGGCGTGGAGATCTTCGGGCCCGTCCACGGGGCGCTCGTGCTCGCGTACGTCGCGCTCGCCGTGCTCGTCGCCGTGCGCGTCCGCTGGTCGCTCTGGACGACCTTCCTCGCGCTCGCCGCGACCGTCCCGCCGTTCTGCACCGTCCTCTTCGACGTGTGGGCGCACCGCACCGGCCGCTACGCGCGCCGCTGACCGCTCGGGTCGACTGACCCCAGACCGTCTGACCGCTCAGACCGGCGGGTCGGGGTCGTACTGGATCCCGCGCCGCACGGCGCGTGCGACGTCGGCGCTCTCCAGGCGCGCGACGAGGTGCAGCGCCATGTCGATCCCCGCGGACACGCCGGCGGACGTGACGACGTCGCCGTCGTCGACGTAGCGCGCCTCCGTGTCGACCACGACGCTCGGGTCGATCCGCGCGAGCTCGTCGTAGTGCGCCCAGTGCGTCGTCGCGGGCCGGCCCGCGAGCAGCCCCGCCGCGGCGAGGACGAGCGAGCCCGTGCAGACGCTCGCGATCACCGGGGTGCGCGCCCGCATCGCGCGCAGCCACTCGAGGTGCACGCGGTCGGCGAGCAGCGGGCGCGTCCCGCGACCGCCGGGGTACACGAGCAGGTGGAGGGGGCCGACGTCGTCCGCCGAGCGGTCGGGGAGCAGCCGGAGGCCCTTCGCGAGCCGCACGCCGCCGCCGTCCCACGAGAACGTCGACACCTGGGGCTTGAGCGCGGAGTGCTCGGCCCACGCCGACAGCACCTCGAACGGCCCGGCGACGTCGAGCTCCTCGGCCTCGTCGAAGACGAAGATCCCGACGTTCGTCCCGTTACCCGTTCCCATGGCCACCTCCGCGCGCCCCCGCGTCCCGAGGGCCTCGACCGCTCCTGCCCGCGCGCCTAGAGGCCGGGCAGGGCGAGCATCTGGTCGAGCGCGACGCGCGCCCAGTGCGCGTCGTCGGCGTCCACGACGATCCGGTTCACCACGCGACCGGCGACGAGCGACTCCATCGCCCACACGAGGTGCGGCAGGTCGATCCGGTTCATCGTCGAGCAGAAGCACACCGTCGAGTCGAGGTAGTGCACCTGCTTGTCCGGGTGCGCCCGCGCGACGCGGCGCACGAGGTTGAGCTCGGTCCCGATCGCCCACGCCGAGCCCGGCTCGGCGGCGTCGAGCATCTTGATGATGTACTCCGTCGACCCGACGAAGTCCGCCGCCGTGACGACCTCGTGCTTGCACTCGGGGTGCACCAGCACGTTGACGTCCGGGACGGCCGCACGGACGTCGTCGACGTTCTTCGCCGAGAACCGCCCGTGGACCGAGCAGTGCCCGCGCCACAGGATCATGCGCGCGTCGCGCAGCTCGGCGTCGGTGAGGCCGCCGTTCGGCTTGCGCGGGTCGAACACGACGCAGTCGTCGAGCGACATCGCGAGCTTCAGCACCGCGGTGTTGCGCCCCAGGTGCTGGTCGGGGAGGAACAGGACCTTGCCCGTGCCGTCCACGCCGCCCACCTGGTCGAACGCCCAGCGCAGCGCGACCTCCGCGTTCGACGACGTGCACACCGTGCCGCCGTGGCGCCCCGTGAAGGCCTTGATCGCGGCCGAGGAGTTCATGTAGGTCACGGGGATCGTCGAGTCGGCGATGCCGACCTCCTGCAGCACGTCCCACGCGTCCTCGACCTGGTCGATGGCGGCCATGTCCGCCATCGAGCAGCCCGCCGCGAGGTCCGGCAGCACGACCTGCTGCGCGTCGGAGGTGAGGATGTCCGCGCTCTCGGCCATGAAGTGCACGCCGCAGAACAGGATGAACTCCGCCTCGGGGCGGGCGGCCGCCTCGCGCGCGAGCTTGAAGGAGTCGCCCGTGACGTCGGCGAAGTCGATGACCTCGTCGCGCTGGTAGTGGTGGCCCAGGACGAACGCCCGCTCGCCGAGCGCAGCGCGCGCCGCACGGGCGCGCTCGACCAGGTCGGGGTCGCTCGGCGCGGGCAGGTCGCCCACGCACTCGACGCCCCGCTCGGACGCGAGGTCGCGGCCCTGCCCCAGCAGGAGCAGGGCGGACGGGCTGGGCTCGACGAAACCGCCCGGGCGTGCGGTGCTCGGACCGCCCACGGACGACAACAAGGTGCTCCCGGTGCTCACGGGACCATCGTCGCACAGCGCCGCGGAGACGGAGAGGGCCCTCCCACCCCGACTCGGCGCGCCCCGGCGCGACCCGCCGGACCGCGCCCGGGCTGGCACAATCCGGGCATGCGCGTGCTGCTCACCGGGTCCGCCGTCCCGCCCCCGCCCGACGGCGCGTGGCCGGGCCGCGACGTCGTGCCGACTGCCGCCGGACCGAGCCTCGCCGACGTCGCCTCGTGGTGGTCCGCGCACGGCGCCGTGGACACCGTGCCCCTCGCCGCGTCGGGGCCCGCGTTCCTCGACGCCCTCGCTCCCGTCGCGCCCGAGATCCTCGCGGGCGTCGTGCCGGGCCCGGGCGGCGCGGAGGTCCCGGTCGCCGTCCGACGGCGCGCGTCCTCCTCGCGCGAGGGCGCGCAGGCCCGGACCGTCGTCGTCGACGTGTCCCAGGTCCCGGCCACCGGGGAGGCCGTCGTCGTCGATGCCGACGGGACGCCGACGACGGTGCCCGCCCGCTCGTCGACCGCCGTCGGGCACCTGCTCGCGCTCGCGGTCGACGCCGCTCGGGCGGGGACGGATCCCGGCCGGGTCGTGCTCGCGACCGGGGCCAGCACGAGCCACGACGCGGGCCTCGGGGCGCTCCTCGCGCTCGCGGGCGAGCCGCAGGCGTCCGGGGGCGCGCCGGACGTCACGCCCGCCGGGCTGGTCGACGTCGTGCGCGCCGCGCGCGCCGCGCTGGGCGGCTCGCACCTCGTGGCGGCCGTCGCGTCCGACGTCCCGCTCCTCGGTCTGCACGGCGCGAGCGCGACCCTCGACGCGCGCGGTGTCGACCCGCTGGTGGCCCAGCACCTCGAGCGCGCGCTCGGCGCGGTCGCGCACGACGTCGCCGCCGCCGTCGACCGCGCGGACGCGGCCGGGCCGGGGGAGCGCGGGATCGTCGGGCGCGACCTGCTCGCGGGCGCGACCGCGGGCCGCCGCCTCGCCGGGCTGCCGGGGGCGGGCAGCGGGGGAGGGCTGGGCTTCGCCGTCGCGGCGCTGGGCGGCAGGCTCGTGCCCGCGCTCCGGGTCGTGGCGGACGACGTCGGGCTCGACGCGCGGCTCGCGGACGCGGACGTCGTCGTGGTGCTCGCCGACGAGCTCGGCGCGCACGAGCTCGGCGAGGGGACCGTCCGCGAGGTGGCCGGCCGGGCGGCGCGGCACGCGCTCCCGGTGGTGGTCGTCGCGCGCGCGGTCGTCGCGGGCCGCCGCGAGCAGGCGGCCGCCGGGCTCAGCGGCGCGTACGCGTGGGGCGACGGCGACCCGCGCGACCTCGTGGAGCGCGTCGCCCGCACGTGGTCGCGCGGCTGAGGCGTCAGCCGAGGTCGACGTCGCCGTCCGTGCGGCTCCTCCGCCGACGTCCTCGCACCCCGTGCGGCGAGGCCCGTTCGACCTTCGTGCCACGCGGGGTCGTAGACTCGGGAACACCACCGGCACGTGTGGTGTTGAGGACCTGACGGGATCTCTCTCGAGAGATCCGAGAAGCCGGCCACCACCGGGGCAGCACTGCCCCCGACAGCGCGGAGACGAGATGAGCGAGACCACCGACATTGCCACGCACGGCGTCAACCTGACCGACGAGGCCGCGGACAAGGTCCGCACGCTCCTCGAGCAGGAGGGTCGTGACGACCTGCGCCTGCGTGTCGCGGTGCAGCCCGGCGGCTGCTCCGGCCTGATCTACCAGCTCTACTTCGACGAGCGCGTGCTCGACGGCGACGCGCTGCGCGACTACGACGGCGTCGAGGTCGTGGTCGACAAGATGAGCGTCCCCTACCTCGAGGGCGCGACGATCGACTTCGCCGACACGATCGAGAAGCAGGGCTTCACGATCGACAACCCCAACGCGGGCAGCGCCTGCGCCTGCGGCGGCTCCTTCAGCTGAGCCGTCCGGCGTGCCGCGCGCACGCCACCGGACCGCACGAGCCCGGTCACCCGTCCGCGGGTGGCCGGGCTCGCGTCGTCCGCGGGTCGTGCCGCCCTGCCCTGTCCGCGGCGGGTCAGCCGCCGATCTCGACGGTGATCGCCCAGGCCTCGGCATCCCCCTGGCCGCTGAGCTGCTCCTCGCCCACGACCGTGTGCCCGCGCATCCGCGCCCACGCGGGGACGTCGAGGCGGGCGGCCGGGTCGGTCGACCACACGGTGAGCCGAGCGCCCGGTGCGAGGCCGCGCGCTGCCGCAGCGAGCCGGATCACGGGGAGCGGGCAGCGCAGCCCGCGCGCGTCGACCACGTCGCCGGCCGCGCCCGCGTCGCCGGACGCGCCGGACGCCGGCAAGGGCGGGGGAGCGCCGGTCACAGGCCCTGCACCCCCAGCGCCGCGCGCACGCGGGCGACGGCGTCCGGCAGGGCGGCGAGCAGCCGCTCGACGTCGCCCTCCGTCGTCGAGCGGTCCAGGGCGACGCGCACGTTGCCGTGCGTGAGCACGCCCATCGCCGCGAGGACGTGCGAGGGCTCGAGCGAGCTCGACGTGCACGCCGACCCGGAGCCGACGGCGACGCCCTCGCGGTCCAGGTCGGTGAGCAGCGCCTCGCCGTCGACGTAGAGGAACGAGAAGGTCGCGACGTGCGGGAGCCGGTCGACCGGGTCGCCGACCACCTCGACGTCGGGGATCTGCGCGACCCGTGCCCGCACGCGGTCGACGAGCGCCCGACGCCGCGCGTCCTGCGCGTCCCGGTCGGCCAGCACCGCCTGCAGCGACACGGCCGCGGCGAACGCCGCCGGGACGGACACCCCGCCGGGTGCCCACGGGTCCGCGTCCTCCGGGAACGGGCTGCGCCGTCGGACGCGGGAACGCACCGCGAGGACACCGATGCCCGGACCGCCGCCCCAGTCCGCCGGGTCGGCGGCGAGCGCGTCCCAGGTCTCGGGGACGACGTCGTGCCCGAGCGTGGCCCCCGCGTCCACGAGCAGCGGGACCCCCGCCCGCCGCGCCGCCTCGTGCACGGCCGCGACCGGCTGACGCGTCCCCACCTCGCCGTTGGCGGCCTGGAGCGCGGCGAGCGCCACGCCGGGACGGCCGACGGCGTCGGTCATCTCCGCGGCGTCGACGCGGCCGGACCCGTCCACCCCGACGACCTCCCGCTCCAGGCCACCGTGCTCGGCGGCGTGCAGGACGGCGGCACGCTCGACGGCGCCGACGACGACCCGTCGCCCCGTGCGGTGACGCGCGCCGGCGAGCGCGGCGACGGCCGTGTGGAGGGACGCGGTGTGGTTGGCGGTGAAGACGACCTCCTCCGTGCGCGCGCCGAGCGCGGCGGCGACGGCCTCGCGGGCGCCGTCGAGCAGGGCCGCGGCCCGCCTGCCCTCCGCGTGCAGACGTCGGGGGTCGGCCCAGCCGTCGTCGAGCGCGCGGTCGAAGGCCTCGCGCGCGAGCGGGTGCCAGGGGGCGTGCCCCCCGTTGTCGAGAAGGACCCGGCGATCGGGGGTGGTGTGTGTCACATGGCCTCCAGGGCGCGGGCGGGGCCGTCGCGGAGCGGGGGACGGCCGGGTCGAGACGGCCCGAGCGGGCGCAGGGCGCCGGTCGGGGTCCGGCGCACGGCGTCGGATCGTTGCGCTCGCGCGCCCCGCGACGAGGTGCCTCCGGGAGTCCGAAGGTCCCACCGGCACGCTACCGTGCTGCCCGGTGGGCCGACGGTGTGGCAAGGATCTGACAGACTCGGGACGGGTGTGCCGAACCCACCCCTGACCGGCCACGACGTGTGCCGCATCTCCCCCGTCCGCAGCGCGTTCCGGGCCACGAAGGGCGGAATCCCGCGCTAGGCTTCGTGTGTCGAGGACGAAGGTCCTGTGCTGGGCTCGTAAAGACGGGCACGGGCAGGACGTGACGTGAAAGGCCCCCCTTGCACTCGCAACCCCCTAGCCGCACACGGCGCACCATCCTGCGGGCGACGGCCCTCGCCGTCGCCGTCGCCGCGGTGGCGTCCGGCTGCGCCACCGACACCGTCCAGCGCGGGTTCCTGCCCGGTTACGAGGACGGGGAGGTGACCAACCAGACCGCCCGGATCACGTCGCTGTGGACCGGCTCCTGGATCGCGGCCCTCATCGTCGGCGTGATCACGTGGGGCCTGATGCTGTGGTGCGTCGCCGCGTACCGCAAGCGCAAGGACGACCACCAGCTTCCCGTGCAGACGCGCTACCACCTGCCGCTCGAGATCATGTACACGGCCGTTCCGATCCTCATGGTCCTCGTCCTCTTCTTCTACACGGACCGCGACATGAGCGCGATCGTGGACAAGGACGTCGAGTCCGACCTCACGGTCCAGGTCATCGGCAAGCAGTGGAGCTGGGACTTCAACTACGTGGACGACGACGTCTACGAGACGGGCCAGCACCTGGCGGACGTCGGCGACACCATGACCGACGACGCGACGATCGACGGTGCCCCGGGCACGGCGGCGGCGCTGCCGACGCTCTACCTGCCCGTCGGTGAGTCGGTGCGGTTCGAGCTGCAGTCGCGCGACGTCATCCACTCCTTCTGGATCCCCGCGTTCCTCTACAAGCTCGACATGATCCCGCACCGGACGAACGAGTTCGTGGTCACCCCGGAGCGCGAGGGCGTCTACGCCGGCAAGTGCGCCGAGCTCTGCGGCGAGCACCACTCCGGCATGCTGTTCAACGTCGAGGTCGTCGACCGCGCGGAGTACGACGCGCAGATGGAGGCGCTCCGCGAGAAGGGCCAGGAGGGTCAGATCCCGGTGGAGGGCTTCAGCCGTCTCCAGGACCCGAACCCTGTCACCGCTACCACGGAGGGTGAGAACTGATGGTCGCGCAGGCCGAAGTCATCCCCGGTCTCGCGCCGCGGCGTCAGACCCTCGGGCGGACCGTGATCAAGTGGGTCACGTCCACCGACCACAAGACGATCGGGTACATGTACCTGATCACGTCGTTCATCTTCTTCTGCATCGGCGGCCTCATGGCCCTCGTGATCCGTGCGGAGCTCTTCGAGCCCGGCATCCAGATCGTGCAGAGCAAGGAGCAGTACAACCAGCTCTTCACGATGCACGGCACGATCATGCTGCTGCTGTTCGCGACCCCGCTCTTCGCCGGGTTCGCGAACGTGATCATGCCGCTGCAGATCGGTGCGCCGGACGTCGCGTTCCCGCGACTGAACATGTTCGCGTACTGGCTCTACCTCTTCGGTGGTCTCATCGCCTCGGCCGGCTTCTTCACGCCGCAGGGTGCCGCCTCGTTCGGGTGGTTCGCGTACGCGCCGTTGTCGAACACGACGTTCAGTCCAGGGCTCGGGGGAGACCTCTGGGTGTTCGGGCTCGCGCTCGCCGGCTTCGGCACGATCCTCGGTGCGGTCAACTTCATCACGACGATCATCACGATGCGCGCGCCCGGCATGACGATGTTCCGCATGCCGATCTTCACGTGGAACACGCTCATCACGAGCCTCCTCGTGCTCATGGCGTTCCCGCCCCTGGCCGCCGCGCTCTTCGCGCTCGGTGCCGACCGGCGCCTCGGTGCCCAGATCTTCAACCCCGAGAACGGGGGCGCGATCCTGTGGCAGCACCTGTTCTGGTTCTTCGGGCACCCTGAGGTCTACATCATCGCGCTGCCGTTCTTCGGCATCGTGTCCGAGATCTTCCCGGTCTTCGCCCGCAAGCCGATCTTCGGCTACAAGGGCCTCGTCTACGCGACGATCGCGATCGCGGCGCTGTCCGTCACCGTGTGGGCCCACCACATGTACGTGACCGGCGCGGTCCTCCTGCCGTTCTTCGCCTTCATGACGATGCTCATCGCCGTGCCGACCGGCGTGAAGTTCTTCAACTGGATCGGGACCCTCTGGCGAGGGAAGCTGACGTTCGAGACGCCGATGCTGTGGTCGATCGGGTTCCTCGTGACCTTCCTCTTCGGCGGTCTCACGGGCGTCATCCTGTCCAGCCCGGCGCTCGACTTCCACCTGTCCGACTCGTACTTCGTGGTGGCGCACTTCCACTACGTCGTGTTCGGCACCGTGGTGTTCGCGATGTTCGCCGGCTTCTACTTCTGGTGGCCCAAGTTCACCGGGCGCATGCTCAACGAGCGCCTCGGCAAGGTCCACTTCTGGCTGCTCTTCATCGGCTTCCACATGACGTTCCTCATCCAGCACTGGCTGGGCGTCGAGGGCATGCCGCGCCGCTACGCGGACTACGCGCCGTCCGACGGCTTCACGTGGGAGAACCAGGTCTCGACGGTCGGGGCGTTCATCCTCGCCGCGTCGACGCTGCCGTTCCTCTGGAACGTCTACACGACCTGGCGCAACGCGCCCAAGGTCCAGGTCGACGACCCGTGGGGCTACGGCCGCTCGCTCGAGTGGGCCACGTCCTGCCCGCCGCCGCGGCACAACTTCACGTCGCTGCCGCGCATCCGCTCCGAGTCGCCCGCGTTCGACCTGCACCACCCCGAGGTCGCCGCGATGGACCACGCGGAGCCGAACCCCAACGTCCTGGAGAAGGTCTACGGGGAGGCCGACCGCCGCGGTGAGAAGAGCGTCGCGCTCGACCGCCTCGGCGACAAGCAGGCAGGCAGCGACTCGACGTCGACGATCATCATCGACGAGCCGCGCACGGGTGACACGGACGAGGAGGCCGGCAAGTGAAGGTCGAGTACAAGCTGTTCATCTTCCTGACGCCCTTCTTCGCGCTCATCGGCGTGGTGTACGGGCTCTGGAGCGGCTGGGAGCCCGTCGGCAGCGCCGCGCTCCTCCTGACCGCGGGCCTCTCGGGCATGATCGGCGCCTACCTGGCGCTCACCGCCAAGCGGATCGACGCGCGGCCCGAGGACGACCCGGACGGCCTCATCGAGCAGGGTGCCGGCGATCAGGGCGTCTACGCCCCGTGGAGCTGGTGGCCGCTCGCGATCGCGGCGTCGGCTGCGATCGTCTTCCTGGGCCTCGCGGTCGGTTGGTGGCTGGTCTACGTGGGGATCGCGATGAGCGCGGTCGCCCTCGTCGGCTGGGTCTTCGAGTTCTCCCGCGGCCAGCACGCGCACTGACGCACCTCTTCCGGACGGCCCGATCCCCTCACGGGGGGTCGGGTCGTCCTGCTGTGTGCGGAGGGTCGAGGGGCGCGCCCATGGGGTCGAAGGCACGTGTGTGTGAGTGCCGGAGCCGTTCCTTGTGGCGCTCCGGCACCGTGGTGGCGTTCTACGCCGGGCTGGTGCCCACGCGGGGGCTGGAGCCGCGCAGGGCGGTGCAGGAGCACCCACGCCTGGGCTGGAGCCGCGCAGGGCGGCGCAGGAGCACCCACGTCAGGCTGGGAGCGTCCACGTCGGGGCGGGAGCGTCCACGCCGGGGCGGGAGCGAGGACGCCGGGACGGGAGCGCCCACGCCGGGCGGGAGCGACTACGCCGGTGCGGGAGCGCCCGTGCCGGGGTGGCCTCGCGCCGGGCGCAGGTGGGAAGCCGTCACGACGGCGCTCCGGGCACGGACCGGGTCGCTCTCCGAGCGGCTGGGGCATGTTCGTCAGACATTCAGCGCGGGACGATGCGTGGTGCGTGGTGCGTGGTGCGTGGTGGGCGGGGCCGGGCAGCCGCTGGAGCGCGCCGGAGCGTCGTGACGGCCTGGGACGACGTCGGTGACGCTCTGCGCCCAGTGACATGACGCGCCACCTCTTCGTGACCGCGGACTGACCGACGGGGTCGTGGCCCGAGGCGGCCGCCCAGAACGAGGTTGGTCCCGCTGTCTGGTGGATAGCGGGACCAATCTCGTTGTGGTGGGGGAGCGGGGTCGTGCTCGCCGACCGGGTGTCGTGCGGCGGGGTCGTCAGGGGACGATGAGACCGGCGGTCTGGGTCTTGGCGCGCTGGAGGCGGGCCTCGGCGTCGGACCAGTTGACGAGGTTCCACCAGGCGGTGACGTAGTCGGCGCGCACGTTCTGGTAGTCGAGGTAGTAGGCGTGCTCCCAGA
>NZ_NEDO01000007.1:0-222849 GCF_002127155.1 Cellulosimicrobium sp. KWT-B | reverse complement strand
GCCACTCCAGGTCGAACTCGTACGTGGCCGCGCCGTACGCGTCGAGGTGCGCGGTGGCGACGCTCGTCGTGGGGGCGTCGGTGCTGCCGGGCGTGAGGGTCACGGCGGAGTCGTCGAGCCACGCCCGTACCGCCTCGCCGTGCGCGTCGTGCCCGAGCCACGTGGCGAGCCGGGCGTCCCGCCCGAGCCGGCCGAGCGTGAGCGCGACGTTCGCGAGGCTGCCCCCGGGGTGCTCCGCGACGCTGCCGTCCGCGCGGTGCACGACGTCGACGAGCGCCTCACCGACGACGAGGACGTGCCCGGTGGGCGCAGCGGCGGGCTGGGCGGGGTCCGTGCTCGTGCTCATGCGTCGTCTCCGGTCGGGTCGTCGGGGTCGGTCGTGCCGCGTGCCGTCGCGTCGTCCTGCGAGCGTGCCGCGTCGAGGCGGGCGCGCGCGCCGTCGAGCCACTCCTGGCAGCGCGCGGCGAGCGCCTCGCCGCGCTCCCAGAGCGCGAGCGAGTCCTCGAGGGGCTCACCCCCGGCCTCCAGCCGGGCGACGACCTGCACGAGCTCGTCGCGCGCCTGCTCGTAGGAGAGCGTCGACACGTCGGACGTGACAGCGTTGTCAAAGGAAGTCACGGCAGTATTCAACCCCATCTGTGCGTCGTGGCCCGACCGGTCGTCCGGCGGGCGGTCCAGAACCGGCGCGGGCGCGTCACGACGCCTCCCGGCCGGGAGCGGGTCCGTCGTCGTGCGTGGCGGTGACCGCCGCGTCCAGCGCGCCGCGCGCGAGACGCACGCGCACCGCGTCGCCCGTCGCGACGTCGCCGGGGGAGCGGACCACGTGCCCGTCGGCCCGCTGCACGACGGCGTACCCCCGCTCGAGCGTCGAGGCCGGGGACAGGGCGCGCACCTGGGCCTCGAGCCGGCCGACCTCGCCCGCCGCGCGCACGAGCCGCGCGTCGAGCGCCCGGCGTGCCCGGTCCCGCAGCGCCCCGACCCGCTCCTGCCGGTCGGTGAGCATCCGCCCGGGGTCGGCGAGCACGGGCCGGGACCGCAGCGCGTCGAGCCCTGCCTGCTCGCGGGACACGCGCCCCGCGATCGCGCTGCGCAGGCGCTGACGGCTCTGCGCGACGCGGGCGCGCTCCTCCGTCACGTCGGGCACCACCCGCTTGGCCGCCGCCGTCGGGGTCGAGGCGCGGTAGTCCGCGACCAGGTCGAGCAGCGGGCAGTCGGTCTCGTGGCCGATCGCGCTCACGAGCGGCGTGCGGCACGCCGCCGCGACGCGCACGAGCGCCTCGTTCGAGAAGGGCAGGAGGTCCTCGACGGCGCCGCCACCGCGCGCGACGACGATGACCTCCACCTCCGGGTCGGCGTCGAGCGCCCGGATCGCGTCGCCCACCTGCTGCACCGCGTGGGCGCCCTGGACGGCCACCTCGCGGATCTCGAACCGGACCTGGGGCCAGCGGGCGCGCGCGTTGACCACGACGTCGTGCTCCGCCTTGGACTCGCGCCCGCACACCAGCCCGACGACGGCCGGGAGGAACGGCAGCGGCCGCTTGCGGTCGGCGTCGAACAGGCCCTCCGCCGCGAGCACGCGCTTGAGGTGCTCGATCCGCGCGAGCAGCTCGCCCACGCCGACGGGACGGATCTCGCGCGCCTGGAGCTGGAGCGTGCCGCGCCGCGTCCAGAACACCGGCTTCGCGTGCACGACGACGTGCGCGCCCTCCTCCACCGGCGTGCCCTGGAGCACGCGGGACGCCGCCGACACCGGGAGCGACATGTCGAGGTCCGTGTCGCGCAGCGTGAGGAACGCCGTCGACGTGCCCGGGCGCCGGTTGAGCTGGACGACCTGGCCCTCGACCCAGACCGGCGCCATCCGCTCGACGTACTGCTCGATCTTGCGCGACAGGAGCCGGACCGGCCACGGGTGCTCTGCGCTCGTCTCGAGCGCGCGCGACGGCAGGGGGCCGCGGGCCGCCGGACCGGCGGGCGCGGCATCCGGACGCGGGGCGTCGTCGGGCAGCGGGAGGGAGGCGGTCACGGGACCAGCCTGCCGCACCCCACCCACGCCCACCCAACGCGCCGCGGCACCGAGCGCGCCGACCAGCGCACCGACCGGCGCGCCGGTCGAGCGCTCAGGGCGCGAGCAGGTCGACGGTGACGAGGCGGTAGCCCTGCGCGCGCAGGTCGTCGACGATCCCGGGCACGGCGTCGACGGTCGAGGCGTGGATGTCGTGCATGAGCACCACGCTGCCCGGTCGCGCGCCCTCCACCGCGCGACGACGCGTCTCCGCGGCGTCGCGCGTCTTCCAGTCGAGCGTGTCGAGGTTCCACAGCACCACCTGGAGCCCGGAGCGGAGCGCGACCGACCGCACGCGGTCGTCGACGTCCCCGTACGGGGGCCGCAGGAGCGTCGGGGTGACCCCCGCGGCGCTCTCGATCGCCGCCTGGGTGCGCGCGAGCTCGTCGCGGACGGCGTCGTCGTCGAGCGTCGTGAGCTGCGGGTGGTCCCAGGTGTGGTTCGCGAGCAGGTGGCCGGCTGCTGCCGTGTCGCGCACGACGTCGGGCCGCTTCTCGACGTTGCTCCCGACGAGGAAGAACGTGGCCGAGACGTGCTTCTCCGCGAGCACCTGCAGGAGCCGCTCGGTGTCGGGCCCGGGCCCGTCGTCGAACGTGAGCGCCACGCACCGCTCGACCGCGCAGTCCACGCCCGTCGCCCGCGCCTGGTCGCGCCGCTGGGCGAGCTGGAGCGCCAGCCGGTCCGACCAGACGGCCTCCGTCGCCGCGAGCACCGCGTCGCGCAGCGCCACGGTCTCGGCCACCGGGGCGCCGCCCGGGCCGGCGTCCAGCGTCGTCGTCGCCTGCGTGAGCAGCCCGTCGAGCGTCGTGCGAGTGCCCTCGTCCGTGACGAGGCCGGCCGACTCCGTGAGGACGGGCCGGCCCTCGGTCGCCGCCACCTCCAGACCGTCGTACGCCCACTGCCGCTGCGCGGTCGCGACGGGCTCCGCCGCCTCGACGACGGCGGAGGCGGCCTCGTCCAGGGCGTCCGCCGTGGGCTCGGAGCCGGTCACGACCTCGACGTGGACGGCGGGGCGCGAGCCCGGGTGCAGCGGGTTCGGGCGGGACAGGGCGTCCACGGTGCGGTCCTCCTCCGGGTAGGTCACCGGGGTCGTGCGGAGCGCGGTGGCCTCCTGGAGCGCCGCGGCCAGGGGCTCGCGGACCGCCGGGTCGTCCACCTGGCCCTCGCTCGCGGCGAGCAGCGCCGCGCCCGCGACCTCCGCCGCGGTCGTCGGGACGAGCCGCGTGAGGTACGCCGCCTCGGCCCGCGCGCGGCCGTCCGTCGCGTCCCGCGTCACGCGCGCGACCTCGGCGTCGTAGCGCTCGACGGCGGCGACCCACGCGCGGTGCTCCAGCGTCCCGACGACCACGACCGCCGCCGTGACGACGACGAGCAGCAGCGGGACGAGCCACCACCACACCCGGCGGCGCCGTCGGGGCGCGTCGGGCGCGGGTGACGTCGTGCCGCCCGGGTCGTCGCTCATGCCCTCGATCTTGGGGGGCGGCGGGACGGACGTCGACCCGGCGCGCCCGGCGGACGGGTGCGACCCGCGTGCATCACGCCGCGCGCGGAGGGTCTGTGTGCGCCTCGCGCGCGGGACGTGACGACGTCGGGCCAGGGCCGTGGGTGAGCGGGCTCACCGGGGTCGGGCGACCGCCGCTCGCCTAGACTCGGGAGCGTGAGCGTCCTCCCCGCCGGCTCGTCCGCGTCCCCGACCGACCGCCCCGTCGCGACCCCTGCCGTCGACGGGACCCGCAAGCGCGTCCTGCTGGCGGCGCCGCGCGGCTACTGCGCGGGCGTCGACCGCGCCGTCGTCGCGGTCGAGAAGGCGCTCGAGCACTACGGCGCGCCGGTCTACGTGCGCAAGGAGATCGTGCACAACAAGTACGTCGTCGAGACGCTCAGCGAGCGCGGCGCGATCTTCGTCGACGAGACCGACGAGGTGCCCGAGGGCGCGCGCGTCGTGTTCTCCGCCCACGGCGTGTCACCCGCCGTGAAGGCGGCCGCGGCCGCGCGCAACCTCGACACGATCGACGCCACGTGCCCGCTCGTGACGAAGGTGCACAAGGAGGCCGTGCGCTTCGCGAAGGACGACTACGACATCCTGCTCATCGGCCACACGGGCCACGAGGAGGTCGAGGGCACCGCGGGGGAGGCCCCCGACCACGTGCAGGTCGTCGACTCGCCCGACCACGTGGACGACGTCGTGGTCCGCGACCCGGACAAGGTCGTGTGGATCTCCCAGACGACGCTCTCCGTCGACGAGACGATGGAGACGGTCCGGCGCCTGCGGGAGAAGTTCCCGACCCTCCAGGACCCGCCGAGCGACGACATCTGCTACGCGACGCAGAACCGCCAGGTCGCGGTGAAGAAGCTCGCTCCCGACGCGGACGTGGTCATCGTGGTCGGCTCGGCGAACTCGTCCAACTCCGTGCGCCTCGTCGAGGTCGCGCTCCAGGCGGGGGCCGGGGCGTCGTACCGCGTCGACCACGCGAAGGAGATCGACCCGGCCTGGCTCGACGGCGCGACGACCGTGGGCGTGACCTCGGGCGCGTCCGTTCCGGAGATCCTCGTGGACGACGTGCTCGCCTACCTCGCGGAGCGCGGGTTCGGCGCGGTTGAGGAGGTCCGCACGGCGACGGAGGACCTCATGTTCTCGCTGCCGCGCGAGCTGCGCGCCGACCTCAAGGGCTCGGCGGCCGACGGCGGGCGCCCCACCCGCGGCGGCCGCACCTCGCTCTCCGTCCAGCCCGTCTGACGCCCGCGCCGGAGCCCTCCGCGGCCGTCGGCCCCGGGGGAGCGGTCAGGCGCTCGCCCCGCCGGCCGACTGCTCCCGCCGGGGCTCGTCGCGGTCGTCGGGGCGCTCGTCGATCGCGACCACGGACTCGTTGACGGACGCGAGCAGCTCGGGTGCGCTCACCGCGCTGAGCTGCGGGTTCACCGTCGGGGGTGTCGTCAGCTCGTCGTCGACGACGTGCAGGTCCGCGAACCGGCGCGCGCTGACGAGCACGCGCGTCTCGAGCGAGCCGACCGTCCGGTTGTAGGAGTCCGCGGCGCTCTGGAGCTGGCGCCCGAGCTTCGCGAGGTGCGACCCCATGACCGCGAGCCGCCCGTGGAGCTCCTTGCCGAGCGTGAGGACCTGCTGCGCGTTCGTGGCCAGGGCGTCCTGCCGCCACGCGTAGGCGATCGTCCGCAGCATCGCGACCATCGTCATGGGCGTCGCGATGACGACGTTCTTCGACACCGCGTGCTCGAGGAGCGACGGGTCCTGCTCGACCGCGGCCGAGAGGAACGACTCCGCCGGGACGAACATGACGACGAACTCCGGTGCCGGGCCGAACTGGTCCCAGTAGCGCTTGGCGCCGAGGTCGTCGACGTGCTTGCGCATGTGGCGGGCGTGGGCGGCCAGGCGGTCCGCGCGCACGGCCGGGTCGGTGGCGCCCTGCGCGTCGAGGTAGCCGAGGAACGCGACCTTCGCGTCGACCACGACCTGCTTGCCGCCCGCGAGCCGCACGACCATGTCCGGGCGCAGCGCGCCGTCGTCGGTCGCGACCTGGTCCTGCTCGACGAAGTCGACGTGGGGGAGCATGCCCGCCGCCTCGACGACGCGCCGGAGCTGGAGCTCGCCCCACGCGCCCCGCACCTGCGACGAGCGCAGGGCCGTCACGAGCTGCGACGTCTCGGCGCGCAGCAGCTCGGAGGCGTCGCGCACCCCGCGCACCTGCTCCGCGAGGCTCCCGTGCGCGGCGAGGCGGGCCCGCTCGGCCTCGGCGACCTCCGCGCGCACCTTCTCCAGCGCCCCGGCGAGCGGCTCGACCAGGTGGCGCACGGCCTCCTCGCGGCGCGCGAGTTCGGCCGCCCCCTGCTCCTGGCTGCGCCGCATGCGCTCCTCCGCCTGCACGAGGAACTGCTCCGTGCCCGCGGCGAGCACCTTGCGCGAGAGCGCCTCGAACTGGGCCTCGAGCCGCCGGTGGTCGCCCTGGATCTCCGCGACGCGGCGCTCGGCCGCGGCCCGCAGCTCCGCGAGCTGCTGCTCGTGGGTGGCCCGGGCGAGGTCGAGCCGCTCGTCCGCGCTGCGCTGGGCCGCGCCGAGCTGGCGCGCGAAGCCCTCGCGCTCCGCCTCGAGCCGTTCGGCGAGGCCCGCGCCGCGCGCCGCGTCCTGCTGCGCCTGACCCAGGAGCTGCGTGAGACGGCGGACCTCCGCGCCCGCGGCGTCGGGCGAGGCGCGCCGCACCGCGAGCACGAGCGCGGCGCCGACCACCAGCCCCAGCACGAGTCCGACGGCGAAGAGCAACCATCCCGAGGAGTCCATGGCCGCACCCTCCCACGGGGCACCGACAGCACCGTCGGTCGGCGCGCGGGGCGGGCGCCGTCGCGCAGGTCGTGACAAAAGGCACCGCCCCGCGGCCGAGGGCTCGGCTACCTTGGCGCCATGGTCGATCCCCACCCCGCCCCACCTGTCGCGCCCGCCGGCGCGCCCGTCCCCGGCAGCGTGCCGGGCGTCGCGCCCGACCCCCGGCCCACGGCTCCGCCGGGACAGCCCGCGCCCCCGGACCCCACCGCCGCGCTGTCCCTGCGCGCCCTGTGGAAGCGCTTCGGGGAGAAGATCGCGGTCGCCGGCATCGACCTCGACGTGCCGGCAGGCTCGTTCTACGGGCTCGTGGGCCCCAACGGCGCGGGCAAGACGACGACGCTCTCCATGGCGACGGGCCTCCTGCGGCCCGACGCCGGCTCCGCGCACGTCCACGGGACGGACCTGTGGGCCGACCCGGTCGCGGGCAAGCGCCAGCTCGGCGTCCTGCCCGACGGCGTCCGGCTCTTCGACCGCCTCACCGGCGCCCAGCTCGTGACCTACGCGGGCCTGCTGCGCGGCATGGACCGCGACACGGTGGCGGAGCGCACCACGGAGCTGCTCGCGGCCCTCGACCTCGCGAAGGACGCCAACACGTTCGTCGTCGACTACTCCGCGGGCATGACGAAGAAGATCGCGCTCGCGACCGCGCTCATCCACGCGCCGCGCACGCTCGTGCTCGACGAGCCGTTCGAGGCCGTCGACCCGGTCTCCGCGGCCAACATCCGCGACATCCTCGCCGGCTACGTCGCCAGCGGCGGGACGGTCGTGGTGTCGTCGCACGTCATGGACCTCGTCCAGCGCATGTGCGACCACGTGGCGGTCGTCGCGGGCGGGCACGTCCTCGCGGCCGGCACCGTGGACGCGGTGCGCGGCGACCAGAGCCTCGAGGACCGGTTCGTCGAGCTCGTGGGCGGTCGGCAGAGCACGGAGGGCCTCGCGTGGTTGCGCAGTTCGTAAGGCTCAAGCTCACGCTCATGGGGAACTCGTTCCGCCGGAGCGTGTGGCAGACCATCGGCTTCGTCGTCGGCGTCCTCTACGGGCTGTTCGTCGTCGGGATGCTCGTCGTCGGGATGGTCGTCCTCGGCACCGAGGACGCCGCGCTCGCGGGCTCGATCACGATCCTCGCCGGGGCGCTCGCCGTCCTCGGGTGGTGGGTGATCCCGCTCTTCGCGTTCGGCGTGGACGCGACCCTCGACCCGCAGCGCTTCGTGCTGTTCGGCATCCCGCAGCGCCGGCTGCTCGCCGGCCTCGCCGTCGCGGGCGTCGTCTCGATCCCGGGAATCGTCACGGCCCTCGCGGCGCTCGGCGCGTCGTTCGCGTGGTGGCGCACGCCCCTCG
This sequence comes from Cellulosimicrobium sp. KWT-B, assembly GCF_002127155.1. Taxonomy (NCBI): domain Bacteria; kingdom Bacillati; phylum Actinomycetota; class Actinomycetes; order Micrococcales; family Promicromonosporaceae; genus Cellulosimicrobium; species Cellulosimicrobium sp. KWT-B. Next base: position 215,116 of record NZ_NEDO01000007.1, on the reverse strand, counting down.
CGGTCCTCGCCGCGCTCGTGGGCGCCGTCGTCGCGGTCGCGCTGTGCGTCGTCGGCTCGCGCGCGACGACGACGGCGCTCGCGCCCCTGCTCGAGTCGCGGCGCTACCGCGAGGTCGTGACGATCGCCGCGTTCGTGCCGCTCGTCCTCATCGGGCCCGCGTTCGCGTGGCTGGGGTCCCAGCTGGGCGGGGGCCCGGTCGACGGCGACGCGGTGCGCGGCATGGTGACGCGCCTCGCCGACGTCGCGGCCTGGACGCCGTTCGGCGCGCCGTGGGGGCTCGGCGCCGCGGTGCACGACGGCGCGTGGGGCCTCGCGCTCGCGCGGCTCGTCGTCGCGCTGGCGACCCTCGCGGTCGCGTGGGTCGTGTGGGACAAGGCGCTCGCGCGCGCCCTCGTCACGCCGCCCACCTCCGGCGGGGGCGGCCGCGCCAAGGGTCTCGGCTTCTTCTCGCGCTTCCCGGCGACGCCCACGGGCGCCGTCGCCGCACGCACGGCCACCTACTGGCTGCGCGACCCGCGCTACTCCGGGTCGATCGCGGTCGTGCCGCTCATCCCCGTCGTGCTGCTCGTCGTCGGCGGCGGCACCGGCTCGGAGATCTTCCTCGCGCTCGCTCCCTTCACGGCGTGGATCCTCGGCTTCTCCATCTCGGCCGACATCGCCTACGACCACACCGCGTTCGCGCTCCACGTGTCGTCGGGCGTCCCGGGGCGGGCGGACCGCTGGGGCCGGGCACTCCCCGTGCTCGTCGCCGGCGGCGCCGTGTCCTTGCTGTTCGCCGTGGTCTCCGTCGCGGTGGCCGGGCGCTGGGACGCGCTGCCCGCGCTGCTCGGGCTCACCGCAGGCGTGCTGCTCACCTCGACGGGCATCTCGAGCGCGACGTCGGCGCGCCTGCTCTACCCGGTGCCCAAGCCGGGCGACAGCCCGTTCAAGCAGCCGCAGGGCGCCGCGATGGCGACCCTCGTCGCCCAGACGGTCGCGATGCTCCTCGTCCTGGCGCTGTCGCTCCCGTTCCTCGTCCCGGGCGTCATCGCGATCGTCGCCGACCTGCCCGTCCTCGGGTGGGTCACCCTCGCGGTCGGCGTGGTCGTGGGTGCCGTGGTGCTCGTGCTCGGCGTGCGGTGGGGTGCCCGCACCTACGACCGCCGGGCGCCCGAGCTGCTCCAGCGCGTGCTGTCGTACGCCTGACGCGCGGGCCGGGACCGCGCGCTGCGGTCCCGGCCCGTAGACTCGGCCGACGTGGCACTCACTATCGGCATCGTCGGCCTGCCCAACGTCGGCAAGTCCACCCTCTTCAACGCCCTGACGCGCAACCAGGTACTCGCCGCGAACTACCCGTTCGCGACGATCGACCCGAACGTCGGCGTCGTGTCCCTCCCGGACCCGCGCCTCGACAAGCTCGCCGAGATCTTCGGCAGCCAGCGCGTCCTGCCCGCCACGGTGTCGTTCGTCGACATCGCGGGCATCGTCAAGGGTGCGAGCGAGGGGGAGGGGCTCGGCAACAAGTTCCTCGCGAACATCCGCGAGGCCGACGCCATCTGCCAGGTGACGCGCGCGTTCTCCGACCCGGACGTCGTCCGCGTCGAGGGTTCGACGGACGCCGAGGGCGACATCGAGACGATCAGCACCGAGCTGATCCTCGCCGACCTCCAGACGCTCGAGAAGACGGTCCCGCGCCTCGAGAAGGAGGTCCGGATCAAGAAGGGCGACGCCGCCCTCCTCGACGCGGCCCAGAAGGCGCAGGCGGTCCTCGAGGCCGGCACGACCCTCTTCCAGGGCGCGGCCGCCGCGGGCCTCGAGCTCGCGGACGTCGCGAGCCTGCAGCTCCTCACGGCGAAGCCGTTCATCTACGTCTTCAACACCGACGACGCGGGCCTCGCCGACGAGGACCTCCAGGCGCGGCTGCGCGCGCTCGTCGCACCCGCCCAGGCGATCTTCCTCGACGCGAAGTTCGAGTCCGAGCTCGTCGAGCTCGAGCCCGACGAGGCGAAGGAGATGCTCGCGGAGTCGGGGCAGGCGGAGGCAGGCCTCGACCAGCTCGCGCGCGTCGGGTTCGACACGCTCGGCCTGCAGACGTACCTCACCGCCGGGCCCAAGGAGGCGCGCGCGTGGACCATCCACAAGGGGTGGACTGCTCCCCAGGCGGCCGGGGTCATCCACACCGACTTCGAGCGCGGCTTCATCAAGGCGGAGGTCGTCTCGTTCGAGGACCTCGTCGAGACCGGCTCCGTCGCCGCGGCGCGCGCCGCGGGCAAGGCGCGCGTGGAGGGTAAGGACTACGTCATGGCCGACGGCGACGTGGTGGAGTTCCGCTTCAACGTCTGAGACGCAGGTCACAGCCCTGGACGCCCGCCGCATCGTGAGACGCGGCGGGCGTCCGTGCGTCCGGGGCCGGAGGTTTCGCGCATGTTTCCCGGCCGTCGCGGCCCGGAAACGCGCCCGTACCGGCCAGTATCAACTCGGTAACGATCACCTGCCGCAACCGGGCAAGGGGGAGATCCTTCGCAACTTGCTGGGTAGCGTGGGCCCAAACCGTGGTGGGCATGCCCGTCCACGCGCGCCGGCCGCAGGGCGAGCGTGCGACGGACGGGGCGGCCGAGGGGCGATCGACGTCCGCTCGTCCGCGCCCACCATCCCTTGGAGGAGGAACATTGAAGATCAGGCGCACGAGTGCCGCCCTGGCCGTGACGGTCACGGGGGCGCTGCTGTTCTCGGCGTGCAGCGGCACGTCGGGTGAGGGCGAGACCGACGGCGGCGACGACGCGGGCATCAACACCGCGACCGCCGTCACCGTCGCGTGGGAGGCCCCGCTCAACGAGCTCAACCTGAGCTCCCAGAACGGCAACGCGACGCAGAACGCCGTCATCAACTACATGCTCAACTCGGGCTTCAGCTACTACGACGCCGACCTGAACATCGTCAAGGACGAGTCGTTCGGCACGTACGAGAAGCTCTCGGACGACCCGCTGACGGTGAAGTACACGTTCGGCGACGACACCAAGTGGTCGGACGGCACGCCGGTCGACGCGACGGAGATCCTGCTGGACTGGGCCGGTCAGTCCGGCAAGTTCAACACGGTCGAGGCCCAGACGGACGAAGAGGGCAACGTCACGAACCAGGCCGAGGTGGACGCCGGTGTCTACTTCGACGGCTCGGACCCGGGCGTCGCGCTCATCTCGCAGAACCCCGAGATCTCGGACGACAACAAGTCGATCACCGTCGTGTACGACAAGCCGTTCGGTGACTGGGAGCTCAGCTGGACGAACGAGTTCGTCCCGGCGCACGTCGTGGGCCAGAAGGCGCTCGAGATCGAGGACCCGGAGGAGGCCAAGGCCGCCGTCCGCGACGCGATCCTCAACAACGACACCGCGGCGCTGGCGAAGATCTCGAAGTTCTGGAACGAGGGCTTCGAGTTCACCTCGCTCCCCGAGGACCCCTCGCTCTACGTCTCCAACGGCGCATACACGCTCGAGGAGTACAAGGAGAACCAGTACCTCACGCTCAAGGCGAACCCGGACTTCAAGGGCAAGAACAAGGGCTCGGTCGAGACCATCACGGTCCGGTACATCGACGACCCGATGGCTCAGGTCCAGGCGCTCGAGAACGGTGAGGTCGACCTGATCGGCCCGCAGGCTTCCGCGGACGTCCGCACGGCGCTCGAGGGCCTCGACGGCGTCGAGACGCACTCGGGCATCGAGGGCACGTACGAGCACGTCGACCTGGTCTTCCAGAACGGCGGCCCGTTCGACGCCAACTCCTACGGTGGCGACGCCGAGAAGGCCAAGGCCGTGCGCCAGGCGTTCCTGCTGACGATCCCGCGCCAGACGATCGTCGACAACCTCATCAAGCCGCTGAACCCGGACGCCGAGGTGCGCAACTCGAACATCCTGCTCCCGGGCTCGCCGAACTACGACCAGATGGTCGCCGAGAACGGCTCGGACTTCTACCCGCCGGCCGGTGACATCGAGAAGGCGAAGCAGCTGCTCGCCGACGCCGGGGTCGCCACCCCGGTCCAGGTGCGCTTCGCGTACAACAACGAGAACACGCGTCGCGTGAACGAGCTCGCGCTCATCACCGACACGGCGGCGCAGGCCGGCTTCGAGATCGTCGACACGGGCCGCCCGGCCGCCGAGTGGGGCACGCTCCTCGCCACCGGCCAGGACCAGTACGACGCGTCGCTCTTCGGCTGGCAGTCGACCTCGACCGCGGTCACCGAGTCGGACGCGAACTTCCGCTGGGCGCCGAACCCGGGCGTCAACAACTACGGCAAGTACAACAACCCCGCCGTGGACGCCGCGCTCGACAAGCTCCAGGTCTCGACCGACCCGGAGGAGCAGTTCCAGCTCCAGCTCGAGGTCGAGAAGAACCTCTGGGCCGACGGCTTCGGCGTGACGATCTTCCAGTTCCCCGCCATCCAGGGCTGGGACGAGAACCTGAAGGGCGTCGAGTCGATCACGATCAGCCCGACGATCTTCCACGGGTTCTGGAACTGGACGTTCGAGGGCTGAGTGCCCTGAGTCCCTGACGCGACCTGCCGCTGCCCCGTGCGGCGGCAGGGCCGTCCAGGTGTGAGACCGGGGGTCCCGGCGGCTGTCCGCCCGGGGCCCCCGGTCCTCGCGTGCACCCGCCCCGACGCCCAGACCCGCGGCGTCCCGGGCCCTCGGTTCACGACCACGCGAGACCCGCGCGTAGAATCGACCGGCCCCTGACCCGGGGTCCCTACCGACCAGCGAGGTAAGACCTCCGATGTTCTCCTTCATCTCGCGGCGTGTGCTGGCAGGGTTGGCGACCCTCCTCGTGTCCACGTTCGCGATGTACCTGCTCGTCGACGCCGCGATCCGGCCGTACATCTTCGCGGATCTCGAGTCGAGCACGAAGCCCAACAAGGCCGAGCTGATCGCCCAGCGCACCGCCGACCTCGATCTCGACACCCCGTCGGTGATCCGCTACTTCAAGTGGCTCGGCGACTTCGTCACCGGCGACCTCGGCACGGCCTGGCAGAGTGGCCAGTCCGTCTCGACGCTGCTCCAGGGCGCCGTCATCTCGACGATCCAGCTCGTCGCCGCCGCGACCGTCCTCGCCGTGGTCTTCGGCGTCATGGTCGGCATCGTCAGCGCGCTGCGGCAGTACAGCACCTTCGACTACCTGACGATCTTCGTCTCGTTCGTGCTCTACTCCCTCCCGGCCTTCTGGGTCGCCGTCCTGCTCAAGCAGTGGGGCGCGATCGGCTTCAACGACTTCCTCCGCGACCCGAACCTCTCGATCCTCGTGATCGTCGGCATCGGCGCGATCTCCGGCCTGCTGTGGTCCCTCGCCTTCGGCGGGACCGCGCGGCGGCGGCTCACGGTCTTCGGCCTGGGCTTCGCGGCGAGCGCGCTCGCGCTGCTCTACCTGCAGCTCTCCGGCTGGTGGGAGAAGCCGAACCTCGGCCCGGTCATCATCGTCGTCACGGGTGCCGCGCTGGCCTTCGCCATCACCGCGCTCGTCTCGGGGCTGAAGAACCGCCGCGCGCTCTATGCGTCGCTCACCACCGTCCTGATCGGGGTCGTCGTCTACTTCCCGATCCAGTCGGTCCTCAAGCAGGTCGACAACTGGTGGATCGTGCTGGTGCTCGCCGTGGTCACCGTCGGCGTCGGCATCGGGGTCGGGTACGCGTGGGGCGGTCCCGACAAGGGGGTGTCCGCGCGTGCTGCGGCCATCACCGCGTTCCTCGTCGGGTCCATGGTCTTCGTCGACAAGGTGATGTCGGTCTGGCCCGCGTACTTCGGCGCACCGGCGATCAACGGCCGGCCCATCCCGACGATCGGCAACAGCACGCCGAACCTCGGCGGCAACTTCTGGGTGCAGGTCCTGGACCAGTACACCCACCTGCTGCTCCCGACGATCGCGCTCGTGCTCATCCAGTTCGCCGGGTACACCCGCTACTCGCGCGCGAGCATGCTCGAGGTGATGAGCCAGGACTACATCCGCACGGCGCGGGCGAAGGGTCTGCCGGAGCGGACCGTCGTCATGCGCCACGGGTTCCGCAACACGCTGATCCCGCTCGCGACGATCGTCCCGATCGACGTCATCACGCTCCTGGGCGGCGCGATCATCACCGAGAAGGTGTTCGCCCGGCCCGGCATGGGCCTGCTCTTCCTCAACGCGCTGCAACGCGGCGAGATCGACCCCGTCATGGCGTACCTCGTCATCGTCGCGGCCCTCGCCATCATCGCCAACATCGTGGCTGACCTCATCTACGCAGCCCTCGACCCGCGGATCCGGGTGAACGCATGACCAACACACCGAACGACGCGTCGCAGAGCGGCGCGGTCGAGAACCAGATCGAGCTGCGCGAGGTCGAGGGCCTGTCCCAGGGCCAGATCGTCCGCCGTCGCTTCTTCCACCACAAGGGCGCCGTGGTCGCGCTCGTCGTGCTCGTCGGCATCGTCGCGCTCGCGATCACCTCGATCGGCATCGGCGGCTGGCAGGGCTGGTACGCCTACAAGCCGTCCGGGCAGGGCTCCACGTACCCCCTGGTCAACGGCGGTGCACCGTCCGAGGCGCACATCTTCGGCCAGGACGAGGCAGGTCGTGACGTGTTCGCCCGCGTCATGCAGGGCACCCAGACCTCGTTGCTCGTCGTGCTCTCCGTCGGCGTCATCGCGACGATCGCGGGCGTCCTCGTCGGGGCGCTCTCCGGGTACTACCGCGGTCGTACCGACTCGTGGCTCATGCGGTTCACGGACCTCATCATCACGATGCCGGTCATCGTCATCGGTGCGGTGCTGGCCCTGCTCTCGGGCGGCAGCAACGCGCTCATCCTCGGGGCGTTCCTCGGGCTCGTGCTGTGGCCGCCGCTCGCGCGCCTCGTGCGCGGCGAGTTCCTCTCGCTGCGCGAGCGCGAGTTCGTCGACGCCGCCCGCGTCGCGGGTGCGAGCGACGGGCGGATCATCTTCAAGCACATGCTGCCGAACGCGGTCGGCGTGATCATCGTCAACGTCACGCTGCTCATGAGCTCGGCGATCCTGCTGGAGACCGCGCTGAGCTACCTCGGCGTCGGCATCCAGGCGCCTGCGACCTCGCTCGGCAAGCTCATCAGCGACTACCAGGAGGCGTTCGCGACGCGTCCGTGGCTGTTCTGGTGGCCGGGTCTGTTCATCGTCGCCATCGCGCTGTGCGTCAACTTCATCGGTGACGGCCTGCGTGACGCGTTCGACCCCCGTCAGAAGCGCATCCCCTCCGAGCGCAAGATGGCCCGTGCGAAGCGCGTCGCCCGCCCGACGGCCGCCACGGCGCCGAGCGCGACCGGCGAGGCCGGGGCCAGCTGATGACCGCCGTCGTCGCCGCCCGCCCGGGAGGTCGTGGACCTCTCGGGCGGCGCGGCGCGCCGCGGTCAGACGGTGAGCGCCACGACCGTCCCCACCGCGAGCGCGCCCAGCACGGCGAGCTGCACGACGTGCCACGTCGTGCGGGCGCCGGGGGCGCCCTGGACCGCCCGGTCGAGGTGGCCGGCCGCCGCGAGCATCGCGTGGCGCTGCGTCACGGCGTCGGCCACGGCCTCGGCGCTCGCGCCGGTGACCACCTGCTCCTGGCCGACGGCGCGCCGTCGCGAGCTGCGCAGCCAGCGGGCCGTGCCGCTCGAGCGGGGCGCGGACCACGCGGTCACGCGTCCGCCGGCGTAGCGCACCTCGAGCGAGTAGCGGGTGTCGACGCCCTCGTACGCCGTCCACGGCACGTGCACGGTGCGCGTGACATTGCGGACCTCGACCCCGCCGTCGGACACCTCGACGGCGGGACGCCAGAACAGCATCCAGACGAGGTACGTCACGAGCGCGGCGGGCACCAGTGCGCCGACGACCGCGCCGACGTCCCCCGTCAGGGCCGTGCTCACGCCCAGGGCGACGGCGACGACGCCCGTCGCCACCGTGAGAACTCGGCCGTACGTCGAACGGAAGACCAGCGTGGGACCCATGCGCCCATGCTCGCAGAGTCGCGGCGCCACGAGCGCCGGCTCCAGCAGGAAGGACACTGATCAGCGTGGCCATCGAGACGTCTCCCGCGGCCCCGGCCGCGCGCCAGGGCAGCCCCGTGCTGACCGTGCGCAACCTCGGCGTGGACTTCTACGTCGACAAGGCCTGGTACCCCGCGGCCGCGGACGTGAGCTACGACCTCCACTCCGGTGAGGTCCTCGCGATCGTCGGCGAGTCCGGCTCGGGCAAGTCCCAGTCGTCGCTCGCGCTGCTGGGCCTGCTCCCGCCGAACGGCCGCGCCAGCGGCTCGGCGAAGCTCGGCGACCGCGAGCTCATCGGCATGTCGCACGGCTCGCTGCGGCACGTCCGCGGCAAGGAGATCTCCATGATCTTCCAGGAGCCGATGACGGCGCTGAACCCCGTCTACACGGTGGGCTTCCAGATCGTCGAGACCATCCGGACGCACTTCAACGTCGGCCCCGCCGACGCGAAGAAGCGCGCGATCGAGCTCCTGCGGCTCGTCGAGATCCCCGAGCCCGAGCGCCGGTTCGACGCGTACCCGCACCAGCTCTCCGGCGGTCAGCGCCAGCGCGCGATGATCGCGCAGGCCCTCGCGTGCGACCCGAAGCTCCTCGTCGCCGACGAGCCCACCACGGCGCTCGACGTCACGGTCCAGGCGGAGATCCTCAAGCTCCTGCGCGACCTGCGCTACCGCGTCGACGCGGCGATCATCCTCATCACGCACGACATGGGCGTGGTCGCCGACATGGCGGACTCGATCATGGTCATGAAGGACGGCCAGGTCGTCGAGCGCGGCACGTCGGCCGAGATCTTCGGCAACCCGCAGCACCCGTACACGGTGCGCCTCCTCGAGGCCGTGCCGCACCTCGGCTCCAAGCGCGGCACGACGACCGCCACGGACCGCGTGCCCGCGGGCGCCCCGGTCCCGGAGCGGCCGCTCGTGCTCGACGCGCAGGACATGGTCATCGAGTACCCGGGCCGCGGCCGGCAGGCGGCGTTCCGGGCGGTCGACGAGGTCTCGCTCCAGATCCACCAGGGCGAGGTCGTCGGCCTGGTCGGCGAGTCCGGCTCCGGCAAGACGACGATCGGCCGCGCGGCCGTGGGTCTGCTGCCCGTCACGGGCGGCTCGCTGAAGATCGTCGGGACGGACATGGTGGGCGCCCGGCCCAAGGACCTCAGGCCGCTGCGCACCGAGGTCGGCATCGTCTTCCAGGACCCGGGGTCGTCGCTCAACCCGCGCCTGCCCATCGGCGAGTCGATCGGCGAGCCGCTCATGCTGCACAAGGGCGTCAAGGGCAAGGAGCTCAGCCGCGAGGTCGAGCGCCTGCTCGACCAGGTCGAGCTTCCCCGGGCCATGCGCAACCGCTACCCGCACGAGCTCTCGGGCGGTCAGCGCCAGCGCGTCGGCATCGCGCGGGCGCTCTCGCTCGAGCCGAAGCTGCTCGTCGCGGACGAGCCGACGTCGGCCCTCGACGTGTCGGTCCAGGCGAGGGTCCTCGACCTGTTCACCGACCTGCAGCGCGAGCACGGGTTCGCGTGCCTGTTCATCTCGCACGACCTCGCGGTCGTGGAGCTGCTGTCCGACCGCATCGCCGTGATGCACAAGGGCAAGCTCGTCGAGGTGGGCGACACGTCGCAGATCGTGCACGAGCCGAAGCACGCGTACACGCAGCGCCTGCTCGCCGCCGTCCCCGTCCCGGACCCGGCCGCGCAGCGCGAGCGCCGCGCCGCGCGCGACGCCCTCCTCGAGGCCGCCGCCCGCGACATCGCGAACGACGAGGTGTCCTCGCTGGCGGACGAGGAGCGCGCGCTCGCGGCGGCGCGCGAGGACGTGGACCACGAGCGCAGCGCCCCGCCCACCGCCGGCGCCGGCTTCTGACCGCACGCTCCACGGCTCGCAGAGCCCTCACGACGTCCCGGGGGCGGCCGCGCACGCGGCCGCCCCCGGGGCGTTCCGGCTGCCAGGACCGGCGCTGCTGCTGCTGCCGGGGCGGGCGTTCCGGTTGCCGGGGCCCGCGCGTCCGACAAGCCTTGAGGCCATGAACGCCCCGCACCACGAGACGCCCCGCGAGCCAGCACGTGACGAGGAGGCCGCGCCAGCGCCCGACGGGGGAGGGGCCGACGCGCCCCGCGACGAGGGCGCCGTGACGACCGACGCCGCGACGACCGACGCCGCGACGTCCGACGCCGGGGTGACGGACGCCGTCGGGCCGGGCACCGGCTCCGCGCCGGTCGTGTCCTCGCACGACCCCGACGCCCCCCGGACGGGCCGGCCGGACCCGCGCGTCTTCTACCCGGCGGCGGGGATCATCCTGGTCTTCGTCCTGCTCACGGTGCTCTTCACGGACACCGTCACGGCGGTGCTGGACACGCTCCAGACCGACGTCATCGGCGCCTTCGGCTGGTACTACGTGATCGTGGTCGCGGGCTTCGTCGTCTTCTCGCTGTGGATGGGCCTGAGCCGGTTCGGCGACATCGTGCTCGGCAAGGACGAGGAGACCCCGCTCTTCCGCCTGCCCGTGTGGTTCGCGATGCTGTTCGCCACCGGGATGGGCATCGGCCTCGTCTACTGGGGCGTCGCCGAGCCGCTCTCGCACTACGTGAGCCCCAAGCCCGGCGTCGAGGGGAGCGACGCGTCGCTCGCGCAGGCCGCGATGGGGCAGAGCTACCTGCACTGGGGCATCCACGCGTGGGCGATCTACGTCGTCGCCGGGCTCGCGCTCGCGTACGCGATCCACCGCAAGGGCCGCCCCGTGTCGATCCGGTGGGCGCTCGAGCCGTTGTTCGGCGACCGCGTGAAGGGGCGTCTCGGCGACGTCATCGACGTCGTCGCGATCATCGGCACCGTCTTCGGCGTCGCGACGTCCCTCGGGTTCGGCGTGCTCCAGATCTCCGCCGGGCTCGGCTACCTCGACGTGGTCGAGCCGAGCACGGCGCTGCAGATCGGGCTCATCGTGGCGATCTCGGCGCTCGCGACGCTCTCGGTCGTGTCCGGTCTCGGCAAGGGCATCAAGTGGCTGTCGAACGGCAACATGATCCTGGCCGGCGTGGTCCTGGCGCTCGTGCTGGTCCTCGGCCCGACGCTGTTCCTCCTGCGCGAGTGGGTCCAGTCGCTCGGCTACTACCTGCAGAACGTCGTGCGTCTCACGTTCGACACCACCGCCTTCCAGGGCCAGGCCGGCCTCGAGTGGCAGTCGCAGTGGACGATCTTCTACTGGGGCTGGTGGATCTCCTGGGCCCCCTTCGTCGGGGTGTTCATCGCCCGGATCTCGCGCGGTCGCACGGTCCGCGAGTTCGTCCTCGGCACCCTCCTCGTCCCGACGATCGTCACGACGCTCTGGTTCTCCGTGTTCGGCGGGTCGGCGCTGTACCGCGAGCTCATGGAGCCCGGCAGCATGCTCGTGGACGGCGAGGTCGACACGGACACCGCGCTCTTCCAGCTGTTCGACGGCATGCCCCTCGGGAACGTCCTCGCCGTCGTGGGGATCGTGCTCATCGTCATCTTCTTCGTCACGTCGTCGGACTCCGGCTCGCTCGTCGTCGACATGCTCGCGAGCGGGGGGAACCCGAACCCGCCCACCTGGAGCCGCATCTTCTGGGCGGGCACCTCCGGCCTGCTGGCCATCGCGCTCCTGCTCGCGGGCGGTCTCCAGGCGCTACAGACGGCGGCGATCCTCATCGCGCTGCCGTTCTCCGTGGTGATGATCGGGATGGCCGTGTCCACGGTGCGCGCGCTCCGGGTCGAGCACGCCGCGATCCTGCGCGCCGAGCGGCGCGCGGCGCGCGCCGCGCTCACGGAGCACGTGACGACGCGCGTCTCGGAGTCGATCTCCGAGCAGTGGGAGGAGCTCTACCCCGACCGCCCGGACCGGTGGCGCGCGCTCGTGCGTCGCCCGCGGCGCAAGACGCCCTCCGGAGGAGGCACCTCCTGAGGAGGCGCCTCCGAACGGTGCACGACGGCGGGCATGGTGTCCCGAGCGCGGACCCGGTAGGATAGCCGGGCCCGGGTGACGGCCCGTGCTCCGTGATGCTGCGGCGGGCCGAGCCCGCCGTCGTGCGCGCTGAGGTGGCCGGCCGTCGTCGCCCCTCGTACCCCACGAAATGAGAACCGTAGATGTCTGTGCGCTCCGACCTGCGCAACGTGGCGATCGTCGCCCACGTCGACCACGGCAAGACCACGCTCGTCGACGCGATGCTGCGCCAGTCCGGCGCCTTCTCCGCGCACCAGCACGTGGACGAGCGCGTCATGGACTCCGGTGACCTCGAGCGCGAGAAGGGCATCACCATCCTCGCGAAGAACACCGCGGTGCGGTACGCCGGCCCGGCGGCCGCCGCGGTGGGCGAGCCCGACGGCATCACGATCAACGTCATCGACACCCCGGGCCACGCCGACTTCGGCGGCGAGGTCGAGCGCGGTCTGTCCATGGTCGACGGCGTGGTGCTGCTCGTGGACGCGAGCGAGGGCCCGCTCCCGCAGACCCGGTTCGTGCTCCGCAAGGCGCTCGCCGCGAAGCTCCCGGTGATCATCGTCGTCAACAAGGTCGACCGGCCCGACTCGCGCATCACCGAGGTCGTCGCCGAGGCGACCGACCTGCTGCTGGGCCTCGCGTCCGACCTCGCGGACGACGTGCCGGACCTCGACCTCGACGCGATCCTCGACGTCCCGGTCGTCTACGCGTCCGCGAAGGCCGGCCGCGCGTCGCTCGACCAGCCGTTGGACGGCCAGCTCCCCTCGAACGAGGACCTCGAGCCGCTGTTCACGACGATCCTCGAGAAGATCCCCGCCCCGACGTACGACGAGGGCGCGCCGCTCCAGGCGCACGTGACGAACCTCGACGCGTCGCCGTTCCTCGGCCGCCTCGCGCTGCTGCGCATCTTCAACGGCGAGCTCCGCAAGGGCCAGGTCGTCGCGTGGGCGCGCCACGACGGCACGCTCCAGAGCGTGAAGATCACCGAGCTGCTGGAGACGAAGGCGCTCGACCGCGTCCCCACGGATAAGGCCCGGCCCGGCGACATCGTCGCCGTCGCGGGCATCGCGGACATCACGATCGGCGACACGCTCACCGACCCCGACGACCCGCGCCCGCTGCCGCTCATCACGGTCGACGACCCGGCCATCTCGATGACCATCGGGATCAACACCTCGCCGCTCGCGGGCAAGGGCGGCAAGGGCCACAAGGTCACGGCCCGCCAGGTCAAGGACCGCCTCGACGCCGAGCTCGTCGGCAACGTGTCGCTGCGCGTGCTCCCGACCGACCGCCCCGACGCGTGGGAGGTGCAGGGCCGCGGCGAGCTCGCGCTGGCGATCCTCGTCGAGCAGATGCGCCGCGAGGGCTTCGAGCTCACGGTCGGCAAGCCGCAGGTCGTCACGCGCACGATCGACGGCAAGACGCACGAGCCCATGGAGCGCATGACGATCGACGTCCCCGAGGAGTACCTCGGCGCCGTCACCCAGCTCCTCGCCCAGCGCAAGGGCCGCATGGAGACCATGTCGAACCACGGCACGGGCTGGATCCGCATGGAGTTCATGGTCCCGGCGCGCGGCCTCATCGGGTTCCGCACGCGGTTCCTCACCGAGACGCGCGGCACCGGCATCGCGTCGTCGATCTCCGAGGGCTACGAGCCGTGGGCCGGCGCGATCGAGACCCGCACCACGGGCTCGCTCGTCGCCGACCGCGCGGGCAAGGTGACGCCGTTCGCGATGATCAACCTCCAGGAGCGCGGCTCGTTCTTCGTCGACCCCACGCAGGAGGTCTACGAGGGCATGATCGTCGGCGAGAACTCGCGCAACGAGGACATGGACGTGAACATCACCAAGGAGAAGAAGCTCACGAACATGCGGTCCTCGACGGCCGACAACTTCGAGAACCTCGTCCCGCCGCGCCACCTCACGCTCGAGGAGTCGCTGGAGTTCGCGCGCGAGGACGAGTGCGTCGAGGTCACGCCCGAGGTCGTCCGCATCCGCAAGGTCGTCCTCGACCAGACCGAGCGCGCCCGCGCGGTCTCGCGCGCGAAGCGCGCCTGACGCCACCCCCGGGGTGACCGTCCCGCAGAGCCAGCAGGCCGCCGTCGGGCACGACGGCGGCCTGCTGGCCGTCCACGCCCACCCCGACGACGAGACCCTGGCGACGGGCGCGCTGCTCGCGACCTGGGCTCGCGCGGGGGAGCCCGTCACCGTCGTGACGTGCACGCGAGGAGAGCGGGGCGAGGTGATCGACACCCCCGCGCACCCGACGGGCGTCGGGCACCTCGAGGGCGACGGGCCCGCGCTCGCGGCGTTCCGCGAGACCGAGCTCGCCCGCGCGCTCGCCGCGCTGGGTGTGCGGGACCACGTCTTCCTCGACACCGTCACGAGCCCGGTCGAGCCGTCGGACGGCGGCGCGACCGTGCGGTACGAGGACTCGGGGATGGCTTGGGTCGCGCCGGGCGTGGCCGGCGGGGTCGCGACCGAGCAGCTCCCGCCGCGCGCGTTCGTCGGCGTCCCGCTCGACGAGGCCGCCGCCCGCCTGGCGGCGGTGGTCCGGGACCGGCGTCCCGCCGTCGTGGCGACGTACGAGGCGGGCGGCGGCTACGGCCACCCCGACCATGTCCGGGCGCACGACGTCACGGTCCGCGCGCTCGAGCTCCTCGCCGCGGACGGCGATCCGCTGCCCGCGCTGTGGCAGGTCGTCGCCCCCGAGACCACGGTGCGCGCGGCACGCCGCGCGCTCGCCGAGCACCCCGGCGCGCGCGAGCTGCTCGCGGCCGACGCGCGGCTCACGCTCCCGGACCCGGACGAGGCGCTGCCCCCGCTCGCGCGTCCCGACGCGTCGCTGCCCGCGCTCGTGAGCGTCCCGGTGGGGCCCGTGCTCGACGACGTGCTCGGCGCGATGCGCGCGCACGCGACGCAGGTCCAGCACGTGACGGCCGCCGCGGGGGGCGAGCCGGTGCTGCTCGGGTGGTACGCCCTGAGCAACGACGTGCTGGCGCCCGTCCCTTCACACGAGTTCTACGCTCCCTCCGGCCCTGCTCTCCCGGGCGACCAGGTCCCGCCCGGACCCACGCGTTAGCCTGGGGCCCGTGGAGACCGGTATGGGGCGGCTCGTGGGCCGCGGGGTGGCGTGCGCGCTCGTGGGCGCGCTCGTCGGGCTCGTCGGCACGGTCGCGCACCGGGCGCACCTCCTGGGCGTCGACCTCCCGGGCGGGGCCGGGCTCGGCATCGTGCTCGCCCTGCTCACCGTCCTCGCGGCGGCCACCCTGGCCCGCGCCTGGGGCGGGATGGCGGGTCTCCTGGGCTTCGGCATCGGGTGGGTCGTCGTCGTGCAGCTCCTCTCGCTCGAGGGGCCGGGGGGCGACGTGCTCGTCCCGAGCGAGGTCGTCGGGTACGTCTGGATCTACGGCGGCATGCTCGTGGTCGCCGCGGCGGCCTTCCTGCCCCGGTCGTGGTTCAGCGACCGCCCGGTCCGCACGGCCCAGCACGGGCGTCCCACCAGGCACGACGGACCCGAGAACCCCCTCGCGTCCCGCTAGTATTCGCCGTGCGGATCCCCGCACACCCCTCGTCGTCGCGCGGACCGCCGCGCGCCTTTCGTCACGGAGACAGTGGATGGGTCAGCCGACCGACCGAGACGCCGATCTCGACTCCCCTCAGGACGCCGTGCCGGAGCCCGCCGAGACGGTCGAGCCCGCGGCTCCCGAGACGGCGTCCGGCCCCGACGCGCAGCGCACCGACGCGTCCGGCGACGTCGCCCCGAGTGCTCCTACCCCGACGGACGAGCCGACGGGCGCGTCGACGGACACCGCCCCGGACGGCCTCGCCCCCGCCGCGCCTGCGGACCCCGGTCCCGAGGGTGCCGGCTCGGCCGAGCCCGGCCCCGCACCCGGCGCGACCTCGGCGGACGACGTGCCGACCTCCGTGGAGCCGGTGGCCGACGCGCCGGCCACCGGCGCAGGCACCGCCGACGCGTCCGAGGCTGGCTCTCCCGCCGCGGAGAGCCGCCCGGAGGTCGCCTCCTCGGAGCCGGTCGCCGCTGCGGAGCCGCTCGCCGCTGCGGAGCCGCTCGTGACCTCGGAGCCTGTCGCGGCCCCCGAGCAGACGGCCGCGCAGCCCACCGCCGCCTCGGAGCAGGGCTCCGCCGTGCCGGACGACGCGAGCCTGGCACCGGCCCCGTCGTCGGACGCCGTGGACGCGAGCCCGGCCACTCACGCGACGACGCCCGCCTCTGTAGCGGACGAGGCCCCCGCCGAGACCCGCGCGACGACCGGGACGGACGCGCACGCCGGTGCTCCGGCGAGCGCCGCCGTCGAGCCCGACGCCCAGGACACCCCGGTCGAGAGCGGTCCGGAGTCGCCCGTCGCGGAGTCGCCCGTCGCGGAGTCGCCCGTCGCGGACGCGTCCGCGCTGGGCGGGTCGACGGCCGACCCGACCGAGGCGAGCGGCGAGCCGACGTCGACCACCTTCGACGCGCCGGTCGCCGGCGCTGCCGCAGGCCCGGTCCCTGTCGGCACCGCGGGCGGCGGCACCACGGCCGAGAGCAGCCCGGGGACGGTCGGCGCTGCCGGCGTCAGCGGCGCGGACGAGGCCGACGAGGAGCCGTACGTCCCGCGCGTGTTTGCGTTCGACCCGGACGTCCCCGCGGTGCTCGTCCCCGCACCGGGCGCACAGGCCGACGCCCCGGACGACACGGCCTCGGTCGCGGCGGCCGCGGACGCCTCGTCCGCGAGCAGCGCGACACCGGAGGACCCGACGTCGGCCGACCGGTCGGCCGCCGCGGCCGGGGGAGCCCCGGCCGACGAGCGCGTGGCCGAGCGGACCGCCGTCGTGCCCGTGGTGCCGACGCCGGCGGACGGCCCGGCTCGTCCCGCGGGCGAGGGGAGCGACGCCGCGCCCGACGCGACGCAGGTGATCCCGCCCGTCGACCCGTGGTCGCGGCCCGCGCCCGTCGTGCGCACGTCGATCCTGTCGCCCGCGTCCCCCGACGAGCCGGCGAGCCCGGCGCCGGACGCCGCCGGCGCGACCGCTCCGGCGGAGGCCCCCGCGGGGGCCCCGGCCGAGGGCCCCGGTGCGACGGCGTCGGCGACTGCCGCGGGGACCGCCGCACCGAGCGCGTTCACGCCGGTCCCGCCCGACGACTCGCGCGAGGCCTCGCCCTTCGAGGGCTTCGACGAGGACGGGCCGCGGCGCGGCTGGGCCCGCGGGCTGCTGTGGACGGGGATCGCCGTCCTGGTCCTGGGCGGCCTGTACACCGGCGCCCAGTGGTTCTACTCCGACAAGGTCCCGAGCGGGACGAGCGTCGCCGGCGTCGACGTCGGTGGCCTGTCCCGGACGGCGGCCGAGGACCGGCTCGAGTCGGAGCTCGGGCCGCGCGCGGCCGAGCCGATCACGCTCGCCGCGGGCGAGGCGAGCACGACGCTCGACCCGGGGACGGCGGGCCTGACCTTCGACGCCGCAGGGACGGCCGAGGAGCTCACGTCGTTCTCGATGAACCCGGCGCGCCTGTGGCAGCACCTGTTCGGCGGCAAGGACGCGGAGCCGCTGGTCACGGTCGACGACGCGGCCCTCGACGCCCAGGTCGAGGCGCTGCGCGGCAGCCTCGAGATCGAGCCCGTGGACGGGGCCGTGCAGTTCGTCGACGGCGCGCCCACGAGCACGCCGGCCGCGGACGGCTCGGCGCTCGTCACGGACGAGGTGCCCGCGACCATCACGGAGAGCTGGCTCGTCACCGACGGGCCGGTCGAGCTGCCCACCGAGCCCGTCGAGCCCACGATCACGCAGGACGAGACGGACGCCGCGCTCGCCCTGGCGGAGAAGGTCGTGTCCGCGCCCGTCGTCGTCTCCGTCGGCGGCCAGTCGCCGGAGCTGCCCCCCGAGGCGCTCGCCGCGGCCGCCTCCTTCGCGGCGACGGACGGCGTCCTCACCCTGACCTTCGACGGCCCGGCGCTCGTGCAGTCCGTGGTCGACCGGACGAACGACCTGCTCACGGCGGCCGACGACGCGCACTTCGTCTTCCGGGACGGCGCGCCGGTGATCGAAGGCGGCCAGCCCGGCACGACGATCGACCCGGCGGCCATCGCGACGGCCGTCACGACGGCCGCCTCGGGCGACGAGCGCACGGCGACGGTCGAGCTCGTCGAGTCGGACCCGGAGCAGTCGGTCGCGGCGCTCGAGGCGCTGGGGATCAAGGAGAAGGTGTCGGAGTTCTCGACGCCCGTCCCCAACGTCCCCGTCCGCACCGCGAACCTGCAGCGCGGGGCGGAGAAGGTGAACGGGACGCTCGTCAAGCCGGGGGAGACCTTCTCGCTCGTCGACACGCTCTCGCCCATCACGCTCGAGGGCGGCTACTACGCGGCCGGCATCGTCGAGAGCGGGCGCCACACCGAGGGCGTCGGCGGCGGCCTGTCGCAGATGGCCACGACCACGTACAACGCGGGCTTCTTCGCGGGGCTCGAGGACGTCGAGCACCGCCCGCACAGCTACTGGTTCGAGCGCTACCCCGCGGGCCGCGAGGCGACGATCTTCGTGGGCTCGATCGACATGAAGTTCAAGAACGACACCCCGTACGGCGTCCTCATGCAGTCCTGGGTCGGCGGCGGCCAGCTGCACGTCGCGGTCTGGAGCACCAAGTACTACGACGTCGAGACGTCGTCGAGCGGCAAGTCGAACGTGGTCCAGCCGACGACCGTCACGCACTCGGGCGCCGACTGCGCCCCGACGCCCGCGGGCAGCCCCGGCTTCTCCATCACGAACTACCGCAAGGTCTACCACGAGGGCGAGCTCGTCAAGGACGAGTCCTACCGGTGGACCTACAAGCCGGACAACGCGGTCGTCTGCGAGTAGACCCGGTCCACCCACACACCACGGAGGTCCCATGCTCGGACGCAGCGAACGGGAGTCGGGAGCGCAGGCGCTGCTCGCGGCCACGGCGGCGGGATGGGTCGACGGCGACCCGACGGAGGCGCTGCTCGACCTCGGGTCGACGACGGCGACGCTGTCGACCGTCGCGAGCATCGACGCGCTGGCCGCCGTCGTGCACCTGGGCCACCCGGCACAGCCGTCGCACGAGCTCGAGCGCGCGCTGCTCGCGGCGCCGCCGTCGCTCGTCCTGACCGGCGCGTCGGCGGTGCCGTCGCAGTGGGTCTGGGTCGGGCGGTCGACGGCGGCCCGCGACCTGACGGGGCACGTGGTGGTCGACGAGGCGGGCATGCGCGACCGGCGCCACGTGCTGCGCACGATGGGCGTCAGCCCGTCGCTCGTCCCGACCCGCACCACGCTGGAGGAGCGGGTCGCGCTCGCCGGCGCCGACGGCAGCCTCGTCGTGGAGCGCTCGGTGGCCCACGGGCCGCTCGCCGCGCTCGGCTACGCCGAGCTCCCGGGGAGCGAGCTCCTCGGCGAGGGCGCGCCCGTCTGGTACGGGCTGCTGGAGAGCCGCGACGCGGCGCCGCGGGCGGAGGGCGTCGCCCAGGTGTGGCTCGCGTTCGGGCCTCGGGACGACCACCGCGGCTCGCTCCAGGAGACGCTCGCGCTCGTCGCCGCCGCCGGGATCGACCTGCAGCACCTGCGCAGCCACCGCTCGCAGGCGGGGCCGCACATCTTCTTCTGCGCGTTCTCGTGCCCTGACGCGACGACGCTCGACGCCCTCGTCACGGGGTTCGGGGAGCGGGGCGTCGCGCACCGGGTGCTCGCGGTCCTGCCCGGGCAGGAGTTCGTGCCCGGCCCGGACGCGCTCGAGCCGCGCTGGGCGACCGCCCCCGACCCCGTCCACGCGTGAGCGTCGGATACCTCGGCCCCGAGGGGTCGTTCACCCACCAGGCGGCGGCCGCGTGGTCGGCCGAGCACGGCCCGGTGGGTGCCGGGCTCGCGGCCCGCGAGACCGTCGCGGACGTCTTCGCGGGCGTGGCCGCGGGCGAGCACGAGCGGGGCGTCGTCGCGATCGAGAACACGGTCGAGGGGTACGTCGTGCCCTCGCTCGACGCGATCGTCGGGAGCGCGAGCGTCGTCGCGGTCGACGAGGTCGTGCTCGACATCTCGTTCGACGCGTTCGCGCGCCCGGGCCACGGCGACCTCACCGAGGTGACGGCGCACCCGCACGGCCTCGCGCAGTGCCAGGGCTTCGTGCGCCGGACGGGCCTCGTCCCGGTCGCGGCGTCGTCGAACGCCGCGGCGTGCCGCGACGCCGGCCCGCACCAGGTCGCCCTCGGCCCGACGATCTGCGGTGAGCTCTACGGCCTGGAGACGGTCGAGCGCGCGGTCGAGGACTTCGCGGGCGCGCGCACCCGGTTCCTCGTGCTGGCGCCACGTGCAGAGGCCGCCGCGGCGCTCGGCCGGGCACGCAGCAGCGGCGAGACGACGTGGCGCACGATGCTCGCGGTGACGCCCGTCGTCACGGGACCGGGGGTGCTCGCGCGCATCACCCAGTCCTTCGGCGCGCGGCGCGTCAACCTCTCGAGCCTCATCACCCGGCCGCTCAAGGCCGTCGCGGGCACCTACGCGTTCGTCCTCGTGGTCGACGGCGCGCCCTGGGACGCGCCGGTGCGCGCGGTCCTGGAGGACCTCGTCCGGGCCGGGGACGCGCTCAAGACGCTTGGGGTCGTCCCGGCACGCGGCGAGCTCGACGGGGCGGTGCGCGCCGACGTCGACGCCGCGCACGTCCCGGTCGGGAGCGTCGACGCGTCGACCGACGCGGCAGGCCTCGCGTCGGGGCTGCTGTGGTGACCGCCGCGGGTGCCGCGCCGGAGCCGGGCACGTCCCGCGCGGTGGTCCGTGTCGGCGTCGTCGGCCTCGGTCTCGTCGGCGGCTCGGTCGCCCGGCTCCTGCACGACCGTGGGGTCGAGGTGACCGGCTACGACGCCACGGCGACCACGCGCGCGGCGGCGCGCGCCGTCGGCCTGCGCGTGGTCGGCGACGTCGCGGAGGTCTGCGCCGACGAGCCGGACGTCCTCGTGCTCGCCGTGCCGCTGCGCGCCATGCGGGCGGTGGCGGCCGACGTCGCCCGGCACGTGCGGGGCGCGACGGTCGTGACGGACGTCGGCAGCGTCAAGGGCGCGGTGCGCGACGCCGTCCGGTCCGCAGGGCTCGACGCCCGGTACGTCGGGGTGCACCCCATGGCCGGGACCGAGCACTCGGGCTTCGAGGCGTCGGACCCCGCGATGCTCGTGGGCGCGCGCTGGGCCGTGACGGTGGACGCGACCACGCGACCGGACGCGTTCACGACCGTGCTGCGGCTCGTCACGGGCCCGCTCGGCGGCACGGTGCACGTGCTCACCGACGACGTCCACGACGAGTCCACCGCGCTGGTCAGCCACGTCCCGCACGTCCTGGCCACCGAGCTCCTGGGCGTCGTCGCCGACGCGCCCGTGCGCGACGTCGCGCTGGGCCTCGCCGCGGGCAGCTTCCGCGACGCGACGCGCGTGGGGCGCACCGACCCGCGCCGGACCGAGGCCATGGTCACGGACAACGCCGCGTGGGTGGCGTCCGCGCTGCGCGTCGTCGTGCGCGACCTCGAGCAGCTCGTGCGCGCGCTGGAGACCAACGCGCCCGTGGGGGAGTTCTTCGACCGGCCCGACCCGGTGCGCGCCGCGACGGGCGGCACCGGCGAGCCCGTGCGCGTCGACCTCGACGACGCGGGCACCTGGCGCGAGACGCTCACCGCGGCGGGGGCGCGCGGCGCCGTCGTCGTGGACGTCGAGGACCGGGCGGTCGTCGTCGCCTGAGGTGCGACCGCGGTCCCGGCGTCGCCCGGGGCGGGTCACGTCGTCGCCGGGCCCCGTCGCGAGGCCCCGTCGACCGGTCGCCCGTCGGGCCCGGTCGTCAGTCCGGGCGCGACGCGGGCCGTCGCGGCGGCCGCGGCGGGACCGGCTTGCCGGCCACGATCGCGTCGAGCGGCACGGAGACCAGGGGAGGGGCGTCGTCGCGCGGGCCGTGGCCGCGGTGCGGCGGGGCGCTGCCGCCCGCGTCCTCGCGCAGCACGAGCGTGGTCGCGGTGGTCTCCACGACCACCCCGATCACGTCGGTGAGGGGCTTGCCCGCGGCGGCGGCGTCGTCGGGCGAGAGCCTGCGGCGGACGACGACCCGCGTCCCCGGCGCCCACGTCGTCCAGGGCGAGTCGGGCACGCGGCGGCTCCTCGGGTCGTGTGACGTTCGTCCACGGGCTGGTCAGAGAGGGTCGGGCACCGCCCGACCTGAGCGATACTAGTCGTGCATGTCCCTGTCATGACCTCGCCCCTCGCCGGGCCGGGTCCGGACGAACCCAGAAAGGTACTCGGTCGTGACTTACGTGATCGCCCAGCCGTGCGTGGACGTCAAGGACAAGGCGTGCATCGAGGAATGTCCTGTCGACTGCATCTACGAGGGCAAGCGGTCGCTCTACATCCACCCGGACGAGTGCGTCGACTGCGGCGCGTGCGAGCCGGTCTGCCCCGTCGAGGCGATCTACTACGAGGACGACGTGCCGACGGAGTGGAGCGACTACTACCGCGCCAACGTCGAGTTCTTCGACGACCTCGGCTCGCCCGGCGGCGCCGCGAAGATGGGTCTCATCGAGAAGGACGACCCGATGATCGCCGCTCTGCCGCCGCAGGCCTGAGCCTCCGGCGCCGGCGCTCGTGGGACTCGCCGACCTCTCCGGTCTCGCCTATCCCTGGGACACGCTGACCCCGTACGCGGAGCGCGCGCGAGCGCACCCCCGCGGCGTGGTCGACCTCTCCATCGGCACGCCGGTGGACACGACCCCCGCCGTGGTGCGCGACGCGCTCGCCGCCGCGTCCGACGCGCACGGCTACCCGACGACGCACGGGACGCCCGCCCTGCGCGAGGCGGTCTCCGCGTGGTTCGCCCGCCGTCGCGGCGTCCCCGGCCTCGACCCCGACGCCGTGCTCCCCACCGTCGGCAGCAAGGAGCTCGTCGGGCTGCTGCCCTCGCTCCTTCGGCTCGGGCCGGGCGACGTCGTCGTGCACCCGCGGACGGCGTACCCCACCTACGACGTCGGCGCGCGCCTCGCGGGCGCGACGCCCCTCGCGACGGACGACGTCGACGCGTGGGCCGGGCGCGACGACGTGCGCCTGGTCTGGGTCAACTCGCCGAGCAACCCGACGGGCCGGGTGCTCGATGCCGCGCACCTCGCGCGCGTCGTCGCCGCGGCCCGCGAGATCGGTGCGGTCGTCGCGAGCGACGAGTGCTACGCGGAGCTCGCGTGGACCGAGCCCTTCACGACGACCAGTGTCCCGAGCCTGCTCGACCCGGCGGTGTGCGGCGGGTCGCACGACGGCCTGCTCGTCACCTACTCGCTCTCCAAGCAGTCGAGCATGGCGGGATACCGCGCGGCGTTCGTCGCCGGGGACGCGGCGCTCGTCGCGGACCTGCTCGCGACGCGCAAGCACCTCGGCATGATCGTCCCCGCGCCGGTCCAGGCCGCGATGGTCGCGGCCCTGTCCGACGACGCGCACGTCGCCGCGCAGCGGGACGTCTACGCACGCCGCCGCGAGGTGCTCGTCGACGCCCTCACCGGCGCGGGCCTCGTGATCGACCACTCCGAGGCGGGCCTCTACCTGTGGACGCGGCCCGCCGACGAGGCGGCCGGCGACTGCTGGCTGACGGTCTCGGCGCTCGCGGACCGGGGCATCCTCGTCGGGCCCGGGGCGTTCTACGGGACCGAGGGTGCGGGGCACGTGCGCGTCGCCCTCACCGCGACCGACGAGCGGGTCCACGAGGCCGCGGCTCGACTCTCCGGAGGCCTCCCGCTGGCGTGACCTGGATCACAGCGGGTGTGGTGTTCTCGTGACGGTTCCTGATTGGTCACGTGCGGGTGAGGCGGGGTACGGTCGACCGCGCGGCAACGGCGCGAGCAGCAGCAGGAAGGGAACCATGACCACCACTCAGCAGGCGAAGGTCCGCCTCCTCGTCGACGACCAGGCGCAGGACCTGCCCGTGGTCGCGGCGACCGAGGGCAACGACGGCATCGTCGTGTCCTCCTTGCTCAAGTCGACCGGCCTCGTGACCGTCGACCCCGGCTTCATGAACACCGCGTCGTGCGAGTCGAGCATCACGTACATCGACGGCGAGGCCGGGATCCTCCGGTACCGCGGCTACCCGATCGAGCAGCTCGCCGAGCGGTCGAGCTTCCTCGAGGTCGCCTACCTCCTCATCCACGGCGAGCTCCCCGACGCCGCGACGCTCGACGCCTTCGTCGAGCGCGTCAACCGGCACACGCTCGTGCACGAGGACTTCCGCACGTTCATGGGCACGTTCCCGCGCAACGCGCACCCCATGGCGGTGCTGTCGTCCGCGATCAACGCGCTGTCCACGTTCTACCCCGAGTCGCTCGACCCGTTCGACGACGAGACGGTCGAGCTCGCGACGGTCCTGCTCCTCGCGAAGTCGCGCACCATCACGTCGTACCTGCACCGCCGCCGCGTCGGCGAGCCGCTGCTCTACCCGGACTACTCGCGCGGGTACGTCGACGACTTCCTGCGCATGACGTTCGCGACGCCGTACCAGCAGTACGAGGCCGACCCGGTCGTGGTCGACGCGCTCGACAAGCTGCTCATCCTGCACGCCGACCACGAGCAGAACTGCTCAACCTCGACGGTCCGCGTCGTCGGGTCCTCGCACGCGAACCTCTACGCGTCCGTCGCGGCCGGGGTCAACGCGCTCTCGGGCCCCCTGCACGGTGGCGCGAACGAGTCGGTGCTCACCATGCTCGACAAGATCGCGGGCGCGGAGTACGACGTCGACACCTTCATGAAGAAGGTGAAGAACAAGGAGGACGGCGTCCGCCTCATGGGCTTCGGCCACCGGGTCTACAAGAACTACGACCCCCGCGCGGCGATCGTCAAGAAGTCGGCCGACGCCGTGCTCTCCACCCTCGGCAAGAAGGACCAGCTCCTCGACATCGCCATGGGCCTCGAGGAGATCGCGCTCAACGACGACTACTTCATCGAGCGCAAGCTCTACCCCAACGTGGACTTCTACACGGGCCTCATCTACAAGGCCATGGGCTTCTCGCCCGCCATGTTCACGCCGCTCTTCGCGCTGGGCCGCATGCCCGGCTGGATCGCGCAGTGGCGCGAGATGATGAAGGACCCGCAGACCAAGATCGGCCGCCCGCGCCAGGTCTACGTCGGCGAGACCGAGCGCGACTACGTCGCCGTCTCCGACCGCTGACGCCCGTTCACCGAGACGCCGCGCCGCTCACCCCACGGTGAGCGACGCGGCGTCTCGTCGTCCGTCCGGCGGCTGCCCCCGGGACGAGACGCGAGACGTGGCCCCGACGCGGGGTGCGTGAGGGCCGCTTCTCCCGTCTCGGCGGGGCACCGTCCGCGACACCGCGCCGGCGCGGGCCGACGGCGGTCGGTCAGGACGCGTCGGGGACGGCGACGTGGACGCGCAGGGTGCCCGGGTCGAGCGGGGCGAGGTCGGCCGGGTCGGGGGTGGTCCACGTCGAGCCGTCGCGCGACCAGCGGCGGTCGCCGACCTCGACGGCGACGACGTTCGTGGCGTCCGCCGTCGCGACGGCCCACTGGGCGACGGCCCACGCCGACCGCTCGACGCCGCCGTCCTCCGCGGCGCCGGGGAGCGCGGACGCGTCGAGCACGACCAGGCCCCCGTCCCCGCCGTCCGACGGCGCGACGCGGACGGCGTCGCCGAGGTCGCGCGCGACGCGCTCCCGGAACGGCTCGGCCGGGTCGCCGTCGGCGGGGACCTCCTCCGCCGGGACCGCCGCGAGGTCGCACGTGAGCGACGCGGGCGACCAGCCGGTCAGCGCGGACGCCCAGGCGCGCGAGCGGGGCTCGTGCTGCGCGTACGCGTCGGGGAACGCGGACCGCTGGACGGTCTGCGCGGCGACGGTGACCTCCATGCCCTCGTACCCCTCGACCGTCTCGAGCGCGTCGTAGAACGTGTTGGTCGAGTAGACCGGGTCCATGATCTCCGCGACGGTGCCCCACCCCTGCGAGGGGCGCTGCTGGAAGAGGCCGACGGAGTCGCGGTCGCCGTAGTCGATGTTGACGAGCCGCGACTCCTGCAGCGCGGTCGCGAGCCCGATGGTGGCGGCGCGGGCGGGCAGCCCGCGCTGCACGGTGGCCCCGGTGATCAGTGCCGCGTTGTCGGCCTGCGTCACGGAGAGGTACCACGTGCGGCCGTCGGCGGTCGCGGCGCAGCGCTCCGCGACGGGCGTCGCGTCGTCGAGCCGGTTGAGCGCGACCACGACCGCGCCGACCCCCACCGCGGCCACCGTGACGAGGGTGACCGCGGTGCGCAGGGGGCGTCGGCGCGACCGGACGCGCCCCGGCGCCGGGGCGTTCGGGGAGCGCGGGGGCTGCGTCGTCGTCATCGTCGAGGCGGGGCGTGCTCGGGAGGGGCCGGTCAGTTCGCGTGCAGCGCGGCGTTGAGCTCGACGCCCGCGCCCGTCCGCGAGACCGCCTCGACCCCGCCGGTCAGCGAGTTGCGCCGGAAGAGGATGCCGGACCGGCCGGCGAGGTCGCGCGCCTTGACGACGAGCGGCTCGCCCGAGGCGTCCTGCTGCCCGACGACCGTCACCTTGGTCCCGGCGGTGACGTACAGGCCGGACTCCACGACGCAGTCGTCGCCGAGCGGGATGCCGAGGCCCGCGTTCGCGCCGAGCAGGGAACGCTGCCCGACCGAGATGACCTCGCGGCCGCCGCCGGACAGCGTGCCCATGATCGACGCGCCGCCGCCCACGTCGGAGCCGTCGTCCACGACGACGCCCGCCGAGATGCGACCCTCGACCATCGACGTGCCGAGCGTGCCCGCGTTGAAGTTCACGAAGCCCTCGTGCATCACGGTCGTGCCGGCCGCGAGGTGCGCCCCGAGGCGCACGCGGTCCGCGTCGGCGATCCGGACGCCCGACGGGACGACGTAGTCCACCATGCGGGGGAACTTGTCGACGCCGAGCACGGTCACGGGCTGGCCGGTCGCGCGCAGGCGCAGGCGCGTCTCCTCGAAGCCGTCGACGGCGCACGGGCCGTGGTTCGTCCACACGACGTTCGTCAGCACGCCGAAGAGGCCGTCGAGGTTCAGGCCGTGCGGGACGACGAGGCGGTGGGAGAGCAGGTGCAGGCGCAGGTAGGCGTCGGCGGTGTCGGCGGGGGCGGCGTCGAGGTCGATCTCGGTCCGCACCACGACGACGTCCACGCCGCGCGGCTCGTCGCGCTCGGCGAGCGCGTCGAGGGACGCGGGGACGGCGGCGTCCGCCGGGGCGGCGCCGAGCTCCGGCGCGGGGTACCAGACGTCGAGGGTCGTGCCGTCGTCGGTGACGGTCGCCAGGCCGTAGCCCCACGCCGTACGCGGCTCGGACGCGCCCGCCGAGGGGGCGGGCGCGGGGGTCGCAGAAGTCATGCGCCCACCCTATCCGGCACCGGTAGGGTGCTGGCGTGACGTCTCCCACCCCTGGTACCGGACCCGTGCTCGACCTCCGCGGCGACCTCGTCGCCCTGTTCCGCGCGGTGTGCGACGTGCCGTCCGTGAGCGGGGACGAGCGCGCGCTCGCGGACGCGGTCGAGGCCGCGCTGCGCACGGTCGCGCACCTGGAGGTCGTCCGCGACGGCGACACGGTCGTCGCGCGCACGGCGCTCGGCCGGGAGCGGCGCGTCGTGGTCGCGGGCCACCTCGACACGGTGCCGCTCACGGTCCCGCCGAACCTGCCGACGCGCGTCGTCGGCGAGGGCGCGCACGCCGAGGTCTGGGGCCGCGGCACGGTCGACATGAAGGGCGGCGTCGCCGTCGCGCTCGCGCTCGCCGCGGAGCTCGACGCCCCGGCGCAGGACGTCACGTGGGTCTTCTACGACAACGAGGAGGTCGCGGCGGACCTCAACGGGCTCGGGCGCCTCGCGCGCAACCGCCCGGACCTGCTGGAGGCGGACTTCGCGGTGCTCGGTGAGCCCACGTCCGCCGGCCTCGAGGGCGGGTGCAACGGGACGCTGCGCGCCGAGGTGCGCGTGCCGGGCGTCGCGGCCCACTCGGCGCGCTCCTGGACGGGGACGAACGCGATCCACGCCGCGCACGAGGTGCTGGACCGCCTGGCCGCATACGTCCCCCAGGAGATCGAGGTCGACGGCCTCGTGTACCGGGAGGGCATGAACGCCGTCGGCATCACGGGGGGCATCGCGGGCAACGTCGTGCCCGACGAGTGCGTCGTCACGGTGAACTTCCGGTTCGCCCCCTCCCGCAGCGTGGCCGAGGCCGAGCAGCACGTCCGCGACCTCTTCACCGGGTTCGCGGTCACGCTCACCGACGCGGCGCCAGGCGCGCGGCCCGGCCTCGACGACCCGCTCGCGGCGGACTTCGCGGCGGCCGTCCTCGGCGTGACCGGCGGGGCGCCGGCCCCGAAGTACGGCTGGACCGACGTCGCGCGCTTCGCCGAGCTCGGTGTCCCGGCGGTGAACTTCGGCCCCGGGGACCCGCTGCTCGCGCACAAGGACGACGAGCGGTGCCCCGTCGGGCAGCTCGCGCTGTGCCGCGACGCGCTCCGTGCGTGGCTGACGGCCGCCCCTGCGGCATAGGCTCGTGACCATGAGCGACACGGTGCGTGACCAGCCAGGTTCCGACGACGGCGTGCCCCAGACGGGCAGCGGGTACCGCAAGGGTCCGGTGCTGCTGCGCGGGGACCAGATCCCGGGCCAGACGACGGACCAGCGCCTCCTCGACTCGCGGGGGAGCGCGGACTGGGTGCACTCCGACCCCTGGCGCGTGATGCGGATCCAGAGCGAGTTCGTCGAGGGCTTCGGGGCGCTCGCGGAGGTCGGCCCGGCCGTCTCCGTGTTCGGCTCGGCGCGCACCAAGCCGGACCACCCGGACTACGCGCTCGCCGAGGAGGTCGGGCGCCTCCTCGTCGACGAGGGCTTCGCCGTCATCACCGGTGGCGGCCCCGGCATCATGGAGGCGGCCAACAAGGGCGCGTCCGACGCCGGCGGCCTGTCGATCGGGCTCGGCATCGAGCTGCCGTTCGAGCAGGGGATGAACCGCTACGTCAACCTCGGCGTGAACTTCCGCTACTTCTTCGCCCGCAAGACGATGTTCGTCAAGTACGCGCAGGGCTTCGTCGTGCTGCCGGGCGGGTTCGGCACGTTCGACGAGCTGTTCGAGGCGCTCACGCTCGTCCAGACGCACAAGATCACCGAGTTCCCCGTCGCGCTCGTCGGGACGGACTACTGGACCGGCCTGCTCGACTGGGCGCGGACCGCCGTCGTGGGGCGCGGCATGATCAGCGAGCACGACCTCGACCTCATCCACCTGTGCGACGACCCGGCCGAGGCCGTCGAGTACGTGTGCGACCGCGGCGCCGAGCTGCGCGCGGAGGAGCGCGAGGCGACCGAGGAGCTCGCCCGGGCGCAGGCCGGCGACGCGAGCTGACGGGCGCGGCACGATGACCGCAGGTCCCGGCGCGCCCGGCTCCGGCGCGGGCGAGCCGGGGGCGCGCCCGTCCGAGGGCGCGCCCGTCCCGCTGCCGTCGCTCGGGGTGCCGCCGCGCGGCACGTCGGTCGTGCTGCGCGGGCGCGAGCTCGACCGGCCCGCCGTGATGGCCATCGTCAACCGCACCGACGACTCGTTCTACGCCGGCGCGCGCCAGCTCGACGACCGCCAGGCGCTCGCCGCCGTCGAGCGCGCGGTCCGCGAGGGCGCCGAGATCCTCGACGTGGGCGGCGTGCGCGCCGGGGTCGGCCCGGAGGTCACCCCGGCGGAGGAGATCCGCCGCGTCGTCCCGTTCGTGGCCCGCGTGCGGTCGGAGTTCCCGGAGCTCCTCGTCAGCGTGGACACGTGGCGGGCCGACGTCGCGCACGAGGCGGCGCTCGCGGGCGCGGACCTCGTCAACGACACGTGGGCCGGGCACGACCCGCGGCTCGTCGAGGTGGCCGGGCAGCACGGCATCGGGGTGGTGTGCTCCCACACCGGGGGAGCGCGGCCGCGCACGGACCCCGTCCGCGTCGACTACCCGGCCCGCCCCGGAGCGGCCGACCCGCGCGACGGCGTCGTGCAGGACGTCGTGACGACGCTGCGGACCGCGGCCGAGCGGGCGGTGTCGTGCGGCGTCCCGCGCGCGTCGGTGCTCGTCGACCCGACCCACGACTTCGGCAAGAACACGTGGCACTCGCTGCACCTGCTCCGCCGCACCGAGGTGCTCGCGGGACTGGGCTTCCCGCTCCTCATGGCC
The DNA here is from genome assembly GCF_002127155.1 of Cellulosimicrobium sp. KWT-B. Taxonomy (NCBI): domain Bacteria; kingdom Bacillati; phylum Actinomycetota; class Actinomycetes; order Micrococcales; family Promicromonosporaceae; genus Cellulosimicrobium; species Cellulosimicrobium sp. KWT-B. The sequence goes on along the minus strand of NZ_NEDO01000007.1, from coordinate 185,002 downwards.
CTGTCGCGGAAGGACTTCGTGGGGGAGACGCTCGACCTCCCGGCCGACGAGCGACTCGAGGGCACGCTCGCGGCGACGGCCGTCGCCGCGTGGCTCGGCGCGCGCGTCTTCCGCGCGCACGACGTCGCGGCGACGCGCCGCGTCCTCGACCTGGTCTCCGCCGTCCGCGACGAGACGGCCCCGGCAGCGGCCCTGCGGGGCCTGGCGTGACGACGCCGCGCACGGCCGCCCTCCCCGCGGCGCGGGCGCGGCTGCTGCGGCCCGCCACCTGGCGGTGGTGGGTCCAGGTGCTCGTGGTCTACGCCCTGGCCCGGGCGGTGAGCGCCGTCGTCCTGCTCGTCGCCGCGCGGTCCCAGGAGCAGAACCTGTGGACAGACGCCGCGCCGTCGTACCTCGCCTACGTCGGCCGGATGTGGGACGCGAGCTGGTACGAGCAGATCTACGCCTCCGGCTACCCGGACACGCTCCCCGTGGGCCCCGACGGCGCCGTGCAGCAGAACGTGTGGGCCTTCTTCCCGCTCTTCCCCGCGCTCGTCCGCGCGCTCGACGCGGTCACGGGGCTCGGCTGGGAGGTGCTCGCACCGACCGTCGCGCTCGCGTGCGGGGCGGGCGCGGCGCTCGTCGTCCATCGGCTCGTCGCGACGGCCGGGGCGGCCGCCGTCGAGCGCCGCCCGGGCCTCCCGCTCGCGACGGTGCTGCTCGTCAGCGTCTTCCCCTCCAGCCCGGTCCTCCAGGTCGCCTACACCGAGTCGCTCGCCCTGCTCCTCGTGGCCGGTGCGCTGCTCCTGCTCGCGCGGCGCCGCTACGCCGGGGCGGCGCTCCTCGTCGTGCTCCTCGGCTTCTGCCGCGCGGTCGCGCTGCCGATGGCGGCCGTCGTGCTGTGGCACGGGTTCGTGCGATGGCGCCGCGGGGACCTGCGCGGGCCCGACGCCGCCCGGCTGGGCGGGCTGCTGGTCGTCGCCCTCGGGAGCGGGCTCGTGTGGCCCTGGCTGTGCGGCGCGGTGACGGGCGTGCACCAGGCGTACTTCCGCACCCAGGAGGCCTGGCGCGGCGGCGCCGAGGTCGTGCCGTTCGTGCCGTGGGTGGACGTCTCGCGGTGGCTCGCGGGCGACGCCGGCCCGTGGCTCCTCGCGCTCGTCCTCGTGGTGGCGGCCGCGCTCGTGCTCAACCCGGTGGCGGCGCGTCTCGGCCCGGAGATGCACGCGTGGTCCGGGGCGTACCTGGCGTACCTCGTGGCGACGGTCCAGCCGGGCACGTCGCTCGTGCGCTTCCTCCTGCTCGCGTTCCCGCTCGGCGCGGTGACGGTCGGGTGGACGCGGTCGCGCGCGTGGCTCGCGGCGGTGACCGTCGCGTGCGTCGTGGGCCAGGTGTGGTGGGTCTGGTCGCTGTGGCGGCTGGTCCCGCCGTCGGGCTGGCCGCCGTGACCGGGACGCCCGGGATGTCGGCACGCGTGAACTAGACTGTCCCCCGGGCGTCGTCCGAGGTCGGACGCCCCTCCTCGCGCGTGCGGGGTGGACTCGGGACAAACGGAAATGGAGTGCCATCGATGGCTGCGATGAAGCCGCGGACGGGTGACGGACCGCTGGAGGTCACCAAGGAAGGGCGAGGCATCGTCATGCGGGTCCCGCTCGAGGGTGGCGGGCGTCTGGTGGTCGAGCTCAACGCGACCGAGGCCAGCGAGCTGGGTGAGGCGCTCCAGGCCGTGGTGGGCTGATTGCCCGCACGTGAGCGCCGGGTCTCCGGAACCTCGGAGATCCCGCGCGCGCTGCCGGAGGTGGTCGGTGCACGGGGCGCGCTGAGCGACGCCCCGCTCGTCGACGAGGCACAGGCCGACGCGGTCGTGGTCGCCGTCGCGCCGCCGCGCGAGGCGGAGGACGGGCTGCAGCCGCGCGCCGGCACGGTCGACGCGACCCTGCGGTACGGGGTCGACCTCGCCGAGCTGGCCGAGCGCGCGGGTGGCCCGGGCTTCCGTGGCGCGGCCGGCGAGGTCGTGCGCGTGGACCTGCCGCGCGCGCACGTCGGGTCCACGACCCGGCTGCCGTGGGCGGGCCTGCCGCCCCGCCTCCTGCTGCTCGGCGTGGGCGCCGGCACCGCGACGGACCTGCGCCGCGCCGGGGCTGCGCTGGCCCGTGCGTCCCGCGGCCTCGAGCGGGTCGTGAGCGCCGTGACCGCGGACGCCGGGGCGGCCGAGGTCCGCGCCTACGTCGAGGGCTACCTGCTCGCCGCGTACGCCCAGCCGCGCCGCGGCGACGCGCCCGCCGGCGCGCAGGACGCCGCCGCGCAGCTCGTGCTGCTCACGCCGCCCGACCGTCCCGACGTGGCGGCACCGATCGAGGCGGCGACCCGCGCGGCCGCCGCGACGTGGCTCGTGCGCGACCTCGCGAACACGCCGTCCGACGTCAAGGACCCGGCCTGGTTCGCCGACCGCGCCCTCGGGCTGGCCGACGCGCTCGGCCTCGACACCACCGTCCGCGGCCCCGCCGAGCTCGCCGCCGACGGCTTCGGCGCGCTCCTCGCCGTGGGCGCCGGCTCGGCGCGCGGGCCGCGGCTCGTCACCGTCACGTACGACCCCGCCGACCACGGCGTGACCCCGGCGACGGACCGTTCCGCGCCGCGGCACGTGGTCGTCGTCGGCAAGGGCATCACCTACGACACGGGCGGTCTGTCCATCAAGCCGCGCGAGGCGATGGTGCCCATGAAGACCGACATGGCGGGCGCCGCCGTCGCGCTCGCCGTCGTGCTCGGGGCCGCCCGCGCGCGCTCGGACCGGCGCGTCACCGCCGTGCTGCCGCTCGCGGAGAACCACGTCGGCGCGGCGTCGTACCGGCCCGGTGACGTGCTGCGCACGTGGTCGGGGCGCACGGTCGAGGTCGCGAACACGGACGCCGAGGGCCGCCTCGTCCTCGCCGACGCCGTCGGGTACGCCGTGCAGGAGCTCGCCCCGGACGTGCTCGTCGACGTCGCGACGCTCACCGGCGCGGCGAGCGTGGGCCTGGGTCGCGGTCACGGCGCGTTGTTCGCGACCGACGACGCTGTCGCCGACGCGCTCGAGGACGCCGCCCGCACGACGGGCGAGCGGGTGTGGCGCATGCCGCTCGTCGAGGACTACGCGGGTGCCCTGCGCTCCGACGTCGCCGACCTGCGGCACGTCCCGGTCGAGAGCCCCGGCGGCGGGGCCATCACGGCCGCGCTGTTCCTCCGGGAGTTCGTGGGCGACGTGCCCTGGGCCCACCTCGACGTCGCGGGACCGGCGCGCGCGACGGCTGACCGGCACGAGGTCGTGGCCGGGGCGACGGGCTTCGGCGCCCGGCTGCTGCTCGAGGCGCTCGACCGGCTCTGACCTGGCCGGTCAGCGGCGGACGGCGAGCAGGAGGCCGTCGCCGCTGGGCAGAAGCGCCGGCAGCACGCGCTCGTCGGACCGGAGCGACCGGCCGACCTCGCGCACGATCGTCGTCACCTCGTCGCGCCGCGCGGGGTCGGCGACGCGGTCGTGCGACAGCGCGCCGTCGACCGCGAGCACGCCTCCGGGCCGCAGGAGGCGCAGCCCCTGCTCGACGTACTCGGGGTAGCTGTGCTTGTCGGCCCCGACGAGGACGAGGTCGTACGCGCCGTCGGTGAGGCGGGGGAGCACGTCGCTCGCGCGGCCCGGGATCGTGCGCGTGCGGGACGCGGGCACGCCCTCCTCCGCGAACGCCGCCTTCGCCGCGCGCTGGTGCTCGACCTCGACGTCGATCGTCGTCAGCACGCCGTCGGCGGGCATGCCGCGCAGGAGCCAGATCGAGGCGACGCCCGTGCCGGTGCCGATCTCGACGACCGCGCGGGCCGCGAGGGACGCGGCCAGGACCTGGAGCACGGCCCCGACGCCCGGGAGGACCGCGGGGCAGCCGAGCTCGGCCGCGCGGTCGCGCGCCCGCAGGAGGACCTCGTCCTCGGGGACGAACTCCTCGCTGTACACCCAGCTCGCCGCCTTGGCGCTGCGGTGGGTGCCGACGTCGCTGGTGATCAGGTCCTCCTGGTGGTCCGTCGTCCGGCCCCGGGGGCCGGGCCGGCACTGTCTCGGATCGTACCCGCCCCCTCCCGCGCCGGCCCGTTCCCGCGCCGCGCGCGTGTGCACGGGCCGTGGACGTCGCGCGCACGTCCCGCGCGAGCCGGGGAACACGCGCCGAGGGCGGGACGTTCTTCTGGGACGATGGACCACGTGGACGACGCACGACCGAGGACCAGCACGCACGGCCAGCAGGACGCGGGCACGTGGGTGCCGCCGTCGTGGGACGCGATCGTGCGCGAGCACTCGGCGCGGGTCTACCGGCTCGCCTACCGCCTGACGGGCAACCGCCAGGACGCGGAGGACCTCACGCAGGAGACGTTCGTCCGGGTGTTCCGCTCGCTGTCGAGCTACACCCCGGGCACGTTCGAGGGCTGGCTCCACCGGATCACGACGAACCTGTTCCTCGACCAGGTGCGGCGCAAGCAGCGCATCCGGATGGAGGCCATGGGCGACGACGACGGGCACTACCCGGCGCGCGCCGAGGCCCAGCCGGAGCGCGGGTTCGAGCACGCGAACCTCGACCACGACGTGCAGCGCGCGCTCGACGCGCTCTCGCCCGAGTACCGGGCCGCCGTCGTGCTGTGCGACATCGAGGGCCTCTCCTACGAGGAGATCGCCGTGACGCTCGGCATCAAGCTCGGCACGGTCCGCTCGCGGATCCACCGCGCGCGCTCGCAGCTGCGCGCCGCACTGCCGCACCGCGACCCTGCCGAGCGTCCGGCGTCGGACGACGCACCGACCGCCGTGGGCGCCCGGGGGGCGGCGTGACCCATCTCGGTTCGCGGCTCTCCGCGCTCGTCGACGGGCAGCTGTCGCCCGCGGAGGCGGAGCGCGCCCTGGAGCACGTGGCCTGCTGCCCGCGGTGCGCGGCGGAGCTCTCCGCGGCCCGTGCGGCCCGGCGCGCGCTGAGCGCGGCCGGGCCGGTGGAGCCGGCGCCGGACCTCGCCGCGCGCCTGCTCGCGCTGTCCGCCCAGATCCCGCCGACGGACGGCGACCCGCTGCGCGCGGCGCCCGCGCCGAGCGACCCCTGGGCGGAGACCGCGACGCTCCCGCGCGGCGCGTGGAGCGGCGAGGTGCGCCGCGGCTCGCTCCGGCGGCGGGTCGTCGGCCTCGTCGTCGGCGGCGTCGGCGTCGCGGCGGTGGGCCTCTTCGCGCTCGGGGAGAGCCCGCTCGTCACGCCGGACCTGCACCGCAGCGACCCGCTCACCGTGCTCGCGCAGGCCGCGCCCCGGGCCACGGGCGCGCTCGTCGTCGGCGGCGCGCGGACCGACGGTCCGGACGGCGGGTCGGGCGGTGGGACGGTCGCCGACGGCGGCGCGTCCGCCCTCGCGGCGCTCGCCGCGCAGGGCTGGACCTGCCCGACGCCGCTCCCCGAGGGCTTCCGCGTGGCCGACGTCCGCGACGACGCGCGGCGCGGCGTGCTGGAGATCGACCTCGAGGCGCCGGGCGGGGAGGCGGTCGTGCGCGAGCAGACCGGCCTGCTGGATACGTCGGCGCTCGCGGGCGGCGAGACGTGGGACGTCGACGGTCGCCGCGTGCACGTGCTGTCCGAGGCGCCGTGGCACGTCGTGTGGCAGTCGGGCGACACGGTGATCGACGTCGTCGCCGACACCGAGCAGGAGACGGTCGCCGCCCTCGTGGCGGCGTTCCCGGCCCGTGACTACGATGCCGGGGTCCCGGCGCGCATCTCCCGGGGCTGGACGACCATGACAGGAGCGCTCGGCACCTCATGACCGACCCCCAGACCGGACCGGAGCAGCCCGGTCCGCGCGACGCCGCGCCGAACCCGTTCGCGCCGCCGTCGGCCTACCGCAGCGTGCCCGTCCCGCCGTCCGCCGAGGCGCCACGGCCCACCGAGGCCCCACGGCCCGCTGAAGGCGCTGCATCGGGGCACGTCGCGCCCCCGCACGGTCCGGGACCGGTCCCGCCGCCGCCCGCGCCCGCGGAACCCTCGACCGCGGGGCCCACGGACCCGTGGGAGCGGCTGAGCGCGTTCGGCCAGCCCGAGGCGCCGACGCGCCCGGGCGGGTCCGTCGACCCGACCCTCGTGGGCGTGCCCCGCGGAGCCGTCGGCACCGCGCCGCGCCGCGGCCTGCGCCCGGCCGCGGTGGCGGGCGTCGCGGTGCTCGCGCTCGTCGCGGGCGCCGTCGGCGGCGTCGCGGCCGACCGCCTCGCCGACCCGCAGTCCTCCGGCTCGTCCGTCTCGGCGCTGCCGCCCGCGAGCGTCGAGCCGGGCGCGGACCGCCCCGACGGCTCGGTGGCGGACATCGCCGCGACCGTGCTGCCCAGCGTCGTCTCGCTCCAGGTCCGCGGGGCCGACGGCGTCGCGACCGGCTCGGGCTTCGTGCTGCGGGAGGATGGCTTCATCCTCACGAACAACCACGTCGTCGCGTCGGCCGCCGACGGCGGCGACATCGTCGTGCTCTTCTCCGACGGGCACGAGAGCCCGGCGGAGCTCGTCGGGCGGACGGTCGACTACGACCTCGCGGTCGTCAAGGTCGAGGACTCCGGCCTCACGCCGCTCGCGCTCGGTGACTCCGACGAGGTGGTCGTCGGGGACCCGGTGGTGGCCATCGGTGCGCCGCTCGGGCTCAACGGGACCGTGACCACGGGGATCATCAGCGCGCTCAACCGCCCGGTCCAGGCGGGCGCCGCGGCGGAGACGGCGTTCATCAACGCGATCCAGACGGACGCCGCGATCAACCCCGGCAACTCCGGCGGCCCGCTCGTCGACGGCCGCGGCCAGGTGGTCGGCATCAACTCGGCCATCGCGCAGCCGCCGGGGAGCGGCGAGGCCACGGGCAGCATCGGGCTCGGGTTCGCCATCCCGTCGAACCAGGCCCGCCGCACCGCCGAGCAGCTCATCGCCGACGGCGTCGCGACGTACCCCGTGATCGGCGTGCTCCTCGACCAGCGCTACCAGGGCGAGGGCGTGCAGGTCTCGACCGACGCGCAGTCCGGGACGCCCGCCGTGACGCCCGACGGCCCGGCGGACGCCGCCGGGATCCGGCCGGGAGACGTGATCCTGTCCATCGACGGCCGGCCCGTCACGGAGTCGGACGAGCTCATCGTCGCGATCCGGGCGAAGGCGCCGGGGGACGCGGTGACCCTGCGCGTGCGGACCGGCGACCAGGAGCGCGACGTGCGCGTCGTCCTCGACGAGGCCACGAGCGAGTAGTCTGTCGGCGTGTTCGGGATCAACGGAGCCGAGTTCGTCGTGCTCCTCATCGTGGCGGTCGTCGTCATCGGTCCCGAGCGCCTGCCGCGCTACGCGGAGCAGCTCGGGGCGTTCGTGCGGTCCGCGCGGGGCTACCTGCGCGACGCGAAGTCGCGCGTGGACGCGGAGCTCGGCGAGGAGCTGTCCGACGTCGACTGGGCCAAGCTCGACCCGCGCCAGTACGACCCGCGCCGGATCGTCCGCGAGGCACTCCTGGACGACGACCCCCTGCCCGAGCGCGTCTCCCCGCCCCCGCCGCCCGCCCCCGTCGCGCCGCAGGGCCCGGCACCGTTCGACGACGAGGCCACCTGACCCGGTCGTCCGACCGCGGTACGACGGCGATTCGTTCCGGCGCCCGAGCACCTGTCAGAATGGGGCAATGTCCATCGAGGCGACGCACATCGGTCCGGCACCGGTCCCGGAGACCACGCAGGAGCCCGGGAGCCCGACGGGCACCCGGCCACGGATCCTCTCGGGCATGCAGCCCACGGAGGACTCGCTGCAGCTCGGGAACTACATCGGTGCGCTGCGCCAGTGGGTCTCCCTGCAGGACGCGTACGACGCCCTGTACTGCGTCGTCGACCTCCACGCGCTGACGGTCAACCCCGACCCGGAGCGGCTCCGCGAGCGCACCCGCCGCACGGCCGCCCAGTACCTCGCCGGCGGCGTGGACCCGGACCGCTCGGCGCTGTTCGTCCAGTCGCACGTGCCGCAGCACGCCGAGCTGTCGTGGGTGCTGTCGTGCCAGACGGGCTTCGGCGAGGCGGGCCGCATGACCCAGTTCAAGGACAAGTCCGCGAAGCAGGGCGCCGACGGCACGACCGTCGGGCTGTTCACGTACCCCGTGCTCATGGCGGCCGACATCCTGCTCTACGACGCGGCGCTCGTGCCGGTCGGCGAGGACCAGCGCCAGCACCTCGAGCTCACCCGTGACCTCGCGGAGCGGCTCAACGCCCGCTTCGGCGACGGGACCGCCGTCGTGCCGGAGGCCCACATCGTCCGGTCGGTCGCGAAGATCTACGACCTCCAGGAGCCGACGGCGAAGATGAGCAAGTCCTCGTCCAACGGCAAGGGCGTCATCTGGCTGCTCGACGACCCGAAGGTCGCCGCCAAGCGGATCCGGTCGGCTGCGACCGACTCCGGCACGGAGATCCGCTACGACCCGGTCGCCAAGCCCGGCGTGTCGAACCTGCTGACCATCTACTCGGCGCTCACGGGGCGGGACGTCGAGGCGATCGCCGCCGAGTACGACGGCCAGGGCTACGGGCGCCTCAAGGTGGACCTGGCGGACGTCGTCGTCGACTTCCTCGTGCCGTTCCAGGAGCGTGCGAACACCTACCTGGCGGACCCGGCCGAGCTCGACGCGGTGCTCGCGCGCGGCGCGCAGAAGGCCCGCGAGATCGCGGCCGGCACGCTCGCCCGCGTCTACGACCGCGTCGGCCTGCTGCCCGTGGGCGGGACGACCGCGTGAACCTCCCGGAGCGCGAGCCCCACCAGGTGCGGATCGGCATCGCGATCGAGGTGCCCGAGCCGTTCGCGACGCAGCTCCAGGACGCGCGCGCACGGTTCGGCGACCCGCTCGCGCGGTCGATCCCGCCGCACGTGACGCTCCTCGGCCCGACGGTCCTGGACCGCACGGCGCTCGACACGGCGCGCACGCACCTCGCCGAGGTCGCGTCGACGGCGGCGCCGTTCCGCCTCCACCTGCGGGGGAGCGCGACGTTCCGGCCCGTCTCGCCCGTGGTGTTCGTCCAGGTGGTCGAGGGCATCGCGGAGTGCGAGCACCTCGAGAGCGCGATCCGCACCGGCCCGCTCGCCCAGGACCTGCGGTTCAACTACCACCCGCACGTGACCGTCGCGCACGAGGTGCCCGAGGCCGCGCTCGACGCGGCGTTCGACCAGATGGCGACCTACGACGCGCAGTTCGACGTCGCGGGGTTCTCGCTCTACGAGCACGGGGACGACGGCGTCTGGCGCCCCGAGCAGGTGTTCCCCCTCGGCGCGGATGCCGCGGGAGCGACCGCCTCGTAGGGTTCGGGGCGTGACGTCGCCCCGCCCAGCCGCCCCGCGCGTCGTCACGCGCACGCGCGCGCGGGTGGACGCGCTCGTCGAGCGCTGGAAGGACAGCCGGCCCGGCCGCGCGACCTACCGCTACCTGTACGCGCGCGGTGCGCTCCTGTGCGGCGGCATCGCGTACTCCGCGCTGTTCTCGCTGTTCGCCGCGCTGACGATCGGCTACACCGTCTTCATGCGGGTCCTGGGCGGCCGCCAGGAGCTCATGGACGTCGTCTTCGGCGAGATCAACGAGCTCGTGCCCGGCCTCATCGCCCTCGACGGCCAGCCGGGTGCCATCCGGCCCGACCAGCTCCTGCTCGACTCCGGGCTCAGCGTCACGAGCGTCGTCGCGAGCGTGGTGCTGCTCTTCTCCGTCGTGTCGTTCATGTACCACCTGCGTGGCGCCGTGCGGACCATGTTCGGCGTGAGCGACGTCGGCCAGAGCCCCGTGCTCGCCCGGGCGCGCGCCCTCCTCGGGTTCTTCCTCCTCGCGGTGTTCCTCCTCGTCTCCGCCGTCGCCGGCATCGCCGTGACGTCGCTCGGCAACCAGATCCTCGAGGCGATCGGGCTCTCCGGCGGGCCCGCCGTCCTCGTCACCGGTGCGGGCCTCGTCGTGAGCGTCCTGCTCGACGCGCTCGTCGTGGTCGTCGTCGTGCGGCTCCTCGCCGGGGTGCGGGTCCGACGCCGCGACCTCCTCGTCGGCTCGCTCACCGCCGCCGTCGGGTTCGGCGTGCTCCGCTACCTCGGGTCGTCGTTCGTCGAGAGCAGCGCCACCCGGAATGCCCTCCTGGCTTCGTTCGCCGTCCTCGTGACGCTGCTGCTCCTCGTCAACTTCACCGCGCGCATCCTCCTGGCCGTGTGCGCGTGGATGGCGGACCCGCCGCGCCCGCCCGACCCGGTGCCCGACGGCGCCCGGCACGCGCGCGACGGCCGTCCCGAGCTGCCCGTGCTCGACGGCGACCCCCCGCCCGACGGCCGCCATCTCCGGGCGCCCCGCCACGCCGTCGAGAGCACGCGCGACGGCGCCGTTCCGTCCACGGAGGAGCGCGTCCGCGCCGGCCACGGGTCGCACCGCCCGTGGAGCCCCGTGGTCCGCGGAGTCCGCCGGGCCCGTCTGCCGCGAGGGACGTGATCGCCCGCGTTCGGGCGGCGGGACGAGATCGGCACGCGCTGTCGAGACCGGTGCGCGCTGCCGAGATCGGCACGGGCGGCCGCCGATCTCCGCCGCAGACGCCGATCTCGGTCGCGAACACCGGTCGCGGTCGTGGCTGTCGGTCACGGAGGCGTTCGTCGAGGAGGCCGCGACGTCACCGGGGGACGACGAAGGGCGCCGACCGTCCGGTCGGCGCCCTTCGTGGCGGTGCGGGGGGTGTCAGAACGCGCGGGTGATCATCGCCCGCTTGACCTCCTGGATCGCCTTCGTGACCTCGATGCCGCGCGGGCAGGCCTCGGTGCAGTTGAAGGTCGTGCGGCAGCGCCACACGCCCTCCTTGTCGTTGAGGATCTCCAGGCGCTGCGTGGCGCCCTCGTCGCGGCTGTCGAAGATGAAGCGGTGCGCGTTGACGATGGCGGCGGGGCCGAAGTACTGGCCGTCGGTCCAGAAGACCGGGCAGGACGACGTGCACGCGGCGCACAGGATGCACTTGGTGGTGTCGTCGAAGCGCTCGCGCTGCGCGGCGGACTGGAGACGCTCCTTGCTCGGCTCGTTCCCGGACGTGATGAGGAACGGCATGATCTCGCGGTAGGACGCGAAGAACGGCTCCATGTCCACGACGAGGTCCTTGACCACGGGCAGGCCCTTGATGGGCTCGACCGTGATCGGCTTGTCGGGGTTGACGTCCTTGAGGAGCGTCTTGCACGCGAGCCGGTTGCGGCCGTTGATGCGCATCGCGTCCGAGCCGCACACGCCGTGCGCGCACGAGCGGCGGAACGTCAGGGAGCCGTCGTGCTCCCACTTGATCTTGTGCAGGGCGTCGAGCACGCGGTCGGTGCCGTGGGCCTGGACGGTGAACTCGTCCCAGTACGCCTCCTCGCCGTGCTCCGACTCGGGGGAGTAGCGGCGGACGCGGAGCGTGACCTCGAACGAGGGGATCTCCCCGGCCTTGGGCTCGGCGGCCGGGCTCTCGAGTGTGGCAGTCATCAGTACTTCCGCTCCATGGGCTCGTACCGGGTCTGGGTGACGGGCTTGGAGCCCAGGGCGACCTTGTAGCCGTCGAACTGCTCGACGTGGTCGAAGTAGCCCGCGACGTGCCCGTCGGCGACGTCGCTGGCGGACGTCGGACGGCGGTAGGCCATCGTGTGCAGCATGTAGTTGGCGTCGTCGCGGTCCGGGAAGTCCTCGCGGTAGTGGCCGCCGCGGGACTCCTTGCGGTTGATCGCCGCGACCACGGTGACCTCGGCGATGTCGAGGAGGAACCCGAGCTCGATCGCCTCGAGGAGGTCGGTGTTGAACAGGCGGCCCTTGTCCTGCACGGACACGTTCTTGTAGCGCTTCTGCAGGTCGCGGATGTCCGCGAGGGCCTGGTTGAGCGACTCGCCCGTGCGGAACACCTGGGCGTTGGCGTCCATCGTCTCCTGGAGCGCCTTGCGGACGTCGGCGACGCGCTCGCCGTCGGGACGGTTGCGCATCTCCTCGAGCTGCGCGACGACGGCCGCGGCGGGGTTCTCCGGGAGCTCGCTGTACGACGCGGTCGCGGCGTACGCGGCGGCCGTGCGGCCGGCGCGCTTGCCGAAGACGTTGATGTCGAGCAGCGAGTTGGTGCCGAGACGGTTGGAGCCGTGCACGCTGACGCAGGCGACCTCACCGGCGGCGTAGAGGCCCTTGACGACGTTGTGGCTGTCGCGCAGCACCTCGGCGTCGACGTTCGTCGGGATGCCGCCCATCGCGTAGTGCGCCGTGGGGTACACGGGCACGGGCTCGGTGTACGGCTCGATCCCGAGGTAGGTCCGGGCGAACTCGGTGATGTCGGGGAGCTTGGCGTCGATGTGCGCCGGCTCGAGGTGCGTGAGGTCGAGCAGGACGTAGTCCTTGTTCGGCCCGGCGCCGCGGCCCTCGCGGACCTCGTTCGCCATGGACCGGGCGACGATGTCGCGCGGCGCGAGGTCCTTGATGGTGGGGGCGTAGCGCTCCATGAAGCGCTCGCCGTCCGCGTTGCGCAGGATGCCGCCCTCGCCGCGGGCGGCCTCCGACAGGAGGATGCCGAGGCCCGCGAGGCCGGTCGGGTGGAACTGGAAGAACTCCATGTCCTCGAGCGGCAGGCCGCGGCGGTAGGCCAGGGCCATGCCGTCGCCCGTGAGCGTGTGCGCGTTGGACGTCGTCTTGAAGATCTTGCCCGCGCCACCGGTGGCGAAGATGATCGCCTTCGCCTGGAAGACGTGGATCTCGCCGGACGCGAGGTCGTAGGCGACGACGCCGGTCGCGGTGACCGTCTCGTCGTCGGGGATCTCGCCCGCGGAGAGGTCGTGGTCGGTGATGAGGTCGAGGACGTAGAACTCGTTGAAGAACTCGACGTCCTGCTTGACGCACTGCTGGTAGAGCGTCTGGAGGATCATGTGGCCGGTGCGGTCCGCGGCGTAGCACGAGCGGCGCACCGCGGCCTCGCCGTGGTTGCGCGTGTGCCCGCCGAACCGGCGCTGGTCGATGCGGCCCTCGGGCGTGCGGTTGAACGGCAGGCCCATGCGCTCGAGGTCGAGGACGGCGTCGATGGCCTCCTTGGCCATGATCTCCGCGGCGTCCTGGTCGACGAGGTAGTCGCCGCCCTTGACCGTGTCGAACGTGTGCCACTCCCAGTTGTCCTCCTCCACGTTCGCGAGCGCGGCGCACATGCCGCCCTGCGCGGCGCCCGTGTGCGAGCGCGTGGGGTAGAGCTTGGAGATGACGGCCGTCCGGACCTTGCCGGACGACTCCAGCGCCGCGCGCATCCCGGCGCCGCCTGCGCCGACGATGACGACGTCGTACTGATGGGTTTGCATCGGGGTCGATGCCTCCTGGGAGAGAGCCGGGTGGAGCGAGAGGAAGACGGGGGCGTGCGGTGGTGCGGTGCTCAGGCCGTGCAGAACGACGCGAGCAGCTCGGCCGGGGCGTTCGCGGGGCAGGGCTCGAACGTGAAGATCACGAGCGTGCCGAGGACCGTGACGATCGTGAAGGCGAGGTACAGCGCGAGCTTGAGGACGAGGCGAGTGCCGTCACGCTCGGCGTAGTCGTTGATGATCGTGCGGACGCCGTTGGTGCCGTGGAACATGGCGAGCCACAGCATGAGCAGGTCCCAGATCTGCCAGAACGGCGAGGCCCACTTGCCGGCGACGAAGCCGAAGTCGATCGCGTGCACGCCCTCGCCGACCATGAGGTTGACGAAGAGGTGCCCGAAGATGAGGACGATCAGCACGACGCCGGAGGCGCGCATGAAGATCCAGCTGTACAGCTCGTAGTTGCTGCGCGTGGCCTTGCGGCGCTTGTACGGGTCGCGCGGGCTCGCGACCTCGACCGTGGGTGCGGCGGCCATCAGTGCCCCCCTCCGAAGACGTTCATCAGGTGGCGCGGCAGGAACCCGGCCATCGTCACGACGAACAGGCCGACGACGACCCAGAGCATCGTGCGCTGGTACCGCGGGCCCTTGGACCAGAAGTCGACCAGGATGATGCGGATGCCGTTGAAGGCGTGGAAGACGATGGCCGCGACCAGGCCCGCCTCACCGATACCCATGATCGGCGTCTGGTACGTCCCGATGACGGCGTTGTACGCCTCGGGCGAGACCCGCACGAGCGCCGTGTCGAGCACGTGCACGAGCAGGAAGAAGAAGATGAGCACGCCGGTCACGCGGTGCGCGACCCACGACCACATGCCTTCGCGGCCGCGGTAGAGCGTGCCGGCTGGTGCACTGGGCACTTTGGGGGCCTCCTGTGGCGAGATCAGGGGGAGATGTCACGTTCCGGCCGTGGTCCGGAACTCCCTCAGTCCGGACCCCGGGACCGTCGTCGGCATCGGTCTCAGGGCTTCCACCATAGTGACATCGACGTCATGATGCGGACCGCCGGGGGCGGCGGAACGGCCCCCTGCCGTGGGTTTGTGACTGATCCCACAGCCCGCGGGGGAACTGCGGCCCTCACTATGCTGGCCCTCATGGCCTCTTCGCCGCACGACTCCTCCGGCCCGTCCGGGTCGCCGATCCCCGGCTTCTTCGCCGTCGTCCCTGCGGGAGGCGCCGGCACCCGGCTGTGGCCGCTCTCGCGGGCGGGCTCCCCGAAGTTCCTGCTCGACCTCACCGGCTCTGGGCGCTCCCTGCTCCAGGCGACGGTCGACCGGCTCGTGCCGCTCGCGGGGGAGCAGGGCGTCGTGCTCGTCACGGGCGACCGGCACGTCGCGGCGGCGCGCACGCAGCTCCCGGGCCTGCCGGCCGAGAACGTGCTCGCGGAGCCGTCGCCGCGGGACTCGATGGCGGCCATCGGGCTCGCCGCGGCGGTGCTCGAGGAGCGGCACGGCGACGTCGTCGTCGGCTCGTTCGCCGCGGACCAGGTGATCACGGGTCGTGCCGCCTTCGAGTCCTCGGTGCGCGAGGCGGTGGAGGCGGCGCGCGCCGGGTACGTCGTGACGATCGGCATCGCGGCGTCGCGGCCGTCGACGGCGTTCGGGTACGTGCACAGCGGCGCCCCGCTCGGCGTCGCGGGGGCGCCGAGCGCGCAGCACGTGCGCGGCTTCACGGAGAAGCCGGACGCCGCGACCGCGCAGCGCTACCTCGCGTCCGGGGAGTACCGGTGGAACGCCGGCATGTTCATCGTGCGCTCGTCCGTGCTCCTCGGGCACCTCGCGGACCAGCGCCCCGAGCTGCACGACGGCCTGCGCGCGATCGCGGCCGCGTGGGACGGCCCCGACCGCGACCGCGTGCTCGCGGAGCGGTGGCCGGCGCTCGAGCGGATCGCGATCGACCACGCGGTGGCCGAGCCGGTCGCGGCGGTCGGGGGCGTCGCCGTCGTCCCCGGCACGTTCGGGTGGGACGACGTGGGCGACTTCAACTCCCTCGCCGCCCTCCTCCCGTCCGTCGACGGGGCGGGCTCCAAGGTGCTCGGCGACACGGGGCGCGTCGTGCGCCGCGAGAGCGCGGGCTCGGTCGTCGTGCCCGCGAGCGACCGGGTCGTGACGGTCCTCGGTCTCGACGACGTCGTCGTGGTCGACACCCCCGACGCGCTCCTCGTCACGACGCGGGCGCGCGCGCAGCAGGTGAAGTCGATGGTCGACACGGTGCGCGAGCTCGGGATGGACGAGCTCCTGTGAGCGCCGACGTGACCCTCGCCGCCCGCATCGGGGCCGCCGTCGCGCGCCACGTGGACGAGGTCGTGGCGATCCGCCGCGACATCCACGCCCACCCCGAGGTCTCGCGCGCGGAGACGCGCACCACGGCGCTGCTCGCCGACCGCCTGCGCGCGGCGGGCCTCGAGCCGCGGCTCCTGCCGGGCACGGGGCTCGTGTGCGACGTCGGCCCGGAGCCGGGCACGACCGCCGCGGGCGTGCCCGACGGCGCGGCCGTCCCGGAGGGCCGCGTCGCCCTGCGCGCGGACATCGACGCGCTGCCGCTGCAGGACCGCTGCGGCCTCCCGTGGGCGTCGACCGTGCCGGGCGTCGCGCACGCGTGCGGCCACGACGTGCACACGGCCGTCGTGCTCGGTGCCGGGCTGGTGCTCGCGGACCTCCACGCGCAGGGCGAGCTGCGCCGCGGCGTGCGGCTCGTGCTCCAGCCCGCCGAGGAGGTCCAGCCGGGCGGGTCGCTCGACGTCCTCGCGGCCGGGGCGATGGACGGGGTCGACGAGATCTACGCCGTGCACTGCGACCCGAAGGTCGACGTGGGTCGCATCGGCACGCGGATCGGCCCGATCACGTCGGCGTCCGACGAGGTCTCCGTGACGATCGCCTCCCCGGGCGGCCACACGTCGCGACCGCACCTGACCGGCGACGTGGTGTACGCGCTGGGCCAGGTCATCACGCAGGTCCCCGCGGTGCTCGGTCGTCGGCTGGACCCGCGCTCGGGCGTCAACCTCACGTGGGGCGCCGTCCACGCGGGTTCCGCGCACAACGCCATCCCGAGCACCGGCACGGTCCGCGGCACCCTGCGCTGCCTCGACGTGCGCGCGTGGGAGTTCGCGGGGCAGGTGCTGCACGACGCGGTGGAGCAGGTCGTCGCGCCGTACGAGGTCGAGGTGACCGTGCACCACACGCGGGGCGTCCCGCCCGTCGAGAATGACGAGCGCTGCACCGGCCTGCTCGAGGCTGCCGCGCGCGACGTCCTGGGCCCGGACAGCGTCGTGCTCACCGAGCAGTCGCTCGGGGGCGAGGACTTCGCCTGGTACCTGACGAAGGTGCCCGGGGCGATGGCCCGCCTCGGCACGCGGACGCCGGGCGGGCGCAGCTACGACATCCATCAGGGCGACCTCCAGGTGGACGAGCGCGCGATCGGCCTGGGCATGCGGCTCCTCGCGCGCGTCGCCGCGGGCCAGGACGGGTGAACCGGTCCCGACCCGTGGACAGGGGTGTGTCACGCCTCAGACGCAAAGTGACGCTTGCATAACGAAGCGCCCGCGTTACCGGCAAGTAACGTGCTGGACCCCTTGGGCTGATTAGTCTTCGGTCCTATAGAGGCCGACGGACCGGTCCTCCCGTGCAACGGTGCTCGGGAGGGCCCAGGGGTCCTTCCCTGCGCGGCACTGCTACGAGAACGACAGGAGCTATCAGGTGAAGAGAGCGACTCAGGTCACCGCCCTCGCGGCGGTCGCCGCGCTCGCGCTGGCCGCGTGCGGCGCCGCGCCCGAGGACGACGAGACGAGCGGCGGCGGCGACAGCACCGCGGGCGGCAACTCCGACTTCTCCGCGTGCATGGTCTCCGACGCCGGCGGGTTCGACGACCAGTCCTTCAACCAGTCGGGCTACGAGGGCCTCGAGAAGGCCAAGACGGAGCTCGGCATCACGACGCACGAGGTCGAGTCCCAGGCGGACACCGACTACGGCCCGAACATCGACAGCCTCGTCCAGCAGGGCTGCAACCTCATCATCGGCGTCGGCTTCCTCCTCGAGGACCCGATCCAGTCGGCGGCCGAGGCGAACACGGACGTGCACTTCGCCCTCATCGACTCGGCGTTCAGCAACCCGGGCGCCACGTCGGACGACCCGCCGGAGCCGGTCGAGATCGACAACGCGAAGCCGATCCTCTTCAACACCGCGGAGGCGGCGTTCCTCGCCGGCTACCTCGCGGCGGGCATGACGGAGACGGGCACGGTCGCCACGTTCGGCGGCATCCAGATCCCCTCGGTCGCCATCTTCATGGACGGCTACGTCGACGGCGTCGCGAAGTACAACGAGGACAACGGCACCGACGTCAAGGTCCTCGGCTGGGACAAGGAAGCGCAGACCGGCACGTTCACCGGCGACTTCGACAACCAGGCGAACGGCCAGAACGTCACGCAGGGCTTCATCGACCAGGGCGCGGACATCATCATGCCCGTCGCCGGCCCGGTCGGCCTCGGTGCCGCCGCGGCGGCCGAGAGCGGCGGCGCGAAGATCATCTGGGTCGACTCGGACGGCTTCCTCACGACGGACTACGGGAGCATCATCCTCACGTCCGTGATGAAGCAGATCGGCCCGGCGGTCTTCGACACCGTGAGCGAGTCGGCGGACGGCAACTTCACGAGCGAGCCGTACGTCGGCACGCTCGAGAACGAGGGCGTCGGCCTGGCGCCGTTCCACGACTTCGAGGACGCGGTCCCGGCCGAGCTGCAGGACCAGCTCGCCCAGTACCAGGAGCAGATCATCGCGGGCGACCTCGTCGTCGAGTCGCCGAACGCGCCGTGACGCGACGCTGAACCCGCCGGCCGCCCACGGGCGACCGGCACCGGTGGCCCGGGCCCAGCGCCCGGGCCACCGTCATGACGACGACGGTGTCGTCGGGGCCGCGACGACGCGCCGCGCTCCCGCGGGTGCGGTTCGATGGAGTACCTCGACGGGATCGAGGTCGACACCGCGGTACGACTGCGAAGCACGAGGAGAGGCAGACCGGTGAAGCTGGAGCTGCGAGGGATCACGAAGGTCTTCGGGTCCCTGGTCGCCAACGACCACATCGACCTGGTCATCGAGCCCGGCGAGATCCATGCCCTGCTCGGGGAGAACGGGGCGGGCAAGAGCACGCTCATGAACGTGCTGTACGGGCTGTACGACCCGGACGACGGGCAGATCCTCGTCGACGACGTGCCCGTGCAGTTCGCGGGCCCGGGCGACGCGATGGCCGCCGGTATCGGCATGGTGCACCAGCACTTCATGCTCGTCCCGGTGTTCACCGTCGCCGAGAACGTCGCGCTGGGGCACGAGCCCGTGAAGGGCGCGGGTCTCATCGACGCGCGCCGCGCGCGCCGCCTCGTCCAGGAGATCTCGGACCGGTTCGGGTTCGAGGTGAACCCGGACGCGATGGTCGAGGACATCCCCGTCGGCGTGCAGCAGCGCGTCGAGATCATCAAGGCCCTGTCGCGCGACGCGCGCGTGCTCATCCTCGACGAGCCGACCGCCGTCCTCACGCCGCAGGAGACGGACGAGCTCATCGCCATCATGCGCGAGCTCAAGGCGGCGGGGACGTCGATCGTCTTCATCACGCACAAGCTGCGCGAGGTGCGCGCCGTCGCCGACCGCATCACGGTCATCCGCCGCGGCAAGGTCGTCGGCACCGCCGACCCGAGCGCGAGCGAGACCGAGCTCGCGTCCCTCATGGTCGGGCGCTCCGTCTCCCTCGGGGTCGACAAGGCGCCCGCGGAGAACGGTGACACCACGTTCCACGTCGACGAGCTCACGGTCATGGACGACGCCGGCACGGCCGTCGTCGACCGCGTGAGCCTGGAGGTCGCGCGCGGCGAGATCCTCGTCGTCGCGGGGGTCCAGGGCAACGGCCAGACCGAGCTCACGGAGACGATCGTCGGGCTGCGCAAGCCGGTCGCGGGCTCGATCCTGCTCGACGGCAAGGAGCTCGTGGGGCGCAGCGTGTCCCAGGTGCTCGAGGCGGGCGTGGGCTACGTGCCCGAGGACCGCAGCACCGACGGGATCATCGGGACGTTCTCCGTCGAGGAGAACCTCGTGCTCGACCTCGTGACGTCCGCGCCCTACTCGCGCGGCGGCGCGCTCGCGCGCGGAACGATCCGCGCGAACGCCGAGCAGCGCATCGGCGAGTTCGACGTGCGCACCCAGTCGGTCGAGACCCCGGCGGGCACGCTCTCCGGCGGCAACCAGCAGAAGGTCGTCCTCGCGCGCGAGATGTCGCGCCCGCTGCGCCTGTTCATCGCGTCGCAGCCGACGCGCGGTCTCGACGTCGGCTCGATCGAGTTCGTGCACCGGCGCATCGTGCAGGAGCGCGACAACGGCACCCCCGTGATCATCGTGTCGACGGAGCTCGACGAGGTGCTCGCCCTCGCCGACCGGATCGCCGTCATGTACCGCGGCCGCGTCGTCGGCGTCGTGCCCGGCGACACCGACCGCGACGTCCTCGGCCTCATGATGGCCGGGGTCCCGCTCGAGGAGGCCGTCGTGCAGGCCGCCGAGCACCACACGACCCTCGGCGAGGCGGACGCCGTCGCCGAGGACGCGCCGTCGGGCGCCGCGCAGGACGCGGCCGCCGCCCGCGAGGAGGAGATCCAGTGACCCAGCAGGCCACGCCCGACGACGCGTCGGCGCTCCCGCCGACGGCCGCACCGCCGAGCGACCCCCAGAAGCCGGAGGCGCCGGCCGGGCAGGGCGTCCTGCGCGAGATGCTCGAGAGCAGCTGGCTCGTCTCGCTGCTCGCGATCGTCGCCGCGCTGATCCTGGGCGGCGTCCTCATCGCGGCCGCCGACCCCGCGGTCCAGGAGGCAGCGTCCTACTTCTTCGCGCGCCCATCGGACTTCTTCCAGGCCGTCTGGGACGCCGTGTTCGGCGCGTACGCCGCGCTCTTCCAGGGCGCGGTCCTCAACGTCGACGCGCCCGACGTCTCGCGGGCGCTGCGCCCCCTCACCGAGACGATGACGGTCGCGACGCCGCTCATCCTCGCGGGACTCGGGCTCGGCATCGGCTTCCGCGCGGGCCTGTTCAACATCGGTGCGCAGGGCCAGATCATCCTCGGCGGCATCTTCGCCGGGTTCGTCGGCTGGACGTTCGCGCTCCCGCCGGGGCTGCACCTCCTGCTCGCCGTGCTGGGCGCCGCGCTCGGCGGGGCCCTGTGGGCGAGCATCGCGGGCGTGCTCAAGGCCCGCACGGGCGCCCACGAGGTGATCGTCACGATCATGCTCAACAACATCGCGATCTACCTCGTCGCGTACCTGCTCACGACGAAGCCGTTCCAGGCGCCGGGCAGCTCCAACCCGATCAGCCCGCGCATCCCGGGGAACGCGCAGTTCCCGCTGCTGCTGGGCGAGGGCTTCCGCCTCCACGCGGGGTTCGTCCTCGCGCTGCTCGTCGCGGTCGGCGTGTGGTGGCTCATGGAGCGCTCGACGCTCGGCTTCCGCTTCCGCGCCGTCGGCGAGAACCCGCACGCGGCCCGGACCGCGGGCATGTCGGTCCCGTGGACGACGGTGTGGGTCATGGCCATCGCGGGCGCGCTCGCGGGCCTCGCGGGCAGCGCGCAGGTGCTCGGCACGGAGCACGTCCTCACGGCCGGCGTCGCGGCGAGCTTCGGGTTCGACGCGATCACGGTGGCGCTGCTCGGGCGGTCCCGTCCGCTCGGGACGGTGCTCGCCGGCCTGCTGTTCGGCGCGCTGCGCGCGGGCGGGTTCGTCATGCAGGCCCGCACGGGCACGCCGATCGACATCGTCCTCGTCGTGCAGTCGCTGATCGTGCTCTTCATCGCCGCGCCGCCGCTCGTGCGGGCGATCTTCCGCCTCCCGACCCCGGGCGGCCCGACGCGCGCCGAACGGCAGGCAGCCCGCCGCCGCGCGAAGGCCGTCCCGACCACGACGACCACCCAGGAGGCCGGAGCATGAGCACCGCGACCACCACCCCGGCACCGGCCGCCGCGCCGGAGCGCGCGGCCAAGCCGCTGCCGCCCATCAGCTGGAAGGCCCCGGTCGCGTACGGGGTCATCGGGCTGCTGGCCCTCGTCTTCTTCGCGCTGCTCCCCGCGGGTGGCCAGCAGACGACGTTCCGCCTCTCGACGGCGAAGGACTTCTTCCAGATCGAGCCGATCACGGTGAGCTCCACCGGGGCGGCGCTGTTCCTGTCGATCCTCGCCCTGCTGCTCGCGGGCCTGTCGTTCTGGGCCGCGCGCGACCGGCGCAAGGTCGGCGTGTGGCTGCCGATCGTGTACGGCGTCGCGGTCGTCTTCGCGTTCCTCTCCTGGGCCGGGGCCGGGAAGTCGGCGATCCCGCTGACGGGCCTGCTCCAGGGCTCGCTCTTCCTCGCGGTCCCGCTCGTGTTCGGCGCGCTCTCCGGCGTGCTGTGCGAGCGCGTCGGCATCATCAACATCGCGATCGAGGGCCAGCTCCTCGCGGGGGCGTTCCTCGCCGCGGTCGTCGCCTCGCTCACGTCGTCGGCGTACGCCGGCCTCATCGCCGCGCCGATCGCGGGCGCGCTCGTGGGCGTGCTGCTCGTGATCTTCTCCGTGAAGTACTGGGTGAACCAGATCATCGTCGGCGTCGTGCTCAACGTGCTGGTCGTCGGCGTGACGAGCTACCTCTACTCGACGGTCCTCAGCGCGGACCCGGCGACGTGGAACTCGCGCAACCCGCTGCCCGTCATCGAGATCCCGGTGCTGTCGCAGATCCCGGTCGTCGGGCCGGTGCTGTTCCGCCAGACCCTCCTCGTGTACCTCATGTACGTGGTCGTGATCCTGCTGCAGGTCTTCCTGTTCCGCAGCCGCTGGGGCCTGCGCCTGCGCGCGGTCGGCGAGCACCCGAAGGCCGCCGACACCGTCGGCATCAAGGTCAACGCGACGCGCGTGCGAAACACGATCCTCGGCGGCGCGGTCGCCGGCCTCGGCGGCGCGTTCTTCACCGTCGCCGCGGGGCTCGCCTTCGGCAAGGAGATGACGGGCGGCAAGGGCTTCATCGCGCTCGCCGCGATGATCCTCGGGCGCTGGAACCCGGTCGGCGCGCTCGTCGCGGCGCTCCTGTTCGGGTTCTCGGACAACCTCCAGACGGTGCTCGGCATCGTCGGGACGCCGATCCCGAGCCAGATCATGCTCATGACGCCGTACGTCGTGACGATCTTCGCCGTCGCCGGCCTCGTCGGGCGCGTGCGCCCGCCGGCCGCCGAGGGCATCCCCTACGTCAAGTGAGGACGGCATGACGGACGTGCACGACGGCGGTACCCGGCCGGGCGGGGGGACGGACCCGGACGGGTCCGCCGCCGGGCCGGCCGTCGACTGGGACGCGCTGCGCACCGCGGCGCGCGACATCATGACCCGCGCCTACGCGCCGTACTCGGGCTTCCCCGTGGGTGCGGCCGCGCTCGTGGACGACGGCCGCGTCGTCGTCGGCTGCAACGTGGAGAACGCCGCGTACGGCGTGACGCTGTGCGCGGAGTGCTCGCTCGTGAGCTCGCTCGTCGGCTCGGGCGGCGGCCGCCTCGTGGCGTTCGCGTGCGTCGACCGGCACGGCGCGCCGCTCATGCCGTGCGGCCGGTGCCGCCAGCTCCTGTGGGAGCACGGAGGGCCCGACCTGCTGGTCGAGACGGTGCGTGGTATCAAGACGATGAGGGACGTGCTGCCCGACGCCTTCGGGCCCGAGGATCTGGAGGAGCGCTCGTGACCAGCGACGACGTGGCCACGCAGGACGGCATCGAGGACGACGGCGAGGACCGCGGCACCGAGGGGCCGGCCCCGGAGGCGTTCGACGCGGTCGACGTCATCCGGACCAAGCGCGACGGGGCGCGGCTCGCGCCCGAGCAGATCGACTGGGTGATCGACGCCTACACGCGCGGCGTCGTGGCCGAGGAGCAGATGGCCGCCCTCGCGATGGCGATCTACCTCAACGGCATGGACCGCGCCGAGATCGGCCGCTGGACGCAGGCGATGATCGCGTCGGGCGAGCGCATGGACTTCTCGGGGCTCTCGCGCCCGACGGCGGACAAGCACTCGACCGGGGGAGTGGGCGACAAGATCACGCTGCCCCTCGCGCCGCTCGTCGCGGTGTACGGCGTCGCGGTGCCGCAGCTCTCCGGCCGCGGCCTGGGCCACACGGGCGGCACGCTCGACAAGCTCGAGGCGATCCCGGGGTGGCGCGCGGCGCTGACCAACGCGCAGATGATGAACGCGCTCGAGCACGTCGGCGCCGTGATCTGCCAGGCGGGCTCGGGCCTCGCGCCCGCCGACCGCCTCCTGTACGCGCTGCGCGACGTCACGGGGACGGTCGAGTCGATCCCGCTCATCGCGAGCTCGATCATGAGCAAGAAGATCGCGGAGGGCACGGGCGCGCTCGTGCTCGACGTCAAGGTCGGCTCGGGCGCCTTCATGAAGGAGCTCGGCTCGGCGCGCGAGCTCGCGCGCACGATGGTCGACCTCGGGACCGACGCCGGCGTGCGCACGGTCGCGCTGCTCACCGACATGTCGACCCCGCTCGGCCTCACGGCGGGCAACGCGCTCGAGGTGCGCGAGTCCGTCGAGGTGATGAAGGGCGAGGGCCCGCAGGACGTCGTCGACCTCACGGTCGCGCTCGCGCTCGAGATGCTCGCCGGGGCGGGCCGCCCGCAGGACGAGGACGACGTGCGCCACGCCCTCCTGGGCGGGCGCGCGCTCGACAAGTGGCGCGAGATGATCGCGGAGCAGGGCGGCGACTCGCGCGCCCCGCTGCCCGTCGCGCGCGAGCGCGAGCACGTCGTGGCCGACCGCGACGGGGTGCTCGAACGGCTCGACGCGTACGCCGTCGGGGTCGCCGCGTGGCGCCTCGGGGCGGGCCGGGCCCGCAAGGAGGACCCGGTGCAGGCGGGCGCGGGCGTCGAGCTCTTCGCCAAGCCCGGCGACACCGTCCGCAAGGGTCAGCACCTCATGACCCTGCACACCGACACCCCGGAGCGCTTCGAGCGCGCGGTGCAGGCCCTCGACGGCGCGTGGTCCGTCGCGGAGCCAGGCACCGTGGTCGAGCGCGGCTCGGTCGTCCTGGACCGCGTCGACTGAGCGTGACGGGCGACGAGCAGGCCCCGCGCGAGCCGGCCGACACGCGTCGGCCGCGGTCGGTGTACGGCGTGGGGACCGAGCCCGACGCACGGTTCAGCCTCGCCAACGAGCGCACCGCGCTCGCGTGGGTGCGCACCGGGCTGGGCCTGGTCGCGGGCGGCGTCGCGCTGACGTCGTTCGCGACGTTCGCGGGCATGGCGGGCCTGCTCGACGTCGTCGCGGGGGTCGCGTGCCTCGCCGGCGCCGGGTTCGCGGGCTACGCGCTCGTGTCGTGGCGCCGCAACGAGCGGGCCCTGCGGCTGCGGTGGCGCCTCCCGGCGCCGAGCGGCCTGCCGGTGCTCGTCGTCGGCGTCGTCGTGCTGGCCCTGCTGCTCGCGGGCTACGCCGTCGGGGCGGCGACCGGAGGGTGAGCGTGCCGTCGGGGGAGCCCGGCGCCGTGCCGCCGCGGGACGAGGGCCTGCAGCCCGAGCGCACGGCGCTCGCGTGGCAGCGCACGGTGCTGGGCGTCGTGGTGGGGGCGCTCGTGCTCGCCGCGGCCGGGCTGCGCTCCGGTTCCGTGGTCACGGTGTGCGCGGCGGTCGCGGTCGCCGTGCTCGCGCTCGTCCTCGCCGTGCTGCGGACGCCGACGGGGGGCCTCCCGCGCGACGGGCGGCTCCGCTCGTGGTCGTTCCTCGTGCGCGTCGCTGGCCTCGTCGTCGTGCTCGCCCTCGTGGGCGCGGCCTGGGCGTTCGGCCGGGTCCTCGGCGGTGCCGCGTGAGGCGCGGGCCGGGGGCGCTGCGGGCGACCGACGTCGCGCGCCTCCTCCCGGCGCGCACCTTGCCGCCGCCCCCGCCGCCCGGCGCCTACGCGCCCGACGCCGCGACCTCCCACGTGCTCGACCTCGCGCGCCGCGCGGGGCACCCGGAGCACCGCGTGCGTGCGTTCGCGACGACCCTCGTCGCGCTGCGGCCTGCGGACCGGCGTGCCGTCGTCGACCCGCTGCGCAGGCTCGACGGACCTGGCGAAGGGCCCGCGGTCCGGACGCTGGAGATCGCGGGCGCGCCCGCGCGCCAGACCGACGGCACGACGTGCGGCTCGGCCGTGCTCGGCCTCCTCGCCGCGGCGGGCGACCCGGTGCTCGCCCTGTGGCTCGCCACCGGGCTGCGCCCGGGGGACGCCGCACGGTACGACCCGGAGGACGCTCGCGCGCGGGGCGGCGTCGAGCGGTTCCGGACGCTCCAGCAGACGCTCAAGCGCCGCACGAACCGGCGCGCGCTCGGGCCGCTGCCGTGGCCCGCGGCGCTCGGGACGCCGCCCTGGGGCGCCGCCCGGACGGCACGCCACGCGGACGTGCGGTTCGTGGACCGGGTCGTCGCGGGGCCGGGCGCGCAGCGCGTCGTGGGAGCCGCGCTCGCCGCCGCGGCGCGCGGCGTGCCCGTGCCGCTCTTCACCGGGGGAGACCTCGCGCTCGGGCTCGCGACCGCCGTCCCGCGCCACGTCGTTCTCCTCACCGACGCCGACGCCGGGGCGAGGTGGTGCCGGGTCTACGAGCCGTCGTCGGGCACGCTCCGCACCGTCGCGGCGGGCGCGCTCCTCGACGGTGCCCGGGTGCCCGCCGTGCGCCGCGCGCTCGGGGGCTGGCCGCACGTGTGCTGGGCGCTCCTGCCCGACGGCCGCGCTGGCGAGGCCGCGCGCCCGGCGGCAGGATGGGCGCAGCCGCCACGACCGTGGTGAGCACGCCGATCGTCGAGGAGGAGTCGCGATGAGCACCGTGCCCGGGAACGACGCATGGCGGGACGCCGGTCTGGACGAGCAGGGCGAGGACGCCGTCAGCCTGGTGGAAGAGGTCGAGGACGACGACCCCGGGGTCGAGGACCCCGTGCACGAGGTCGACGAGTACCAGCCGCGCACCCCGCGCCCCGACCTGGAGGGCGAGGCCGCCGAGGCCGACGTCGTCGAGCAGGCGTCCGCCGTGCCCGGCAGCGACGACGACTACGCCTGACCGTCCGCACCCGGCCGGTGCGCTCGGCGCGAGGCGGGGCGTACCGGCCGGTACCGTGAGCGCATGACCACCGAGAACGCCCCGCTGACGGTCGACGTCATCCGCGCGCTGCCCAAGGTCGTGCTGCACGACCACCTCGACGGCGGGCTCCGCCCCGCCACGATCCTCGAGCTCGCCGCCGACGTGGGGCACCAGCTCCCCGCGGACGACGCCGAGGCGCTCGGCGCCTGGTTCGCGGAGTCCGCGGACTCCGGGTCGCTGGTGCGCTACCTCGAGACGTTCGACCACACGATCGCCGTCATGCAGACGCGCGACGCCCTCGCCCGCGTGGCGCGCGAGGCCGTGCTCGACCTCGCCCGCGACGGCGTCGTGTACGCCGAGCAGCGCTGGGCGCCCGAGCAGCACCTCCAGCGCGGCCTCACCCTCCAGGAGACGGTCGACGCCGTGCAGTCCGGCATGGAGCAGGGCGTCGCCGAGGCGGCCGCGGAGGGGCGGACCATCCGCGTCGGGCAGCTCGTCACCGCGATGCGGCACGCCGACCGCTGGTCGGAGATCGCGGAGCTCGCGGTCGCGAACCGCGGGAACGGCGTCGTCGGGTTCGACATCGCGGGCGCGGAGGACGGCTTCCCGCCCTCGCGCCACGTCGAGATCTGGCGCTACCTGGCCGAGCAGAACTTCCCCGTGACGATCCACGCGGGCGAGGCGGCGGGACCGCAGTCGATCGCCGAGGCCGTGCACCTCGGCCAGGCGAGCCGCATCGGTCACGGCGTCCGCATCGTCGAGGACATCGCGTTCGACCCGGAGTTCCCGCACAGCGCCGAGGGCGAGCCCGGGACGGCCGCGCTCGGCCTCCTCGCGCACTGGGTCCGCGACCACCAGGTCCCGCTCGAGCTGTGCCCGTCGTCGAACGTGCAGACCGGGGCGGCGACGTCGATCGCGGACCACCCGATCACGCGCCTCAAGGAGCTCGACTTCGCGGTCACGCTCAACACCGACAACCGGCTCATGTCGCGCACGACGATGACCCAGGAGATGGCGCTCCTCGTCGAGCACGCCGGCTGGACCATCGACGACCTCGCGGACGTCACGATGACCGCCGCGTGGAGCGCGTTCGTGCACCACGACGAGCGTCGTGCGCTCGTCGACGACGTGATCCTCCCCGGCTACCAGCAGATCGAGGGAGCGCAGCTGTGAGCGACACGACCGGCACGCAGCCCCTGGACGCGGCGGGCCTGGCCCGCTTCGTCGACCACACGCTGCTCAAGCCCGAGGCCACCCCCGCGGACGTCGCGGCGCTCGTCGAGGAGGGCGTCCGCCTGGGCGTCTACTCCGTGTGCGTCTCCCCGTCGATGCTGCCCCTGGACCCGGCGACCACGCGCGAGCGCGGGCTGCTCGTCGCGACGGTGTGCGGCTTCCCGTCGGGCAAGCACCACAGCGACGTCAAGGCGTTCGAGGCGGCCCGGTCCGTCCGCGACGGCGCCGACGAGGTCGACATGGTCATCGACGTCGGCGCGGCCAAGGCCGGCGCGTGGGACGCGGTGCGCGACGACGTCGCGGCCGTCCGTGCCGCCGTCCCTGCCGACAGGGTCCTCAAGGTCATCATCGAGTCCGCCGCGCTCACGGACCACGAGATCGTCGAGGCGTGCCGCGCGTCCGAGGCGGCGGGCGCGGACTTCGTCAAGACCTCGACCGGGTTCCACCCCGCGGGTGGTGCCTCCACGCACGCCGTCTCGATCATGGCCGAGACCGTCGGCGGTCGCCTGGGCGTCAAGGCGTCCGGCGGCGTCCGCACGCTCGCCGACGCCCTCGCGATGATCGAGCACGGCGCCACGCGCCTCGGGTTGTCCGGCACGGCCGCCGTCCTCGCGGGGTTCGACGGCGCGGACGCCCCCTCCGCGGGGGACACGGGCTACTGACGCCGTGGCACGTCTCCTCGACCTGTTCCTGGCGGAGGCGGGACCGGCCACCCGCGCGCGGGTGGCCGCATGGTCGGCCTCGGGCGACGGCTGGACCGAGATCCCCGGGGACGTCGTGGACGTCGAGCTCTTCCGGGCGGAGCGCGTCGCCGTGATCGCCGGCGTCCTCCCGCCCGACGGCGAGGAGCGGGTACCGCTGGACGCGTTCCTCGCCGCCGTCGCGGAGGGCTGACGAGCCGGGGTCCCCGGTCACCGGAACGTTCCGGCGACCGGGGACCCCGGCCCGTGGTGGCTCAGAGGCCGAGCGCGCGCGTCATGTCGGCCTTGACGCGGTCGAGGCGGTCGCGGGCGAAGGCGCGGGCCGCGGTGAGGTCGTCGTGCGAGGCGTCCGGGGCGACCGGGACCACGACCTCCAGGTAGCACTTGACCTTCGGCTCGGTGCCGCTCGGGCGCACGATGACGCGCGTGCCGTCCGCGGTGAGGATCCGCACGCCGTCCGTCGGCGGGAGCCCGTCCAGGCCCGCGGAGAGGTCGGTGACGTCGGAGACGCCGGCCCCCGCGAGGGTGCGCGGGGGAGCGGCCCGCAGGTGGGCCATCGTCTCGCCGATGCGGTCCAGGTCCTCGAACCGGGCGGAGAGCTGGTCGCTCACGTGCAGGCCGTGGGCGCGCGCGAGGTCGTCGAGCGCGTCGACGATCGAGCGCCCCTCGGCCTTGAGGCGGTTCGCGAGCTGCGCGACGAGCAGCGCCGCGCTGATGCCGTCCTTGTCCCGCACGTGGGCCGGGTCGACGCAGTAGCCGAGCGCCTCCTCGTAGCCGAACACGAGGCCGTCGACGCGCGAGATCCACTTGAACCCGGTGAGCGTCGTCGCGAAGCCGAGCCCGTGCGCGGCCGCGATCTTGCCCAGCAGCCGCGACGACACGATCGAGCAGGCGAGCACGCCCCCCGAGGCGCCCGACGCGGCGACGCGACGCGCGACGTCGTCCCCCAGGAGCGCGCCGACCTCGTCGCCGTGCAGCATGCGCCAGCCGTTCGACCGGGCCGTCTCCGCGCCCTGGTAGGTCCCGACGCGCGGGTCGAGCACCGCGACGGCGCACCGGTCGGCGTCGGGGTCGTTGGCGAGCACGACGTCGGCCGCCGCGTCCTGCGCGACGGCGAGCGCGAGGTCCATCGCGCCCGGCTCCTCCGGGTTGGGGAACGCGACGGACGGGAAGTCGGGGTTCGGGTCGAGCTGCTCCTCGACCGGCACGACCGTCGTGAAGCCCGCGTCGCGCAGGACGTGCGCGACCGTCTCGCCGCCCACGCCGTGCAGCGCCGTGGTGACGACCTTGAGGTCGCGCCGTGCGCCGTCGGACAGCGCGAGGACCGACCGCTCGTAGGCGACGACGACCTCGCGGTCCAGCACGGTCCACCCGGACGACGCGCGCGGGACGGACCGCGCCGGCCCGACGGCCGCGATCGCGGCGGCGATGTGCGCGTCGTACGGCGGGACGATCTGGGCGCCCTGGCCGGAGTCGGTGACGACGCGGCCGCCCAGGTAGACCTTGTACCCGTTGTCGGCGGGCGGGTTGTGGCTCGCGGTCACCATGACGCCCGCGTCGGCGCCGAGGTGGCGCACCGCGAAGGCGAGGACGGGCGTCGGCAGGGCCGACGGCAGGACGAGCACGTCGAGGCCCGCCGCGGTGAGCACGGCCGCGCTGTCCACCGCGAACGTGCGGGAGCGGTGCCGCGCGTCGAACCCGACGACGACGCGCGGTCGCGCCGCGCCACCCGCGCCCGCCGGGCCCAGGGTGTCGAGGAGGTAGGCGCCCAGGCCCGCGGCCGCGCGGATCACGACCGCGCGGTTCATGCGGTGCGGCCCCGCCTCCATGCGCCCGCGCAGCCCGGCCGTGCCGAACTCGAGCGGGCCGGAGAACCGGTCCTGCAGGTCGGCGAGCGCGCGCACGCGCACGTCGTGCTTGCGCGGGTCGGGGGAGTCGACGAGCTCGAGCAGACGGCGCAGCTCGTCCTGGTCGCCGGCGTCGACGTCGTCGTCGATCCACGCCGTGACGCGCGCGAGGAACGCCGCGTGGTCGGTCCCCGGGTCGAAGGTCGGGTCGTCGGCCGGGTCGGCCCGGTGCCCCGCAGTGCGGTCCGTCATGTCACACCAGCTTCGCGATGTCGGCCAGGAGGGCGCTGATCCGGGGTCCCGCGGCCTGGCCGGCCTCGATGACCTCGGCGTGGGAGAGCGGCGTCGGGCTGATCCCGGCGGCGAGGTTCGTCACGAGCGAGACGCCGAGCACCTCCAGGCCGCAGTGCCGGGCCGCGATGGCCTCGAGCGTCGTGGACATGCCGACGAGGTCGGCACCGAGGACCCCGGCCATCCGCACCTCGGCGGGCGTCTCGTAGTGCGGCCCGGGGAACTGGGCGTACACGCCCTCGGGCAGCGTCGGGTCGACGCGGTGCGCGAGCTCGCGCAGGCGCGGCGAGTACACGTCGGTGAGGTCGACGAACGTCGGCCCCTCCAGCGGGCTGCGGGCCGTGAGGTTGATGTGGTCGGAGAGGAGGACGGGAGTGCCCGCGCCCCACTCCTGGTTGAGCCCGCCGCAGCCGTTCGTGAGGATGAGGGTCTCCGCGCCCGTCGCGGCGGCCGTGCGCACGCCGTGCACGACGGCGCGCACCCCCTTGCCCTCGTACAGGTGCGTGCGCGAGCCGAGCACGAGGGCGTGCCGCACCGAGCCGTCGGCGCGCTCGACCCGGATGGACCGCGTCACCGAGAGGTGCCCCGCGACCGCGGGTGCGGAGAAGCCGGGGATCTCGTGCGTCGGGACCTCCGCGACGACCTCGCCGAGCAGCTCCGCGGCGCCGCCCCAGCCCGACCCGAGCACGAGGGCCATGTCGTGGCCCTCGACCCCGGTGGCCTGCGCGATGTGGTCGGCCGCGGCCCGGGCCACGAGGAAGGGGTCGGTCGCGGGATCGTCGAGCGGGGGTGTGCTCGGAGGCGTCGTCGTCATGGTCGCAAGGCTAGTCCGTCCCCGGGCCCGCGACCTGACGAGCACCGCCGCCCCGCGCGGCACGCCGGACCTGCCGCGACGTCTCGCATGCTGACACCGAGGGACGCGACGGCCTGACAGAATGTCCGGCGTGACGCACGTGAGCATGGACTCCTCGACCGCCCCGGACAGCACCCGCATCGTCGTCGTGGGGGGTGGGCCCGGCGGCTACGAGGCCGCCCTCGTCGCCCGTCGCCTCGGCGCCGACGTCACCGTCGTCGAGCGCCACGGGCTCGGCGGCGCGGCCGTCCTGACGGACGTCGTCCCCTCGAAGACGCTCATCGCCACCGCCGACTGGATGACGATCGCCGAGCGCGCCGCCGAGCTCGGCATCCGCCTGCCCGTCGACACGGCCAAGGCGCAGCACCCCGCGATGCGGCGGCACATCGTCGACCTCGAGGCCGTCAACACGCGCGTCATGGCGCTCGCGGCGGCGCAGTCCGCCGACATCCACGCCCGGCTCGAGCGCGAGGGCGTGCGCGTCGTCATCGGCGAGGGCCGGCTCGACGGCCCCGAGCGCGTCGTGGTCGACGCGCCCGACGGCACCGACGGCCCGCTCGTGCTCGACGCCGACGTCATCCTGCTCGCGCTCGGCGCGACGCCGCGCGTGCTCCCGACCGCGCAGCCCGACGGCGAGCGCATCCTCACGTGGACGCAGCTCTACAACCTCTCCGAGCTTCCGGAGCGGCTCGTCGTCGTGGGGTCGGGCGTCACCGGCGCCGAGTTCGCAGGCGCGTACAACGCGCTGGGCTCGGACGTCGTGCTCGTGTCGAGCCGCGACCGCGTGCTCCCCGGCGAGGACGCCGACGCCGCCGAGCTGCTCGAGGGGGTGTTCCGCTCGCGCGGCATGACGGTCATGTCCCGCTCGCGCGCCGAGTCCGCGGAGCGCACCGAGGACGGCGTGCGCGTCACGCTCTCCGACGGCCGCGTCGTCGAGGGCTCGCACGTGCTCATCGCCGTCGGCGCGATCCCCTCGACGAGCGGCATCGGCCTCGAGGAGGCCGGGGTCCGGCTCACGCCCAGCGGGCACGTCGAGGTCGACAAGGTGTCGCGCACGTCGGTGCGCGGGATCTACGCGGCGGGCGACTGCACCGGCGTGCTGCCCCTCGCGTCCGTCGCGGCGATGCAGGGCCGCGTCGCCATGTCGCACGCGCTCGGCGACGCCGTCGTGCCGATCAAGCTGCGCACCGTCGCGGCGAACATCTTCACCGCGCCCGAGATCGCGACCGTCGGGTACAGCGAGGAGCAGCTCAAGGCGCAGAGCAGCAAGTACGTCACGACCGTCCTGCCGCTCGCGCGCAACCCGCGCGCCAAGATGCTCGGCATGCGCGACGGCTTCGTCAAGCTGTTCGCCCACCCGGAGGCGGGGGTCGTGCTGGGCGGCGTGGTCGTCGCGCCGCGCGCGAGCGAGCTCGTGTTCCCCATCACGCTCGCGGTCTCGCACCGCCTCACGGTCGACGACGTCGCGTCGGCCTTCACCGTCTACCCGTCGCTCAGCGGCTCGATCGCCGAGGTGGCGCGCATGCTGCACCACCGGGAGGACTGAGCACTCGCAGGCGGTCTCGGCGGGCACGGCGCCTCAGCCGAGCGCGGCGACCAGCCGGCGGGCGCTCGCGGCCGGGTCCTCGGTGCCCGTGACGAACGTGCGGTGCGCGAGGCTCCGCGTCCCCGGGTCGTCGAACCACTCGGCGAGGAAGTCGTGCCCCGCGGGTCGCCAGTCGGTGCCCTTGGCGGCGAGGGAACGGGCACGCAGCACGCCGAGCGCGTGCTCGCGGTCGGTGCTCGGCAGCACGAGGACGACGTGCGGGACGGGCGCGAGCGCGGCGCGGACGCGGGCGAGCTGCGCGGGGTCGGTGTACGACGCGTGCCCCGCGCCGAGCGCCAGCACCGAGCCCGGGTGCTCCGCGACCGCGCGCTCCGTCGCGTGCGCGCGGGCCGGCTCCCACTCGCGCTCGGCCGCCACGCGGCCCACCACGCCGACGCGCTCGACGAGGCGCTCGACGCTCCAGCCGACCTCGGGGTAGTAGCGGTCGGCCACGGCGTCGAGGTCGACGAAGGGCACCCCGAGCCGCTGCGCGACGAGCGCGCCGAGCGTCGACTTGCCGGTCGCCGCGGGACCGAGCAGGACGAGGACGGGAGCCGGGGGACGAGCACCCGGCACGTCAGAGCCGTCCGTCGAGACGCAGGCTCCCGTCCGCCCACGCGAGCTCGGTGAGCTGGAAGCCGGGGAACGTGTGCTCGAGCACGCCGCCCAGGAGCGCCTGCACGTCGACCGCGACGCGCGCCTCGGGCAGCACGCGCACGGCCTCGGGCGGCAGGCCGTGCGAGCGCAGCGCGCCCTGCAGCGGCGCCTCGACGAAGCCGAGGAGCTTGTGGGCGGGCAGGCCGGCCGCGCTCGCCTCGACCGCGAGCACCGCGGTGCCCGCGACGACGGACTCCACGCGCAGCGTCGCGCGGACGACCGGGACGAGCCGGGCCGCGAGCCGGAGGGCCGACGGCGGGTCGGGCACCTCGCGGAGGTCGACGACGACCCGCACGTCGTCGCCCTCGCTCGCGACCGACCGCACGTACGGCGGCAGGCCGCCCGTCGCGCGGGCGATCTCGACGGCCTCGGTCACGGTCAGCTCGATGCGCACCCGTCGACCCTAACCCCGCGGCCCCGCGCCCGGGTCGGGCCGCGGGCGCCGGGATCCCGGGCCGAGGTGGCCGGGACGGGTCTCAGTCCTGCGCGCGGAGCTCGGCAAGCAGCGGGCGGTGGTCGGACGTCGTGACGTCGAGGACCTCGACCGACCGGAACGTCACCGCGGGGGAGCCGAGGACCCAGTCGATGCGGTGCGCCGGGGCCACGGCGGGGGACGTGAGCGCCGCGGGGTCGCCCGCGACGTCCTGCCCGCTCTCGAGACCGGCGTCCTCGAGGAGGGCGATCTCGTCCCAGCCGGGCTCCGCGTTGAGGTCGCCCGCCAGGACGTACGCGTCCTCGACCGGCTCGACGGCGAGGAGAGCGTCGAGCTGGTCGAGGCGGGTCGGGGTGTTCTCCTCGCGGTGCTGCACGTGCACCGACGTGACGCGCACCGGGACGCCCGCGGCGTCGACCGTGGCGGACACGGCCGAGCGCTCCTGGGGGCCGGCGCCGTAGGGGAGGGCGTGGCGCACCACGTCGGAGAGGTCGCCCCGCAGCGGGTCCCAGAGGATCGCGTTGCCGAACTGGCGGTCGGCCGCGGGCGCGAAGACGACCCGCATGCCCGTGGCGCGCGCGAGGTACGTCGCCATGTCGGCGCCGCCGCCGAGCACCCAGCCACGGGACACCTCCTGGAGGGTCACGACGTCGGCCCCGGACTCCGTGATCGTCGCCGCCATCTCGTCGAGCCGGACCGACGGGTCGGCGCTCACGCCGTAGTGCAGGTTCCAGTCCAGCAGCCGGAGGTCGCCCACCGGGTAGTCGGCGACGGCGGACGTCGTCGTCGGCACGTGGACCTGGGAGACGCCGACGAGCGCGAGCAGCGCGACCGCGCCCCCGAGGGCGAGCGCGAGCGGCCCGCGCTCCCGAGGGGCGGGCCGCTCGTCGTCCGGGGTCGGCGCGGCGCGGTGCGCACGCCTTCCCGCGGCCACGGCGGGGACGGCCACGGCGAGGGCGGCCGCGACGGGCAGCAGGGTGTGGGGGAACGGCAGCGGCACGTCGTACTCGAGCTGGTAGCCCAGCAGCGGGACCGCGACGCCGAGACCCGCGGCGCTCGCGGCGCCGGCGAGCCGGAGCCACGTGAGCGGGAGGGCCGGGCGGGTCAGTGCGAGGGCGAGCGAGCGCCCCGCGACCGGGACCAGCAGCACGAGCAGGGCGAGCAGCACCCAGCCCCACGCGCCCGGCCCGTCGAGGCGGGGGACCGCGAGCAGGACGACGGTGACGCCCACCACGAGCACCGCGGGCGGGAGCCACACCGCACCGGGACCGGACCGCGCGGGGCGCGGGACGGCCCAGGCCGTGAGCAGCGCGGCGACGGCGAGCCCGGCGACCGCGAACGGGAGCGCGACCCCCGTCTGCGCCGCCGCGAACGCCGGGTTGACCAGCACCTGCACGGCGAGCGCGACGAACGGGCCGAGCACCCACAGCCCGCGCGACCCCGGCAGGGCGTCGCGCCCGCGCAGCACCCACGCGCAGGCGAGCGCCGCCCCCGTGACGACGACCGTCACGACCCACGCGCCGACGTCGGCCCGCCAGTAGGCGTCCCACGTCCCCAAGACCGCGCTCAGCGCCGCGGCGAGGAGCGCGCCGAGCACGACGCCCAGGGCCACGAGGCGGCCCCGCGCGAGGCCGTCGGCCGCGCCCGCGCGGACGCCGCTCGTGAACCCCGCCACGAGGACGAGCACGCCGATCCCGAGCGCGACGGTCGCCAGGCCCACGCCGTACCGGACGAGCCCGAGGTCCGCGCCCGAGGCGATCGCCGTGCCGAGCCCCTGGAGCACGAGCCGCGCCACGACGAGCGCGGAGACGGCGAGCAGCACGACGCGGCCGGTGAGCTCGAGCCGCGCGGCGATCATGGCGACGAGCAGCCCCGGCGCCGCGTACGTCGCGAGGGCCGTCAGGGCCACGGTGACGACCCCCGCGGAGAACGCGTGGTCGAGCAGCGGGCCGCTCGACCGCACGAGCTCGACCACCGTCGCCGTGACGGTGACGACGAGGAGCAGGAGGGCGAGGTCGGCGCGGTCGCGCGGGACGACGGGGGCCGGCGCGGGGTTCACGAGGTGTGACGCTACCGCCCCGGGCGCGCGTGGCACAGGGCGGGCGTCCGGCCCGGGCGGGGTCGGCGCCCGGGCTCCTCAGCCCTCGGCCGGGCCCTCCAGCAGGGCGCGCAGCCCCGGCCAGGCGTCCGCGAAGGCCGGGAGGAGGTCGAGGCCCGCGACGTCGTCGACGGGGACCCACCGGACCTCGATGCTCTCGGCGTCGGTCGCGCGCGGCTCGACCGGCGTGCCGTCCACGACCTCCGCGAGGACCGTCGTGTACCGCCACGGGCCGTGGTCCAGCACGCGCTCGCCCACGACGCGCACGGCCGCGGGGTCGATCCCCGCCTCCTCCTCCGCCTCGCGCAGGGCTCCCTGCGCGGCGGTCTCGTCCGGCCCGACGGCGCCCCCCGGCACGCCCCACGTCCCGCCCTGGTCGGACCACGGGGCCCGGTGCTGGAGCACGACGTCGGTCGGCCGCCCGGCGCCGTCGCGCCGGGCGAGGAGCAGCCCGGCCGCCCCGAACAGCCCCCAGTGCCGGCGTCCGCACGCGCACTCGACCCAGCCGTCGCCGGGCTGGAGGTGGCGGGGGAGCCGGGTCGGCGGCTCGTCGGGGTCGCGGGGGGCGGTCGGGATCGTCACGAGCCCCATGCTGCCAGCCCGGTGCCGTGCCCCGCCGCGCGCGGCGGTGCGCCGTCGGCGAATTCCGTGGACCGTGTGGGTGGCGCCCGGCACGATGTCCGGGTGAGCCATACGCCGTACGAGAACACCGACGCCGCACCCGCGGACGCCGTCGACCGTCCCGCCGAGGACGACACGCTCGCCCGGCCCCGGTGGCGCCGGGACACAGCGGTGTTCCTGTCGGGGCAGACGGTGTCCCTGTTCGGCTCGATGCTCGTCCAGTACGCCGTCATGTGGCACCTGACGATCGAGACCAAGTCCGGCTCGGTGCTCGCGCTGAGCACGCTGTTCGGGTTCCTGCCGCAGGCCGTCGTCTCCATCTTCGGCGGCGTGTGGGCGGACCGGGTGAACCGCAAGGTGCTCGTCATCGCCGCCGACGCCACGATCGCCGTGACGACGCTGGCGCTCGCGCTCCTCATGCTCGGCGGGGCCGACGACCTCTGGCTCATCTACGCCGCGCTCGCGGTCCGCTCGACGGGCGCCGGCGTCCAGACCCCGGCCGTCGCGGCGCTGCTCCCGCAGATCGTGCCCACGAGCAGGCTCCTGCGGGTCAACGGCATCAACCAGTCGATCCAGTCCGCGATGATGCTCCTCGCGCCCGCGGTCGCCGCCGCCCTGTACGCGAGCCTGTCCCTGGTCGCCGTGTTCTTCGTCGACGTCGTCACCGCCGTGGTCGGGATCGGGCTCCTCCTGCTCGTGCCCGTCCCGACCCTCGCGCGCGCCGCCCCGGGCGAGCGTGCGGGGTACTTCGACGACCTCGTCGAAGGGTTCCGCTACCTCGGGTCGCACCCGTTCGTCCGGTGGGTGCTGGGCCTCTACGCCGTCGTGTTCCTGCTCATCGTCGCGCCGTCGTACCTCACGCCGCTCATGGTCGCGCGCACCTTCGGCGAGGAGGTCTGGAAGCTCACCGTCAACGAGGTCGCGTTCTCCGTCGGGATGCTCCTCGGGGGCGTGCTGCTCGCGACGTGGGGCGGCCTCAAGAACCGGATCGCGATGATCGTCGGCTCGACGTTCGTCTTCGGCCTGCTGTCGGTCGCGATGGGCGTCTCGACGAACATGTGGGTGTTCTTCGTCTTCATGTTCCTGCTCGGGCTCTCCGTGCCGCCCTTCTCCACGACGTCGATGACCGTGCTCCAGGAGACCGTCGAGCCGGAGCGCCAGGGCCGGGTCTTCGGGTTCGTCGGCATCGTCATGGCGGTCTCGATGCCGCTCGGCATGGTCGTGTTCGGCCCGCTCGCGGACCGCTTCTCCGTCGAGTCGCTGCTCGTGGTCTCCGGGGTCCTCATGTTCGTCGTCGTGACCGTCGCCGTCGCGCTGCCCTCGGGACGGCGGGCGATGCGCGCCGCCGCCCAGCCCGGCTGACGGCAGGCAGACGGCGAGCTCGGCACTCGCGGCCGTGATCGGCAGTCTCTGCTGCCGATCACGACCCCGGGTGCCGAGCTCGGTCGGAGGTACCGATCTCGGGAGGGCCGCGTCTGTCCCGTCAGCCGCCGGAGCGGGACGCGCAGGTCAGT
Source organism: Cellulosimicrobium sp. KWT-B (assembly GCF_002127155.1). Taxonomy (NCBI): domain Bacteria; kingdom Bacillati; phylum Actinomycetota; class Actinomycetes; order Micrococcales; family Promicromonosporaceae; genus Cellulosimicrobium; species Cellulosimicrobium sp. KWT-B. Next base: position 146,746 of record NZ_NEDO01000007.1, on the reverse strand, counting down.
CGACGATCTCGCAGATGGCGGTGCCCGAGCTGACGCTCGCGCCCGCGGTCGCCGAGAGCGAACGGACGGTGCCGGCGCGGTGGGCGAGGAGGGGCTGCTCCATCTTCATCGCCTCGAGCACGACGACGAGGTCGCCCTCGGCGACCTGGGTGCCGTCGGCCACGGCGACCTTGACGATGGTGCCCTGCATGGGCGAGGCGAGCGTCGTGCCCGAGCCGCCGCCGTTGGACTTCGCGGCGCTGCGGCGCGCGGGGCGTCGGGCGGCGTTGGCGGTGCGGGCGCGCCCGGCGGCCATGCCGAGCCCGGCGGGCAGCACGACCTCGAGCCGCTTGCCGCCGACCTCGACGACGACGCGCTCGGTCGCGAGCGGCTCGTCGTCCTCGTCCGCGGGCGCCGCCGGGGCCGGCGCGAGCGTGGCGAGCCGGTCGGCGAACTCGGTCTCGATCCACCGGGTGTGCACGCGGAACGGCTCGTCGTCGGTGGGGACGAACGCCTCGGCGTCGAGCACGGCCCGGTGGAACGGGACGACGGTCGGGATGCCCTCGACCTCGAGCTCGCGCAGGGCGCGGCGGGCGCGCTGGACGGCCTGCTCACGCGTGGCGCCGGTGACGACGAGCTTGGCGATCATCGAGTCGAACGCGCCGGAGATCGTGTCGCCCTCGACGACGCCGGAGTCGACGCGCACGCCCGGCCCGGACGGGAACCGCAGGCGCGTGATGCGCCCCGGGGCGGGGAGGAAGTTGGCCGCCGGGTCCTCGCCGTTGATGCGGAACTCGATCGAGTGGCCGCGCACCTGCGTGGAGGTGTACCCGAGCGGCTCCCCGGCGGCGATGCGCAGCTGCTCGCGCACGAGGTCGATGCCGGTGACCTCCTCGGAGACGGGGTGCTCGACCTGCAGGCGGGTGTTGACCTCGAGGAAGGAGATGGTGCCGTCGGCGCCGACGAGGAACTCGCACGTCCCGGCGCCCACGTACCCGGCCTCCCGGAGGATCGCCTCGGACGCCTTGTACAGCTCGGCCTCCTGCGCGGCGCTGAGGAACGGCGCGGGAGCCTCCTCGACGAGCTTCTGGTGGCGACGCTGGAGCGAGCAGTCGCGCGTGGACACGACGACGACCGTGCCGTGCTCGTCGGCCAGGCACTGGGTCTCGACGTGCCGGGGGGTGTCGAGGTACCGCTCGACGAAGCACTCGCCGCGCCCGAACGCCGCGGTCGCCTCGCGGACGGCGGACTCGTAGAGCTCGTCGATCTCGTCGGTGGTGCGTGCGACCTTGAGGCCGCGGCCGCCGCCGCCGAACGCCGCCTTGATCGCGATGGGCAGCCCGTGCTCGGCCGCGAACGCGTGGACCTCGCTCGCGTCGGCGACCGGGTCGGGCGTGCCGGGCACGAGGGGGGCGCCCGCACGGTGCGCGATGTGGCGGGCGCTGACCTTGTCGCCGAGCGCGTCGATCGCGGCGGGCGGCGGGCCGATCCAGACGAGCCCGGCGTCGAGCACGGCCTGCGCGAACTCGGCGTTCTCGGCGAGGAAGCCGTACCCGGGGTGCACGGCGTCGGCGCCGGAGCGGCGCGCGACGTCGAGGAGCTTCGCGATGTCGAGGTAGGTCTCGGCCGCGCGCGTGCCGCCGAGCGCGAACGCCTCGTCGGCGAGGTGCACGTGCAGGGCCTGGCGGTCGGGGTCGGCGTAGACCGCGACGGACGCGATGCCGGCGTCGGCGCACGCGCGCACGATCCGGACGGCGATCTCGCCACGGTTGGCGACGAGGACCTTGCTCAGGGGGCGGGTGGGGTTCGCGGGCACGGCTCACGGTAACGCGTGCGCACGGCGCGGTTCACGCTCCTGCGCGCGGTACCGGACAAGATTGGAGAACAAGCCAAGCCGCGCCGAGGGCGGTTGTCGGAAACCTCCATAGCGGCCTGTCCCTGGGCTCCGTGAGGTGCGCGGCGTTGTCCGGCCTCGACAACGGGCGCCGCGCAGCACGTCAGGCGCGCAGCGCGTGCCAGGCCACGCCGACCTCGCGCAGGAGCGACCGCACGAGCGGCAGGCTGATCCCGACGACGCCGTGGTGGTCGCCCTCGATCCGCTCGACGTACGGCCCGCCGAGGCCGTCGACCGTGAAGGCGCCGGCCACGTGGAGCGGCTCGCCGGTGGCGACGTACGCGTCGATCTCGTCGTCGGTGAGGTCGGCGAAGTGCACGACGGTCGAGCTCGTCGCGCCGACGGCGGCGGCCGTCCCCCCGGCGTCGGCCGGGCGCAGGTCCACGAGCCAGTGCCCGGTGTGCAGGACGCCGGCACGGCCCCGCATGGCGCGCCAGCGGGCGCGCGCGTCGTCCGCGTCGGCGGGCTTGCCGAGCACGTCGCCGTCGAGCTCGAGCATCGAGTCGCACCCGACGAGCAGCGCGGCGTCGTCCTCCGGCGTCCCTGCGGCGGCCGGGTCGAGCGTGCGCACGACCTCCTCCGCCTTGGCGCGCGCGAGCACGAGCACGGCGTCGACGGGCGCGAGCCCGCCGCGCTCCGCGGCGGCGTCGCGCAGCACGGCGTCCTCGTCGACCCCGGAGACGCGCACGAGCGGGTCGACGCCGGCCGCGCGGAGCGTCGCGAGGCGGGCGGGGGAGCGGGAGGCGAGGAGCAGTCGGAGCACCCGCGCAGACTACCCGGCGCGGCTCGCCGCCCCGGCTACGCGAGGAGCAGCGCGGCGACGAGGAGCACGACGGGCGAGCCGACCGTCGTGACGAGGATCGTGTCGCGCGCGAGGATCTCGCCGCGCCCGAACCGCGCCGCGTAGTTGTAGACGTTCTGCGCGGTGGGCAGCGCGGCGAGCGTCACCGCCGAGGCGACGGCCGCGTCGTCGAGCCCGAGCACGAGCCGGGCGACGAGGAACGCGACCACCGGCATGACGACGAGCTTGGCGGCGCTCGCGACGCCCACGGCCGCGCGCGGCTCGCCGCGCCGCAGCGGGCGCGTGCCGTGCAGCGACATGCCGAACGCGAGCAGGATCATGGGGATCGCGGCCCCGCCGAGGATGTCGAGCGGGGCCATGACCGCGACCGGCGGCGTCCAGCCGCTCACGGAGACGACGGCGCCCGCGAGCGACCCGAGGATGATCGGGTTGCGCACGGGCTGGGCGAGGACGAGCCGCCACGACGCCCGTCCGCTCGTCATCACGTCGAGCACGAGCAGCGTGACGGGCGCGAGCACGAGGAGCTGGAGCAGGATCACCGGCACGACGGCCGTCGCGTCGCCCAGCACGTAGACCGCGACGGGCAGGCCGATGTTGTTCGCGTTCACGTAGCCGGAGCCGACGGCGCCGACCGTCGCCTCGGGGGCGGGCAGCCGCAGCCAGAGCCGGTCGACGACCACGAACACGCCGGCCGTGACGACGGCGGACGTCGCGGCCACCGCGAGGGGCGCCTGGAACAGCGCGGCGACCTCGGCCCGGGCGAGGACGGTGAACAGCAGGGCCGGGCTCGCGACGAAGAACCCGACGCGGTTGAGCGCGGTCCGCGCGTCGGGACCCCCGATGCCCAGGCGCGCGGTGACGTAGCCGGCGGCCACGACGACGGCGATGACGGCGAAGCCGGTGAGGACGGCGCCCACGGGTCAGGACGCCCGGACGCCGGCCGGCCCGGGACGGCGCGCCGCCGTCCCGGGCCGGTCGTGCGCGGGGGTCACGACGAGAGCGCGTCGCGCAGCACGTCGAGGCCCACCGAGCCGAGGTTGAGCGCACGCTCGTGGAACGCCTTCGCGTCGAACTGCTCGCCGCGCGACTGCGCCGCGGCGCGTGCGTCGTCGCGCGTGGCCTCCCACAGGCGCTGCCCGACCTTGTACGACGGCGCCTGCCCCGGCCAGCCGAGGTAGCGGTCGAGCTCGAACCGCACGAACGAGTCGGGCATGTTGACGTTGGCGCGCAGGAACGCGAGCGCCTTGTCGGCGTCCCACGTGCCGCCGCCCCACTCCTGCGGCGCGGGGAGCCCGAGGTGCACGCCGATGTCGAGCACGACGCGCGCGGCACGCATGCGCTGCGCGTCGAGCATGCCGAGGCGGTCGCCGTCGTCGTCGAGGAACCCGAGGTCCGCCATGAGGCGCTCCGCGTACAGGGCCCAGCCCTCGCCGTGGCCCGAGACCCAGCACGCGAGGCGGCGCCACGTGTTGAGCGTCGCGCGCGCGTACACGGCCTGGCCGCACTGCAGGTGGTGACCGGGGACGCCCTCGTGGTAGACGGTCGTCTTCTCGCGCCACGTGTTGAACTCGGTGACGTCCGCGGGGACGGACCACCACATGCGGCCCGGGCGGGAGAAGTCGTCGCTCGGCGGGGTGTAGTAGATCCCGCCGGTCTGCGTCGGCGCGATCATGCACTCGAGGTCGAGCACCGGCGCGGGGATGTCGAAGTGGACGCCGTTCAGCGCGGTGACCGCGGCGTCCGACGTCTCCTGCATCCAGGCCTTGAGCGCGTCCTTGCCGAGCAGCCTGCGGCTCGGGTCGGCGTCCAGCGCCGCGACCGCGTCCTCGACGCTCGCGCCGGGACCGGCGATGCGGCGCGCGATCTCCTCCTGCTCCGCGACGACGCGCGCGAGCTCCTCCAGACCCCACGCGTACGTCTCGTCGAGGTCGACCTCGGCACCGAGGAACGTGCGCGAGAAGAGGGCGTAGCGCTCGCGGCCGACGGCGTCCTCGGCGCGGGCCTGCGGGGCGAGGGTCGTCTCGAGGAAGTCCGCGAGCCGGCCGTACGCCTCGCGCGCGGCGGCGGCGCCGTGCTCGAGCTCCTTGCGCACGAGCGAGCACGCCGAGGAGTCGTCGAGGACGGCGTCGGCCTCGGGACCCGAGACGAAGGTCGTGAAGAAGGAGCCCTGCGGGTCGGCGAGCTCGCGCGACTGCGCCACGCCGATCCGCACCTGGCGGATCGCGGCGACGTTGCCGCGCGAGGCCGCCTCCGCGAGCGACGCCATGTAGCCGTCGATCGCACCGGGAAGGCCGCTGAGGCGGGCCGCGATGTTCTCCCACGCCTCGACGGTGCCCGTCGGCATGATGTCGAAGACGTCGCGCAGCTCCTGCACGGGCGACGCGATGTTGTTGAGGCTCGCGAGCGGCTCGCCGGCCTCGTGCAGCTCGAGCTGCAGGCCGATGCGCTCGCGCATCGCCGCGAGGGTGACGCGGTCGACGTCGTCGACCGGCTCGAGGCCGTCGAGCTCGCGCAGCACCGCGCGGTCGGCCTCGGCGCGCGCCTCGTGCCCGGCGGGGGACAGGTCGGTGACGAGGTGGTCGTAGCCGGACAGGCCCATCGAGGTGGCGGCCAGCGGGTCGAGCTCGGCGACCCGCGTGACGTACGCCTCGGCGACGGCGTCGATCGGCGTGGGGGTGCGGTCGGGGGTCCCGGCGGAGGCGCCGGCGGGGGTGGTGGTGGTGTCGCTCACCCGGACGAGACTACTCGGCGCGGGGCGAGCGCTCCGTGCGAATTTCGGGCTCGTCCGGCCCGTCCACGTCTGCCCCGTCGTCCGCGGCCGGGCCGCCCCCGCGCAGCGCGGCGAGCAGGTCGTCGGCCCAGTCGCGCTGGTAGCGGACGAGCAGCACGCCGGTCGCGTCCTCGTCGTCGGCCGCGTGCCAGACGGCGACCGGGTCGCCCGGGCGCGGGGCCGTCGTGCCCGCGGGCACGACGACGCGCACCGGCCGTGCCGTCGCCACGCCCGATGCCGTCGTGACGACGAGCGTCCCGCGCACGTCGTGCGCACCGGGCTGCGGGTCGTCGGTGGCCGGCGCGGGCACGGTGAGCGTGCCCGTGGCCCGGACGGGGGCGGCGAGCAGCGCGTCGCGACCGCGCGCGAGGCGCGCCGCGGCGCGGTCGTCCTGGTAGCGGACGAGCGCGAGCACGGCCGTCAGCAGCAGGCCGAGGGTCGCGACGACCACGAGCGCCTCCGGCACGGGCCAGCCGCGCGCCGCGCCCGCGCGCTGGTAGACGAGGAGCGCGACCGTCGGCACGAAGGCGACCGCCCAGGCCCAGCGTCGCCACGCGGCGACGGGCGCGACCGGCGGCAGCGCCGTCGGGTCGGCCTCGACGGCGTCGGCCGTCGGAGCCTGCTCGACGAGCACCGCCCGCTCGGGCAGCCGCCGCACGCGCGGGGAGGGGCCGGGCGTCGTCACGAGCGCAGGCTCCAGCGCCAGGAGTCGGCGTTGTGCCGTCCCGAGCGGCCGCCGAAGCTCTTCGCCGTCGCGCCGTCGCCCGTCCCGCGCAGCACGCGCGCGCGGTTGGTCCACTCGTCCACGGGCGCGACGTCGTCGGGCACGTCGCCGGCCGCGGCCGCCGCGGCGAGCCCGGCCACGAGCGCGGCGACCTCGAGCTCGTCCGGGGCGCCGCGCACGACGCGCACGCTCGGGGTGGTGCCCACCGGCTGCTGCTCGCTCACGCGTCGTCCTCGTGCTCGTCCGTGCCGCGGCCCACGCCCCACTCCGGGACGTCGTAGCCCGCCTCGGTGAGGCGCGCCTGCGCCTCGTGGCCCCACGAGTCCAGCAGCCCGACGACGTCGTCCAGGTCCGGCCCGCCGGGGCGCGAGACGACGACGTACTCCAGGGTGAACGTGTCGTCCTCCAGGTCCGCGGGGGAGGCGTCCGCGTCGTCGGCCTCCTCGCCCTCCGTCGGCTCCCACACGGACGACGTGAGGTCGGGGTGGATGCCGAGCGCCTCGTGCAGCACGTCGAAGAGCTGGGCGTTGAGCGCGCCGACGCGCGCCTCGAGCGCGAGGACGCGCGGGTCCTCGTCCGCCTCCGACGCTCCGAACTCGGCGCGCACCCCCACGGCGGTGCCGACGTACTCGTGCAGCGCCGCGGCGAGCGCGTCGACGGCGGCGTGCATCGGTGCCGGGTCGACCGCGCCGAGCGGCGCGGGGCCGTGCGTGGCGTCCTCGTGGCTCATGACCGTCCTTCTCTCGGGCCGCTCGTGCGGCGGGTCGTCGGGTGCGTGCGGTCCGCGGCGCTCACAGGGGGATGTTGCCGTGCTTCTTGGGCGGCAGGCTCGCGCGCTTGGTCCGCAGGGCCCGCAGCGCGCGCACCACCTGCACGCGCGTCTCGGACGGGCGGATCACCGCGTCCACGTAGCCACGCTCCGCGGCGTCCCACGGGTTGACGATCGCGTCCTCGTACTCGGCGACGAGGCGCGCGCGCTCCGCCTCGACGTCGTCGCCCGCGTCGGCCGTCCGCTTGAGCGCCGCGCGCTGCAGGATGTTCACCGCGCCGCCCGCGCCCATGACCGCGACCTGCGCCGTCGGCCACGCGAGGTTGACGTCCGCGCCGAGCTGCTTGGACCCCATGACGATGTAGGCGCCGCCGTACGCCTTGCGCGTGATGACCGTGACGAGCGGGACCGTGGCCTCCGCGTAGGCGTAGATGAGCTTCGCGCCGCGGCGGATGATGCCCTGGTGCTCCTGGTCGACGCCCGGCAGGAAGCCCGGGACGTCCACGAGCGTGAGCACGGGGATGTTGAACGCGTCGCACGTGCGCACGAACCGCGCCGCCTTCTCGGCCGCGTCGATGTCGAGCGTGCCCGCCATCGCGAGCGGCTGGTTCGCGACGACGCCGACCGACTGGCCCTCCACGTGCCCGAAGCCGACCAGCACGTTCTTCGCGAACAGGGGCTGCACCTCGAGGAACGCGCCCTCGTCGAGCACGTGCTCGATCACCGTGCGCATGTCGTACGGCTGCGAGTCCGAGTCCGGGACGAGCGCGTCCAGCTCCTCGTCCTCCTCCGTGACCGCGAGCTCGACGTCGTCGGGCAGGAACGACGGCGCGTCCGACAGGTTGTTCTGCGGCAGGTACGACACGAGGTGGCGCACGTAGTCGATCGCGTCGTCCTCGTCGCTGCCCAGGTAGTGCGCGACGCCCGACTTCTCGTTGTGCGTCAGGCCGCCGCCGAGCTCCTCGAAGCCGACGTCCTCGCCCGTCACGGCGCGGATCACGTCCGGCCCGGTGATGAACATGTTCGACGTCTTGTCGGCCATGACGATGAAGTCCGTGAGGGCGGGGGAGTACACCGCGCCGCCCGCGCTCGGGCCGAGGATGAGCGAGATCTGCGGGATCACGCCCGACGACGCGACGTTGCGGCGGAAGATCTCCGCGAACTGCGTGAGCGCCGCGACGCCCTCCTGGATGCGCGCCCCGCCGCCGTCGGAGATGCCGATGAGCGGCACCCCGGTGCGCAGCGCGAGGTCCTGCACCTTGGTGATCTTCTGCCCGTGGACCTCGCCGAGGCTGCCGCCGAACACCGTGAAGTCCTGCGAGTACACGCACACCTGGCGGCCGTCGATCGTGCCGTGCCCGACGACGACGCCGTCGCCCGCCAGCCGCTTCTTCTCCAGGCCGAAGTTGTGGGAGCGGTGCTTCGCGAACGCGTCGAGCTCGACGAAGCTCCCCTCGTCGAGGAGCGCGTCGATGCGCTCCCGGGCCGTCTTCTTGCCGCGCGCGTGCTGCTTGGTCCGCGCCGCCTCCTCGGGCAGCCCGACCGCCTCCGCGCGACGGCGGTCGAGGTCGGCGAGCTTCGCCGCGGTCCCGGTGAGGCGGGGCGCGTCGGCGCTCTCGGTCGTCGCGGGCGAGGTCGTCGCAGAGTCCGTCACGCACCCGAGCCTAGTTGGAGGATCGCACCCACTCGATGCGGCCGCCGCCAGCACCGCGGGGGCCCGGGTTGGTGGGTCCCCACAACTCGGCCGCTCGCTGGTCGGCCGGTCCCCGCCTCGTGCGGCGCCCGCGCCGTGCGCGAGGATGGCGGGCATGGCGACCGCGCACGACCCCGAGACCCCGTCCGGCGACGAGCGACCCCCGCTGCGGGCCGACTTCCTGCGCGAGCTGCTCGTGGCGCCCGCCGGTCCGCTCGCCCGGCTCGAGGTCGTGCCCGAGTCCGCGTCCACCAACGCGGAGCTCGCGGCCGCCGTCGCGCACGACCCGGCGGCGTGGCCCGCCCCCGCGCTCCTCGTCGCCGAGCACCAGCCCGGGGGCCGCGGCCGGCTCGGCCGCTCGTGGACGACGCCGCCCCGCACCGCCCTGCTCGGCTCCCTCCTGCTGCGGCCCGACGTGCCGCGCGAGGCCCTCAGCTGGCTCCCGCTGCTCGCCGGCCTCGCGACCGCCCGCGCGCTGCGCGCCACCGCCGGCGTCGAGGCCGTCGTCAAGTGGCCCAACGACGTCCTCGTCCCCGACCCCGGCGCGGGCGAGCCCGCACCGCTGCGCAAGGTCGCCGGCATCCTCGCCGAGGTGCTGCCCGACGGCGGGGTCGTCGTCGGCGTCGGCCTCAACGTCGCGCAGCGGCGCGACGAGCTGCCCGTCCCGACCGCCACCTCGCTCGCCCTCGCCGGGGCCGCGACCACCGACCGGGAGGTCGTGCTCGTCGCGCTGCACGAGGCCTTCGGCGAGGTCCTCGCGCGCTGGCAGGACGCCGGGGGCGACGCGCACGCCGCGGGGCTCGACGCCGACTGCGCCGAGGTCAGCGCCACGCTCGGCACGCGCGTGCGCGTCGAGCGCGTCGCGGGCGGGGACGTCGTCGGGCTCGCGACCGGGCTCGCCCCCGACGGCGGCCTCGAGGTGCGCCTCGACGACGGCACGGCGACCGTCCACCACAGCGGCGACGTGCACCACCTGCGCCCCCACGCCTGACCGGCCCCACACCTGACCCGCCCCCGGACGGCCCCTCGAGATCGACGGTCCGCGGCCCGATCGGCGGTCGTGCGTGCCGATCTCGCGTGCGCCCGCCGACGTCGACGAGCCCGGCCGAGGAATAGGATCGCCGGGTGCCAGTGGACCCGGAGAACGAGCTCGCCCCCGCACCGTCCGCGACGACCGCGGAGGACGGCGCGCCGACCACCGAGGCCGAGGCGACCGAGGCGGTGCTCGACGAGGCGCTCCTCGGCGGACCCCGCACCCTGACCGTCGAACGGCTCGCCGAGCGGGCCGGCGTCGACGAGGACCGCGTCCGCGCCTACTGGCAGGCGCTCGGCCTCCCGCTCACCGAGGGCGAGGAGCACGCCTTCACCGAGCGCGACGCGCAGGCGCTCGCGGACGTGTTCGCGTTCGCCGAGCAGGAGCAGCTCGACCAGCGCGCGCTCACGACGCTCATCCGCTCGACGGGGCACACGACCGAGCGCCTCGTGCTGTGGCAGGTCGAGGCGCTCGTCGAGCACCTCACGCGGCGGTTCGACCTCGACGACACGAGCGCGCGCCTGCTCGTGCTCGACCGGCTGCCCGAGCTCGCGCCCGTCCTCGAGGAGCAGCTCCTGCACGCGTGGCGGCGCCAGCTCGCGGCCGTCGCCGGGAGGTTCGCGGTCGAGTTCTCCGACGCCCGCGCGACCGCGGTCGACGAGCACGAGCTCCCGCTGCCGCGCGCGGTCGGGTTCGCGGACATCGTGTCCTTCACGCAGCGCACGCGCGGCCTCGGCTCGAGCGAGCTCGCCGAGTTCGTGCAGCTCTTCGAGACGAGCGCGCGCGACGTCATCACCGCCGCGGGCGGGCGCGTCGTCAAGACGATCGGCGACGCGGTGCTCTACGTGGCCGACGACGTCGCGACCGGCGCGCGCGTCGCGCTCGGCCTGGCCGCGGCGGGCGGCCGCGAGGAGGACGTCGACGTGCCGCCCGTGCGCGTGAGCCTCGTGTGGGGCCGCGTGCTGTCCCGGTTCGGCGACGTGTTCGGCCCGAGCGTCAACCTCGCGGCGCGCCTCGTCGACATCGCCGACCCGACGACGGTGCTCGTCGACCGCGAGACCGCGGGCCTGCTCGCCGGCGACCAGCGGTTCGCGCTCACGGCGCAGCCCGAGACGGAGGTGCAGGGCCTCGGCACGATCGAGCCCGTGCGCCTCCAGTGGGCCTACCGCGGCTGACCGGCTGCGTCGGGCGCGCGGCCGCCGACGTCCGCGCGGCAGGACAGGGCCCGGTCAGACCGCCTCGAGGAGCCCCGGGCCGTCGTTCGTCACCGAGTTGACGAGGGTCGAGATCTCGCGCGCGACCATGGGGACGTCGTCGTGCGGGCCGCCGAGCCCGAGGAGGTCGGCGGCGCCCCGCGCGTCGACCGCCGGGTCGAGCCACGCGTCCCAGGCTTCGGACGGCAGGGCGAGCGGCATGCGGTCGTGGATCTCGGCGAGGTAGGGCGCCGCGTCGGTCGTGATGATGGTCGTCGAGACGAGCCAGCGGTCCGGGTCGTCGTCCGCCTTGGTGCGGTCGCGCCAGAACTCGTAGAGCCCCGCGAACGCGGCGCTGCGCCCGTCGCCGGGCGCGATCCAGTACGGCTGCTTGGGGACCTTGCTCCGGCGCGCCGGCGCGCCCGCGGACCCGGCGGGGGACGCGCCGTCGGGCAGGACGCGCCACTCGTAGTAGCCGTCGGCGGGCACGAGGCACCGGCGCACGCCGAACGGCTTGGCGAACGCCGGCTTGTCGAGGATCGACTCCGCCCGCGCGTTGATCATCCGCGCGCCGCCCTTCGGGTCCGTCGACCACGACGGCACGAGGCCCCAGCGCGCGAGCCGCAGAGAGCGGCGCACCTCGCCCGTGTCCTTCGCGGCGCGCTCGACGACGATCCGCACCGGGTCCGTCGGCGCGAGGTTCCACGACGGCGGGAGGAGGCGCGCGTCGTCGGCCACGTCGGCGATCGCGAACTCGTCCGCGAGGTCCTGGGCGTCCCGGAAGGAGGCATAGCGTCCGCACATGCCTCCAGGGTGCCGCACGCCACCCACGCTCGCGCCGGGCCGGCGGGCGGGCGCCCGGGGAGGGCCGCCGGGCTGCGCGCGCGACGGCCGGGCCCGTACCAAGGGAGAGCAGGGTCACGCCCGGGAGCCCGGTCCGCACGTGATCGAATCGTTACGATAGGAGTCATGCCACCCTCCTCGGTCGACCCCGCCGTGCCCCGACCGAGATCGTCCGCCCGCTGGGTCCTGCTCCTCGGCGCGCTCGCCACGCTGCCCGCGCTCACGGTGGACATGTACCTCCCGCTCCTGCCCGAGGTGGGCGCCGAGCTCGGTGCGCCCGACTCCCTCGCGCAGCTCACGCTGTCCGGCATGCTCCTCGGCGGCGCCGTCGGGCAGCTCGTCATCGGGCCGCTCTCCGACCGCTACGGCCGTCGTCTGCCCGTGCTCGTCGGGCTCTCGCTGCACGTCGTCACGTCGATCCTGTGCGCGTTCGCGCCCAACATCGGCATCCTCGTCGGCCTGCGCGTGCTCCAGGGGTTCTTCAACGCGTCCGCGTCCGTCGTCGCGATCGCCGCCATCCGCGACCGGTTCACCGGGTCCGAGGCCGCGCGCGTCCTGTCGCGGCTCATGCTCGTCATCGGGCTCGCGCCGCTCCTCGCGCCCTCCATCGGGTCGTTCATCGGCGCGCACGCCACCTGGCGGGCGGTCTTCTGGGTCCTCGCGCTCGGCGGCGTCGTGCTCGGCGCGATCGTCCTGTTCTTCATGCCCGAGTCCCTGCCGCTCGAGCGCCGTCGCCCCGCCGGGGCGCGCACCGTCCTGCGCGGGTACGCGGGTCTCCTGCGCGACCGGCACTTCGTCGCGCTCGCCGTGCTCCCCGGTCTCGGGCAGGCCGTGCTCATGAGCTACGTCGTCGGCTCACCCTTCGTCCTGCAGGAGGGGTACGGGCTCAGCCACGGGCAGTTCGCGCTCCTGTTCGCCGTGAACGGCATCGGGCTCGTGCTGTCGGCGCAGGCGAACGCCGCGCTCGTCCGCCGCGTCGCGCCCGTGCGGCTGCTCCGGACGGCGCTCGTGGTGCAGGGCGTGTTCGCCGTCGGCCTCCTCGTGGTCGCCCTGACGGGGGCGGGCGGCATCGTCGGGATCGTCGCCGCGCTGTTCCTCGTCCTGTCCATGCAGGGCCTCATCCCCGCGAACGCCTCCGCGCTCGCGCTCACGCGGCACGGCGAGATCGCCGGCACCGCCGCCGCGGTCATCGGCGCGTTCCAGGCCGGCGTCGCCGGGCTCGTGAGCCCGCTCGTCGGCGTCCTCGGCGGCGACGCCGTCGCGATGTCCACCGTCATGCTCGGGGCGGTCGTCGCCTCGATCCTCGTGCTCGCGCTCGCCACGCCCGCGTTCCGCCGCGGGGGCTGGCACACGCCCGTCTGACCCGGTCTTCGCCGCCCTTTCACACGTCCTCCCGCTGGTCCGGCGCACGCATTCGCGCACGACCCTCTACTCTCGGACCGTGCCAAAGACCGCCCCCGCCTCGCCGCCCGCACGCGCGAGGTCCCGCGCGACGCAGGAGACACGCTCCCGCAAGGGGGCGACGGACAAGCCCGCCGGGGGCCCGCACCACGCCCGCGCGCTCCGCTCGCACCGCGTCGCCCGGGCGATCGGGCTCGTCCTCACCGGCGCGTTCGTCTTCCTGGCCGTCGGCGCCGGAGCCGTGTACCTCGACCTCAAGTCGAAGATCACCGTGAGCGACGTGTCCGAGTACGTGGTCGGCATGCCGACCGAGGAACCGCCGAAGGACCCCTCCGACCCGTTCGCGGGCAAGGCGCTCAACATCCTCGTCATGGGCACGGACTACCGCGACGCCGAGAACGCCGCGCTCGCGGGCGAGGAGGAGGGCATGCGGTCCGACACCACGTTCATCGTGCACGTGTCCGGCGACCGCACGCGCATGGAGGTCGTGTCGATCCCGCGCGACTCGCTCGTCGACCTGCCCGCGTGCAAGCTCCCCGACGGGTCGATGTCCTCGCCCCGGCGCAACACCATGTTCAACGAGGCGTTCCAGATCGGGTCGGGCGGCGTCGACGACATGGAGGCGGCCGCCGGCTGCACGATCTCGTCGGTCTACAGCCTCACGGGGGTGCCCATCACCAACCACGTCGTGGTGAAGATGACCGGGGTCATCGGCGTGGTCGACGCGATCGACGGCGTGACCATGTGCTTCCCGGAGCCCATCGTCGAGAACCCGAAGTACGGCACGCTGAACCTCCCCGCCGGTCAGTACACGCTCAACGGTCACGAGGCGATCGGCTTCCTCCGTGCGCGCCATGGGACGGGCATGGGCCTCGAGGTGGGCTCCGACCTCACCCGCATCGCCCGGCAGCAGGCGTTCATCGACTCGGCGGTGCGCGAGCTGCTCTCGCAGAACATCATCACCAACTCGCCCCAGCTCTACGGGGTCATCGAGGCCGTGCTCGGCTCCATCAGCGCGGACCCGACGATCGCGGACCCGACGGCGCTCGCCGGGCTCGCGTTCAGCCTGCGTGCCATCAAGCCCTCCGAGGTCGTCTTCACCCAGGTCCCCGTCGTGGACGCGGCGAGCGACCGCAACCGCGTCGAGTGGACGGCGGAGGCCGACGCGATCTGGCAGCGGCTGATCGACGACGCGCCCCCGCCCGGCCACGAGCCCGTCACGGACCCGCGCGACGACGCCACGGCCCCCGCGGACGGCGCGACCGACCCCGGAGCGGGGACGGACCCGGGCACCACCGACCCCGGGACCGGTGCCGTCGACCCCGGCACGGGCGCGACGGACCCCGGTGCCGGGACCGACCCGGGAGCCGGTGAGACGGAGGAGCCACGCGACGGCGTGTGCGCCTGACCTCGCTCAGGGCCGCGACGCGCCGAGCGCGGCCAGGCGCCGCACGGCCTCGTGCAGGACGTCCTCGCGCTTGACGAACGTGAACCGGACGCGGGACGCGAGCGCGCGCGCCGTCGTCGACCCCTGGGTGCAGAACGCGCTCACGGGGACGGCCACGACGCCCGCGAGGGCGGGCAGCTCGCGGCACAGCGCGGTGCCGTCCTCGAATCCGAGCGCGGCGCCGTCGGCGATGACGAAGTACGTGCCCTGCGGCACGACGACGTCGAACCCGGCGCGGACCAGGCCCTCGCACAGCAGGTCACGGCGTGCGGCGAGCGAGTCGGCGAGCGCGCGCGGGGTCTCGTCGTCCGCGAGCGCGTCGGCGATCGCGGGCTGGAACGGCGCGCCCGACGTGTAGGTGAGGAACTGCTTCACCGTGCGGACCGCCGTCACGAGCGGCTCGGGGCCGTGCAGCCACCCCACCTTCCACCCCGTGAACGAGAACGTCTTGCCGGCCGAGGAGATGGTGATCGTCCGCTGCCGCATCCCCGGCAGCGTCGCGATCGGCACGTGCCGGGCGTCGTCGAACGTCAGGTGCTCGTACACCTCGTCCGTGACGACCACGACGTCGTGCAGGCGCGCGACGGCGGCGATCGCGTCGAGCTCGTCGAGGTCGAGGACCGTCCCCGTCGGGTTGTGCGGCGAGTTCACGACGATCAGGCGCGTCCGGTCGGTGACGGCGGTGCCCAGCGCGTCCACGTCGAGCCGGAAGCGGTCGGGGCCGGGGAGCAGGGGGACCGTGACGTGCCGCGCGCCCGCGAGCGCGATGCACGCGGCGTGGGAGTCGTAGAACGGCTCCAGCGTCACGACGTCGTCGCCCGGCCCGGCGAGCGCGAGGATCGTCGCCGCGAGGGCCTCGGTGGCGCCCGTCGTCACGAGCACCTCGGTCTCCGGGTCCGGGTCCAGGCCGTAGTGGCGGAACTGGTGGCTCGCGACGGCGTTGCGCAGCTCGAGGATGCCCGGGCCCGGCGGGTACTGGTTGTGGCCGTCCTCGATCGCGCGCACCGCGGCGTGCTTCACCGCGGCCGGGCCGTCGACGTCCGGGAAGCCCTGCCCGAGGTTGATCGCCCCGGTGCGCTGCGCGAGCGCCGTCATCTCGGCGAAGATCGTCGCCGCGACCGCGCCGTCGGCGCCCAGGAGGCCCGTGGCGCGCGCGGCGGCCTGCCAGCGGCCGGGCGGGAGGTCCGTCATGGCCCGACCCTAGCCGTCGCGACGACCACGATGTGGGACGCCGGGATGGAGGTGGTGAATGGACAGCGCGGGATTCCGGGGCGCCCGCGGCCTTGTCCACAGGGGCGGTTCACGGGGGCGCGTCCATGCCCTACTCTCTGGCGCAGATCGTTGACGACCGGCGGGGCAGCCCGCCGACGGAGCAGGGGGAATGCTCGACATGTCTACGGACACGCACGCCGTCGGCGTGCTCGAGGGCGAGGTGCGCGAGCTCGTCCGACGGCGCGGGGTGGACCCCGCGCGCGACCGCGCGGCCGTCGACCAGCTGGTGCGCGACGTCGTCGCGGACTACGAGACGCGCAGCGCGCTCGGGGCCGTCGCGCCGCTCGCCGACCCCGCCGCCGCCGGTCGCGCGGTCGTCGACGCCGTCGCCGGGCTGGGGCCGCTCCAGCCCTACCTCGACGACCCGGAGATCGAGGAGATCTGGATCAACGCGCCCTCCCAGGTGTTCGTGGCGCGCGGCGGCTCGTCGGAGCTGACGACGACGATCCTCACGGCGCAGCAGGTGCGCGACCTCGTGGAGCAGATGCTGCGGTCGTCCGGGCGTCGGCTCGACCTGTCGAGCCCGTTCGTCGACGCGTGCCTCCCGGGCGGGGAGCGGCTGCACGTCGTCATCCCCGACGTCACGCGCAGCGAGTGGGCGGTGAACATCCGCAAGCACGTCGTCCGGGCGTCGCACCTGGACGACATGGTCCGGCTCGGCGCGCTCCCGCCCCAGGCCGCCGCGTTCCTCGACGCGTCCGTGCGGGCCGGGCTGAACATCCTCGTCGCGGGAGCCACGCAGGCGGGCAAGACGACGATGCTCAACGCCCTCGCCGGGTCGGTCCCGCCCGCGCAGCGTGTCGTCACGTGCGAGGAGGTGTTCGAGCTGCGCTTCGCCGTGCGCGACGTCGTGTCGCTCCAGTGCCGGCAGCCGAGCCTCGAGGGCACGGGGGAGATCCCCTTGCGGCGCCTGGTGAAGGAGGCGCTGCGCATGCGCCCGGACCGCATCGTCATCGGCGAGGTCCGCGAGGCGGAGAGCCTCGACCTGCTCGTCGCGTTGAACGCCGGAGTTCCGGGCATGTGCACGATCCACGCGAACTCCGCCCGGGAGGCGATCACCAAGATGTGCACGCTGCCCCTGCTCGCGGGCGAGAACGTCTCGGACCGCTTCGTGGTGCCGACGGTCGCGTCCGCGATCGACCTCGTCGTGCACCTGGGCGTCGACGCCGACGGGCGTCGCGGCGTGCGCGAGATCCTCGGTGTGACGGGCCGCGTCGAGCAGGGCGTCGTGGAGGCCGCGGAGATCTTCGTGCGTTCGGGCGACCGGCTGGTGCGGGCGGGAGGCTTCCCGCCGCGCGCGGAGCGCTTCGCGCGCGCGGGCATCGACCTGGCAGCGGTCCTGCGGACGGGCCCGGCCAGTGCCGACGTGCTCGACGGCGCCGCGCCGACGAGGGTGGGCTGACCGTGGGCGTGGCGGTGGGCCTCCTCCTCGGCGCGGGGTTGTTCTGCGTCTGGTGGTCGTTCTGGGCGCCCGGGCCCCCGCGCGTGCGTCGTGCCGACGGGTGGGCGGCGCGCACGCAGGACCTGCTCGTCCAGGCCGGTGCACCGGCGGTGACACCCGGTGCCCTGGTGGTCGCGAGCGTCGGCGTCGGGCTCGTCGTCCTCGTGGTCGGGACGGTCCTCGCGCGCTCGTGGACCATCGCGGCCTGCTTCGCCGTCATCGCCGCGGGAGCGCCCTCCCTCCTCGTGCGGTCCCGCGCCCGGCGGCGGCGTGCACGGCTGCGCGAGGTCTGGCCCGAGGTGCTGGACCACCTGTCCTCGGGCGTGCGCGCGGGGCTGTCGCTGCCCGAGGCCGTCGGCCAGCTCGGCGAGCGCGGTCCGGTCGAGCTGCGCGAGCCGTTCACCCAGTTCGCGCGGGACTACCGCGCGTCCGGCCGGTTCGGGGAGTGCCTCGACCTGCTCAAGGACCGGCTCGCGGACCCGGTCGCCGACCGCATCGTCGAGGCGCTCCGGATCACGCGGGACGTCGGCGGCACCGACCTGGGACGCCTCCTGCGCACCCTGTCGACCTTCCTGCGCGAGGACGCCCGCACGCGCGGTGAGCTCGAGGCCCGCCAGTCGTGGACCGTGAACGGGGCGCGACTCGCGGTCGCCGGCCCGTGGGTCGTGCTCGGCTTCCTCGCGACGCGCCCGGAGACGGCGGCCGCGTACAACTCCACGGCGGGTGCGGTCGTCCTCGCCGCCGGCGCGGCGTGCTCCGCGGCGGCGTACCAGCTGATGCTGCGGATCGGGCGGCTGCCCGAGGAAGAGCGGGTGCTGCGATGAGCGCCGTCGACGTGTCCTGGGCCGGTGCCGCGCTCGGCGCGCTCGGCGGGCTCGGTGTCCTCCTTGTGGTCGCCGGGCTCCGGGGGCGGTCGATCCGCCTCGACGAGCGGCTCGCGCCCTACCTGCGCACCCACGACCGCACGTCCGTCCTGCTGCGCGACCACCCCGTGCGATCTCCCTTCCCGACCCTCGAACGACTCCTCGCGCCGCTGCTCGCCGACGCGGGCCGTGCGCTGGAACGGTTCGGCTCGACGGCGTCCGACGTCCGGCGCCGCCTCGACCGTGCCGGCCGCGGACGCAGCGTCGAGCAGTTCCGCGCCCGGCAGCTCGTGTGGGGCGTCGTCGGGCTCGGCGGCGGGACGGCGCTCGCCGTGCTGCTCGCGGCGACGCGGGGGTCGTCGGTCGCCGCCCTGGTGATCCTCGTGCTGCTGTGCGGCGCCGGCGGGGTGCTCGCGTGCGACCACGCGCTGACCCGCGCCGTGCGCCGTCGGGAGGAGCGCATGCTCGCCGAGTTCCCCACGGTCGCCGAGCTCCTCGCGCTCGCGGTGAACGCGGGCGAGGGGCCGGTCGTCGCGCTCGACCGCGTCGCGACCACCGCGCACGGCGAGCTCTCGGGCGAGCTGCGCACGACCCTCGCGACCGTGCGTGCCGGGACCCCGCTCGCCCGGGCGCTCGAGCAGCTCGCCGACCGCACCGGGCTGCCGAGCCTCACCCGATTCGCGGAGGGGGTCGCGGTGGCCGTCGAACGGGGGACCCCGCTCGCCGACGTGCTGCGGGCGCAGGCGCAGGACGTGCGCGAGTCGGGACGCCGCGCGCTCATGGAGGCGGGCGGGAGGAAAGAGGTCGTGATGATGGTCCCCGTCGTCTTCCTCATCCTTCCCGTGACGGTGGTCTACGCCGTCTTCCCGTCGCTCGCGACCCTGCGGCTCGGCTTCTGAGCAGCAGCCCACGACCGTCCGGCACGACCGTCCGGTGCGACCGATCGAAACGACGACGAAGGAGAAGCATGCAGGGGTGGAGTCGAGGGAACCAGGCCGTGCGCGCCGCAGCGCGCGGCGCGCTCGGGCGGCTGACCGGTCAGGACCCGGAACGCGGTGACGTACCGGGATGGGTGCTCATCACCTTGATGACGGCGGGGCTGGTGATCGCCCTGTGGGCCGTCGCCGGGCCGGCGCTGACGGAGGCCTTCAGCAACGCCATCTCGAGCGTCGGTGCCCCCTGAGGTGGTGCGTCGCGGTGGCCCGGGAGTCGGCGTCGAGGACCCGGAGCGGGGCTCCGCCGTCGTCGAGTTCACCCTCGTCTCCGTCCTCGTGCTCGTGCTGTTCCTCGGGGTCGTCCAGGTCGCGCTCGCCGTCCACGTGCGCGCGACGCTGGTGGACTGCGCGGCGGAGGGCGCCCGCGTCGCAGGTCGTGCCGACCGCGGCCCCCACGACGGCGTGGCCCGCACGCGCGACCTCGTCGTGTCAGCGCTCTCGGCGCGGTACGCCCAGGACGTCGTCGCGCGCCAGACCGTCGTGGACGGTCTGCCCGTCGTCGAGGTCACGGTGACCGCGCCGCTCCCGGTCGTCGGGCTGCTCGGCCCGGCCGGAGCACTCACCGTCCGCGGTCACGCGCTGGAGGAGGCCCCGTGACGCGCCTGCTCGCTCGGCTCCGCGCGAGGCTGACGGGGGAGCGCTCGGAACGGGGGAGCGCGGTCGTCGAGTTCCTCGGAGTCGCGCTCGTCCTCCTCCTGCCGGTCCTCTACCTCGTGCTCACGGTGGGTCGGGTGCAGGCCGCGACGTTCGCCGTGGAGGGCGCCTCTCGGGAGGCGGCGCGCGCGTTCGTCACGGCACCGTCGAGCGACGACGGCGCCCGGCTCGCCTCGGCGGCCGTGGCCCTGGCGCTCGGCGACCAGGGGTTCGCCCCGAGCGCGGGCGGTCTGACGATCGCCTGCTCGTCACAGGTCTGCCTGGAGCCGGGCGGCGAGGTGACGGCGCACGTCCGGCTCGACGTGCCGCTCCCGCTCGTGCCCGAGCTCGTGCGGGGGGTCGTCCCCCTCGCGGTCCCCGTGGAGGCGCGGCACGTCGCGTCCGTCGACGCGTACGCGGCGCGGCGGCCGTGAGCGCCCCGTCGCCCGCGAGCGCCGCGTCGCCCCTGGGCGCCCCGACACCCATGGGCACCCCGTCGCCCCTGGGCGCGGGCACCCCGACACCCGGGGGCGCACCCGGACGCGGTCCCGGGCGGCGGTCCGGCGCGGTCGTGCGCGGGTCGGCGGCGCTCGTCGCGCGGCTCCGGGGCTCGGACGAGCGGGAGGAGGACGGCCGCATCCTGCTGCTCACGAGCGCGTTCGTCGCGTTCGCGCTGCTCCTCGTGACGGTCGTGGTGAGCGCCACGGAGGTGCACCTCGAACGCAAGCGGCTCTACGCGCTCGCGGATGCGCTCGCCCTCACGGCGGCCGACTCGACGACCCCTGAGACGTTCTACTCCGGCGGCGCCGCGCCGCCGGTCGAGGGTGCCGTCCTCACGCTGACCGACGCCGGGATCCGCGCGGACGTCGACGACTATCTCGCCCGGAACCCGGCGGCGCTCGCCGGTCTGAGCGAGGTCGTGGTGACCGACGCGTCGACCGGCGACGGGCGTACGGCGTCGGTCGGCCTCGCCGCGCGGGCGCGACCCGCGATGATCAGCTGGGTGACCGGGGCGTGGAGTGATGGCATCATCGTGCGTGCAGAGTCACGTGCCAGAGCGTGGTGAGCACCTGTTGCTGTTCGACGAAGAACGTCCAGGGAAAGGAATACCGCAACGTCGCGTGAGCGCGCTCGCGCGCCTTTGTTCACTTTCTTAACTTTGGATGGCCACTTCTGGTTCGGCCCTGTCAAAACCCCAGGTTCGCCGCTATGGTGATCCGGTCCGACAACAACTCCAACGATGGAGAGCTACAACATGAACGCACGAGCAACGAAGAAGCTCGTCGCCGGGGGTGCCCTCGGCGCGATGCTCATCGGCACGGTCGCCCTCGCGTCCGCTGCCTCCGCCGACCAGGTGGGCGACGACACGAACGTCGACGTCTCCGTGGAGATCGAGTCCAACGTGGAGCCGGGCAACCTCGCCCTCACCGTCGCCGCGAACTCGACCACGCTGACCGAGGCCGACGAGTCGTCGGTCGAGGGCACGCGCGAGTTCAACGGTGCGCTGCCGGAGGTCACCGTCACCGACACGCGGACCGAGGTGCCCGAGGGCGCCTACTGGTACGTGCTGGGCAGCGCGTCGGCCTTCACGGGCGACGCGGGCGAGATCGGTGCCGACAACCTCGGCTGGGCCCCGACCCTCGTCGACGGTGGCGACACCGGCCTGGTCTCCGAGGGCGAGCCGGTCGAGCCCTCCCTCGAGGACGGCCCGGGTCTCGTCGACCAGGAGCTCCTGGTCTCGACGTTCGACTCGGCCGAGGTCAACCCCGAGGGTTCCTGGACCGCCGGCGCGAACCTCACGCTGCGCACGGGTGAGGACGTCGCGCCGGGCGCGTACAACTCGACCATCACGCTGTCCCTGTTCGAGGACTGAGCCGTCCCGACGTCCCGGTGACCGGTTCCGACCGGGCACCGACCGAGTAGTCACACGACGGGTCGCACCGTCCCGCACGACCACGGTCGTGCCGGGCGGGCGACCCGTCGTCGTACGGAGAGAAGCCCCTGCGTGATCCCCGCACCAACGCACCCCGCCCGCACCGGGTCCCCGTCCCGCCGTCGCGGGCGTCGTCTCGTCCTCGCCGCGACCGCCCTCGCCCTCGGCCTCCTGCCCGCGACCCCGCTCGCGGTCGCCGCGTCCGCGACGACCGCCGCCACGAGCGCGCAGGCCGACGTCGTGAGCGCTCTGCCGACGGCGCTGCCCCTCGACACCGAGGACCGCATCACGTGGGGCGCCAAGCCCGCGGACGCGAACGGTCCCGACGGGCGTCGCGGCGTCGACCTCGTCGCCGACCCGGGCACGACGGTCGAGGAGCACATCGCCGTCTCGAACTTCAGCGACGTGCCGGCCACGTTCGCGCTCAAGGCGGCGGACGGCTACCTCACCGCCAACGGGCGCTTCAACATGCTCTCGTCGGACCAGGAGTCCACCGACGCGGGGACGTGGTTCACGGTCCAGGAGAGCGTCGAGGTGGGACCGAAGGAGACGGTGGTCGTCCCGTACACGATCACGGTCCCCGAGAACGCGACCCCGGGCGACCACCCGGCGGGCATCGCCGCGTCGGTCACGAGCACGGGCGGCGGCGAGGGCGGTACGAGCGTCGGCGTCGAGAGCCGTGTCGGGTTCCGCGTCACGACGCGCGTCACCGGCGAGATCCAGCCCGCGCTCGCCGTCGAGGACGTCAAGGCCTCCTACGCGCCGTCGTGGAACCCGTTCGCCGCGGGCGACCTCAGCGTCTCCTACGACGTCGCCAACGACGGCAACGTGCGCCTCGGCGCCGAGGGCCAGGTCGCGACCTCCGCCCTCTTCGGCGCCGTGACGGACGAGGCGACGGCGGAGCCGCTCGGGGAGGTCCTGCCGGGCGGGTCCCTGCGGAGCAAGGTCGCGTTCGCCGACGTCTGGCCGCTCGGACCGGTCAGCACGACGATCACCGTGACGCCGACGGTCGTCGGCGACGACCAGGTCGACGCGCCGGTCGACCCCGTCACGGTCACCGTCACCACGTGGGCGGTCCCGTGGCCGCAGCTCCTGCTCCTCGCGATCGTCGTGGTCGTGATCGTGGGCGTCCGGGACGACCGCCGACGCCGTCGCCAGCGCCTCGAGGCGATGCTCGCGAAGGCGCGCGACGAGGGCCGCCAGCAGGCGACGACCGCCGAGCCGGCGCCGTCGACCACGGGCGGCTCCGCCGCGCAGAGCGGCGCGAAGGACTGACGGCGACGCGCCGTCGGGCGGCCCTCGCCCGGCGGCGCGCCGAACCCCCCGCGCCGAACCCCCCCGCGCCGAACCCCCCCCGCGGCGGCCCGCGCGGGACCCCGCGAGGAGAGCCCGCGCCAATCCCTCGCCGTGGCCTCGCGCGACGGCGCCGACCGCGCGCGGGGTCGCGTAACCTTGAACCTCGTGGCCACCATCGACTTCCCGTCCGAGATCAAGGCGCTGCGGAGCACGCTCGAGTCCATCGAGAGCGTGAGCGACCCGGAGGAGCTGCGCGCGACGATCGCGAACCTCTCGGAGAAGGCGTCGGCGCCCGACCTGTGGGACGACCCCGACGCGGCGCAGAAGGTGACGTCGGCGCTCTCCGCCGCGCAGTCGGAGCTGGACCGGGTGAAGAAGCTCGGGCAGCGCATCGCCGACGTCGAGACCCTGGTCGAGATGGGCCAGGAGATGGAGGACGAGGACACCCTCGTCGAGGCCGAGAACGAGGTCGCCGCCATCCGCAAGGACCTCGACCAGCTCGAGGTCCGCACCCTGCTCGCGGGCGAGTACGACGCGCGCGAGGCCGTCGTGACGATCCGCGCGGGCGCCGGTGGCGTGGACGCGGCAGACTTCGCGGAGATGCTGCTGCGCATGTACCTGCGCTGGGCGGAGCGCCACGGCTACCCGACGACGGTCCTCGACACGTCGTACGCCGAGGAGGCGGGGCTCAAGTCCGCGACCTTCGAGGTGAAGGCGCCGTACGCGTTCGGCCACCTGTCGGTCGAGGCGGGCACCCACCGCCTCGTGCGCATCTCGCCGTTCGACAACCAGGGCCGCCGCCAGACGTCGTTCGCGGCGGTCGAGGTGATCCCGCTCATCGAGCAGACGGACTCGATCGAGATCCCGGAGTCGGAGATCAAGGTCGACGTGTTCCGGTCCTCGGGCCCGGGCGGGCAGTCGGTCAACACGACGGACTCCGCGGTGCGCATGACGCACATCCCGACGGGCATCGTCGTCTCGATGCAGAACGAGAAGTCGCAGATCCAGAACCGCGCCGCGGCTCTCCGCGTGCTCCAGTCCCGCCTGCTGCTCGTGCGCCAGGAGGAGGAGAACGC
Source organism: Cellulosimicrobium sp. KWT-B (assembly GCF_002127155.1). Lineage (NCBI taxonomy): Bacteria > Bacillati > Actinomycetota > Actinomycetes > Micrococcales > Promicromonosporaceae > Cellulosimicrobium > Cellulosimicrobium sp. KWT-B. The sequence goes on along the minus strand of NZ_NEDO01000007.1, from coordinate 122,689 downwards.
GAAGAAGAAGGAGCTCGCGGGCGACATCAAGGCGAGCTGGGGCGACCAGATGCGCTCCTACGTGCTGCAGCCGTACCAGATGGTCAAGGACCTGCGCACCGAGCACGAGGTGGGCAACCCCTCGGCGGTGTTCGACGGCGACATCGACGACTTCATCGAGGCCGGGATCCGCTGGCGCCGCGGGGTGCAGAAGGAGGCCTGACCCTCCGCGGCCGCCCCGGGCCGATTGATCCGAGCAACGGATCGATGCACCCGGGCGCGGCGTGTCCGCCCCGCCGGGCCGCAGACGCATGCCTACCCTCGGGATCGTGCGACGAACCCCGTTCGTCCACGGATCGACCCCCGACCCGAGGAACGTGCCGCTGTGATCCGCTTCGAGAACGTCACCAAGGTCTACGCGCGCGGCGCGAGGCCGGCCGTCGACGACGTGTCGTTGGAGGTCCGGCGCGGCGAGTTCGTCTTCCTCGTCGGTGCGTCCGGCTCCGGCAAGTCGACGTGCCTGCACCTCGTACTGCGCGAGGAGCGCCCGACGAAGGGCAAGGTCTTCGTCGCGGGCCGCGACCTCGGGTCGATGTCGAGCTGGAACGTCCCGAAGCTGCGCCGCCAGATCGGGGTGGTCTTCCAGGACTTCCGCCTGCTGCCCAACAAGACCGTGTTCGAGAACGTCGCGTTCGCGCTCCAGGTGATCGGCAAGCCGCGTCACACCATCGCGATCACGGTGCCCGAGACGCTCGAGATGGTGGGCCTCGCGGGCAAGGAGAAGCGTCGCCCGCACGAGCTCTCCGGCGGTGAGCAGCAGCGCGTCGCCATCGCGCGCGCCATGGTCAACCGCCCGCCGATCCTGCTCGCCGACGAGCCGACCGGGAACCTCGACCCCACGACGTCCCTCGGGATCATGCGCCTGCTCGACCGCATCAACCGCACCGGCACGACCGTCGTCATGGCGACGCACGACGAGGAGATCGTCAACCAGATGCGCCGCCGCGTCGTCGAGCTCGACACCGGCACGCTCGTGCGCGACCAGGCGCACGGCTCGTACGGCGCGCGCGGCCAGGTCATCCCCGACCCGGCGACCGGACCGGCGCCCGAGTCGGTGCCGACCGCCGTCGTGCGCCGGACCGCACGCCCGTCCGCGGCGCCCGACCCGGCGCCGTCCTCGGCGCAGGACCCGGCCGAGGCGCCGGACCGGACGCCGGCCACCGGCGCGACGCCCGCGGTCGACGCGTCGGGCCGGCCACCGCTGCCCCGGCGACGCTCGACGCGTCGCCACGTCGACGCGACGGCGGGGGAGTGAGCGGCGTGCGACTCCAGTTCATCCTCGCGGAGCTCGGCCAGGGCCTGCGGCGCAACGTGTCCATGGCCGTCTCCGTCGTGCTCGTCACCTTCGTCTCGCTCACGTTCGTCGGGTCGTCGCTGCTGCTCCAGGCGCAGATCGGCAAGCTCAAGGACGACTGGTACGACAAGGTCGAGGTGTCCGTCTTCCTCTGCCCGGCCGGGTCGCCGTCGCCCACGTGCGCGGCCGGCGAGGCCACGCCCGACCAGATCGCGGCGATCGAGGACCTGTTCGACACCGAGCTCGGCGACGAGATCCAGACGGTCTACTTCGAGTCCAAGGACGACGCGTTCGCGGCGTTCACCGAGCGCTACCCCGACGGGTACCTGGGCACGCAGCTCACGGTCGACGACATGCAGGCGTCCTTCCGCCTCAAGCTCACCAACCCGGAGAACTACGAGGTCGTCAACGACGTCGTGACGGGGCGGCCGGGCGTCGAGGTGGTCGAGGACCAGCGCCGCATCTTCGACTCGCTGTTCCTCGCGCTCAACCGAGCGTCCCTGCTCGCGGCCGGTCTCGCGGCGGTCATGCTGCTCGCGGCCGTGCTGCTCATCACGACGACGATCCGCCTCTCCGCGCTGAGCCGACGGCGCGAGACGGGCATCATGCGGCTGGTCGGGGCGTCGAACCTGTTCATCCAGCTCCCGTTCCTCCTCGAGGGCGCGATCGCCGCCGTGCTCGGCGCGGTCCTGGCGGTCGGCGGGCTCTGGGTCGGCGTGAAGTACCTCGTCACGGACTGGCTGTCCCAGTCCGTGACGTGGGTGGCCTACGTCGACGAGGCGGACGTGCTGCGCATCGCACCCGTGCTCGTCGGGATCGCTTTCCTGCTGGCGGCCGTGTCCTCGGTCGTCACGCTCAACCGCCACACGAGGGTGTGAGATGACCCGGGACCTCCGCCGCGCGACAGCGGCTCTGATCGCCACGACCCTGCTCCTCGTGGGCGGTGTCGCCTCGGCGTCCGCCGACGACATCGACGACCGCCGTGCCGCGGCGGAGCGTCGCCAGTCCGAGATCCTCGGCAACCGCGAGCAGCTGCAGTCCGAGCTCGAGGACACGGACGCGGCGCTCGCGCAGGCCGTCGTCGACCTCCAGGCTATCGAGGCGCGGCTGCCCGTCGCGCAGGCCGAGCTCGACGCGGCCCAGGCCGAGGTCGAGCGGACGCAGCGCGAGGCGGAGCTGCTCGCGCAGCGGCTCGAGGACGCGCTGGGCCAGGAGGCCGCGATCAGCGCCGAGATCGAGCGCGGTGCGACCGAGGTGGCAGACGCCAAGTCGAGCATCGCCGAGATGGCGCGCCAGGCGTACCGCGGCCAGGGCGACGTCTCGAGCCTCGGCATCGTCACGGGTGCGCAGAGCACCGAGGAGTTCATCGCGGAGTACGCGGTCTCCTCGACGGCGGCGCGCAGCCAGTCCCGCTCGCTCCAGGAGCTGCTCGAGGCCGAGTCGGTGTCGCGCAACCGCGAGGCGCGCCTCCAGGCGGTGCGCGAGACGGTCACCGACCTCAAGCAGCAGGCGGACGAGAACCTCGTCGCCGCCGAGGCGGCGCGCACGGCCGCGGCCGACCGCAAGGCCGAGGTCGAGCAGCTCATCGTCGACCAGCAGGCCAAGAAGGCGACGATCGAGGAGCGCAAGTCCGCGGCCGAGGCCAAGGTCGCCGAGAACGAGGCCGCGCAGCAGTCCCTGCAGAGCGAGATCAAGGGCATCATCGCGGAGCAGGCCGAGCGTGACCGCAAGGCCGCCGAGGAGGAGGCGCGACGCCAGCAGCAGAGCCAGCAGTCCGGCGGCGGTGGCGGTGGCGGTGGCGGGTCGTCCTCCGGCGGGGGCGGCGGCGGAGGTGGCGGTTCGTCCTCCGGCGGCGACCGCGGCAGCATCTCGAGCTTCCTGTCGTACCCGACGGCGGTGCCCTACGTGACCTCGAGCTACGGGATGCGCCTGCACCCCATCCTCGGCTACTACCGCCTGCACGCGGGGACGGACCTGCGCGCCTACTGCGGCACGCCGATCATGGCGGCCGGGCCCGGGACGGTCGTCCACGCCCAGTGGCGCAACGGCTTCGGCAACCAGGTGCTCGTCAACCACGGCACGGTGGGCGGCAAGAACCTCATGACGAGCTACAACCACCTCACGCGCTTCGCGGTGTCGTCCGGCCGGACCGTCAACAAGGGCGACGTCATCGGCTACTCGGGCAACACCGGCCTCTCGGGGGCGTGCCACCTGCACTTCGAGGTGTACGTCAACGGGTCGACGATCGACCCGATGTCCGTGCTGCGCTGACCGGGCCGGGTCGCGCTCCGGGCGTCGCGCCCGACCCGCCCCGGCACCCGCGCGACCGCACCCGGGGGATAATCGGTACCGGGCGCCGTCGGGCACCCGTACGCTGGGGCGCCCGCACGGCTCGGGGCCGGCGCGCGGACGGTGCCCCGGACGAGCACCCGGGCGACAGCACCGACAGCAGAGAAGGACGGTAGGACACGGATGGCGAAGGACAGCGGCCGCAAGGTCGTCGCCAGCAACCGCAAGGCACGCCACGACTACGTGATCGAGGACGTGTACGAGGCGGGGATCGTCCTGTCCGGGACCGAGGTCAAGGCGCTGCGGATGGGCAGGGCGTCGCTCGTCGACGGCTACGTCGCGGTCGACCGCGGCGAGGCCTGGCTCGAGAACGTCCACATCCCCGAGTACACCGAGGGCACGTGGAACAACCACGCCCCGCGCCGCAAGCGCAAGCTGCTCCTGCACAAGGAGGAGATCCTGCGCCTGGAGTCCAAGACGCGCGAGAAGGGGCACACGATCGTGCCCCTCGCGCTGTACTTCCTCGACGGCCGCGCCAAGGTCGAGATCGCGCTCGCGCGCGGCAAGAAGGAGTACGACAAGCGCCAGGCGCTCCGCGAGAAGCAGGACAACCGCGAGGCGCAGCGCGCCATGCGGCAGCGCGAGCTGCGCTGACGCCGCGCGGGGCGTCCCGCACGCGGTCCCGTGCCTGACGTCGGCCCCACCCGCTGGTGACGCCGTCGCCCTCGACGTACGGTCGAGGGCGAGACGACGACCGCGAACCAGGAGGCCCCATGGTCAAGCTCCGCCAGTACATCCCGCGCCTCGCGGCGGGGGCGTACATCCTCAACTCCGGCCTGAGCAAGCGCGGTGCCGACGAGGAGACCGCGCAGGGACTGCACGGGATGGCCGCCGGCACGTACTCGTTCCTCGGGGACGTCGAGCCGAAGCAGTTCACCAAGACCCTGTCGACCGCCGAGATCGCGCTCGGCGCGGCTCTCGTGGCGCCCTTCGTCCCGACCGGTCTCGTCGCCGTCGGGCTCGGCGTCTTCTCGGCCGGTCTCGTCGGCATGTACCTCAAGACGCCGGGCATGACGCGCGAGGACGGGGTGCGACCCACCGAGCAGGGGACCGGGCTCGCGAAGGACGTGTTCCTCCTCGGGATCGCCGGCGGGCTGCTCGTCGACTCGCTGAGCCGGAAGAAGTAGCCGCGACGCGGGTACCGGCGGCGCACGACCGCCGGTACCCGGCCGCGCGGAAATATCCGTGCGGGGCACGGCGTTGATCGCGTAGGCTGGACCTGCTGCACGAGGTCCGGGTCCGCCCGGGCGCCGCGCAGTGCTTGACAACTGCACAGGGGGTGATCGGTTTCGACGGTGGTCGTGCTTCGAGGAGAAGCGGGCCGAGGATGCAGGCTTATCTCGTAAACGATGTCTGCAAAACACAGGTGCCGATAACAAGCGCACCGACTTCGCCCTCGCCGCCTGAGCGAGCCCCGAAGTCCGTCAGCCCGAGCTAGCTCTCGACTCGGATCCTGGCGTCATCTAGAGAGCCACTGCTCGCAGTCCTCGTCACCGGGGCTGCGGGGACTTTCAGGTGACTGAGCCCGTCCGCATCTTGTCTGCGTGAGTGCGGGGGCCGAGAAAAACGACAGCAGACTGCGCCCGGAGAAGTCCTCGATCGGCGTCACCGGACCGGGGTTCGATTCCCCGCACCTCCACCCCTGCGGCGACGGCCCGCACCCCTCTCGGGGTGCGGGCCGTCGTCGTACCGGCGCTCGTTCGCGTCACCAGCCGTGGCGCTCCCAGGCCGTCACCGCCTCGTCGCCCTCGAGCCACTCGAGCCGCAGCCGCCGCCCCCGCACCTCGAGCCGGGCGTCGTCGTCACGGGGGAGCGGGGGCGCGCCGGGATCGTCGCTGTACAGGTCCTCGTCGCCGTCCGTGCCGTCGAGGTGGGCTCGCCACTGCACGCGCGGCTCCGGGTTGACGTGCCGGGGGAACGTCTGCGGCCCGACGGTGTCCCAGTGCGTGCACACGCGCGTCACGAGGTGACCGGCGAGCCGGGCCGTGCCCTCGTCGTCGGCCCACATGCGCGCGACGCGACCGGTGCCCTCGGGGGTGACGGCCTCAGTCACGGGCGGACGCCCCGACGAGCGGAGCCCGTCCCGACGACGGCGCCCGCGGGTCGTCGTCCGGCCCCGTGCCGCCGTCGTCGGCGGGGGGAGCGCCGCCGTCCTGCGCACGACGGCGCACCCGGCGCAGCACCCAGCGCACGACGAGCAGCACGAGACCGGCGACGACCAGCCACGGGAGCAGCGCGCCGAGGACGACGACCAGGCCGTTGAGCGTGGTCAGCAGAGCGTTCCAGCCGTTCTGCAGCCCGCCGAGGAAGCCGCCGGGAGCGAGCTGCTCGGCCGGTACCACCTGCACGACCGTGACGTGCAGAGTCGACATCGAGACCTGGTCCGTGAGCGCGGCGCGCTGCGACTGGAGCGACTCGAGCTCTGCCTGGCGCGTCGTGAGCTCCTGCTCGGCGGCGAGCAGGTCCGCGGTCGTCGCGGCGTCGCCCATGAGCGTCCGCAGACGCTCGACCGACGTGGTGAGCGCCGCGACGCGGGCGTCGAGGTCGCGCGCGGCGCCGGTCACGTCGACCGCCTCGATCGCGAGGTCGCGCACCTCGCCGACCTGACCGAGCGCGTCCACGGTCGCGGTCGTCTGGGCCGCCGGCACGCGCACGGTCAGCTCGGCCGTGGGCCGCGCGTCGCCCTCGGGCTCGGACTGCCGCCGGCTCTCGACCCGCCCGCCCGCGCTCTCCGCGAGCTCGGCGACCTGCTCGGCGGCCGCCGACGGGTCCTTCGCGACGACGGTCACCGAGCCGGTCGTGACGATCTCGCGGTCTGCCTCGACCACGGCGTCCTCGTCGCCGGTCGTGATCCCGGCCGGGGCGCCGGACGAGGCGTCGGTGCCGTCGACCACCGCCGCCTCGGACCCCGCGCCGGAGTCGAGGGCGGCGTCGCCGGCGCCCGGCGTCGCGGAGCAGCCGGCCAGGAGCGCGCCGCCGAGCACCAGCGCGGCGACGACGGCGAGAGGGCGAGTGGTCCGCATGCTGCGAGGGTAGGGGGCCAACCGCGCGAACCGGACAGCCGCACCCACATCGTGACCGTCTTGTGAACTGTCCGTGATCCGACCGTCGCCCGGCGCCGTGCGGACGCGCCGGTCCCCGCGGGAGGATGGGCGCGTGCTCGTGTGCTGCGGACTCGTGACCCTCGACGTCGTCCAGGTCGTCGACGCCCTGCCCGGACCCGACGAGAAGGTCGTCGCGCGGTCCCTCGCCGCGACGTTCGGCGGCCCGGCCGCGAACGCCGCGGCCACCGCCGTCGCGCGCGGCGTCCCGACGACCCTCGTCACCGCCGTGGGCCACGGGCCCCTCGCCGCGGTCGTGCGGTCCGAGCTCGAGTCCGCCGGCGTCGCGCTCGTCGACGCGGTGGACGGCGCGGTCGGGGTTGCCGGGCCGGCCCAGCCCGCGGTCTCGACGGTGCTGGTCACGCGCGCGACCGGGGAGCGCGCGGTCGTGAGCACCAACGCCTCCGGCTTCGGCGACCTCGCCGACGCGCGGCTCGTCGCGCCGGGTCGCACGACGGACCTGCTGGACGAGCTCGGCCCCGGGGACGTGCTGCTGCTCGACGGCCACCACCCGGGGCTCGCGCTCCGGGTCGCGCGCCGCGCGCGGGAGCGCGGGTGCGCCGTCGTGCTGGACGGGGGCTCCTGGAAGCCCGACGCGCCCGCGATGATCGGGCTGTGCGACGCCGTCGTCGTGTCGGCGGACTTCCGGCCGCCCGGCGTCGCGACGGACGACGTGCTCGACGCCGTCGCCGCGCTGGGCCCCCGGTTCGTCGCGCGGACCCGCGGTCCGCGGCCCGTCGAGGTGCTCGACGCGGGGGAGAGGTACGAGGTCGTGGTCCCGCTGCCGGGCCGCGTGGTCGACACCCTGGGCGCGGGCGACGTGGTCCATGGCGCGTTCGCCGCGGCAGTGGCGCGCGGGTCGTCGTGGCGCGCGGCGCTGGAGGACGCCGTGCTGGTCGCGTCCCGCTCCGTCGAGCACGCCGGCGCGCGGGGCTGGATCGCCGCGACGTCGTGACGCGCGGGGGCCGTGGGACCAAGGTCCCGGGTCGCGGCCTCCTCGGCTACATTTCGGTCACGAAGCCGGGAGAGAGTTGACAGCCACTTAGTAAAGGCAGTCTACTAACAAACATGACAACGGCAGTCACCGGCACCGGCGCACCGAGGAGGCGACTGAGCTCAGGGCTCAGGCCGACCTCCAAGGTGCTCCCCGAGCACGCTCGGGCCCACAACCGGTCGCTCGTGCTGCAGCACCTGTTCCACGAGGGGCCCACGTCGCGCGCCGACCTCGCGCGCGCCACCTCCCTCACCCGCGTGACCATCTCCGACCTCGTCTCCGTGCTCATCGCCGAAGGCCTGGTCGAGGAGCTCGGCGTCCGCCCGGGGCAGCGCGTGGGCAAGCCCGCGATCCTCGTCGGCATGCGCACGAGCGCGTACCAGATCGTCTCCGTCGACCTCACCGACGACGAGGTCCTGCGCGGCGCCGTCGTCACGCTCACGGGCGACTTCGTCGTCCGGCAGAGCCTCGCGGTGGACGGACGCACCGGCACCGAGCTCGTCGACCTCCTCATGCGCTTCTGCCGCGGCCTCATCGCGTCCGCGACCCAGCCGGTCATCGGCGTGGGGATCGGGTCGCCCGGCGTCGTCGACGCCGAGGGTCGCGTCATCGAGGCGCCGAACCGCCGCTGGTACGACGTCCCGCTCGCGGCCCAGCTCACGGAGCGGCTCGGGCTCGCGGTCCACGTCGCCAACGACGCCAACATCGCCGCGCTCGGCGAGTTCACGTTCGGGGGAGCGGCCGGGGACGGCCTGCTCGTCCTCACGGTGGGCGAGGGCGTGGGCGCCGGCATCATGGTCGACGGCGCACGCGTGCACGGGCACGCCGACGCCGCCGGCGAGCTCGGCCACGTGACCGTGGTCGAGGACGGCGAGCCGTGCGCCTGCGGGCGCCGCGGCTGCCTGGAGACCGTCCTGTCCGTGCCGGCGCTGCGCCGCGCGGTGGACGGGCTCGACACCGAGGCTTCCGACGCCGTGCTGGCGTCGGTGGGCAGGACGCTGGGCATCGCCCTGGCCCCTGTCGTCAGTGCGCTCAACCTCGCGGAGGTGCTCGTGAGCGGTCCTGCGGACCTGCTCGACGGCCCCTTGCGCGAGTCGGCGTTCGAGACCATCCGCTCCCGCACCATGCCGGTCATCGGCAGCGGGCTGCAGGTGCGGATGGCCACGCTCGACGAAGACGTCGTCCTCGCTGGGGCCGCCGTCCTCGTCCTCTCCGGACAGCTGGGGGTCTCGTGAGCCGACGACGCTCCGCCTGACCCGCCCTGCCCGACCGGGGCGCGGGCCACGACCCGCCCCTCACGACCTCCTGGGACCCCCAGTGCAGCACCCCCAGGAACGCAATAACACAGCAGCACCCCTGCACACGCTCGATTACGCAGGACTCCTGCCACACCTCCGGTGGGGGCATCGCCGCCACCACCAAGAATCACCGAGAGGAAGCACCCAGTGAAGAGGAACCGTCTCGTCGCCGCCTCCGTGGCGTCGACGATCACCCTGGCGCTCGCGCTGACCGCCTGCAGCACCGGCGGCGGGAGCGACGACAACGGCTCCGGCGACGGCGAGTCCGCCTCCGGCGACATCCGCGTCTGGCTCAACGGGTCGGACACGCCCGACGCCGCGCGCGACTACCTCAAGACCACGTTCGAGGAGGAGAACCCGGGCAGCACCCTCACGATCGAGGAGCAGTCCTGGACCGGCCTCGTCGACAAGCTCACCACGTCGCTCTCCGGCTCCGACAGCCCGGACATCGTCGAGGTCGGCAACACGCAGTCCCCGGCCTTCACGTCCGCAGGCTTCTTCCGTGAGATCACCGAGGACGAGTTCCAGTCCCTCGGCGGCGACGACCTGCTCGGCGGCTTCGTCGAGGCCGGCGACTGGGAGGGCAAGCACTACGCCCTGCCGTACTACGCGGGCTCGCGCGCCGTGTTCTACACCCCGCAGGTCACCGGCTCCACGCCGGTCCCGACGACGATCGACGAGTACGTCGAGACCGCGAAGTCGCTCAAGACGGACACGGTCTCCGGCGTCTACTGGCCCGGCCAGGACTGGTACAACGCCCTTCCCTTCGTCTGGGAGAACGGCGGCTTCATCGCCGAGCAGAACGACGACGGCGAGTGGGAGGCCGGGTTCTCCTCGGAGGGCGGCCTCGCCGGCCTCGAGCAGGTCCAGGACCTCATGACGAACGCGTCGCTCGCGCCGAAGGACGGTCAGGAGACCGACCTCCAGGTGCCGTTCTGCGAGGGCCAGGTGGCCTACGTGTCGGCCCCGACGTGGATCGCCGGCACCATCAAGACCTCGGCCACGCCCGAGGACCCCAAGACCACCCCCGGGTGCCTCGAGACCTACGGCTCCGACCTCGCGGCGTTCCCGCTGCCCGGCAAGACCGCGGGTGAGCCGGCGGCCGTGTTCGCCGGTGGCTCGAACATCGCCGTCGCGGCGAAGTCCAACAACCCGGACCTCGCGTACAAGGCGTTCGAGATCATGATGAGCGACGAGTACCAGACGATCCTCGCCCAGGCGAACATGATCCCGGCGAAGAAGTCCCTCGCGAGCGAGGTGCCGCAGGACGACCCGATCGCCCAGGCGGGCGTCGAGGCGGCGCAGAACGCTCGACTCACCCCGGCGTCCCCGAAGTGGGCCGACGTCGAGGCGCAGAACGTGCTCCAGAGCGCCTTCACGAAGCTCGCCAACGGCGACGACGTGCAGACGGTCGCCGAGGAGCTCGACGCGAAGATCGAGTCGATCCTCAACAGCTGAGCCGGTCCGACGGTGCCCGGTGACCGCCGGGCACCGTCGGAGGCTCGAGCCGTCAGGGGTGGGGACTCCTTCGCCGGAGCCCCCACCCCTTCCCATGACGAGCCCCGGAGGCACGTCGCCTGCGCACCACCGCGCAATCCCTGACGGAGTGAGGAAATGAGCTCAACCACCCTCGAACCCCGCACCGAGCGCTCCGGCGCGCCCGTGCGGCCACCCAAGAAGCGGCGCCCACCGATCCTGCCGTGGACGCTCCTCGTCCCCAGCCTCGTCGTGCTCGGCATCCTCGTCGGATACCCGCTCGTGCGGCTCGTCATCATGTCGTTCCAGGAGTACGAGCGGGCCCAGCTCATGGGTCAGCCCGCCGAGTGGGTCGGCTTCGACAACTACGTCCAGGTCCTCACCGACGTCGACGGCTTCTGGACCGTGCTCCTGCGCAGCTTCCTGTTCATGGTGGCGTGCGTCGTCCTGACCATGGTGCTCGGCACGCTCATCGCGCTGCTCATGATGCGTCTCGGGAAGGGCTTCCGCCTGCTGGTCTCGGTCGGGCTGCTGCTGGCGTGGGCCATGCCGGCGCTCGCTGCGACCATCGTCTGGGGCTGGATCTTCGACACCCAGTACGGCGTCATCAACAACCTGCTGACCGCGATCACGGGCGACAACTGGATGGGCCACTCGTGGCTCCTCAACCCGCTCCAGTTCTTCCTCATCGCGACGATCGTCATCGTGTGGGGCGCCGTGCCGTTCGTCGCCTTCACGATGTACGCGGGACTGACGCAGATCCCCGGCGAGGTCCTGGAGGCGGCCCAGCTCGACGGCGCCACCCCGGTGCAGCGCTTCCGGCTCATCATGGTCCCGTACGTCCGCAGCATCATCACGGTGCTCATCGTGCTGTCGATCATCTGGGACCTGCGCGTCTTCACGCAGATCTACGCCCTCCAGGGCGTCGGTGGCGACCGCGACAAGACGAACACGATCGGCGTGTACATCTACCAGATGGGCATGGCCCAGGGGCACTACGGTCTCGCCGGCGCCATCTCGGTGATCTTCGTGTTCATCATGCTCGGCATCTCGTTCTACTACGTGCGCCAGACGGTCCGGGAGGAAGAACTGTGAGCACCGTCCAGACCACCCCCCGAGCCGCGGTCCGGCACGCTTCCCCCGCGGCGGGCACCGCCCCTCGCGTGAGCCGCGAGAAGCAGCGCAAGAAGCTCGCGAACGTCGGCTACGCGATCCTGGCGATCATCGTCTTCGTCTCGTCGGTCTTCCCCGTCTACTGGATGATCAACACGTCGTTCCTGCCGTCGAGCCTCGTGCGCGGGACGGAGCTGAAGTTCTTCCCGACGCCCGACGTCTTCACGCTCAACAACTACGTCACGGCGATCACGGACGAGACGCGGGCCCCGTTCATCCCGGCCATGGGCAACTCGCTCACGGTGACGTTCTTCACCCTCGTCATCGCCATGGTGCTCGGCTTCCTCGCGTCGCTCGCGGTGACGCGCTTCCGGTTCAAGGGTCGCCGGACGTTCATCCTCGCGATCCTCGTGGTCCAGATGATCCCGGGCGAGGCGATGATGATCTCGATCTTCCGGATCATCGACAACTGGCAGATGCTCAACACGATCGTCGGGCTCGGGATCGTCTACGTGTCCGGCGTGCTGCCCTTCACGATCTGGACGCTGCGCGGGTTCGTCAACGGCGTCCCGGCAGACCTCGAGGAGGCCGCCATGATCGACGGGTGCTCGCGGGGCAAGGCGTTCTGGAAGATCACCTTCCCGCTCCTGGCCCCCGGGCTGGTCGCGACGGGTGTCTTCGCGTTCATCCAGGCGTGGAACGAGTTCGTCATGGCGCTGATCATCATGCAGCGCCCGGAGGCGATGACGCTGCCGGTCTGGCTGCGGACCTTCCAGCAGGCGACCCAGGCGACCAACTGGGGCGCGCTCATGGCCGGCTCGGTGCTCATCGCCATCCCGGCCGTGGTGTTCTTCCTCATCGTCCAGGGTCGGATGACCGGTGGCCTCGTCTCGGGTGCGGTGAAGGGCTGACGTGAGCGACCTGAGCACGGCTGCCTCGCTCGACGGCGAGGCGGCCGCAGCCCTGGCCGGACGCCCCGGCCCCGGGACCGCGCCACGGCGCGGTCCCGTGGGCCCGGGCAGCGCGGTGGGCCTCGACATCGGCGGCACCAAGGTGCTCGCGGCCTTCCTCGGCCCCGACGGGGTCGCGCGCGAGACGCTGCGCCTGCCGACGGTGCGCGGACCGGAGGGCGTCGTGTCCAGCGCGGCGCGCGCGGTCCGCGAGGTGGTCCGCCGCGCCTGCGGTGACCTCGCGGACGTCGACGGCGTCGGCGTCGGGGTCCCCGGGCTGGTGGACCCCGCCGACGGCTCCGTCGTGCACGCGGTGAACCTCGGCATCGAGGGCGGACGCTTCGCCCTCGCCGAGGCGCTGTCCGCGGAGCTCGGCGGCGTCCCGGTCCAGGTCGACAACGACCTCAACGTGGCCGCCCTCGGTGCCTCGCACCTGCGCGGCGCGGAGGGGGAGGACCTCGCGTTCCTCGCGCTCGGCACCGGGCTCGCGGCGGGCATCGTGCTCGGCGGCGAGCTGCGCCGGGGCGTGAGCGGCGCGGCGGGGGAGATCGGGCACATCCCGATCGACCCGCGCGGCCCCGAGTGCGCGTGCGGGCAGCGCGGGTGCGTGGAGGTCTACGCGTCGGGCTCCGCCGTGTCGGCACGCTGGCCGTCGCGCCACGGCCGGCCGGCCCCTGCCGAGCTCTTCGAGGCCGCGGCCGCGGGCGACCCGGACGCGATCCGGATCAAGGACGAGTTCGCGTCCGCCGTCGCCTCCGCCGTGCGGATCCTCGAGCTGACGGTGGACGTGCGCCACGTCGTGCTCGGCGGCGGCGTGTCCGCGCTGGGCCAGCCGCTGCTGGACGCGGTCCGCGACGCGCTCGACGCGCAGTCGAGCACGTCCCCCTTCCTGTCCTCGTTGCGTCTGTCGGAGCGGGTCTCCCTCGCTCCGTCGGACGTCCCGGTCGCCGCCGTGGGCGCTGCTCTCGTCGGCCGTCGAAAGGTGTTGTGATGGAGGTCGTGATCGCTCCGGCGGAGCGGTTGGCGGTGCTGGCTGCGGATGCCGTGGAGGCGGTGGTGCGGTCGGGGCCGGGGGCGGTGCTGGGGTTGGCGACGGGGTCGTCGCCGTTGAAGGTGTACGACGAGCTGGTGCGTCGTCATGTGCAGGAGGGGTTGTCGTTCGCGGGGGTGCGGGCGTTCATGCTGGACGAGTACGTGGGTCTGCCGGTCGATCATCCGGAGCGGTACCGCAACGTGATCGAGACGGAGATCGCGTCGCGGGTGGACTTCGCTCCGGGTGCGGTGCAGGGTCCGGACGGCAACGCCGAGGACCTGGTGGCGGCGTGCGCGGCGTACGAGGAGTCGATCGCGGGGGCGGGGGGTGTGGACCTGCAGATCCTGGGGATCGGGACGGACGGTCACATCGCGTTCAACGAGCCGGGGTCGAGCCTGGCGTCGCGGACGCGGATCAAGACGTTGACGGCGCAGACGCGCGAGGACAACGCGCGGTTCTTCGGTGACGACGTGGAGCGGGTGCCGCGGCACTGTCTGACGCAGGGTCTGGCGACGATCATGTCGGCGCGGCACCTGGTGCTGCTGGCCACGGGCAAGGGCAAGGCGGAGGCGGTGCACCAGCTGGTGGAGGGTCCGGTGAGCGCGATGTGGCCGGCGACGGTCATGCAGATGCACCCGCACGCCACGGTCCTGGTCGACGACGCGGCGGCCTCGCGCCTGCAGCTGGGCGACTACTACCGCCAGACGTACGCGTCCAAGCCCGACTGGCAGGGCCTCTGACCCGACGGGTCGACGACACCTCGCGGGAGCTCCCGCGACACCGAGCCGCCCGTCGGCGCGCGGTCCACGCCCCTGGACCGTGCGTCGGCGGGCTTCGTCGTCTCCCGTCCCCGCGGCCCGTGGTCCGCGCGGCGGGTGTCGCACGGCGCGCGGACCGGCCGCGGCGACGGCCGCCCGACGTGTGGGCGTCGCGACGTAGACTTCACTCCATGATCGAACTCCGCGCGAGCACGCCACCCGGGGGTCCCGAGGACCCGTTCCGGACTCCTGCGACCGAGCCGACGACCGGCACGTCGACCGGGGTGCTCGAGCGCGAGGAGACGCGCGAGCAGACCGAGCCCGGCGACCACGAACGCTTCGCGCACTACGTGCGCAAGGAGAAGATCATGCAGTCGGCGCTCTCCGGCAAGCCGGTGATCGCGCTGTGCGGCAAGGTCTGGGTGCCCGGCCGTGACCCGAACAAGTTCCCTGTGTGCCCCACGTGCAAGGAGATCTACGAGGGACTGCGAGACCCGCAGGACGGCGAGGGTGACTCCGGCAAGTGAGCGCGGAGCACCACACGACGTCCACCGGTCACTCCGCCCCCGACTCCCGTAGCAGGACCTCGCCGCCGGCACCCCAGAGCCCGTCCTCCGCAGCGGCGTCGCACCTCTCGCCGGCGTTCCCGCGGCGCGCCCCGTGGGGCTCGGCGTCCAAGCTGCGCGCCTGGCAGGCCGAGGCGCTCGAGCTGTACCGCACGCGCTCGCCGCGCGACTTCCTCGCCGTCGCGACGCCCGGCGCGGGCAAGACGACGTTCGCGCTGCGTGTCGCGACCGAGCTCCTGGAGCAGGGCGTGGTGCGGCGCGTGACGGTCGTCGCCCCCACCGAGCACCTCAAGCACCAGTGGGCGGACGCCGCGGCGCGCGTCGGCATCCGGATCGACCCGAACTTCCGCAACAGCCAGGGCCGGCACGGCGCGCACTACGACGGCGTCGCGCTCACCTACGCGCAGATCGCCGCCAAGCCGGCGCTGCACGCGGCGCGCACGACGGCCGACCGCACGCTCGTCATCCTCGACGAGGTGCACCACGGCGGCGACGCGCTGTCGTGGGGTGACGCGGTGCGCGAGGCGTTCGAGGACGCGACCCGGCGCCTCGCGCTCACGGGCACGCCCTTCCGCTCGGACACCGCGGCCATCCCGTTCGTCGAGTACGAGCGCGGTCCCGACGGCATCCGGCGGTCCCGCGCCGACTACACGTACGGGTACGGCGACGCGCTGCGCGACCACGTCGTGCGTCCGGTGCTGTTCCTGTCCTACTCGGGCAACATGCGCTGGCGCACGAAGGCCGGCGACGAGGTGAGCGCGCGTCTCGGCGAGGCGCTCACCAAGGACATGACGGGTCAGGCGTGGCGCACCGCGCTGGACCCGAACGGCGAGTGGATCCCGTCGGTCCTCGCGGCCGCGGACAAGCGGCTGACCGAGGTCCGGCGGGCGATCCCCGACGCGGGCGGCCTCGTCATCGCGACCGACCAGACGGACGCGCGCGCGTACGCAGGCCACCTCGCGCGCATCACCGGGAAGTCGCCGACGGTCGTTCTCTCGGACGACGACGGCGCGAGCAGCCGCATCGAGGAGTTCTCCGACGGCGACGCGCGCTGGATGGTCGCCGTCCGCATGGTGTCGGAGGGCGTCGACGTCCCGCGGCTCGCGGTGGGCGTGTACGCGACCTCGACCGCGACGCCGCTGTTCTTCGCGCAGGCCGTCGGACGGTTCGTGCGAGCCCGCAAGCGCGGCGAGACGGCGTCGGTGTTCCTGCCCAGCGTGCCGCACCTGCTCGAGCTCGCGAACGGGCTCGAGATCGAGCGCGACCACGCGCTGGACCGGCCGCTCACGGCGGAGGAGCAGGGGGAGGGGTTCAACCCCGAGGACGCGCTCCTCGCCGAGGCGAACCGCGAGGACAAGGCGTCGGGCGAGCTCGTCCAGGGCTCGTTCGAGGCGCTCGAGGCCCAGGCGTCGTTCGACCGCGTGCTGTTCGACGGCGGCGAGTTCGGCACGGGCGCGGACGTCGGCTCCGACGAGGAGCTCGACTTCCTCGGGCTGCCCGGGCTGCTCGACGCGGACCAGGTCACGACCCTCCTGCGTCAGCGGCAGGCCGACCAGATGAGCGCGCGCTCGCGCACCACGCAGTCCGCGGAGCGCGAGCGGGCCGAGATGGACCACCGGCGCGCCGCGGAGCTCCGCAAGGAGCTCCAGCAGCTCGTCTCCGCGTGGGCGCGCCGCAGCGGGCAGCCGCACGGGTCGGTGCACACCGAGCTCCGGCGCCGTTGCGGCGGGCCCGAGGTCCCGCTCGCGACGGTCGAGCAGCTCGACGCCCGGGTCGCGACGGTGCGCGGCTGGTTCGTCGGGAAGCGGTAGCGCGCGCGGCCCCGGCGGCCGGGCGCGCACGCCCGGCCGCGACCGGGTCGCGGCCCGGTCAGGGGAGTCAGGACAGCGTGTGCACGACCGTCGGGATCGCCGGGTCGCCGGCAGAGAGGCGGCGCGCGCCGCGGGGCAGCTCGGCGCGGGCCTCGCGGTGGCGGTGCGCGGCGTTCTCCACGCCGTACGACCCGACCCAGCGCGAGTCGACGGCGCCGTCGACGACGAGGGGCACCTGGAGCCGGCGCAGGTCGCCGTCGTCGGGCTCCCACTCCTGCACGGCGAGGTCGGCACCCGTGACGACGACCTCCTCGACCGCGCGCCCGTCGGCGTCGTAGCGGCGGGCGGCGCACTTGCGGCCGCCCGTGCTCGTCTTGGCGGTGGACGCCTTGGCGACGGGCTGGAGCACGCCGCTGGAGTCGGCGCGGGCGACGAGCTTGTAGACCATGCCGCACGTGGGGGCGCCGGAGCCGGTGACCAGGGACGTGCCGACGCCGTAGGAGTCGACGGGCGCGGCGGCGAGCGACGCGATGGCGTACTCGTCGAGGTCGGAGGTCACGGTGATCTTCGTGTCGTGCGCGCCGAGGGCGTCGAGCTGGCGGCGCACCTCCACGGCGAGGACGCCGAGGTCGCCGGAGTCGAGGCGCACGGCACCGAGGCGGCCGCCGGCCGCCTCGACGGCGTTCTCGACGCCACGGCGCACGTCGTAGGTGTCGACGAGCAGCGTGGTGCCGGGGCCGAGGGACGCGACCTGCGACGCGAAGGCGGACTTCTCGTCGTCGTGCAGGAGCGTGAAGGCGTGCGCGGCGGTGCCGATGGTCTCGAGGCCGTACCGGCGGCCCGCCTCGAGGTTCGACGTCCCGGCGAACCCGCCGACGACGGCGGCCCGCGCCGCGGCGACGGCCGCCTGCTCGTGCGCGCGCCGCGCGCCCATCTCGAGGCACGGGCGCTCGACGGCGGCGCTCGTCATGCGGGACGCGGCGGACGCGACGGCCGAGTCGTAGTTGAGGATCGACAGGACGAGGGTCTCGAGCAGCACCGCCTCGGCGAACGTGCCCTCGACCGTCATCACCGGCGACTGGGGGAAGAAGACCTCGCCCTCGGGGTACCCGGTGATCGTGCCGGTGAAGCGGTAGCCGGCGAGGAACTCGAGGGTGCGGTCGTCGACGACCGACTGCGCGTGCAGCCAGTCGAGCTCGGCCGCGGAGAAGCGGAACGACGCCAGCGCCTCCAGGACCCGCCCGGTCCCGGCGAGGACGCCGTACCGCCGACCCGGCGGGAGGCGGCGCGTGAAGACCTCGAACAGGCAGTGCCGGCCCGCGGTGCCGTCGGCGAGCGCCGCCTGGAGCATCGTCAGCTCGTAGCGGTCGGTGAGGAGCGCGGTCGACGCACCGGGCTGGTACGTCGGCTGGTACGACGGCCGCTGCGTCGGCGAGGCGGAGGGGGCAGCGCTGTCGGTCGCGGGGAGGGCGACGCTGCCCGGGTCGGCGAGGCTCATGCGGAATACCGTAGGGCAGCGACCGCCGCGGTGGGCGCCGACAGGCCCGCGAATAGAGTGGTGACGTGAGACCCCACCCGATCTTCACCCGCCCCGCTGCCGCGCGGGCGTCCCTGACCGTGCCCGAGGAGGCGGTCCGCACCGAGGAGGGGGCCCGGCTCGACAGCCCGTGGGTCACCCTCGTGTGGAACGACCCGGTCAACCTCATGAGCTACGTCGCGTACGTGTTCGAGTCGTACTTCGGGTACTCCACCGCGCGCGCCCACGAGCTGATGATGCAGGTGCACCAGGAGGGCCGGGCCGTCGTGTCGACGGGTGACCGCGAGCGCATGGAGGTCGACGTGCAGGCGATGCACTCGTTCGGGCTGTGGGCGACGCTCCAGAAGGACGGCGAGCAGTGAGGCCGTTCCGCGCGGAGGCGCACGGGTACGTCGCCGAGCTCGAGCCGTCGGAGCGGATCGTGCTGGCCCAGCTCGCGGGCGACGTCGCGCAGATGCTCCAGGAGGGCGTCCCCGGGCGGGCGTCGGACGCACCGGGCCGGACCGCGCCCGACGACGCGTGGTCGCCCCCGGGGTGGACGGGCCCGACGCCCGGTGGCGGCGGGTCGGACGCGACGCCGCCCCCGGACCCGGCCGTGCGCCGTCTGCTCCCGGACGCGTCGGACGACGTCGAGGTGGCGCACGAGTTCCGGCGCTTCACGCAGGACGACCTCGCGGCGCGCAAGGTGGGGCGGCTGGTGCTGCTCGGCCGGATGCTCGTGGACTCCGAGCCGGCCGAGGCGGCGCCGTTCGTCGTCGGGCGCGAGGAGGCGCAGGACGTCGCGGGCGCCCTGACCGACGTGCGCCTCGTCCTGGCCGAGCGCCTGGACCTGCGCACCGACGAGCAGGTCGAGGGCCTGTACGACGAGCTGGACCGGGAGGGCGACGACGGCCCGGACGACGGCGAGGTGGGAGGCGCGCCGCGCCGCTTCCTCGTGAGCGTGTTCCTCCTCACGGGGCTGCTCCAGGAGTCGCTCGTCGACGGCATGCTCGCGGACCTGCGGGCGGGGCGGGGCGGGCCGCGCCCCGAGCCGCGGGGCTGAGCGTGCCGCGGACCTGTGGGCGCTGCCACAGCGGCGTGCGTGTGGTTCGGGGCGCCTCGCGCGGGGCGGCGACAGTAGGCTCGGCCGGGTGAACGACGCTCCCATCGGGATCTTCGACTCGGGCGTGGGTGGCCTGACCGTGGCACGCTCGATCCTCGACCAGCTCCCGAACGAGGCCCTCCTCTACATCGGGGACACCGCGAACAGCCCGTACGGGCCGAAGCCGCTCGCGGCGGTCCGGGCGATGGCGCTGGCGATCATGGACCAGCTCGTCGACGACGGCGTGAAGATGCTCGTCATCGCGTGCAACTCCGCGTCGTCCGCGGTGCTGCGCGACGCGCGCGAGCGGTACACGCAGCGCCACGGGCTCCCGGTCGTCGAGGTGATCCTCCCGGCGGCACGTCGGGCCGTGGCCGCGACGCGCTCGGGCCGCATCGGCGTCATCGGGACGCGGGCCACGATCACGTCGCGCTCGTACGAGGACGCGTTCGCCGTCACCCCGGGCCTGACGCTGACGACGCAGGCGTGCCCCGAGTTCGTGCCGCTGGTCGAGCAGGGCGTGACGTCGGGCCCCGAGGTGCTGGAGGTCGCGCACCGCTACCTGGACCCGGTGAAGGCCGCGGGCGTGGACACGCTCGTGCTCGGGTGCACGCACTACCCGCTGCTGACGGGCGCGATCTCGTACGTGATGGGCGACGAGGTCACGCTCGTGTCGAGCGCGGAGGAGACCGCGAAGGACGTGTACCGCACGCTCGTCGCGCACGACCTCGAGCGCTCGCGCGACGCGGGGCCGCCGCGGCACCGGTTCCTCGCGACGGGGAGCGCGGAGCCGTTCGAGCACCTCGCGCGCCGGTTCCTCGGCCCCGAGGTGCTGAGCGTGGAGGCGGCCTGATGCGCCTCGTCACGGTCGGGTGCTCGGGGTCGTTCGCCGGCCCGGCGTCGCCCGCGTCGTCGTACCTGGTCCAGGTCCCGGCCGCGGAGGCCGCGGCCGCGGGGTTCGAGGCGCGCGACTGGAACGTCGTGCTGGACCTGGGCAACGGGTCGCTGGGCGCGCTGCAGCGGTTCGTCGACCCGCTCGACGTCGACGCGGTGGGCCTGTCCCACCTGCACCCCGACCACTTCGTCGACGTGTGCGGCCTGTACGTGTACCTGCGCTACCACCCGGTCCGCGGCTCGACCCGCACGGGCGTGCCGAGCCGGCTCACCGTGCTGGGCCCGGCGGGCACGGCCGCCCGCATCGAGGCGGCGTACGGCGCGGAGCCGGGCGACGGCGTGACGGAGGAGCTCGACGTGCGCACGTGGGAGCCGGGCGCGCCGGTCCGGGTCGGCCCGCTCGTCCTCGAGCCGTACCGCGTGTTCCACCCGGTCGAGGCGTACGGGGTGCGCGTCACCGGGCCGTCGACGCTGCGCCCGGGGGAGAGCGCCGTCCTCGCGTACACGGGGGACACGGACGCGTGCGAAGGCGTGGTCGAGCTCGCGCGCGACGCCGACCTGCTCCTGTCGGAGGCGGCGTTCCACGAGGGCCGCGACGACGGCGTCGAGCGGGGCATCCACCTCACGGGGCGGCGCGCGGGCGAGGTCGCGACCGCGGCTCGCGCGCGCCGGCTCGTGCTCACGCACCTGCCCGCGTGGAACGACCCCGAGCGCTCGCGCGCCGAGGCGCGCGAGACGTACACCGGCCCGGTCGACGTCGCCACGACGGGCGGGGTCTTCGACCTCTGACCGCTGAGCGCGGGGACGGGTCGCCGTCGGCCCCGGAAGGCGCGACCTTCCACCGCGCTCAGCGGTGGGCCGGGGGTCGGTAGGGTGGCGGCATGACCATCCCCTCCTCGTCGCCGGGCACGGCCGCGCCCCTCCGCGCCGACGGCCGCACGCCCGACCAGCTCCGCCCCGTGACCATCACCCGCCACTGGCTCGACCAGGCCGAGGGCAGCGTGCTCGTCGAGTTCGGCCGCACGCGCGTGC
Source organism: Cellulosimicrobium sp. KWT-B (assembly GCF_002127155.1). Classification (NCBI taxonomy): domain Bacteria; kingdom Bacillati; phylum Actinomycetota; class Actinomycetes; order Micrococcales; family Promicromonosporaceae; genus Cellulosimicrobium; species Cellulosimicrobium sp. KWT-B. Next base: position 101,363 of record NZ_NEDO01000007.1, on the reverse strand, counting down.
TGTGCGCGGCGTCGTTCACCGAGGGCGTGCCGCGCTGGCGCAAGGGGTCGGGCGAGGGCTGGGTCACCGCCGAGTACGCGATGCTGCCGCGTGCGACGAACGAGCGCAGCCAGCGCGAGTCGGTCAAGGGCAAGATCGGCGGGCGCACGCACGAGATCTCGCGCCTCGTCGGCCGGTCCCTGCGCGCGATCATCGACGTCTCCGCGCTCGGCGAGAACACGATCGTGGTCGACTGCGACGTCCTCCAGGCCGACGGCGGCACGCGCACCGCCGCGATCACCGGCGCGTACGTCGCGCTCGCCGACGCCGTCGCGTGGGGCCAGCGGCACGGCCACATCAAGGGCGGCAAGCCCGTGCTGACCGACTCCGTCGCGGCCGTGAGCGTCGGGATCATCGACGGCACGCCCATGCTCGACCTCCCGTACGTCGAGGACGTCCGCGCCGAGACGGACATGAACGTCGTCGTCACGGGCTCCGGGACGTTCGTCGAGGTGCAGGGCACGGCGGAGCACGCGCCGTTCGACCGCGCCGAGCTCGACGCGCTGCTCGACCTCGCGGTGGCCGGCACGGCCGACCTCACGGCGATCCAGCGCGCGGCGCTCGCGGCGGACGCGCGGTGAGCGGCACGTCCGAGACGGCGGGCGTCGTCGTGCCCGACGGCGCGCGACTCGTCCTCGCGACGCACAACCCGGGCAAGATCGCCGAGCTGCGCGCGATCCTCGCGGCCGAGCTCGACGCGCACCCGGGGCTCGAGCTCGCGCCCGAGGCGATCGTCGGCGCGGGCGACGTCGGCGCGCCCGAGCCGGTCGAGGACGGCGTGACGTTCGCCGAGAACGCGCTCATCAAGGCGCGCGCCCTCGTCGCGGCCACCGGGCTGCCGGCCGTCGCGGACGACTCGGGTCTCGCCGTCGACGTGCTGGGCGGCGCGCCCGGGATCTTCTCGGCGCGCTGGGCGGGGCGGCACGGCGACGACGTCGCGAACCTCGAGCTCCTGCTCGCGCAGCTCGGCGACGTGCGTGCCGAGCACCGCGCGGCCGGTTTCGTGTGCGCGGCGGCGCTCGTCACGCCCGACGGCACCGAGGTCGTGCGGACGGGGGAGATGCGCGGGACCCTGCTCACCGCGCCGCGCGGCGCGAACGGGTTCGGCTACGACCCGATCCTCTTGCCGGACGAGCAGCCCGGCGGGGGGACGGCCCGCTCCGCGGCCGAGCTGAGCCCGGCGGAGAAGAACGCGATCAGCCACCGCGGCAAGGCGTTCCGCGCACTCGCGCCGGACGTCGTCGCGGCGCTCTCAGCGCGGTAGGGGGCGGCCGGCGAGCTCGCGCTCGCGGCGTCGGCGGTCGCCGGGCCGCAGGACGCCGACGAGCGCGACCACGCCGCGCCAGCCGAGCATCGTCACCGCGAGGAACCCGAACGACACGAGCTGGAACGCCGGGGCCACGCCCTGGTCGGTGAGCACGCGCAGCAGGACGCCCAGCGCCCACGTGCAGCCCCAGACCACGACGCCCGTCGGCCACAGGGCCCACGGGCGGCGCCACGCGCGCGTGACGAGCCAGCCCAGCGCGGCGCCCGCGGCGAACGGCCACGCCACGACGAGCAGCCGCGTCAGACCCTCGTCGGCGGAGTGCGTCGCCAGGCCGCCGGTCGCGAGCGCGAGGACGCACGCGACGTCGGCCAGCGCGGCGAGCACGACGAGCCCGGGGCGACGAGGGCGCGGTCCGGTGGGCGCGAGGTCGGTCATGCTCCCGACGGTACCCCGCCCGCGGGACCGTCCCCGCACGGCCCGGACCGGCCCTGGCGGGTCGATCCCGGGACGCGGAGGGTCGATCCCCAGGAACATAGGGTGGTCCCCGTGCACCTCGCCGCCGACGACCTCGCCTTCGCCTACCCCGGACGCCCCGTCCTCGACGGGGTCGGGCTGCGCGTCGCCGCGGGGACGCGGCTCGGGGTCGTGGGGGAGAACGGCACGGGCAAGTCGACGCTCCTGCACGTGCTCTCCGGCGACCTCGCACCCGCCCGCGGGGAGGTGCGCCGCGCGGGCTCGCTCGCGCTCGTCGAGCAGGAGCTCGCCATCGCGCCGGGCCAGACGGTCGGCACGCTCGTCGCCGCGACGCTGAGCGGGCTGCGGGCGGTCGCCGCCGAGCTCGAGGCGGCGGCCCGGGACTTCGACCACGAGGCGGGCGACCTCGCCGAGCTCACGGAGATCCTCGCCCGCGCCGAGCACCTCGCCGTGTGGGACGCGGACCGCCGGGTCGACGTCGCGCTCTCGCGCCTCGGCGCGTGCCGCGACCGGGACCGCGAGCTCGCGACCCTGTCCGTCGGCGAGCGCTACCGCGTGCGGCTCGCGTGCCGGCTGGCCGAGCGCGCCGACCTGCTCCTCCTCGATGAGCCGACCAACCACCTCGACGCCGGCGGGATCGACTTCCTCACCGGCGAGCTCGTCGCGTGGCGCGGCGGGGTGGTGATGGTCACGCACGACCGGCAGCTGCTCGACGACGTCGCGACCGAGATCCTCGACCTCGACCCGGCGATGGACGGGAAGCCGGTGCTCTACGGGCAGCCGGGGTACCTCTCCTACCGGTTCGCGAAGAACCAGGCGCTGCACCGGTGGCGGCAGCGGTTCCGGGCGGAGCAGAAGCGTGCGGAGAAGCTCGCGGCGGTCCTCGACGCGTCGTACGAGGGGCTGTCCGACGAGTGGCGCCCGCCCAAGGGCAGCCAGAAGCATCGTCGCGCGACGCGCGCCCGGATCCACGTCAAGGCCGCGGACCGGCGCCTCCAGCAGCTCGAGGCCGAGGCCGTCGAGGTGCCCGTGCCGCCCCTCCAGCTCGTGTTCCCCGAGCTCCCCGCGATGTCGCCGGGCTGGGAGCCGGGCGACCCGGTGCTCGAGCTGCGCAGCCCGCGCGTCGGGCCCGACGACGGCGCGCGCCTCGACCTGCCCGGGACGCGGGTCGCGCTCCCGCCCTCGGGGCGCCTGCTCGTGACCGGGCCGAACGGCAGCGGGAAGTCGACGTTCCTCGCCGCGCTCGCGGGCCTGGTGCCCCTCGACCGCGGCACCCGGTCCGTGGTCGACGGCGCGCGCCTGGGCGTCGTCGCGCAGGAGGGCCCGGCGCTGCCCCCGGAGGCGGAGGACCGCACCGGGTTCGACGAGTACGCGCGCGAGGCGCTCGACCTGCTCGACGCGGGCCGCCTCGACCCGGAGCACCTCGTCCCCGTCGCGTTCCTGGGCCTGCTCACGGAGGAGGACCTGGAGCGGCCGCTGCGCGAGCTGTCCGCGGGTCAGCGGCGCCGGTTCGACCTCGCCCGGGCGCTCCTGGCCGCGCCGCACGTGCTGGTCCTCGACGAGCCGACCAACCACCTGTCGATCGACCTCGTCGACGAGCTCACCCAGGCGCTGCGCGTCACGCCCGCGGCGGTGGTCGTGGCGACGCACGACCGCCGCATGCGCGAGGACCTCGACGACTGGCCCCGGCTCGAGCTCGGCTGACGCGCCGCGCCGGCGGCGGAGGCGGAGGCGTGGGCGTGGGCGACGGGAGGCTCAGCGGCCCTCGGCCGGGCTGCCCGCGGGGACGAGCACCTTGCCCAGCGCGCGACCCCACGCGCGCGCCCGGTCGAGCTCGCCGTCGTCCAGGGGTCCCTCGACGTCGCCGACGTAGAACGACGCGGACGGGACGACGAGGCGGAACCCCGCGCGGCGCATCGCCCTGGCGGCACCGCGGGCCGCCGAGCCCGGGAGCGAGCGGACCTTCGTCGCGCGCGTGTCGAACGTCGCGGCGAGCCGCTCCTCGTCCTGCGGCGGGAGGGACTCCACCCACTCGCGCAGCCCGGTCGCCCGGTCGGAGACCGGTCCCGTCGCGCGCTGCACCGCCTCGGCGCGGGTCGCGGGGCGCGTCATGCCCAGGGCGTGCGTCGGGCCGCCGGCGACCACCAGCTGCACGTGGCGCAGGGCGTCCGGGTGGGCGGCCGGGTCGGTCACGTCGACGACCTCGACGCGCACCGTCTCGCACAGACCCTCCGCGATGGCCTGCGCGACGCGCTCGCTGTTGCCGTACATCGACTCGTAGACCACTGCGGCGTCCATCGCGCTCACCCCTTCGTCGACCGCCCGTCCGGACCGGACGGGTCCCCTCCCTCCAGCGTCCGGCTCCGCGGGCGCGGCGCCCAGGGCCGACGGGAACGAGCGTGCGGGCCCTTGGTCCCGGGCGCCCGGCCGGGGCGAGAGGGTCAGGGCGCGGGGCGCAGGCGGGAGTCGACGACGCGCACGAGCCACGCGAGGGCGAGGAAGACGACCGCCACGACGCCCGTGTTGACGAGCGCCCGGCCGAGGCCGAGCTCGCCCACGTCGAGGAACGGGTAGGGGTACCAGCCGACGACGGCGCCCCGGACGAACGTGTACGCGATCCACGCGAGCGGGTACGCGACGGACCACCAGACCGTCGCGGCGTCGACCCGCGGGCGCGGGCCCACAAGCCCCCAGGCGGCCACCGCGAGCAGCGGCGCGACGAGGTGCAGCAGGAGGTTCGAGACCTGACCGGCGCTCGTCAGGTCCTGCAGACCGCGCAGCACCGTGTTGTAGACGATCCCGGTCACCGCGATGCACAGCAGCGCGTCGAGGCGCGCGACGCGGAAGACGGTCCCGTCGCGCGCGGGTCGCGCCGCGAGCAGGACGGAGACGACCCCGACGAGCAGGTTCGACTGGATCGTGAAGTAGGAGAACAGGCGCACGAGGCGCTCGGCCTGGCTCGGGGCCGTGCCGGGACCGTCGACGAGCGCGATCGCGACCTCCAGGACGACGCCCGTGAGCGCCGCGACGGCGACGAGCGCGTGCAGGGTGCGGGCCACGACGTGCCGGCCCGCGTCGGCCCGGACGCGCGGCGCGTCGGTCACGGCAGGCGGCCGACGTACGCCATCGCCTGGCGCAGCAGCACCCCCTGGCCGCCGCGCATCTCGAGCTGGACCTCGTCGCTGCACGCCTGCTCGGGCGTGAGCCACGCGAGCTCGAGGGCGTTCTGCTGGGGCCGGCAGTCGCCCGTCACCGGCACGACGTACGCGAGCGAGACCGCGTGCTGGCGGGGGTCGTGGTAGGAGGTAATGCCCGGCGTCGGGAAGTACTCGGCGACGGTGAAGGGCTGCGGGGACGCGGGCACCTGCGGCAGCGCGACCGGGCCGAGGTCCTTCTCGATGTGGCGCAGCAGCGCGTCGCGGATGCGCTCGTGGAACATGACCCGCCCGGAGACGAGGGCCCGCGTCATCATGCCCTCGGGCGTCACGCGCAGCAGGAGGCCGACCGCGACGACGTCGCCCGAGTCGTCGACCCGGACGGGGACGGCGTCGACGTAGACGAGCGGGAGCTGGGCGCGCGCGACCGCGATCTCCTCGGCGCTGAGCCAGCCCGCGGGGCGCGGGTTGTCGTGGGAGAAGTCGTCGGGCGGGAAGTCGGCGGTGTCGGTCACGCGACTGTTCTACCCCGAGCGGTGCGGCGGGGCGAGTTCGCCCCGGGCGCCGCGGCCCGGGCGTACGGCCGTCACACCGTGCCGGGCGCCTCGGCGTGCGGCTCGGAGACGCGCGCCACGATCTCGACGAGCGCCTGCTCCGCGACCGGTGCGGGCAGCACCTCCATGAGGGCCATGAGCGGGGCGAGGCGGTCGGGCAGGACCGAGGCGCGCGGGCTCGGGTCGTCGTCGCCCTCGGGCCCGCCGTCGTCCGCGGCGAGCACCCCGACGAGCGCGCCCCACATCTCGTCGGCGGTGGGGGCGTCTGCCCCCGGTGCGAACCCCCCGGCGAGCGCGGCGAGCACCCCGCTCACATCGGGGCGCCCGGCGCCGCGGACGGCGTCGGCGCCCGCGCCGAGCGCGGCGACGAGGCCGTCGAGCCCGGCCTCGGTGACGGGCGTGACCGTGAGGTGGGTCGTGTGCGGCAGGCGCGTGCCGTCGTCCTGCGCGAGGCCCGGCTGCGGCTGGAGCACCCACCCGAGGGACCGGACGGCGTCGGCCCACAGGTGCGGGTCGACGCGCCGCTCGGGCGGCACGGACTCGTCGGTCGCCACGGCGACGAGCGGCCCGGTGGGGCGGCCGACGACGCGGAGCCCGTCGATCGCGTCCACCGCCGCGCGCAGGGCGTGCGTCGCGCGCACGCACCGCGCGGTGAGGGCCGTGTACCCCGCGGTGCCGAGGGCCTGGCTCACGGCCCACGCGGCGGCGAGCGGCGCGGCGGAGCGCGACCCGGACAAGGTGGGGTTGACGACCGGGTAGCCCGGCCAGCCCCTTGTCGCGAAGAACTGCCGGCGCTGGCGGTCGCGCCCGCGCACGAGCAGGACGGACGCGCCCTTGGGCGCGTAGCCGTACTTGTGCACGTCCGCGGAGATGCTCGTCACGCCCGGTACGGAGAAGTCGAACGGCGGCACCTCCTCGCCCCCGGCCGCGGCCCAGAACGGCAGCACCCAGCCGCCGACGCACGCGTCCACGTGCACGGGCACGCCGCGCGCCGCGGCGGCCTCGGCGACCTCGGCGACCGGGTCGACGACGCCGTGCGGGTACGACGGCGCGGACACGACGACGAGCGCGAGGTCGTCGGCGTCGAGCGCCGCGACGAGGTCGGCGGCGGCGGGCGTCCCCGTCGCCGGGTCGACGGGGACGAGCGTGAGGTCCACGTCGAGGTGCTGCGCGGCCTTGCGGAACGCGGCGTGCACGCTCACGGGGGCCACGACGCGGGGGCGCACGTCCGGGTGCTCGGCGCGGAACGCCTCGCGCGCGATCTTCACCGCGAGCAGGCAGCTCTCCGTCCCGCCGGACGTCACCGAGCCCACGACGGCGTCGGGCCCGTCGGCCGGTCCGTGCAGCATCGTGCGCGCGAACCCGAGGAGCTCGCCCTCCATGACGGCGACCGACGTGAACGTCGTGGGGTCGAGCCCGTTGACCGGCTGGACGGCCCGCGCGGCGGCGGCGGCGAGCTCGTCGAGCTCGGCGAGACCGGGGTCGTAGACGTAGGACAGGACGCGTCCGCCGTGCGTCGGGGCGTCGGCCGCGCGGAGCGCGGCGAGCCGGTCGAGGATCCCGTCGGTGCGCAGCGGCACCTCGTCGGAGGGCCGCGGCAGGGTGCCGGGGGCGGTCGATCCCGCGTCAGTCACGGGCTCGGTCGGTCGGGGCGTGGTCACGCGGCAGCTCCGGTGCTGTGTCGTCGATGTCCCCCCTGCGCAGACCGTATCGCACGAGCGGGACGAGGCTCAGCAGGACGAGCGCGGCGGGCACGACCGAGAAGGAGAGCGCGATCCCGTCCACCGCGGCGGCCGGCTGGGCGACCGTCTCGCCCGCCCGCGTGGACACGTACCCGGTGATCCCCAGGACGAGCGAGAGCACCGCGGCGCCGAGCGCCATGCCCGTCGTCTCGCCCGCCGTCCACACGCCGCCGAAGGCGCCGCCGCGGCCCTCGCCGTGCGTCCGCGCGTCGTGCGCGATGGTGTCGGGGAGCATCGCGAGCGGCAGCGCCTGCATGCCCGCGTACGCGACGCCGGCGAGCGCGGTGGGGACGTAGACCCACGCACCGGGTGCCCACACGAGCGGGACCATCCCGAGCGCGGCGACCGCGAAGAGCACGGTCGCGACGACGAACCCGCGCTCCTTGCCGTCGCGGCGCGCGAGCCGGGTCCACAGCGGCATGCAGAGCAGCGCGGGAGCGACGAGCGCCGCGAAGAGGTAGCTGACGGCCGCCTCGTCGCGCAGCACGTACCGCGCGACGTACGCCGCCCCGGCGAGCATCAGCCCCGTCGCGACGGCCTGGAGCACGAACGCGGCGAGCAGGGTGCGGAACGGGCGCGAGCGGCGCAGGGCGTCGACCGCCTCGCGCACGGCGAGGGTCCAGGCGCGCGACGCCGAGGCCGGCGCCGTCGAGCCCGTGGTGGTGTCGGGTGAGGCGGTGGTCGCCCCGGCCGAGGCGGTGGTCGCGCCGGCCGGGGGAGCGGGCGTGCGAGCGCCGCGCGGTGCGCGCGGGGCGACCCGCGCGGCGACGAGCATCCCGGCGCCGATGACGACGCCCGACACGACGCCCATGACGAGGTACCCCGTCGTGGAGTCCCCGTCCCCGCGCAGCGCCGGTCCGCCCGCGCCGAACAGGAGGATCGCGAACGCGAGCGTCGCGACGCGCCACGTGAGCAGTCGGGTGCGGCCGTCGTACGTGGGATCGAGCTCCGCGGGCAGCGCGATGTACGGCACCTGGAACAGCGAGAACGCCGTCGCGGCGAGCAGGAACGCGACGAGCACCCAGATCGCGGCGGCGGTCGGCCCCGCGGCCGCCGGGACGGCGAACGTCAGCGCGAAGAGGACGGGCAGGGTGAGGGCGCCCAGGGTCATGAAACGACGGCGCGATCCGGTGCGGGCCAGGTCGCGGTCCGACCCGTAGCCGATGAACGGGTCGACGACGACGTCCCACACCTTGGCGCCCGTGACGATGAGCCCGGCGACCGCCGCCGGCACCGCGAGCGCGTCGGTGAGGTACACGAGCAGGACCAGGCCGGGGAGGGTGCCGAACCCGCCGGTGCCGACGGACCCGGCGGCGTAGCCCGCGATCGTGGTGCGCGAGAGCCGGTGCGCGGTGGTGTCGTGCGTCACAGGGGCAGCGTAGAGGGTGCGCGGGCCGGGCCTGCGCGGTCGTGCGCGGGGAATACTCGGGGCAGGGTGTGTGCTCTACGTAGCAGACCCCCAAGCCCCCAGGAGGAACATCCATGGCCACGCAGACGCTCACCGAGTCCACGTTCGAGCAGACGATCAAGGAGAACGACATCGTCCTGGTCGACTTCTGGGCCGACTGGTGCGGACCGTGCAAGATGTTCGCGCCCGTCTTCGAGGCGTCCTCGGAGGAGAACCCGGACGTCGTGCACGGCAAGATCGACACCGAGGCCGAGCGCGGTCTGGCCGCCGCCGCCAACATCACGTCGATCCCGACGCTCATGGCGTTCCGCGAGGGCATCCTCGTGTTCTCCCAGCCCGGCGCGCTCCCGGCCCCGGCGCTCAAGCAGGTCGTCGACGCCGTGAAGGGCCTCGACATGGAGGACGTGCGTCGTCAGATCGCTGAGGCGAGCGACGGCTCCGCGGCGCAGGACGCCTGAGCCTGCACGACACCACGACGGCCCGGCACCCTCCGAGGGTGCCGGGCCGTCGTCGTCGCTGTCGCAGGCCGTCACGCGCGCGGGCGCTGCGTGGCGGGTGTGGAGCCGGTGCCCGTACCGGCAGGGGGCAAGTGGTGCGGGCACCGGCTCTGCCACCACGGTAGACACCGAACTGGACGGTCGTCCAGATGGGATGCGGGTGAATCAGGCGCGCTGCCGCGCCGTCACGACGGGGGACTCCGGCAGGGCCGGGGAGGGTGCGCGAGGCGGGACTCGAACCCGCACGTCCGAGGACACCAGGACCTAAACCTGGCGCGGCTGCCAGTTACGCCACTCGCGCGCGGTGGTCAGTCTACGGCGCGGGCGGCGCGGCCCCGGCGGCCGGTGCGCGTCGCTCGACGCGCACGGGCCAGGACCGCGCCGCCCGGGTGCGCTACTTCGGGTCGATGCCGAGGTCGCGACGGAGCTTCGCGACGTGCCCCGTGGCCTTGACGTTGTACTGCGCGAGCTCGACCTTGCCCTCCGGGTCGACGACGACCGTCGAGCGGATGACGCCCACGACCGTCTTGCCGTAGAGCTTCTTCTCGCCCCACGCGCCGTACGCCTCGAGGACGGACCTGTCCTCGTCCGACACGAGCGGGAAGGTCAGGTGCTCGGCCTCGACGAACGCGGCGATCTTGTCGACCGGGTCGGGGGAGACGCCGACGACCGAGTACCCCGCGCCCTGGAGCGAGGCGAGGTTGTCGCGGAAGTCGCAGGCCTCCGTCGTGCAGCCGGGCGTGCCGGCGGCGGGGTAGAAGTAGACGACGACGTGCTTGCCGCGCAGGTCGGAGAGCGTGACGGTGCTGCCGTCGGCGGCGGGCAGGGAGAAGTCGGGAGCGGTGTCGCCGACGGTGAGGCGCGTGGACATGGATCTCCTTCGGTCCGGCCAAGGTGTGGTTCGAGCGTAGGTGAGGGTGGGCGGCACCGGTAGCGTTGTCGCTGTGAGCAAGACGACGTCCGCCCCCGCCACCGCCTCGGTCCGCCCGTCGCCGTCCCGGACGGCGGCGCGCGACCTCCCGATCCGGATGCTGCACGACCGCCTGCTCGTCGACCCGGAGGTCGACGCGAGCGAGCGGCAGAGCTCGGCGGGGCTCGTCATCCCCGCGACGGCCGTGGGCCCGAAGCGGCTCGCGTGGGCCGTCGTCGTCGCGGCCGGTGAGCACGTGCGACAGGTCGCGGTGGGGGACCGCGTGCTGTTCGACCCGGACGAGCGCGCCGAGGTCGAGCTCGGCGGCAAGGACCTCGTGCTGCTGCGCGAGCGTGACGTGCACGCCGTCTCGCAGGAGGTCGAGGAGGACGGCCCGACGGGGCTGTACCTCTAGGCGAGGCCGCTGCGGGGCCCGCCGGGCCGTGTCGCCGACGTCACACGAGGGCGGGCGGAACGGATTTTCCCGGCGCGCCCGCGGCTGCTAGTGTTTTCTCTCGCGCGCCATTAGCTCAATTGGCAGAGCAGCTGACTCTTAATCAGCGGGTTCGGGGTTCGAGTCCCTGATGGCGCACCACCACCGATCGGGCCGTCCGCATGGCGGGCGGCCCGAGCCGTGCCGGTCGAGAGCCGGCGCGGCGGGCGGGCCCGGTCTCTTCACGGAGATCGGCGGTCCTGGCCGCTGGTAGTGTTCCCTCTCGCGCGCCATTAGCTCAATTGGCAGAGCAGCTGACTCTTAATCAGCGGGTTCGGGGTTCGAGTCCCTGATGGCGCACCCCTCCTGACCAGGCCGTCCACCCTCGTGGTGGGCGGCCTTCGTCGTCCGCCGCCCAGGCGATCCGCGCTCTCGCTCCGCTCGCGCCGGTCGCCCGCCGCAACCGTCGCCGTCCGTTTCGCCGGAGTTCGCCCGGCACCGACCTCGTGTTCACCCCCGCCGGGAAGGGTCCGGTGCGGGCGTCGTCGCCGCTCGGCAGCGTCGCCCGTCGACCCGTTCGCCACGGAAGGGAACCACGATGGACACGTCCGTGCCCACGCACAGGACTTCGCGACGCACCGAGAGACGCACCGCGAGACCCACCGAGAGACGGACCGACGGCGGGGCGCGGCGCCGCGCCGCGGTCGCCGGGGCGCTCGGGGCGGTGCTGGTCGCCGGCCTGCTCGCGCCCGGCACCGCCGCCGCGACCGCCCCGGGTGCCTCCCCGACCCTCGACCGGACGGCCGCCCGGTCCACCGGGGCCGCCCCGGAGACGCGGCCGGTGCTGAGCCCGACGACCGGCACGTTCCTCGACGGCACGGTGCGCGTCGCGGCCGACCCGGTCCGCGCGGGCGACGCCGTCACGACGCTCGCGGTCGACGGCACCGCCCTCGACGCCTCGGCGACGCCCGCGACGGCGCGCCTGCTGTTCGACGTCGGCAGCAACTCGATCGAGAAGCGGTACGGCAGCCACGTGCTCGTCAACGGCGAGCGCCTCGAGCTCGACCGGGACATGGTGTCCGAGCGCGTCGCGCTCGACGTGCCCGCGCAGTGGCTCGTGCCGGGCGAGAACCGGGTGCGGTTCGTCGTCGGCGCGGTCACGACGTCGTGCGGCACGAACTACGACGACTACGACCTCACGGACGTGTCGCTCGAGCTCCTGGGCGAGACCGCCGACGGCTCCGCCAACAGCTTCTCCTACGCGTTCGGCGACGGCTCGTGCGGCACGAACGCGTCGCGCGTCCTCTCCGCGGACCTCACGTTCGACCTCGACCAGGACCCGGCCGCGACGACCGGCCTCGCCGCGGAGCTCGACACCACGACGCTCGAGAACGGCGCCCACACGCTCACCGCGACGACCGCGTCGGGCGCGACCGCGACGAGCGCGGTCACCGTGAACAACGGCGCCCCGGGGGCGCCCGTGATCCTCCCTGCGGACGGCGCGCTGCTGCACGGCCCGCAGACCGTGCTCGCCACACCGCCCGCCGGGGGCGAGTCGCCCGTCGGCATCGAGCTGGACGGCGCCCCGCTGACCACCGTCGCGACGCTCGGCACCGGCTCGTCCCGGTTCGTCTTCTCCGTGGGCTCGAACTCGATCGAGGCCCGCTACACCAACCACCTGCTCGTCAACGGGCAGCGCATCGACCTCGTGGACCGCGACTACGTGAGCGAGACGGTGCGGATCGACGTCCCGAACGCCTTCCTCTCCCCGGGCCGCAACGTCGTGCGGTTCGTCACGGGCACCTACCCGACGGCGTGCGGCGACAACCGCGACGACTTCGCGATCTCCGGGATCGCGCTCGACGTGACCGTCGGCACGGCGACCGGCGTGGGCATCGCGCCGTCGTACTCGATGGGCGACGGCGACTGCGGCACGAGCACGACGAAGCCGCGCGAGGTCGACCTCGCGTTCGACGTGACGCGCGACGCCGACGCGCCTGCGACCGGCCTGCGGGCCGACGTCGACACGACGACGCTCGCCGACGGCGAGCACACGATCACGGCGGCGACCGCCGCGGGTGCGGCCGCGCGCCGGACGGTGACCACCGACAACACCGGTCCCGCGGTCGTGTCCAGCACGCCGGCGGCGGGCGCGGAGCTCGCGAGCGCGACGAGCCTCGCGGTCGAGCTCGCGGACGCGTCCGGCGTCCTGTCCGGCCCCGACGTCACGCTCGACGGCGAGCCGCTCGAGCTCGGCGCGCCCGTCGGGCCGGGGCTCGCCCCGGGTGCGCACACGCTCGTCGTCACCGCGACCGACGTGCTCGGGAACGCGAGCACGCACGAGATCGCGTTCACGAGCCTCGGCGTGCCCGACGTCCCGACCGACCTCGCGCCCGCGCACGGCACGCGCGACGTCGCGGGGAGCGTCGACCTGTCCGCGCGCGTCGCGGCGCCCGGCGGCGGCGACGTCACCGCGACGTTCTCCCGCGCCGACGTCACCGCCCCCGCGCTCGTCGCCCAGGGGGAGTCGGCCGAGGTCCCGACGACGCTCCCGGTCGAGGGCGAGCAGCCCGCCGCGGCGGACGCGCTCGCCCCGGGCGACGACCTGACGCTCGACTCGCCCCAGAGCCGCGACGTCACCTACCAGCGCTTCGAGCTGCCCGCCGAGGGCTCGACCGCCGGCCAGGTCGTGCGCTGGGAGGGCGTCGTCGACCCGCAGCGGCTCGCGACGCTGCACGTGTGGGACGGGGAGCGGTGGGAGCCGCTCGCGTCCGCGCGCGGCGCGGTCGAGGGCACGACGTCGCTGAGCACCGTGCTCGGCGAGGATGCTGCGACCGACGGGACCGTGCACGTGCTCGTGACGGGCACCGACCCCTTCGCGGACGACATCGCGGCAGGTGGGTCGCGCGACGAGACCGACTTCGCGCCCCGCGAGGACTACGACTTCTCGCTGGTCCACCTCACCGACACGCAGTACCTCACCGAGGGCGCGGTCGAGCAGGAGACGGCCGAGGAGCGCGCCGTGTGGGCGCAGGCCTACACGGACCTCACGCAGTGGGTCGTGGACAACGCCGAGGCGCGCGGGATCGCGTACGTGGGCCACACGGGCGACGTGAACGAGAACTACACGCGCCTGCCCGCCGACGACGCGATGGCCGCCCAGATCCGGGGCGAGTACGCGTTCTCCTCGTCCGCGCAGCAGGTCCTCGACGACGCAAACATCCCCAACGGGGTCCTCGCCGGCAACCACGACAACCTCACGGGCCAGGACAACGGTCCCGGGGCGCTGTTCAACGAGTTCTACGGCCCCGAGCGCTACGAGGCCCTGTCCGCGGGGTGGGAGAACGCCTCCTACGGTGGCCCGTGGCGCGAGGGCGACAACCAGAACCACTACGACCTGTTCAGCGCGGGCGGGCTCGACTTCGTCGCCGTCTACCTGTCGTACGGGGTGACGGACGAGGAGGCCGCGTGGGCGGACGGCGTCCTCAAGCAGTTCCCCGACCGCAACGCGGTCGTGCTCACGCACGACTACCTCGTGCCGAGCTCGAACCCCGACGGTCGTGACTCCGAGATCTCGACGCCCGACGGCCGCCTCGTGCACGCCAAGGTCGTCGAGCCCAACCCGAACGTCTTCCTCGTCCTCGCGGGGCACCGGCACGGCGTGGGCATCAACGTGCGCCAGGACGTCGGCACGCCGGGCAGCGGCGTCGTCGAGCTGCTGGCCGACTACCAGTTCTACGAGGTCACGGCCGAGGAGGCGGGCCTCACCGAGATCGGCGGCTACGCGCCCGACGAGGGCCTGCGGCTCGGCGCGAGCTTCCTGCGCCTGCTCCAGTTCGACGTCGACCGCTCCGAGATGATCGTCGACACCTACTCGCCGTGGCTCGAGAACTTCGGCGCCACCGAGTACGACGACGAGCAGCGCTACGACGGCCGCGAGGACGACTTCACCGTGCCCGTCGACCTCACCTCGCGCGTCACGAGCCTGGCGACCGACGCCGTCTCGCTCTACGCGCCGGGCGAGGAGGTCGGCAGCGTCACGGTGCCGTCGGGCGAGGTCGCGACCGTCACGTGGGACGGGCTCGAGCCGGGCGCCGCGCACGCGTGGACCGTCACGGCCACCAGCGCGGGCGGCGGCACCGCCGTCTCGCCGGTGAGCACGTTCACCACGGCGCCCGCCGAGGACGGCCTCGTCGTCGAGACGACGGCGCGCACGCAGTGCCTCGCCGGCACGGCCTACGTCGCCGTCCGGGCCCGCAACGCGGACACCGTCCCGATGGACGTCACGCTCAGCACGCCGTTCGGCGAGCGCACCGTCACGGGCGTGCGGCCCGGCGCGTCGGCGTACCAGGCGTTCTCCGTCCGGGCGGCCGACGTCGCGGTGGGCACCGCGCACGTCGCCGCGAGCGGGGACGGCCGGTCGTTCGCCGCCGACGTCGCGTACGACGCGCTGGCGTGCGGCTGACGTGCGCTGACCGGCCGGCGTCGCGCCCCTGACGCGGTGCCGACGGCACGACGGCGGCCCCCGGACCGGACGGTCCGGGGGCCGCTGCGTCGCCCGCCCGGTCCGCCGGGGGAGCGGGACGGTCAGACGGCGGCCCACCCGCCGTCGCTGTGCAGGACGGCGCCCGAGACGTTGGCCGAGTCGTCCGACAGGAGCCACGTGATCGCCGCGGCCAGCTCCTCGGCGCTCGCGGCCGGCGGGACGGTCGTCGCCATGACCGGGCCGAGCCGCTCGCCCGCGTACTGCGAGCGGAAGGGCGCCTCGATGCTCGTCGCGACGGCCCCGGGGGCGACGACGTTCGCCCGCACGCCCCGGGGCGTGTAGAAGAACGCCGTGCTCTTCGTGAAGCCGACGATCGCGTGCTTCGACGTCGCGTACGCGGTGCCCGACGCCGACGCGCGCGAGCCCGCCTCCGAGCCGACGTTGACGATCGAGCCCTTCCCCGCCTCGAGCATGAGGGGCAGGACCGCACGCGTGAGGCGCATGACCGCGGTGACGTTGACGGTCATGACGAGGTCCCACGTCGCGTCGTCGAGCTCGGCGGTCGGCAGGAAGCCGTCCATGATGCCGGCGACGTTGGCGAGGGCGTCCACCCGGCCGCCCGCGGCGGCGACCACCGCGTCGACCGTGGTCTGCGCGCTCACGTCGCCCGCCACGGTGACGAGCGCGTCCGTGCCGACGTCGGCGACGAGCTTGTCGAGGCGGTCCTCCCGCACGTCGGTGGCGACGACGCGCGCGCCCTCCGCGAGCAGCCGCTCGACCGTCGCGCGGCCGATGCCGGCGCCCGCGCCGGTGACGATCGCCGTGCGGCCCTCGAACCTGCCCGGGACGTGGTTGCTGACCATGACGGCTCCTTCCGTCCGCGCCGGCACTGCCGTCGACCGGCGTCTGCTCCCATCCCAGCGCCCGCGCGCCCGGGCGCGCGAGAGCCCATCGTCCTCGCCCGGACGCCGGTGGTCCCGAGCCTGCGCCCGGGGGTAGGGTCGGCCTCGTGACGCACCCGTCCGTGACCCCCTGGTGGCCGGCCGCCTGACGGCCGGTGACCTCATCCGGCCGTGCCCCGACGACGTGGGCGGCCTCGGTGAACCCGGTGCGCGCGTCGTCGGCCCAGCGGCCGTCCCCCTGAGCTGGAGCCGAGCATGACGACACCGCAGACCCCGCCGACGGCCCCGCCCGTCCGGTCCCTCGAGCCGACGGGCGCCGAGGTGCCCTCGACCGTCCCGACGCACTGGTACAACCTCGCGGCCGACCTCCCCGAGCCGGTGCCCCCGCACCTGCACCCGGGCACGCGCGAGCCCCTCACGCCCGACGACCTCGCGCCGCTGTTCCCGCTCGCGCTCGTGCAGCAGGAGGTGACGACGGAGCGCTACGTCGAGATCCCGCAGACGATCCGCGAGATCTACGCCCTGTGGCGGCCGTCCCCGCTCGTGCGCGCGCGGCGCCTCGAGCGGGCCCTGGGCACCCCGGCCCGGATCTACTACAAGTACGAGGGCGTGAGCCCGGTCGGCTCGCACAAGCCGAACACCGCCGTCGCGCAGGCGTACTACAACGCGCTCGAGGGCACCACGAGGCTGACGACCGAGACGGGCGCGGGCCAGTGGGGCGCGTCGCTGTCGTTCGCGGGCGCGCTGCTCGGGCTCGAGGTCGAGGTGTGGCAGGTGCGCGCGTCGTACGACTCCAAGCCGTACCGGCGCGCGCAGATGGAGGTCTACGGCGGGATCTGCCACCCGTCGCCGTCGGACCTCACGGAGGCGGGCCGCGCGATGCTCGCCGCGGACCCGGAGACGACCGGCTCCCTGGGCATGGCGATCAGCGAGGCCGTCGAGACGGCCGCGAAGGACCCCGCGGCGCACTACGCGCTGGGCAGCGTGCTCAACCACGTGATGCTGCACCAGAGCGTCATCGGCCAGGAGGCGCTCGTCCAGCTCGACGAGGCGGGCGAGGGCGCGCCGGACGTGGTGTTCGGCTGCGCGGGCGGCGGGTCGAACCTCGCGGGCCTGACGTTCCCGTTCCTCGGCCGCAACCTGCGCGAGGGCACGACGACGCGGCTCGTCGCGTGCGAGCCGGCCGCGTGCCCGTCGCTCACGCAGGGCGAGTACCGCTACGACTTCGGGGACGTCGCGGGCCTCACGCCGCTGCTCAAGATGCACACGCTCGGCAAGGACTTCGTCCCGCCGGCGATCCACGCGGGCGGCCTGCGGTACCACGGCATGTCGCCGATGGTGTCGCACGCGGTGCACCTCGGGCTCATGGACGCCGTCGCCGTCGACCAGGACGAGGCGTTCACGGCCGGGACGCTGTTCGCGCGCAGCGAGGGCATCATCCCCGCGCCGGAGTCGACGCACGCCGTGGCGGCGGCGGTCGCGCACGCGCGCGCGGCGACGGAGCCCGAGGTGATCGTCCTCGGGCTGTCGGGCAACGGCGTGCTCGACCTGCCCGCGTACGCGGCGTACGTCTGACGGGCCGGGCGCCTCGCGCGGCACGACCCCCGCGCGAGGCGCCCGTACCCTGGTGCGGTGCCCGAACCGACCCCCGAGACCCTCGACGAGCCCGTGACCGGCGCCCCCTCCGCGACCCCGGGGAGCGGCGACGCCCGCCCGCGCTACCGCACCCAGCCTGTGTCCTTCGTGCGGCGCAGCGGCCGCCTCGCGCCGCGCCAGCAGCGCGCGTGGGACGCGTACCGGGACCGCTACGTCGTCGACGTGCCGCGCGCCGTCGCGCGGACGTCCGTGGACCCGGACCACGTGCTCGACGTCGCGGCCACCTTCGGGCGCGACGCGCGCCTCGTCGTGGAGATCGGCTCGGGCCAGGGCGAGGCCGTCGTCGCGGCCGCCGAGCGCGAGCCGGGCACGGACTTCCTCGCCGTCGAGGTCTACGCGCCCGGGCTGGCCCAGACGGTGCTGCGCGCGTCGCAGCGCGACCTGACGAACGTGCGGCTCGTCCAGGCGAACGCGGCCGAGGTCCTCGCGACCACCCTGCCCGCGGGGAGCGTCGACGAGCTCTGGGTGTTCTTCCCCGACCCCTGGCACAAGTCCCGCCACCACAAGCGCCGTCTCGTGACGCCGTCGTTCGCGGCGCTCGCCGAGCGCGTCCTGCGCGCGCCGGGGGAGGGCGACGACGGCCGCCCCGGCGGGACGCTGCGGCTCGCGACCGACTGGGCCGAGTACGCGGAGCAGATGCTCGAGGTGCTGGACGCCGCGCCGGGGCTGCGCAACGTGCACGGCCCGGGGAACGTCGCGCCGCGCTTCGAGGGCCGGGTGCTCACGGGGTTCGAGCGCAAGGGCGAGGCCGCGGGGCGCGTCATCACGGACCTCGAGTACGTGCGCGTCTGACCCGCGGCACGGCCTCGCGACCGGCCGCGCGCGGTCCTTGCGGACAACAGTGATCTACGGCACATTGTGCCGGGGGTGGAAGGTCGCCCCGGGCACGCAGCGTCGCGTGCGGTCGCGTCGACAGGCGACCGTCCGCGGGGCGTGCGGGCTCTCTGTCTGTCCACGGAATGAGCCAACGGAGGCGTCATGACCGACGTGACGGCCGCCCCCGGACCGGGGCCCGCCGAAGAGACCGACTACCAGCGGGTGCAACGCTCGCCCGAGTTCCAGGACCTGCGCCGACGCTTCCGGAGCTTCGTGTTCCCGATGACCGCGCTGTTCCTCGTGTGGTACTTCGTCTACGTGCTGCTGGCGAACTACGCGCACGACCTCATGAGCGTCCGCGTGTGGGGGAACGTCACCGTCGGGCTGCTCCTCGGGCTCGGCCAGTTCGTGTCCACGTTCGCGATCACCATGATCTACGCGCGCTGGGCCAACAAGCGCTTCGACGCCCAGGCGGACGAGCTCCGCCGGGAGATCGAGGAGGACGAGCTGTGAGCGCGCACCTCCTGGCCGCCGAGGCCACGGACGTCGGGAACCCCGTCGTCAACGTCGCGATCTTCGCCGTGTTCGTCGCCGTGACCCTCGTCATCGTGCTGCGCGCGTCCCGGCAGAACAAGTCCGCCGCGGACTACTACGCGGGCGGACGGTCGTTCACCGGGCCGCAGAACGGGACCGCCATCGCGGGCGACTACCTGTCCGCCGCGAGCTTCCTCGGGATCTGCGGCGCCATCGCGATCAACGGCTACGACGGGTTCCTCTACTCGATCGGCTTCCTCGTCGCGTGGCTCGTCGCGCTGCTGCTCGTCGCCGAGCTCCTGCGCAACACCGGCAAGTTCACGATGGCCGACGTGCTGTCCTTCCGGCTCAAGCAGCGGCCCGTGCGCATGGCGGCCGCGCTCGCGACCCTCGCCGTCGTGTTCTTCTACCTGCTCGCGCAGATGGCCGGGGCCGGCGGGCTCGTGGCGCTGCTGCTCGGCGTCGACTCCACGGCGGGCCAGAGCGTCGTCGTCGCGGTCGTCGGCGCGCTGATGATCCTCTACGTGCTGGTCGGCGGGATGAAGGGCACCACCTGGGTCCAGATCATCAAGGCCGTGCTGCTCATCGCGGGCGCCGCCGTCATGACCGTGTGGGTCCTCGCGAAGTTCGGCTTCAACCTGTCCGACCTGCTCCAGGGCGCGATCGACAAGGCGGGCCCGGGCGGCGAGGCGCTCATCGAGCCCGGCAAGCAGTACGGCGCCACCGGCACCACGAAGCTCGACTTCCTGTCGCTCGCCCTGGCGCTCGTGCTCGGCACCGCCGGCCTGCCGCACGTCCTCATGCGCTTCTACACCGTGCCCTCCGCCAAGGAGGCCCGCCGGTCGGTCGTGTGGGCGATCTGGCTCATCGGCATCTTCTACCTGTTCACCCTCGTGCTCGGGTACGGGGCGGGCGCGCTCGTGGGGCCGGAGACGATCAGCGCCGCACCAGGGGGCGTGAACTCCGCGGCACCCCTGCTCGCGTTCGCGCTCGGCGGCGAGATCCTCCTCGGCTTCATCTCCGCCGTCGCGTTCGCGACCATCCTCGCCGTCGTCGCCGGTCTCACCATCACCGCGGCGGCGAGCTTCGCGCACGACATCTACGCCAACGTCATCAAGCGCGGCGAGGTCAAGCCCGACGGCGAGGTCAAGGTCGCGCGCATCACCGTCGTCGTCATCGGGATCCTCGCGATCCTCGGCGGCATCTTCGCGCAGGGCCAGAACGTCGCGTTCCTCGTGGCGCTCGCGTTCGCCGTCGCGGCGAGCGCGAACCTCCCGACGATCCTCTACTCGCTGTTCTGGAAGCGGTTCAACACCGCGGGCGCGCTGTGGAGCATGTACGGCGGCCTGATCTCGTGCGTCGTGCTCATCGCGTTCTCGCCCGTCGTGTCCGGGAAGGTCGACCCGGTGACGGGCGCGAGCCTGTCGATGATCAAGAACACGGACATCGACTTCGCGATCTTCCCCCTGAGCAACCCCGGGATCGTGTCGATCCCGCTCGCGTTCCTCCTCGGGATCGTCGGGACGCTCCTCAGCAGGGAGAAGCCGCACCCCGAGAAGTTCGCCGAGATGGAGGTGCGCTCGCTCACCGGGGCGGGCGCCGAGAAGGCGACGGTGCACTAGCGCGACGGCGACCCCCGCCAAGCGTGCAGGACGCCCCCGACCCCGACCGGGGGCGTCCGCGCGCGCGGCAATTCCGTCGCGCGGCGCGCCGACGACGCCGTACGGTCGCGCCGTGACCTCCGCTACGCCAGCCCCCGCCGCCCCGGGCGTGGAGACGCCGGTCCTCGTCGTCACCGGGGCGATGGCCTCGGGGAAGTCCACGGTGGCCGACGCGCTCGCCCGCACGTTCCCGCTCGCCGCGCACGTGCGCGGGGACCAGTTCCGGCGGTTCGTGGTCAGCGGCCAGGCGTCGACGGCACCGCCCCTGTCCGCCGCGGCCCGGGCCCAGCTCGACCTGCGGCAGGCGCTCGCGGCGCAGGTTGCCGACACGTACGCGGCCGCGGGCGTCACGGCCGTGGTCCAGGACATCCTGCTCGGCCCCGACCTCGCGCGGTTCACGGCGCGCGTGCGCACCCGGCCGTGCTACGCCGTCGTGCTGACGCCGGACGCCGCGACGCTCGCCGCGCGCGACGCCGGCCGACACAAGCAGGCGTACGGCGCCTGGACCCCGGAGGAGTTCGCCGCCGCGGCCCGCTCGACGCCCGGCGGGCTGCACGTCGACACGACCCGGTGGACCGTCGCGCAGACCGTCCGGCACGTGCTCGACCGGCTCGACGAGGCCCGCGTCGCCTGACCCGCGGCCGCACCGCCGGGCGGCGACCGGGCCGTCGGGCGAGGATGGGCCCATGACGTCCGACGCGCAGCCCGAGACCACCCCTGACGAGACGTACGACGTGATCGTGATCGGCGGCGGGCCCGTCGGCGAGAACGCCGCCGACCGCGCGTCGCGCACAGGCCTGAGCGTGGCGCTCGTCGAGGCCGAGCTCGTGGGCGGCGAGTGCTCGTACTGGGCGTGCATGCCGTCCAAGACTCTCCTGCGCCCGGGGGCCGTGCGGGCCGAGGCGCGGGGCGTCCCGGGCGTCACCGTGGGGGACGACCTCGACGTCGCCGCCGTCCTCGCGCGCCGCGACCAGATGGTCTCCGACTGGGACGACTCCGGCCAGGTCTCCTGGGTCGAGGGCGCAGGGCTCACGCTCGTGCGCGGGCTCGGGCGGATCGTCGGCCCGCGGCTCGTGGAGGTCGTCGCCGAGGAGCCCGACGCCGACCCGGACGACCTGCCGCGCACCCGCCGGCTCGCGGCCCGCCGCGCGGTGATCGTGGCGACCGGCAGCGTGCCCGTCCTGCCCGACGTCCCCGGGCTGGCGGACGCGAACCCGTGGACGAGCCGCGAGGCGACCGCGGTCGAGGACGTGCCCGAGTCGCTCGCGATCGTCGGCGGGGGAGTGGTCGCCACCGAGATGGCGGTCGCGTTCGCCGACCTCGGGGCGCGCGTGACCGTGCTCTCGCGCGGCGGCCTGCTCGGGCGGACCGAGCCGTGGGCGGGCGAGGCGGTCGCCGCGTCGCTGCGGGAGCTGGGGGTCGACGTGCGGCTCGGCGTGGCGACGGAGTCCGTCGAGCCCCTGCCCGACGGCGGCGTCCGGCTCGTCCTCGCGGCCGCCGGTCCCGCGGACGGCGAGGACGCGCCGGACCTGTCGCCCGTCACCGCCGAGCGCGTGCTCGTCGCGACGGGCCGCGTGCCGCGCACCCAGGACCTCGGCGTCGACTCCGTCGGGCTCGCGCCCGGCCGCGCGCTGGAGGTCGACGACACGATGCTCGTCCAGGGTCTCGGGGGGGAGGCCGGCACCGGGTGGCTCTACGCGGCGGGCGACGTCACCGGTCGCGTCGCGACGACCCACCAGGGCAAGTACCAGGGCCGCGTCGCGGGCGACGTCGTCGCCGCGCGCTTCGGCGACCCCGACGCCGACGGCGCCCCCACCGCGGGCGAGCGGCCGCCCGCCGTCGGCTCGCGGCCCGAGCCGTGGTCGCGGTTCGCCGCGACGGCCGACGCCGTGGCCTCGCCCCAGGTCGTGTTCACCCGTCCCGAGGTGGCGGCCGTCGGGCACACCGAGGCGTCCGCGCGCGACGCGGGCCTCGACGTGCGCGTCGTGCGCTACGACCTCGCGAACGTCGCCGGCTCCTCGGTGCGCTCCACCGACTACGCGGGCAGCGCGCAGCTCGTCGTCGACGCCGCGCGCGAGGTCGTCGTCGGCGCCACGTTCGTCGGCCCGGACGCGGCCGAGATGCTGCACGCCGCGACGATCGCCGTCGTGGGCGAGGTGCCGCTGCGCCGGCTGTGGCACGCCGTGCCGTCGTACCCGACCGTGAGCGAGGTCTGGCTGCGGCTGCTCGAGGAGTACGGGCTGTAGCCCGCGTCGCGCCCCGGTAGCACCCGGGCAGCGCCCCGGGAGCGCCCGGGAGCGCCCCGTGGCGACCCCGCGGCGCCGGGCCGTTGGGGTTTCCCCTACCCCTGGCCGTGGCGGCCTGCCGGGCCGCCGAAGACTGGGGACCGTTGCGGCGGCGAGTCGTCGAGACGGAGCAACCTCCGGTGGCGAGCACCCTCGCGGGACGCGCAACGCGACGCAGAAGGGGAACGCTCACCATGAACACGAAGACCAAGGGAATCGTCGCCGGCGTCGCCGGGGGCGCGCTGCTCCTCGGCGCGGGCGGCACGTTCGCGCTGTGGCACGACGACGCCGGGGTCGCGGGCGGGGAGATCCGCAGCGGCTTCCTCGACGTCGAGGCCCAGGAGGCCCGCTGGTTCGACGTCTCGCCCGACCGGCCCGACGCGACCGACCTCGCGGCAGAGGTCGGTCCGGGACTGCGGTGGGACGTCGGCTGGCTCGGCGAGGAGCGGACCGTGTGGAGCGGCGTCCCGACCGAGTTCCAGCGGCTCGACACCGACGGCGCAGGGGCCGGCACGGACGCCGTCGTCGGTCACGTCATCGACGACCTCGGGACGTGGCAGGCCGTGCCCGGCGACTACCTGCTGGGCCAGACGCGCGTGACCGCCAAGACCGAGGGCGACAACATGCGCGCGCACCTCGCCGTCCACGGCGCCGGCGCGCAGAGCGGCGATCTCGCGCAGGGTCTCGGCATCAAGTACGTCGTCGCCGACGTCGACGGCACCGTCCTCGGGCAGGCGCGCGACGTGGGCGAGCCCTTCGACCTGGAGTTCGAGGGGTCGGGTGGCCAGGAGCTGCAGGTCTTCGTCGTCGCGGCCTTCCCGCACGAGATCCAGGCCCAGGACCTCATGACCACCCAGGCGTACCTGGACGGTCTCCACGTGACGCTCGACCAGGTCCGCTGACCGCACGCCCGCGTCCCGACGCGGTCCCGGACCGGCTCTGCGCCGGTCCGGGCCGGTCGGGGAGCGAGCACGACCCGGAAGGAGCGCCTCATGAGGTGCGCAACCGGTCTGGGTGCCGCCGCGCTCGCGGCCGCACTGCTCGTCACGGGTGGCGCCCCCGGGACCACGCACGCGCTGTGGCGCGACGAGGCTCCCACCGCGGGCGCGACCGTCTCGTCGGGCCTCCTCGACGTGGAGCTCGCGGCGCAGGGAGACCTTGCGCCGCTGGTGATGGTCCCGGGCACGGAGGCCACGGCGGACTACCGGCTCACGACGACCCTGGGCGGCGACAACCTCGACGCGCGGCTGGGCCTCGGCGTCCCCACGTGGCGCGACGCCCCGCTGCTCGACGCGCTCGACGTCTCCGTCGAGCTGCGGCGGGACGGCGCGCTCGTGGGCACGGGCACCCTCGGCCCGCAGGGGCGGGTGCTGTTCGGCGGCTCGCCGGACGTCCCCGTCGAGCTCGCTGCCGGCGCGACGACGTTCGACGTGACGCTCGTCGTGACCATGCCGTTCGACGAGAACCTCGACGGGCTGGGGCCCGACGCGTCGGACCCCCGGCTGCCCGACGGCGAGCTGGTCGCCGACCTCTGGCAGGTTCGCCCGGGCGACGAGGGCCACGACGACGGCCGGCTGTGGGACGACACGCAGGCCGTGCCGGCCCCGGCGGTGTCCGTCGCCCGGATGGTCGAGACCCGCTCCGAGGTCACGGATCCGGGGGTTGCCGAGTCCGGCTCGGTGACCGCACCTCTTCCGTCAGCCCCCGCGGACGCGCAGCCGACGCCGGACGGGTCGGCCACCGAGTCGCCCGACGACGACTCGCTCGACACGGGCTCGCTGCCCGGCACCGGTTCGCCGTCCGACACCGGGTCGTCCGACACCGAGTCGCCTGATGACGCGGCACCGGTCGACGAGGAACCCGTGGGCGACACGCAGACCGGTGCCGGGCAGGTGCCGGCCGCACCCGAGGCCGACCAGGCCGCCGGGACCGCCGACGGCCAGCCCGCCGTGACGGCCGACGACCCGCCGTGGGCCGCCGGGCTCCTCACGCTGCTGGCGGACGCCGGGATCGACCCGGCGACGCTCGACCTCGACGCGCCGCTGCCGACCTCGGTCGAGCAGTGGGCCGCGGACCGCGCGGTCCCGACCACCGACGTGGTCGACTCGCTAAGGGAGCGGCAGCCGTGAGCGCCGCGACGCGTGCCGCCGCACGGGCGACCGGCCCCGCGGGCACCGGGGCGGCCCCGGACCCGACACCCCGGCGCGGCCCGGTCTCGCGGGTGGTGTCGGTCGTGCTCGGCGTCGTCATGGTGGCGCTGATCGCGCTCGCCGCGGCGGTCGTCGTCGTCCCGCGCGTGCTCGGCGCGACGCCGCTCACCGTGCTCAGCGGCTCCATGGAACCGGCGCTCTCGCCGGGGGACGTCGTCGTGGTGCGGCCCGTCGACCCGGACGAGCTGCGGACGGGCGACGTCGTCACCGTGCAGCCCGTCTCGGGCGACCCGACGCTCGTGACCCACCGCGTCGTGCAGGTCGACCGTGACGGCGCGGACGCCACCGGCCTCATCACGCGCGGCGACGCGAACGGCGCTGCCGACGCTCCGCTCGTGCCGGACCAGGTCATGGGCCGCGTCGCCTACTCCGTGCCCCTCGTGGGCCACGCGACGAACGTGTCGTGGGGCCCCACCGCGGTGACCGTCCTCGCGGTCGCCCTTCTCGTCTACGCCGCGGTGGCGCTCGTGCGCCCCGGCCGCGGCCGTCCCACCGACCCGCCGCGCGAGCAGGAGGTCCCGACATGACCACCCACCGGTTCTTCGCCCCGGCACGCCGTCTCGGCCTCGCGGGCGCCACCGCCGTCGTCGCCGCCGCGCTCGTCGTGCCCACCACGGGCGCACCGGCCGCGGCAGCAGCCACCGTGACGAGCACCGCGACGAGCGCTTCCGTGACGAGCGCTTCCGCGACGACCGCCTCCGCGACGACCGTCGCGGGGCGGGCGACCGTCGCGCGGCCGACCGAGGCGGGGACGCCCGTCGTCCCCGGGAGCGACGTCGACGGCACCCCTCTGGTCGCCGTGACGCCCACGTCGACCGCGACGCAGGCCCTGCGGGTCGACGGCGCGGGCCTCGGCGAGGTCCGGGTCGTCCCCGGCGACGCGGGCAGCGCGCTGCTGCGCGTGCGCAACGACGGTCCAACCGCGGGCACCCTCACGGTGAGCATCGTCGACGCCGAGGCGCTGCGGAGGACCGACGACGACAGCTGGACGCCCGACGCGTTCTACGACGACCTCACCGTCAACGGCGTCCCGGCGTCGCAGCTCGAGGGGCGGCGCACCCGGATCCAGGAGGTCCCGCTCGCACGCGGCGCCACGGTCGACGTGCCGCTGACCTACGAGTTCCCTCTCGAGGCGACGACCGGCAACACGGCCGCCGTCGGGGAGCGCCGGTTCTCCTTCGACCTCCTGCTCGTGATCGCGGGGGACACGCCGGACGGCACCGGCACGACGCTCGACCCGACCGACCCGACCTCGGCCGACCCGACCCCTGCCGACCCGACCCCGGCCGCCGTCCCCGGGACGACCGGCCGCGGGGGCACGGGCACGACCGCGACGGTCGAGCGGGTCGCGGGTCCGCTGACCCGGACCGGCGGCGTCCTCGCCCCGGACCGGCGCCCGTGGCTGCTCCTCGCCGGTGCGACGCTCGTCGTCGTCGCGGGGTCCGCCGCCCGGGCGCTGCGCCGTCCGGCACCGACCCGCCGGGCCGGGGGATGAGCCGGGCGGTGCGGGCGCTGCTCGGGGCGGTCGTCGTGCTCGCGCTCGCCGGGGCCGCGGTGCTCACGGCGACGGTCCTCGGCGGCGGCGACCGGTGCGACGCGGCGCTCCGCGACCTCGACGGGCGGTGCGTCGTGCTCGACGCGCCGCCGTCGGCCGCCGCCGCCGATCTGCGACCCACCGGGGGCCGGTTCGAGGCGCCCGCCCAGGGCCTCGACGTGCCGCTCACCGCGATGCCCGGCGCGCGTGCCGTGCTCGACCCGCCGACGTTCACCGAGGCGTTCGTGCTCGCCGACCCGGACCGTTCGTCCGCCTCGGGGGTGCGGCCGCTCGTCGTCGCGATGCACGCCGTGCGCGACGGCCGCGCGCCCGGGAACGCGTTCTTCGAGCCGGGCGCGCCCGACCCGGCCGTGACGGTCGCCCCCGGCGACCCGCTGCGCGTGGACGGGGTCGCGTACGTCGTCGAGCGCACGGAGGTCCTCACCAAGGACGCGGCGGCCGCCTCCCCGGAGATCTGGGGCCGCCTCCCCGACGGCGAGCGGCGCCTCGTCGTGCTCACGTGCCTGCAGCGGGCGGGGGCGACCGGGGCCGCACGGGAGAACGTCGTGGTCCACGCGGTGCGCCGCTGAACGGGTGACGTGCGCGGGCCTCTGTCAGCATGAGGACGTGGTGCGGGACGCGGATCGTGCCGAGCGCCGCGCCGTCGCGCTGATCGCGATGGCCGGCGTGGTGCTCATCGCTGCCGTCCCGGCGATCGAGCTCGTGCTGTGGGCCATCGAGGACTTCGGTCCCGTCGCCCCCGGCGGCGAGCCGATGCTCGCCGGGGCCGAGCTGCAGCGCGTCGCCTCCGTCGCCCTCGTGCTCGTCCTCGCGGTCGCCGCGGCGAGCGCGGTCGCGGCCGCCGCCCTCGTGCGGCTGCACGTCCTCGCGTGGCCGCTGCGGCGGCAGATCGCCCTCGTGCTCGGGCTGAGCCTCGGCATCGGCGCCGTGCGCGCGGGCGCGCTGTACCTCACGCTCCCGCGCGGTGCGCCGGGACCGTTCGTCGCCGCGCAGGTCACCCTCGGCACCCTCGAGGCCTGCTTCGCCATCTCCGTCGCGCTCTTCTACGTCGGCTCGCGGCGTCGCATCCGCGCGGAGGAGCGCCGACGCCTCGTGGAGACGCAGCGCGCCGAGCGCGCGCGGCTGGAGGCCGAGGAGGAGGAGCTGCGCGTCCGGCGGGACGTGTCGCGCCAGCTCCACGGCGGGCTCCAGCAGCGCCTCGTCCTCGCGATCCGCGAGGTCGACGCGATCCGCGACGACCTCGAGCACGGCGGCCAGGAGCAGGCCGCCCACTCGCTCGAGGCGGTGTCCGAGCGGCTCGACCGCCTCCGCGAGTCGGAGGTCCGCGCGGTGGCGCACTCCCTCTACCCCCTCGCGGGCGACTTCTCGCTGTCGACGGCGTTGCTCCTGCTCGCGGACCGGCTGCCGCCCTCCGTGCGCATGGACGTCCGGTACGAGGGCGTGGCCGACGCCGTGCTCGCCGGGTACTCCTTGCCGCCCGCCGACCGGGTCCTGCTGTTCTCGATCGTCGAGGAGGGCGTCAACAACGCGATGCTGCACGGCCGGGCCGACGCGGTGAGCGTCGTCCTGCGCGGCGAGCCCCTCACGGAGCGCCGGAGCCTCGCGCACGTCGTGGTGGACGACGACGGCTCCGGCCTCGCGGGCGAGCCGCACCTCTCGGGCGTCGCCCGCCTCCAGGCGCGCGTCCGCGGTCGGGGCGGGGACCTCGTGCTGGGCCCCTCGCCGATGGGCGGGGCCCGGCTCGCCGCGCGGATCCCCGTCCTCAGCCCCGTGGCCGAGGCCGAGGAGCGGGCGTGAGCACCGCCCGCCGTCTGCGCGTGGCCGTCGTCGAGGACGAGGCGATGGTGCGGGGGCTGGTCCTGGCGCTCCTGCGCGCGCAGCCCGGCATGGAGGTCGTGGCCGACGCCGCCGGCCAGACCGCGGCGCTCGCCGCCATCGCGCCGGGCGAGGTCGACGTCGCGGTCCTCGACATCGAGCTCGAGGACGGTAACGGGATCGCCCTGGGCCGGGCGCTCCAGGAGCGCGACCCGCGCCTGCGGATCCTGCTCGTGTCGAGCCACAACCTGCTCGCCCTCGTGCGCTCGATCAGCGCGAGCGCACCGACGCCGTGGAGCTACCTGTCCAAGCGGTCCTCGGCACAACCGGGTCAGCTCGTCCGCGCGCTCGGTGACGTCGCGAAGGGCCGGGTCGTCATCGACCCCGCGCTCGTGCGGCGCTCGGTGCCGCGGACCGACACGCTCCTCGCGGGGCTGTCCGTCGCGCAGTTCCGTGTGCTCCAGCTCGTGGCCGAGGGCCGCGCGAACGGCGCCGTCGCGGCAGAGCTGGGGATCACGCCCAAGGCCGTCGAGGCGCAGCTCACCGTGATCTACCGGCTGCTCGACCTGCCGGCCGGCGCCAACCACCGCGTGGCCGCGGTGCTCGAGTTCCTCCGCCAGTCGGTGCGCCCGGAGCCCTGAGCGCCGCGCGCGCCCGCCTCCGGGGGGCCGACGGCCCGTGCCAGGCCCTAGGCTCGGAGCGTGACGACCGAGAACTCCGCCCCGCGCGTCGCCCTCGCGACGTGCTCCGTCCTCCCGCAGCTCGACCCCGACGACGCGCCGCTCGTGCGGGCGCTCGACGCCCGGGGCGTCGCGGCACAGCCGGCCGTCTGGGACGACCCCGACGTCGACTGGTCCGCTTTCGACGCCGTCGTCGTGCGCTCCACGTGGGACTACTCCGCCCGGCGCGACGAGTTCGTCGCATGGGCGGGCCGGGTCCCGCGCATCCTCAACGCGGAGCAGGTGCTGCGCTGGAACACCGACAAGGGGTACCTGCGCGAGCTGGAGGGCGCGGGCATCCCCGTCATCCCGACGCTGTGGCTCGACCCGGCGCGCAACCTCTCCTCGCGCGCGATCCACACGCGCCTGCCTGCCCAGGGCGACTTCGTCATCAAGCCGGTCGTCAGCGCGGGCGCGAAGGACACGGGCCGGTACCAGGCGGGCGAGGCGCACTCGCGCGGCCTCGCGATCCAGCACGCCAAGAACCTGCTCGTCTCCGGGCGCGAGGTCATGGTGCAGCCCTACGTGACGAGCGTCGACACCGCGGGGGAGACGGGCCTCGTCTTCGTCGACGGCGAGTTCTCGCACGCCGTGCGCAAGAACGCCCTGCTCACCGGTCCGCACCGCCCCACGCGCGGCCTGTACCAGCAGGAGGAGATGAGCCCGTTCACCGCGTCCGACGAGCAGCTCGACGTCGCGCGGCGGGCGCTGGCCGTGGCGGCCGACGCCGTCGGCGGCGGTGACCCGGCGAGCTTCCTCTACGCGCGCGTGGACGTCGTCACGGGCAACGACGACGGCGGCGTCGTGGTCATCGAGCTCGAGCTCACCGAGCCGTCGCTGTTCCTCGCGCTCTCCCCGGGCTCGCTCGACCGGTTCGCCGACGCGATCGCGGCGCGCGTCGTGGGCTGACTCGCACCGACCTGCCGCGGATCCCGCAGCCGACAGCGCGAGTCGTCCTCACTGCGCTGCTCGGGGCTCACACACGACGGCGGCCCGTCCCGATCCCGGGGCGGGCCGCCGTCGTCGTGCGGTCAGGCGAGGCCGTTCTCCGACAGCCAGTCCGCGGCGATGTCCTCGGGCGAACGCTGGTCGACCGTGGACTCCACATTCAAGGCGACGAGGCCCTCGGGGGTGAGCGCCTCGCTCACCGGGTTGATGACGTCCGCGATCTCGTCGGCGATGTCCGCGTTGACGAGCGGCACGACGTTCGAGGCGAGGAACAGGCCCTCCGGGTCCTCGAGCGTGACGAGCTTCTCCGTCTGGATGCGCGGGTCGGCGCTGAACACGTTGGCGATGTTCACGGTCCCGGCGACGAGGTCCTGGACGGTCGTGTCGCCCGTCGCGACGAACGACACGTCGACCCCGTAGACGTCCTTGAGCCCCTGCGGCCCGTACGGGCGCTGCTCCAGCTCCGCGGGGCCGCCGAGCGTGAGCGGCACGTCGAGGCCGGCGAGGTCGGACAGGCTCGTGAGGTCGTTCTCCGTGGCGAACGCCTCGGTGACGTTGTAGGAGTCCTGGTCCGTGGCCGTCGACTGGTCGAGGACCGTGAGGCCGTCGGGCAGGGCCTCCTGGAGCGCCGCGTACACGTCGTCGGGCGACGTCGCCGTGGTCTCCGGGTCGAAGAACTGCAGCAGGTTGCCCGTGTACTCCGGGAAGAGCTGCACCTCGCCGCTCTCGAGCGCCGGCATGTACGCGTCGCGCTGGCCGATCGAGAAGTTGCGCTCGACCGTGAAGCCCTCGGCCTCGAGCGCCTGCGCGTAGATCTCCGCGATGATCTCGTTCGAGTAGTAGGCCTGCGAGCCGACGACGATCGTGTCGGACGAGGCGCTGCCACCGCCGTCGGAGCTCGTGGTGTCGTCGGCGAGCGGGTCGGACCCGCCGCCGCAGGCGGTGAGGGCGAGGACGGCGGTCGCCGCGGTGGCGACGAGGGCGGCGGTGCGTCGGGTGGTGCGCATGTGTCTGCCTTTCTGAGGGCCGTCCCGAGGACCGGGAGGGGTCGGTTCGACGCGTGCGGCGGGGGAGCGCCGTCCGCGTCAGGCGGTGGTGGGTTCGGGGGCGCGGCGGCGCCGCCGGGACGGGGAGTCCTCCGCGGACCGTCCCGCCGTGACGCCGCGCGGGACGACGACCCGTTGGAGGATCGCGAACAGCGCGTCGAGCACGACGGCCAGCACGACGATGACGAGGGCCGCCCCGAGGATCTGGGAGAAGTCGCGGATCTGGATGCCCTGCACGATGTAGAAGCCGAGTCCCCAGTTGCCGACGTAGCCGGCGAGCGTCACGGTGGCGACGACCTGGAGCGTCGCGGACCGCAGCCCGCCGATGAGCAGCGGCAGCCCGAGAGGCACCTCGGCCTTGAGGAGCACCTGCCACCCGGTCATGCCGACGGACCGGGCGCCGTCGACCACGCGCCGCTCGACGGCCTCGATACCGGCGTACGCCCCCGCGAGGATGGGCGGGATCGCGAGGAGCACGAACGCCGTGACCGACGCGGCGATCTTGTGCGTCACCCCGAGCACGAGCACGAGCAGCAGGACGAGCCCGAACGAGGGCACGGCGCGTGCCGCGCCCGACAGGGCGACCGCGACCTCCCGGCCGCGCCCGGTGTGTCCGATCGCCCAGCCCGCGGGGATCGCGATCGCCGCGGCGATCAGCACCGCCACGAACGTGAACGCGAGGTGGGTCCAGATCGCCTCGGGGAGCGGGAGCGCGCCGGTGAGCCGGTCGGGGGAGAAGATCCAGGCGACCGCGTCGGAGAAGACGTTCATGCGCGCACCTTCCGGGACCAGGGCATGACCGCTCGCCCGGCGAGCACGAGCAGCAGGTCGACGAGCAGGGCGATGACGACGACCGCGACGACGCCCGAGAGGATCTCGGCGACGATCTGCCGCTGGTAGCCGTTGGTGAAGAGGTAGCCGAGGTTGTCGATCCCGATGAGGATGCCGACCGTCGCGAGCGAGATGGTCGAGACGGCCGTGACGCGCAGCCCGGCGAGCACCACCGGGCCGGCGAGCGGGAGGTCGACCTGCCAGAAGCGTCGCCACGGCCCGTACCCGACGGCGAGGGCCGCCTGCCGGACCGTCGGGTCGACCGACGCCAGGGCGTCGGCGACGAACCGCGTCATGATCGCCACCGCGTAGATCGTCAGCGCGACGACCAGGTTGACCTCGGACAGGAAGCTGATGCCGAGGAGCGGCGGGAGCAGCGCGAAGAGTGCGAGCGACGGGATCGTGTAGAGCAGCCCGACGAGCGTGAGCACGAGCCCCCGCGTGAGGCGGAACCGGAACGCGAGCCAGCCGAGCGGGATCGAGACGACGAAGCCCAGCACGATCGGCACGACGCACTGGCGCAGGTGCTCGACGGTCAGGCGGCCGATGAGGTCGAGGTTGTCCAGGACCCAGGTCATGCGCCGTCCTCAGGGGCGTCGCCGACGAGCACGCCCTGGGTCCGGCCCGCGCCGTCGACGAGGACCGTGCCGTGGTCCGTCCGCTTCGTGCGCAGCGCACGACGGCCGCGCTCGGCACCGATGAAGCTCGCGACGAACTCGCTCGCGGGGTTCTCGAGGATCTCGCTCGGGGACCCGATCTGCGCGATCTGCGCCCCCTTCTCGAGGATCACGACCTGGTCGCCGAGCAGGAAGGCCTCGTCGACGTCGTGCGTGACGAAGACGACCGTCTTCTCCAGCTCCCGCTGCAGCCGGATGGTCTCGGTCTGGAGCTCGGCCCGCACGATCGGGTCGACCGCGCCGAACGGCTCGTCCATGAGCAGGATGTTCGGGTCCGCGGCGAGCGCGCGGGCGACGCCCACGCGCTGCTGCTGGCCCCCCGAGAGCTGGCTCGGGTAGCGGTCCGCGAGCCCCCGGTCGAGGCCGACCGTGTCGAGGAGCTCGAGGGCGCGCTCGCGCGCCTGCCGCCGCGGCGTGCCCTCGAGGCGCAGGACCGTCGTCACGTTGTCGACGACCTTGTAGTGGGGGAGCAGGCCGCCGTTCTGCAGGACGTACCCGATGCTGCGCCGCAGCTTCACCGGGTCGCGGTCGAGGACGGAGCTGCCGTCGATCTCGATCGTGCCCGACGTGGGCTCGACCATCCGGTTGATCATGCGCAGGAGCGTCGTCTTCCCGCTCCCGGACGAGCCGACGAGCACCGTGGTCCGGTGCGGCGGGATGACGAGGTCGAAGTCGGCGACCGCCGCCGTGCCGTCAGGGTACGTCTTCGTGACCGATCGGAACTCGATCATGGGGCGCTGCCTCCCGACAGTCGGTGAACGGCCTCCACCCAACCACGACCGCGGTTCGGCTCGTCGAGCGCAGTGCCGCGCGTCTCCCAGACCGTACGTCGAACCACCGACACGCCGCACCCGGACCGCGCGGGCGGCCTCCGCACGGGTGCGGCGGCCGCCGCGGTGCGTCCGGCGGGCCGCGCGGATTCGCCCGTGACGTGCGTCACGCCGCGTCCTATCGTGGCGGTGTGCCGCACCTCGACGCCCTCCTCGCCTTCGCGCTCGCCTCCCTCGTGCTCGTCGCGATCCCGGGCCCGAGCGTGCTCTTCGTCGTCGGCCGCTCGCTCACGCTGGGCCACCGCGGCGGCGTGCTCAGCGTGCTCGGCAACGAGCTGGGCGCGCTCACGCTCGTGGTCGCGGTGGCGCTCGGGGTCGGGACGGTCGTCGCGACGTCGGTCGCGATCTTCACGGTCGTCAAGCTCGTCGGGGCCGCGTACCTCGTGTGGCTCGGCGTCCAGGCGATCCGTCACCGGCGGGACGGGACCGTCGCCGTCGACGCCGCCCCCGTGCGCGAGCCCTGGTGGCGCGTGGTGCGGCAGGGCTACGTCGTCGGGGTGACCAACCCGAAGACGATCGTGTTCTTCGTCGCGGTGCTGCCGCAGTTCACCGACTTCCACGCGGGCCGCGTGCCCGGGCAGATGATGGTGCTCGGGCTCGTCTTCACCGTCATCGCGTTCGTGTGCGACAGCGTCTGGGCGCTGGCAGCGGGCGCGGCCCGCTCGTGGTTCGCGTCGTCGCCCCGGCGCCTCGGCGCGGTGCGGGCCGCGGGTGGCGGGATGATGATCGGCCTCGGCGGCGTCCTCGCCGTCGCGTCGCACCGCGCGCCCTGAGCGGCCCGGGGCGCGCCGACGGGGGGCTCGTCGGGCCCGGGACGTGACGAGGGCCGGTCTCCGTACGGAGACCGGCCCTCGCCGTCTGGGGTGAGTAACGGGACTTGAACCCGCGACCCCCTGGACCACAACCAGGTGCTCTACCAGCTGAGCTATACCCACCATGTGAGCCGTGCTCACGGACCGGCGCCTGGAGCACCGGCCGTCGAAAAGTGTACCCGGTCCGCGGGGTGCTCCTGGACGCCTTTCTCGCGTCAGGCCTCGCCGGCCCCTGTGACGGTCGCCACGGCCGGGTCGCCAGTCGCGTCCGTGCCCTCCGCGGGGCGCGTGCGCCCCCGGGTCACGCTCGTCGTGACGACCTGCTCCGCGATCTTGCGGGCGGTCGCCGAGTCCGGGCCCGGCGCGGGCACGAAGACGGCGGCGCGGTAGTAGCGCAGCTCGTCGATGCTCTCGAGGATGTCGGCGAGCGCGCGGTGCCCGCCGTGCTTCTCGGGAGAGGAGAAGTAGGCGCGCGGGTACCAGCGGCGTGAGAGCTCCTTGACGGAGGAGACGTCGATGATCCGGTAGTGCAGGTGGCTCATGAGGGCCGGCATGTCGCGGTCGAGGAACGCCTTGTCGGTCCCGACGGAGTTCCCGGCGAGGGGCGCCTTCCCGGGCTCCGGCACCCAGGTGCGGACGTAGTCCAGGACGCGCTGCTCGGCCTCGGCCAGCGTCAGGCCCTCGTCGAGCTCGTCCAGGAGGCCGGACGTCGTGTGCATCTGGCGCACGAAGTCGCCCATCTGCTCGAGCGCCTCGGCCGGGGGGCGGACCAGGACGTCGACCCCGTCGCCGAGCACGTTGAGCTCGGAGTCGGTGACGACCGCGGCGACCTCGACGAGGGCGTCGGCGCCCAGGTCGAGCCCGGTCATCTCGCAGTCGATCCAGACGATGCGTTCGTTCGCGTTCACAGGGCTCACGCCCACAGCCTAGTCGCGCACGAGGAAGGCCCCGGCGGTCCGGTCCACGGAGGGTCCGGACGGCCGAGGCCATCGACGGGTCGCGCTCTCGCCCGGCGGGGTGTGCCCCCCGGCGTGACGAGCGCTCGGTGCGCGTCATGCGGTGCGGCGCGACAGGCGGGCCTGCCGGGTGTGCGCCGGGACGCGGGTCGTGGTGCGGCGCAGCTGCGACCGGCGCAGGGTCTGCTCCTGCAGCTGCTCGCGACGGCTGAGGGCCGCCACGTCGTACGTGATCAAGGGATGCATGGTGCTGCTCTCGTGACGCTGGGTTCATGGGTCTGGCCGGACCCTCCACCGCCCGGTACGGACCGGACGGACGCCACCGCGGTGTGTGCTCATACGACCACGACGGCCTCCGGAGATGCACGGGTTTTTCGCCGGGGACCGCCCGGGGGACCGCCCCGGGGGTCCGTCGGGGGCCTCCGGGACCGTGCCGCCCTGCGTCGTCGGCCCGCGTTCCGTAGCCTCCGGGGATGGGAGCGACGACGAGCGGGTCGAAGGAGGGCACGTCGCCGCGGGCGGTGCTCGTGAGCGTCTGGCCGGGGGTGCTCCTGGTCCTGGTCGGCGTCCTGGGCTTCGCCGGGCTGCTGGACTCGGTCCGGGAACGGGACGACCTCTGGCGGTTCGACGAGCCGCTGCTGGCCTGGATGGTCGCGCACCGGACTCCCGTCGCCACGGGGGTGCTGACGGTCGTGACGAACGTGTTCGGCCCGTTCGTGCTGCCCGTCCTCGTGGCGGTGGGGTGCATCGTGTGGGCGCGCCGCTCGGGGACGTGGTGGGAGCCCGGTCTGCTCGCCGGGGCGATGGTGCTCGCGACCCTCGTCTCGAGCGTGCTCAAGGCCGTGATCGCGCGCCCCCGCCCCCCGGACGTCTCGATGGTCGTGGCCGGGGTGGAGCGGTCGTTCTCGTTCCCGTCGGGCCACACGATCGGCGCGGCGACGCTCGTGCTCGTCGGGGGCTACCTCGTGTGGCACCGCCACCGCGACGCGCGCGTGCTCACGGTCTGGGTCGTGGCGTCGGTGCTGGTCGTCGGGACCGTGGCGCTCAGCCGCCTCTACCTCGGGTACCACTTCCTCACGGACGTCCTCGCCGGGCTCTGCCTGGCCGTGGCCGTGCTCGGCGTCGTGGTCGCGGTCAGCCGGGTGCACGACCTCCGGGCCCGACCGGAGACACCGCCGCGACCCGTCGAGACAGCGCCCGGCGACGCTTAGAAAAGAACTCTTGCGCAAGATATCTTTCGTGACGTAGCGTCGTCGCCATGACGACCGCTGCCGACCGCCCCGCGCCGGGCGCCCCCGAGAGCACGACCCCGCCGGAGCCGGTCGTCGTGACCGACCCGGCGAGCATCCGCGCCCTCGCGCACCCCCTGCGCCTGCGGATCCTCGCGCTGCTCGACGACGAGGGCGAGGTCACGGCCACGCGCTGCGCCGAGGTCACGGGCGAGTCGGTCGCGAGCTGCTCGTTCCACCTGCGCATGCTCGCGAAGTACGGCTACGTCGAGGCCGCCGAGCGGCGCGGCAAGGAGCGCCCGTGGCGGACGGTCGGGCGCGGCCGCCAGACCCGCTTCGACCCCGACGTCCCCGAGTCGCTGCCCGCGGCGAGCGCCGTGGCGGACCTCGTGCTCGGCCAGGAGGCGGCGCGCGTGCGGGCGTGGCTCGCCTCCGCCGCGGCGGACGACCCAGGGTGGCTGCTCGCCTCCACGCTCAGCTCGTCGTCGTTCTACGCGACGCGCGAGGAGCTCGACGCGCTCGCGCGCGAGGTCGAGGCGCTCACCGACCGGTTCGCCGGGCGCTGGGAGGACCCGGCGCTGCGCCCCGAGGGCGCGCGACCGGCACGGCTGTTCGCCGTCGTCAACGCCGACCCGCCCGCGGACCCCCGGTGACCGCGCCGTCCGAGCCAGCGGCCACGGACCAGGCCGCGGCACCGATGTCGACCGCAGCGACGACATCGACCGCCGCGCCGACGGCGACCGGGGAGACGGCGACCGCGGCGTCCGCGCCGCGGCGCGAGAGCACGACGCCGGGAGCCGACGCACGCGCTGCGCTCCGCGGGCGCCCCTTCCGCCTGCTCTCCGTCGCGTGGGGCTTCACCAACTTCGCGGACTCGGTGCTCGCGATCATCCTCGCCGTGTGGGTCAAGGACCTCACGGGATCGAACGGTGCGGCCGGGCTCGTGTTCGCCGCGCTGGGCCTGCCCGCCCTCGCGTCGCCGTTCCTCGGCCAGCTCGCCGACCGGGTGTCCCGCCGCCGGATGCTCGTCGCGACGTACCTGGTCGGCGCGGCGGTGCTGCTCGCCCTCCTCCTCGTCCGCGGCCCGGGACAGGTGTGGCTCGTGCTCCTCGTGACGGTCGTGTACTCGGGGGTCGGGTTCGCGACGTCCGCGGCGCAGTCCGGGCTCGTGCGCGACATGCTGCCCGACGACGCGCTCGCCGCCGCGAACGGCCGCCTCGCGACGATCGACCAGGTGTTCCGCCTGCTCATGCCTGTCGTCGGAGCGGGCGCCTACGCGGTGGCCGGCGTGTGGCCGCTCGTGCTGGCCGCGTCGGGCGCGTTCGTCGTCGCGGCCGGGGTGGTCGCGCGCGTGCGGGTGCGCGAGACGCCGCCGTCCGACGAGCGCGAGCCGTACCTCGCCGAGGTGACGGCGGGCTTCCGGCACCTCGCACGGACGGCCCCGCTCGGCGTCCTCACCGTCGCGCTCGTCGTCGCGTTCGGCGCGGTGGGCCTGCTCAACGCCGTGAGCCTCGCGATCGTCGAGGACGGCCTCGGCCTGCCCTCCGCGCTGCTCGGCCCGGTCTCGTCCGTCCAGGCCGTGACCGCGATCGTGGCCGGCCTCACCGCCGCCCGGCTCGCGGCCCGGTGGGGCGCGCAGCGCCTCGTCGCGCTGGGGCTGCTCGTGCTCGCGCTCGGCATCGTCCCGGCGACCGGCACGAGCGTGGTGGCGGTCGTCGTCGGGCTCGGCGGCGTCGGCCTCGGCGTCACGTGGGCGATCGTCGGGTTCATCACCGAGCGCCAGCTCCGCACGCCGCCCGCGCTCCAGGGCCGGGTGGCCGCGGCGAGCACCATGCTGCTCAACGTGCCCCAGCTCCTGCTCACCGTGGTGGGGGCCGCGCTCGTCGGGGTCGTGGACTACCGGGCGCTGCTCGTCGTGACCGTGGCGGGCATCGCCGTCGCCGCGGCGCTCGCCCTGCGCGGCCGCCGCGCCGTCGTCGGCGCGCGCTAGCGGGACGGACCGGCGGGCACAACGGCGGGGCCGGGACAGCGGGGCACATCGGCGGGCACATCGGCGGGCACATCGGCGGAGCAGGGCACCGGCCCTCCCGGCGAGACGACGCGGGGGTAGCCTCAGTCGTCGAGGCCGCGGGCGCGCAGCGCGTCGCCGAGCGCGTCCGCCTGGCGCAGGGCGCCC
Source organism: Cellulosimicrobium sp. KWT-B (assembly GCF_002127155.1). Classification (NCBI taxonomy): domain Bacteria; kingdom Bacillati; phylum Actinomycetota; class Actinomycetes; order Micrococcales; family Promicromonosporaceae; genus Cellulosimicrobium; species Cellulosimicrobium sp. KWT-B. The sequence goes on along the minus strand of NZ_NEDO01000007.1, from coordinate 62,740 downwards.
ACGACGAGCGGGACGGCGAAGGCCCGGACGTCGTGCTCCCGGCCGCGCGCGCGGCACGCGTCCCGCACGCGCTGCGCGAGCGCCGCGACCACCGGGACGGAGCGCACGGCGAGCGACAGGACGAGCGCGACCCGGCCGACGTCGACCCCCACCCGGCCGAGCGGGCGCAGCCCGCGCTCGATCGCCGCGAGCACCGCGGCCGTGCGGGTCGTGAGCAGCACGAGGCCCGCGAGCGCGACGAGCGCCACGAGGCGGGTCGTGAGGACCACCGCGGCGGCGGGACCGAGCGCGAACCACTGCACCGCGAGGAGCACCGGCGCGACGAGCCGCAGCGGTCGGACCTGCTCCCACGCCGCGCGGACCCCCACCCCCGCGAGCGCGTAGAGCATCGCGACCACGACGACCACGACGCCCACCGCGACCGGCGACGACACGAGCAGCACCGCGCCCGACGCCGTCGCGAGACCGACGAGCTTCGCCCCGGCCGGGAGGCGGTGCAGCACCGAGGTCCCCGGCCGGTAGCCGCCCGGCGTCATCCCGGCCCCGCGTCGACCAGGCGCCGGTAGTGCGCGACGGCCGGGCCCGGCGCGTCGTCCGCGACGACCCGCCCGCCGTCGACCACGAGCACGCGGTCCATGGCGTCCATGAGCGCGAGGTCGTGCGAGACGAGCACGACCTGCTGGGGGAGGGACGCGAGCTCGGCGGCGACGCGGCGCGTGTTGCGCAGGTCGAGGAGGGTGGTCGGCTCGTCGGCCACGACGAGGCGCGGTCCCGCCGCGAGCACGGAGGTGAGCGCGAGGAGCTGCTTCTGGCCGCCCGAGAGCAGGTGCGCGGGATGGTCCGCGTGCTCGGCGAGGCCGCGCGCGGCGAGGGCGCGCCGCACGACCGCGGCGCGCTCGTCCGCGGGGACGCCGCGCAGCGAGTACGCGACGTCCTCCGCCACGGTCGGCATGACGATCTGCGCGTCCGGGTCGGTGAAGACGAACCCCACGCGCCGCCGCACCGCCGCGCCCTGGCGGCGCGTGTCGAGGCCGTCGACGAGCACCCGGCCCGCGGTGGGCACGACGAGCCCGTTGAGCAGGCGGGCCAGGGTGCTCTTGCCCGAGCCGTTCGCCCCGACCACGCCGACCCGGCGCTCGCGCAGCTCGAGGCTCACGCCGCGCAGGACGTCACGCTCGCCGAGCCGCACGTGCACGTCCTCGAGCCGCACCACGCAGCCCGCTGCGCCGTCCTGCGGCGGGAGCTCGGGCGCGGGTGCCGCGACCTCGGCCGGGCGGTCCCGACGTCGCGCCCGCACGGCGCGCGCCGCCCGCGCGATCACCGCGCCACCTCCACGAGCACCGCGACGCCCTGGCCGCCGCCGACGGCCGCCGTCGCGAGCCCGAGCGTCCCGGCCCGCGCGCCCCCGCGCACGAGCCGGGAGAACAGCCGGACCACCGACACCGCGCCGCTCGCGCCCCACGGGTGCCCCAGCGCGAGCGCGCCGCCGTCGGCGCACACGCGCGCGTCGTCCGCCGGGTCGCCCAGCGGGTCGAGGCCGAGCGCGTCGGTGACCGCGAGCACCTGGGCCGCGAACGCCTCGACGACCTCGACCGCCGCGACGTCGTCGAGCCGCGCGCCGGCGCGGTCGAGCACCGCGCGCACCGCGGGCACCGGGCCCCACCCGGGCAGCGCCGGGTCGCAGCCCACGGTGGCCGACGCGACGACCCGCAGCCCCGCGAGGCCCAGGTCGCGGCGCACCGCCTCGGGAACCACCGCGACGACCGCGGCGCCGTCGCTCACCGGGCTCGACGTCGCCGCCGTGACTGTCCCGTCGGGGGCGAACGCGGGGGACAGCCGTGCGACGACGGCCGGGTCGAGTCGGCGCGCGCGCTCGTCGCGCTCCAGGGCACGGCCCGGCGGGCCGACGCGCACGGTCTCGGCGGCGAACCGGCCGGCGTCGTGCGCCGCACGGGCGCGCGCGTGGCTGCGCACCGCGTACGCCTCCTGGCGCTCGCGGGTCACGCCGCGGCGCCGCGCGAGCTCGTCGGCGGCGGCGCCCATCCCCGGGTCCGCCCACGGCACGGGCGCGAACGCCGCGCGCGTGTACGGGACGTCGCCCCAGGGCGTGCGGTGGGCCCGCGCGGGGGAGCGCGTCGCGCTCTCGGTGCCGCCCGCGAGGACGAGCGCCGCCTCGCCCGCGCGGACCTGCTGCGCCGCGACGAGCACGGCCGCGAGGCCCGACGCGCACTGCCGGTCGACCGTGAGGCCCGGCACGCGGGCGCCCGCTCCCGCGGCGAGCGCCGCGACGCGCGCGACGTCCCCGCCGGGGCCCGTGCAGCACCCGAGCACGACGTCCGCGACGTCGGCGGCGACGCCGTGCGCCCGTGCGTCGTCGAGGGTCGCGCGCAGCGCCGCGGCCGCGAGGTCCACCTCGGTGAGCGCCCGGTGCCCGTGGCCCGCGGTGCCGATCCACGTGCGGCGCGCGGCGACCACGACGGGCGTCGCGTCCGTCGTGCCGTGCGTCGACGTGCTCGGGTGCCGGGTCACCGCAGCGGCTCCAGGCCCGACCGCGCGAGGTCCGTCCCGCCGAGGGCCTCGCTCACCGCGCCGCGCGCGGGCTTGCCCGACGGCGTCCGCGGCAGCGCGCGCGTGCCGTACCAGCGCCGCGGTCGTTGGGCCGGCGCGAGCGCCGCGCGGGCGACCCGCTCGAGGTGCGCACGCAGCCCCGACCGGTCGTCGCACTCCACGACTGCGGTCACGACGGCCCCGAGGCGCCGGTGCGCCGTGCCGAGCACGACGACGTCGCGCACCCCGGGCACGGCCCGCAGCACGACCTCGACGTCCTCGGGCACGACCGTCGAGCCGCCCGAGAGGATCGCGCCGTCGCCCCGGCCGCGCAGCACGAGCGGCTCCGGCCCCGGGTCGGCGAGGTCCCCGACGGTGTGCCACGCGCCGTCGCGCCGCAGCGGCCCCGTGGCGCGCGCGAGGTAGCCGCGCGACACCCACGGCGAGCGGACCCACACCTCGCCGACGCTCGCCGACGGCAGGGGGCGCACCGCCAGGTCCACGCCGGGGAACGCGCGCAGCCCCGACCCGTCGGGGTCGTAGGCGACGAACGACAGCTCGACGGCGCCGTAGTACGCGAGCACGTCGACTCCGAGGCCCCGCGCCCGCTCCCGCGCCCCGGGCGCGAGCGACGCCCCGCCGACGACCGCGTGCCGCAGCCGGGACGGCGCGCCCGCGGCGACGGCGTCGAGCACGTCGTCGAGGACCTGCGGCACGAGGTGCACGACGTCGCTCGTCGCGAGCGCCGCCGTCGTCGCGGCCGGGGTGCGGGTGAGGACGGCGCACGCCCCGACGGCGAGCGTGTGCACGGCGGCGAAGCAGTACAGCGACGACGCGAGCGGGCCGGGGACGAGGACGGCGTCGGTGGGTCGCAGCCCGAGGAGACGGGTGACCGCGTCGAACGACCCCGCCCACGACGCGCGCGTGCGCACGACCGCGCGCGGGCGGCCGGTGCTCCCGGACGAGAACCCGGCCCACGCGAGGTCGTCGGGACCGGGGACGTGCGACGGCGCGGGCTCCGCGCCGTCGGCGGTGCCGGTCCCGCGCGGCAGCGGCACCTCGACGAACGTGCGCGGCGCGAGCGTGCGCAGCACCTCGGCGCGGTGGGCGCGTGGCCACGCGGCGTCGCACACGAGCGGCGTCGCGCCCAGGTGGTCGACGGCCAGCATCGCCGTGAGCAGGTCGAGCGGGTCCGGCAGCGACACGGCGACGAGGTCGCCCGGTCGCGTGCCCGACGCGCGCAGGTGCGTCGCGCCCGCGCGCACGTCCGCGGCGAGCGCGGCGTAGGTGCGCGAGCGCTCGGGCGTGCGCAGGGCGGGACGGTCGCGCGCCGCCGGGTCGGCGGCGTGCGTCAGGACCTGGTGGGCGACGGGCACGCGGACACTCTCGCAGGTGTTCAGGAGGCGGGGCGGCCGTCGGCCGCGGCACGGTCGCCGCGGCCGGTGCGCCCGACCGGACGGGCCGCGGGGTAGGCCCGCACGACGCCCACCGTGATCGCGGCGGCGGCGAGCGCCTTGAGCAGGTCGCCGGGCAGGAACGCGAGCGAGAGCTGCGCGGTCGTGGGCAGCGGCACGCCCGTGACGAGCGCCTGCACCGGGATGCCGACGGCGTAGACGACCGCGATCCCGCCGACGAGGCACGCGACGAGCACCGGCGCGAACGTGACGCGCCGGAGCCGGTCGACGAGCAGGCCGACGACGGCCGCGCCGGCGAGGAACCCGACGAGGTAGCCCGCGGACGGCCCGACGAACGCCCCGAGCCCGCCGCGCCCGCCCGCGAGGACGGGGAGGCCGGCCGCGGCGAGCGCGAGGAACGTCGCGACGGCGAGCGAGCCGCGCCACGCGCCGAGGATCGCCCCCGCGAGCATGACGCCCAGCGTCTGGAGCGTCACGGGCACCGCGTTGCCGAACAGCGTGATCGATCCGGGCAGGCCGAGCGCGCCCAGGAGCGCGGCGAACGTCGCGACCCGCGCGGCGTCGCCGGCGTCGAGCGCGAACCGGCCGCGGCGACGGTCGGGGACGTCCCGCGGTGCGTCGCGCAGCACCTCCGGGGCGGTGGGCGCCGTGGCGGACGGGGTGGCGGCGGGCGTCTCCGTGCGGGCGTCGGTCATCGCGGGCTCCCTGCTGTCGGTGGTCGGGCGTGTCCACTCTGGCCGGGACGGCGGTCGTCGGGCGACGGCGCTCGCGACCACCTCCGCGGCCCGCCGTGCACGGATCGCACAAGGCGTTGGAGGGATCCTCCAACTGCGCCGGGGCGCGAACGCGAGGTCGGTGTGGGAGCCGCACAACCCGGCCTGTCCGGCCGGGCGACACGACGCGTCGCACCTCTTGGCACTCTCAGGGGGAGAGTGCTAAAACAGGAGCTGTAGCCGCCCGCGGGGTGCCTGCCTCGCGGGAGCACCGACCGGTCCCGGACCGTCCGGGACCGTGCGACGAGGAGGTGAGAGGTGTGGCTGCGATGACCGACCCCTTCACGAGCACCTTCGACGCGATGGACCGTCTGGTCGGCCAGCTCGCGTCCGGCGCCCGCGCGACCGCGGCCTCGGCGGCCTCGGGCGGCATGCCGCTCGACCTGTTCCGCGCCGGGGACCACTACGTGCTGACGATGGACCTCCCGGGCGTCGACCCGGGCACGATCGACGTGTCCGTCGAGGACCGCACGCTGACCATCCGCGCCGAGCGCAGCCCCCGGACCGACCCGGACGTCCAGTGGCTCGCCCGCGAGCGGCCGTCCGGCACGTACGCGCGCCAGCTCACGGTGGGGCGCGGCCTGGCGCTCGACAAGATCACGGCGTCGTACGAGGACGGCGTGCTGACGCTGACGATCCCGGTGGCCGAGGAGGCCCGGCCCCGCCGGATCGAGGTCGCGCACCGCGCGGGCGGCGCGGCGACCCAGATCACGGCCGAGGCCGAGCCTCAGACGTCGGAGGGCTGAGCCGGGCTCACGCCTCGCCCGGGAGCGCCTTGCGGACGACGAGGCGCGTCCACGCCCCGAGGTACACGCGGTCCCCGTCGGCCAGCTCGCGTCGCTGGCCGGCGGGGATCGGGTCCGTCGGGAGCGGTTCGCCCGCGGGGCTCACGTAGGTGCCGTTCGAGGACTGCAGGTCCTCGACCCACCAGCGCTGCCCGTCCGTGCTGAGCTGGCAGTGTCGTCGCGAGACCCCGGTGTCCGCGCCGCAGTCGACCTGCGGGTGGATGCCGCGCGAGACCGAGGGGCGCCCCACGAGCACGCTGCGCTCGCGCAGCACGACGAGCCCCGGCAGGCCCGCCGACGGCATGGGGTCCTCGGGCTGCTGGGCCGCGTACCAGTCCGGGTCGATCCAGATCTCGACGACCCACTGGTCCGGCCCGGGAACGGGCGGGGTCGGCAGGTGCGCGCCCGACGGCGCGGCCGGGTCCGCGGGCGCACCGGTGGGCTGCGCACCCGCGGCGGTCCCGGCGGCCGGCGTCGACGCCGGAGCCTCGAGCGGTGCGGAGGCGCCCGGCGGCGGGCTGGCCGCGGACGCCGGGGACGCGGCCGGAGCCGGGAGCGAGGGCGGCGTCGCGCCCGACGCGAGGCCCGCCTCCGGGGCGGCCGGGGCAGCGGCGAGGGCGGCCGGGGTGGCCGGCGTGGGGCGCGACGGCGGGTCGAGCGAGAGCGCGGACGCGGGCTCCACCGGGTCGGGCAGGGCACCGGTGGTGAAGTCGTAGCCGCAGTTCTCGCAGAACAGCGCGCCGGCAGGAGCGGGCGAGCCGCAGTTCGGGCACTCGAGGGCCTGCGCCGGTGCGGAGGCCGCGCCCGGAGCAGGGGACGACGCACCCGCCGCGGGCGTCGCGGGTGCCGACGTCGCAGCGATGGGCTCGCCGCACACGTCGCAGTAGTCGGTCGACTCCGAGGGGTGCCCGTTGGGGCAGACGACGGCGCTCACCGACGCACCCGCGTCGTCTTCGTCGAGGCGGTGTCGAGCGCCATCTCGTCGAGCGTCGAGGTGTTGCGCTTGAGCCGCACGGTGCCGTGCTCCTCGTCGTCGATCTCGACGACCTTGCGCAGCCGCGACGTCGCCTCCTCGTTCCCGGTCTGCTGCGCGAGCTGGACGGCGCGGCCGAGCTTGACGGTCGCCGTCGCCTCGTCGCCCGACGCCTTGGCCGCGAGGCCCTCCTGGATCGCCGCGGCGAGCTCGGTCTGGCCGGTGTAGTGCGCGACCTCGGGGTTGATGCGCGTGGTGAGCGACTCGTCGTCGGACCACTTGGCCTTGACCAGGCCCGAGGACACGACCTCGCCGTTCACGGCGAGCTGGACGCGCGCCGCGAGCTGCTCGGAGCCGACGGGCTTCGAGGCCACGCGCACCGCGACGTGGTAGTCGCGCGACTCGTCGCCCCACGACCCGGTCGGGTACGCGCCCGTGAGCGGGTTGACCTCGGAGCGGCGGTGCGTGAGGTCCTCGACGGTCGGGGCGACCTGGCGCACGAACAGCACCTGCGAGCCCTGCGGGGCCCACACGCGCAGGTCGGCCGAGGCGACGCCGCGCGCCATCGACGCCTGCATGAGCTTCTCGAAGTCGGCGGCGATCTCGTTCGGGTCCGCGATGAGGTCCACCGTGCCGAGCAGCGCGGTGGAGATCTCGCGCAGCTCGTCGACCTGCCAGCGCGAGCCGACGCCGCGCGCGTCGCACTGGAAGTGGCCCGTGACGTCCCGCACCGCGGCCGAGAGGTTGGCGCGGGGCTCGGACTCGTTCTTGCCGTCGGTGAGCAGGATCGCGTGCCGCTGCGTCGCCTGCGGCACCGTCGCGAAGAGCTGGTCCGCGAGACGCAGCCACGTGCTCATCGCCGTCCCGCCGCCGGGCGTGAGCATCGAGATCGCGCGCTTCGCCTCGGCGCGCGCGCCCGGCTCCATCTGCACCATGGCCATGCGGGCGTTCGGGTAGGGGAACGCACGGTTCGCGACGTGGCTGCCGCCGACGATCGCGAACCACGTGCCGTCGAGGATCTGGTCGACCGCGACCTGGGCCGCGTGCTTCGCGGCCTCGATGTTGCGCCCCGACATCGACCCCGACGTGTCGACCATGATGATCTCGGCCACCCCGCCCGCGCCGCCGGCGCTCCCCGCGCTCCCGGCGCCACGGCACGTCACCGTGACGATCGCGTGGACGTCCGTCGCGCCCTCGGACAGGAACTCGTTCTGGTAGACCTCGGCGGCGAACTCGGCCATGGGGGCTCCTTCGGTGGTGCGGGTGTTCGTGCAGGCTATCGGGTCGTCGGGGCCCGACGCGCGGTGCGCGTCAGGCCGTGGCGGGGTCCGCCGGGGGCGGCGGCGGGGTCGCGGACGACGCCCGGGAGAACCGGGCGAGCGTCGCCGTGATGTTGTCCCGGCCGCCCTGGGCGTTCGCCCAGTCGACGAGCGCGCCCGCGAGCACCTGCGGGTCGTCGCCGACACGGTCCTGCGTGCTGCGCACGAGGGCCGCCAGGTCGGCCGCGGGGGAGCAGTAGTTCCACAGGCCGTCCGAGCACACGAGCAGCCAGCCGTCGCGGTCGGGCAGGGTCGCGGCCGTGCGGGCCACCGGGTCGGGGGCGTCGGGGCCGAGCCAGCGCGTGATCGCGTGCGCCTGCGGCGACGTCTCCGCCTGGGCGCGCGGCACGCCCTGCGCGATCATCTCCTGCGCCCACGAGTCGTCCACGCTGAGCTGGTGCGCGTCGCCGTCGTCCGGGATCCAGTAGGCGCGCGAGTCGCCCACCCAGCCCGCCACGACGAGCGGCCCGTCGACGACGGCCGCGACGAACGTGCACGACGGCGGGTTCTCGCGGTCGGCCATCGTGCCCACGGTCGTGAGGATCGCGTCCTGCGCCGCGCGCGACGCGTCGCCGAGCAGCGCGGACCACGCGCCCATGCGCGCCGACGCCTCGCCGGTCACGGGGTCGGGCCCGTCGGGGCCGCGGGCCGCGAGCACGTCGCGCGCGGCGCGCGCCGCGGCGAGGCTCGCGACGTCGGAGTCGGGGGCGGAGGACACGCCGTCGCACACGACGAGCGCCGCGAACGCCCGCTCGGCGGTCGCGGACGGGCTCGCTGCGAGGGCCATCGCGTCCTCGTTGCGCGAGTGCCGCACGCCCCGGTCGCACACGCCCGCGACCCAGCTCGCGGGCCGCTCGGCCCAGTGGTCGCGCTCGGACGCCGCGGGCTCGCCGCACTCGGTGCAGTACCCGTCCTCGGCGACCCGGCCGCCGCAGCGCACGCAGGGGCGCGCGCCGCTCTCGGCCGCGTCGCCGCCGGTCTCGGTGGAGGCCTCGCCCGACGGCGCGGCGGTCCCGGCGTCGGTCCCGGCGTCGGCACCGGGCCCGCCGTCACCGGTCCCGGCTGCTGCGGAGTCCGTCGCGGCGTCGGTCGCGAGGTCCGCGGCGGGTCCGGTCCCGGCGGCCGGGTCCGTCGCCGTCGGGAGCGGGGCGAGCGGGGTGCCGCACGCCTCGCAGAACCGGGCCCCCTCGGGCGACGGCTCCCCGCACGCCGGGCACGCGAGCACGCCGCTCGGCTCCGCGACCGTGCCGCCGGGCGCGGGTGCGGGCGCGGGGGAGTCGCTCATCGGATCGTCCACCGGCGCACCTCGTTCGCGCGGTCCACGAGCGTGATGCGCTCGTCCCGCGAGTCGGTGAGCGACGCGAGCTCGCGGTACGCGCCCTCGAGCGCGTCGCGCAGCGCGGGCTCGTCGGCGGGCACGCCCGCGATGCGCGTGGTCGGCTCCGGGCCGGAGGTCGTCACGGTGTCGAGCGCGGAGCGCAGGACGCCCACCGCGAGCTCGGCCCGCTCGCGCGGTGCGATCGCGACGGTCGAGACGCTCGCCATGGCGTCGGCGAGCGCGGGCAGCCCGCGGCCCGAGGCGGCGAGCAGGTGCGCGCGGAGGGTGCGGGACTCGACGTACGACCCGCGCGTCGGGCCGACGAGGTCGAGCGCGTGCAGCGCGCCGTCGAGGTCGCCGCGGGCCTCGCGCACGCGCATGAGCCCGAACGCGGCCGGCGCGGTGTAGTTCGCGTCGGTGCGCGCGCAGATCACGTACAGCGACTCGGCGATGTCGGGCTCGCCGCTCAGCTCGCAGGCCGCGGCGAGCGCGAGCTTGGGCGCGAGCTCGCCCGGCACCTGCCCGTAGACGGCGTTGAACGACGCGCGCGCCGCGACCGGGTCACCCTGCGCGAGCTCGCCGAGGCCGCCGATCCACGCGGCGCGCCACTCCCACGGGTCGTCCGCGAGGATGGTCGCGATCGTGTCGCGCAGCACGTCGAACCGCTCCGCCTCGATCGCGGCGCGCGCACGGGCGAGGCGCACCTCGACCGTGTCCTCGGGCGCGTCGGCGAGCGCGGCGAGGCGCGCGTCCGGGTCCACGACGTTGACCCCGGCGAGCCAGCTCGCCATGGGGTCGTGGTCGTCGCGCCGCAGCGTCGGCAGCTCGTCCCAGGCGAGCGGGCGGGACGCGACGTCCGCGACCGGCGCCTCGAACAGGACCGAGGCCGCGGAGTGCAGCGCCGGGTTGCCCGGGCCGGCGTCGGCCGCCACGACCTCCCGCAGGACGCCGAGGAGCTGGGTGCGCATCTCGTCCGCGGTCGCGAACCGGTCGGCCGGGTCGAGCGCGCACGCCTTGGCGAGCAGGCGGTAGAACGAGTCGTACTGCTGGAACACCGGGGTGTCCGCGACGGGCGGGAGCGACGCGACGTACGTCGTCGTGTTCCCGCGGAAGTCGAGGACGAGCGTCGCGAGGGTGCGGCCGATCGTGTAGATGTCGGACGCGACCGACGGCCCGACCTCCGCGACCTCGGGCGCCTGGTAGCCGACCGTGCCGAAGATGGCGGAGGTGAGGTCGTCGGTGCGGCGCACGCCGCCGAGGTCGATGAGCTTGACGCCGTCGCCCTGCTGGATGACGTTCTCCGGCTTGAAGTCGCAGAACAGCAGGTTGTGGTCGTGCAGGTACGCGAACGCGGGCAGGATCGCGAGCACGTAGGCGAGGGCCTGGTCCACGGGCATCGGGTCGATGACGCCGTTGTTGTCCTCCCGGCGCTGCTGGAGGATCTCCTTGAGCGACTCGCCGCCGACGTACTCCATGACGGTGTAGCCGGCGCCGTCGTGCATCGCGAAGTTGTAGATCTCGACGATGAGCGGGTGCTCGACCTCCGCGAGGAACTGGCGCTCCGAGATCGCCGCCGCGTAGGCGTCGGGGTCGCCGGAGTTGAGCAGGCCCTTGAGCACGACCCACCGGCCGGACACGTTCTGGTCGCGCGCGAGGTAGATCCAGCCGAGGCCTCCGTGCGCGAGGCAGCCCACGACCTCGTACTGCCCGCCCACGAGGTCGCCCGGCTTCAGCTGCGGCGTGAAGTCGAAGCGGTTGCCGCAGTGGGGGCAGAACCCGGAGGTGCGGCCGGGCTGCCCGTCGCGCCCGCGGCCCACCTTCTCGCCGCACGCGGGGCAGAAGCGCTTGCGCTCGGCGACCTCGGGCACGGCCATGACGGACTGCAGCGGGTCCCGGACGGGCACCGACGGGACCGTCGTGAGGCCCGCGCCGAGGCCGCGGCCACGCAGCCGCGTCGAGGACGTCCCGACGCGCCGGGTCGCCTTGGAGCCGGTCGCGGCGGTGCGCGCGGAGCCGAGCGCGGTCGACGCGAGGCGGCTCGAGCTCGTGCGGCCGGTGCGCGTGGAGCGCTCGGCGTCGGGGTCGCCCGCCCCGGCGGTGCCCGGGCGGCCCTGCACGAACCCGGTGCCGAGCATGGCGGACGGCGAGGCGGCGGCCGCGCTCCCGGGCGCGGGCACGCCGGTGGTGCCGCTCGCGGCGGGCGTCGGCGTGGTGCCGGAGCCGCCCGCGGGCGCGCCGCAGACGTTGCAGTAGCCGTCCTCGATGGTGCCCGGGCAGCCGGGCTCCGAGCACGGGACGGTCGCGGTGGTCGTCACGACGACGCTCCTTCCGGGGTGGGCAGGTCGCGGGTGAGGAACTGGTACTGCTCGACGAGGAACCGCGCGAGCGTCACGTCGCACGGCGTCGTCTCGACGGCCTCGCGCGCCTCGGCGAGGCCCGAGCGCACCGTCGGGGACGCCGAGCGGCCGTTGGCCTCGGCCCGCGCGGCGAGCCGCTCCAGGCTGTACCGCAGCTCGGCGCGGGCGCGCAGGGGACGGGTGTAGGCGTCCTCGACGGTCTCGACGGCGCGGGCCACGGTCGCGAGCCGGGCCGCGTAGGCGTCGAGCTCGAACCGCGAGTCGGGCACGGGGCCGAGGCGCGAGACGTCGGGGACGGCGAGCCGTGGCGGGTGCGCGATCTCGCGGCGGCAGCGCGCGACGAGCTCGCGCAGCGCGGGCTCGCGCGCCTCGAGCGCGGCGCGCTGCTCCTCGCTGCGGGCGCGGTCGCGACGCAGCTCGCGACGCTGCGCGGACGCGACGATGAGGTCGCGCTCGGCGCGCGCGACCTCGGTCTCGAGCTCCGCGAGCGGGCCCGACACGTCGGCGCCGCGCGCGGCCTGCGCGACGAGGTGGTCGAGGCGCCCGCGGAGGGTCTCGACGCGTCCGCGCGCGTCGGCGTCCGCGCCGGCGAGGTCCTCGCAGCGCACGAGCTCGGCGCGCACGCCGCGCAGCCGCGCCACCTGGTCGGCCGTGTGCGGGTCGAAGGACAGGCGCGTGCGCAGCTGCACGACGAGCGCGTCGCACAGCTTGACCGCCTCGACGAGCGAGACGAGCGCGGCGCCCGAGCCCGAGTCGAGCCGGCCCCACAGGAGCTGGGAGATCTTCTCGCGCGCGACGGCGTCGGCCCGGCCCGAGTCCCACACGGGCCGGATCTCGTCGGCGCGCGAGCGGATCGCCTGCCACAGCGACAGCGCGAGCACGAGGTCGGCGGTGTAGGCGTCGGGCGTCGCGGCGGCCTGCGCGGCGGCGTCGAGCCGGTCGAGCTCGGTGCGGCGCTCGTCGAGCCAGGTCTCGAGCGCGCCGAGGTACGCCAGGAGGTCGGCGGCGGGGATCGCCTCGCCGAGCCGTCCCGGCGCCTCGGGTGCGGGGGAGCGCGTCACGGCGTGCGGCCGTACACCGCGGCCGGCGGGGTCGGGGCCGGGCCCAGGCCGCCGAGCCACTCGCCGTAGATCGCGGCCCAGCGCCCGTCGGCCTTCATCTGCTCCAGCACCCCGTTGACGAACCGCACCATGTCGACGTTCTGCGCGGGGATGCCGATGCCGTAGGGCTCGTCGCTGATCGCCTCGCCGACGACCTTCGCGTACGGGTCCTGGGCCGCGAAGCCCGCGAGGATCGTGTCGTCACCCGTGATCGCGTCGACCTTGCCCTGCTGGAACAGCACGAGGCACTGCGTGTGCGTGGTCGCCGGGACGGGCTCGATGCCGGAGAACTGCTCGAGGCGCGTGAGCGTCGTCGTGCCCTCGGGCGCGCACACGCGCTGTCCCTCGAGGTCGGCGATCCCGTTCGCGGTCGAGTCGCGCGTGACGAGCACCTTCTGCCCCGCGTGGTAGTACTCCGCGGAGAACGCGATGGACTCCCAGCGCTCGCAGTTGATGGTGAACGCGCGCGCGACGAGGTCGACCTCGCCGTTCTCGAGCACCTCGAGCCGCTGCCCCGACGTGATGACGCGGAACTGCAGCCGGTCGGGGTCGCCGAAGATCGCGCGCGAGACCTCGTGCAGCACGTCGATGTCGAAGCCCTCGATCTGGCCGGACAGCGGGTTCCGCGCGCCCATGAGCAGCGTGTCCGCCGAGACACCGACGACGAGCGTGCCGCGGTCGCGGATCGCGGCCATGGTGCTGCCGCCGGGCAGGGCGTCCGGGCCGGGCAGCGCGCCCTCGGGCGCGTACGAGGCGAGCGGGTCGGCGCACTCGGCCGGTGCGGCGGGCGCCGCGGGGGACTCCGTGGCCGACTCGTCCTCCGGGGTGGTCGTCAGGCGCAGGTCCTCCGCGCCGGACGGCCCTGAGCACGCGCCGAGCGTCAGCAGCGCGACGAGCGCCGAGGCCAGCCCGGTCGTGACGACGCCGGCGCGGCGCGCGCGCGTGCCGGCGCGGCGGGTCCCGGCGGGCCGGGCGTGGGGGGCGGGCGTCGTGGTCACCGGTACTCCTCCAGTCGTGCCGTCACGCCGCGCCACGCGAGCAGCGCCGCGACGAGCCCTGCCGCGAGCAGCAGCCAGCCCGCGACGGTGGCCGTCGTCGCCGCGCTGTCGAGGCGGTCGCTCGTCGCGGCGGCGTGGGTCTCGATGTCGTCGCGCGCCGCTGCCGAGAACGCGTCGAACGCGGCGTTGGGGCTCTCGGGGTCGGTCGCGGTCGCGAGGGCGACCGCGTCGTCCCACTGGCCCGCGTCGTCGAGCGCGCGGATCTCGGCGTGCCGCGCGACCCAGGCGTCGAGCGCCTGCGCCGTCGTCCCGTCGAGGTTGCCCTCGGCCGCCGCGGTGTCGAGGCGTGCCGCCGCGTCGTCCGTGGCCGCGACGAACGACTCCTCGTACGTCTGGCCCGAGCCGCGCTTGATGAGCGTGAACGCCTCCATGGACTTCGCGTCGTTCGCGAGCGAGTACGCCTGCGACGCGGCGAGCGTCGCGGCGTACGGGCCGGTCCGCACGTCGTGCGCGCGGGCGCTCGCCTGGGACAGCAGGACCGTCGAGACGACGCCCACGACGAGCAGCACGGCCGTGGCGACGGCGAGCCCCACGTTGAGCACGCGGTGCGTGCGCCGCGCGAGCCACACCTGGCTCGCGAGGAGCACGGCGAGGGCCAGCAGGCCGGCCGCGAGCACCCACAGCGCGTTGCGCACGCCCGAGAAGTCCGCGGCGACGCGGTCGGCGTCGTCGAGCACGACCTCGTCGAGCGCGGGGAGCATCTGCTCGCGCAGGATCGTCGAGGCCTGGTCGAGGTACGCGGACCCGACGGGGAAGCCCTGCCGGTTGGTGGCGCGTGCCTGCTCGACGAGGCCCGTGTAGACCGTGAGGTCGGCGGCCACCTGGCCCAGCAGCGCGGCGTCCGCCTCGTTGCTGCCCGAGAGCGTGGCGAGGCGGTTCGCGGCCTGGTCGACGAGCTCGTCGTACCGCGCGCGCTGGTCGGCGGGCTCGAGGCCCCCGACGAGGAACGCCCCGGTCGCGGTCGCGTCCGCGGCGACGAGCGCGTTGCGGACCTCCTGGACGCCGACGAGCTGGGCCGCGTCCTCGCTCGCCGCGGCGAGCGCGCGCGACTGGAGGCTGCCGGCCTGGAACCCGAGGACGCCGAGCGCGAGCGCGGCGAGCACGCACAGCGCCATGACGAGGCGCAGCTTGCCGGGCGTCCGTCGCAGCGCGCCGCGCGCGCGGGACACCGCGGCGCTCTGCGACCCCTGCGGGACGACGGCGCCCCCGCCCGGGGCGGTCAGGGCACCGCCCGGCGCGGGTCCGCCGGCCGGGACGATCTGCTGGCCCGCCGGGCGGACCGGGGTGGTCGTCATGCGTTCTCCTCGGCGCTGGAGGGTGCGGTGTCTGGTGCGTCGTCGGTGCCGTCGGTGCCGTCGGTGCCGCCGGTGCCGTCGGTGGTCTCGGTGGCAGGCGGGTCGGCCGGCGCGTCCTCGGGTGCGGGCGGCTCGAGCGTCGCGAGGAGCGCGGGAGCCCCCTCGCCGTCCACGAGGTCGACGGGCAGGAGCAGGCGCAGCTCGTCGATCGTCGGGGCGTCGACGTCCTTGAGCCGCCACGCGTGGCGCGCGATCGCGGCGTCGAGCACGTTGCGGGCCCAGCGGGCGTTGCCGAACCCCTCGGTGCGCGGCTGCGCGGCGGCGAGCCGGGCGAAGACGTCGAGCGCCTCGGGGGTCGGCTCGAAGTCCGCCCGGGAGGCCATGCTCGCGAAGATGTCGCGCAGCTCGGCGTCGGCGTAGTCCTCGAACGTGATGGTCGTGGAGAACCGCGACTCGAGGCCGGGGTTCGTCGCGAGGAAGTCGGCCATCGGGCCGGGGTAGCCGGCGACGATGACCACGAGCTCGTCGCGGTGGTCCTCCATGTCCTTGACGAGGGTGTTGATCGCCTCGGCGCCGTACTGGTCCTCCGCGAGCCCGTACGCCTCGTCGACGAACAGGACGCCGCCGAGCGCGGTCGCGACGACCTCCGACGTCTTCACGGCAGTCTGCCCGAGGTAGCCCGCGACGAGCTCCGAGCGGTCCACCTCGACGAGGTGGCCCTTCTCGAGCAGACCGAGCGCGCGGTAGATGCCCGCGACGAGCCGCGCGACCGTCGTCTTGCCCGTGCCCGGGTTGCCGAGGAACACGAGGTGGCGCGTGAGCGTGGGGCGGGTCAGGCCCGCCTCGGTGCGCAGCTTCTCGACGCGCAGGAGCTCCGTCTGGCGGTGGATCTCGTCCTTGACGCGCGTGAGTCCCGTGAGCGCGTCGAGCTCAGCGAGCAGCTCCTCGATCGAGCGCGCAGGCTCCTCCTCGACTGCCGCCTCCGCGGCGGTCTCCGTGGCCGTCTCTGTGCTCCCGGCGGTCGCGTCCGCCGTCGTGCCCGACGCCGGGGCGTGCGTCGTGCCGGACGGCGCGGCTCCGCTCCCGGTCCCGCGCGCACCGAGCGCGTCGAGGATCGACGCGACGGACGGGACCTCGGGGGCCGGGCGGCGCAGCGCGTCGAGCGAGCCTTGCGCGGCGAGCAGGTCGCCGAGGTCGAACGGGTCCGCGCCGCCCGTCGTGCGGGGTGCGGCGAGCGGGCCGCCCGCGGCGGGCGTCGGGCCCGACGGCGCGTGGCCGACAGCGGGAGCGGCCACCGGGCCGGCTCCGGCCTGCTGGACGGCGGCGGTCGAGGCGGTGGCCCCGGCGACGTGCGGGCCGGGGGAGCCGAGGCGCGCGGCCGCACGGGCGACGTCGGCGAGCGCCTGCCCGTACGCGGTCGCGTGCTTGGAGCGCGCCGCCCCGAGGGCGGCGAGGACGTCGGTCGGGGACGTGCGCCAGCGCCGGGCGCTCGACGCCGCGGTGAAGAACGCGCCCGTGGCCGCCGGGTCGTGGCCCAGCGCGGCGAGCCACGCCGCCGGGGCGCCGGGGGAGGACTCGGCGACGGCCGCGGCGAGGCGCGCGCCCTCGTCGCGGGCGGCCTCCTCGTCGACGCCCGCGGCGCGCGCGGCGGCGTCCAGCGCGTCCAGCGCCGCCGCGAGGGTCGGGGTGTCCGGGGTGGTCACGGTGCCTCCAGTCGTCCGGGCTCCGACGGCGGACCCGGCTGCGGCGTGCCCCGGCCCGCGCCGGGGTCGAGCGCGATCGACGAGTCGCGGAACTTCTCCGCGAGGAACGCGCCGTGCGCGACGAGGGCCGCGGCGTCGGCCCGCGAGACGGCGTCGGAGATCTTGTCGAGCGTCACGCCGAGCAGGTCGAGCTGGTCGCACAGCAGCATGAGCGACGTCTTGCCCTGCGCGACGACCCGCCGGTCGGCGAAGTCGCGCGGCAGGCGCAGGTAGGCGCCCACTGCCTCGGGCAGGTAGCTCGTCGCCGTCGCGACGACCGTGTGCGCCTGCTGCGACCCGCCGCCGAGGCGGTCGAGGCGCGGGACCATCTCCTCGACCGTGCCGGTGATGCGGTGCACGCGCGCCGTCACGGCGGGCGGCACGCGCCCCTCGATCTGCTGCTCGACCCGCTCGACCGACGCGAGGATGTCGGTCGACGTGGGCGGGGCCGGCAGCTCGTGCTCGGGCTCGGGCGCGGAGGACCGGCCGCCGAGGCGGCCGATCACGTCGGAGAACCAGCCCATCTAGCTCGGGGTCCGATCTGTGGTGCGGGGAGGGGTGGTCGGGGGACGGGGCGTCACAGCCGGCCGATGTCGAGCGAGCCGCTGCCCGCCTGCGACTGGTCGGAGCGGCGCGCGCGGTCCAGGTACTCGTTCGCCTTCGTCGTCTCGGTCTCCAGGACGCCGATGGTCTGCGCCATGGAGTCGAGGGCCTGCGTCTTGAACGTCGAGATCGAGTCGAGGGTCGCGTAGATGTTGGCGAACGCCTGCTGGAGCTGCGGGAGCCCGACGGTCGCGCTCGCGGCCTGCTGCTGGATGCTCGCCGACTGGTCCGCCAGCATCTTCGAGGTCGACGCGATCATGTTCGACGTCGTCGTGTTGAGCGCCGTGATCTGGTCGAGCACGAGCTTCTGGTTCGCGAGCGCCTGCGCCACGATGACGGCGGTGCGCAGCGCCGAGATCGTCGTGGTCGTCGCGCGGTCGACGCCCTTGATGAGCTCGAGGTTGTTCTTCATGATGATGTCCATCGCGAGGTAGCCCTGGATGGACACCGCGAGCTGCGTGAGCAGGTCCTGGTGCTTCTGGCGCACGTAGAACAGCACGTCCTCGCGCAGCGCCTGGGCCCGCTCCGGGTCGCTCGCCTCGATCTCCGCGATCTTCGTGGACAGCTCGGTGTCGAGGCGCTCGGCGATGAAGATGTACTGGTTGAGCCGCGCCATCGTGTCCCAGAGGTTCTGCTTCTCCAGGTTGAGCGCCGCGTTGTCCTTGCGGAGCTCGTCCTGGCCGTTGTAGAGCGACTGGACGATCGCATTGAGCTGCTTCTGCGAGCTCTCGTAGCGGCGGAAGTAGTCCTGGAGCTTCCCGCCGAACGGGATGAGGCCCAGGAACTTCTTGCCGACGCTCGCCTCGCTCGGGTCGAGGTCCTCCACGGTGCGGCGCAGCTCGAGCAGCGACTTGCTCACCTTCGAGCTGTCGGACACACCGCCCTCGCGCAGCTCCTTGACGGGCATCTCCAGCATGCGGTTGGAGACGTCGGCCGCGGCGCGGATGTCCTTGTCGCCCATCTTGCGGACGTCGTCCGCCTTCGCGCCGAACTCGGGGGAGCGGGTGTCCGTGGTCAGGAGCTGGTCGAGGTAGGACGACACCTTCGACTCGAGACCCGGGATGGCCGCCTCGTCGATGCGCGGCGCGAGCGCCGGCGCCTGGGTCGCCGCGACGGGCTTGACGGGCTCCGGGGCGCTGAGCGTGAGCGTCTCCGTCGGGGCGGGGGGCTGGAGCGGTGCTGCCTCGGTCATGTCGGTCCTTCGCTCGTGCGTGCCGTCGGACGCCGTCGGTGGCGGGTGGAGGACGCCCTCGCGGGCTCCCCCTCGACCCGGGCGAACCGGGTGGAACCGGCCTGCGCCGGTCGGGCGAGTATATCTACGACCGGTGGCCGGATCTTTACCCTTTCCGGGGATCGGGAGGGTGAGAACTCCCCATGTCAGACCAACGTTCGGGCCGCCGGCGAGTTCCGCCGTCGGCTCGCGCGGGCACGTTCCGGGGACGCCCGGCGGTGCCGGACGTGAGCGGGACCCGAACGGCTGACGAGCCCTGGTCGCGGCCCACCTGCGATCGTCGGTCGCTCAGGGTCGGTGAGCTGGTCCTTGTGATCCGTCGACGGCACGAGGCTCCCGCTCCTGCCGGTCGGACGTGAAGGCCTCGATCACGAGCTCCGCCGCGCGCACGTTCTCCTCGGGCACGTGCTCGTCGTAGAACCAGGTGCGCTCCTCGCCGTCGGGGGTGAGCGCGACGGTCACCGCCTCCGCGAACGCCTCCCGCGCGGGACGGAGGGTCGGCCGCTCGCGGTCGAGCTCGACGACGACCAGGTCCCGGAGGTCGTCCTCCGAGAGGCCCAGCAGCGCGTCGAGCACGTGCCCGAGCTCGTGCCGCACCGTGGTGCGGACGTGCTGCTCGAGCAGCTCGCCCTCGACCGCGTCGTCGTCGCCGTAGGCGGCGACGTCCTCGACGATCCAGACCCGCGGCGCCTCCCCGGGCCGCACGGTCGCGTCGGCGAAGCCCCACCACCCGACGCCGCCCGGGACGAACCGCCACCGCACGTCGCACACCGGCAGCCCGCGCTCCCCGAGCCGCTCGATCTCCTCCCACGCGATCGCGTTGACGACTCCCGCGACGTCGTCGGGCACGCACGACGTCCCGGGCGTCACGGGGGAGTAGGCGGCGAAGCGCGGGGACGGGACGGTCGCGGGCAGGTCGGCGCTCGCGGTCGAGCCGACGAGCGTGGCCGGGACGGCCAGGAGGAGGGCAGCGCAGAGCGCGCGACGGCGAGCGTGCCCCCAGCGACCCACGTAGCGGAGAGAGGGACATGCGCCGTTCCTGATACCCGGGGTGCGAGACGGCCGCCTCGGCCGACACGAGCGTGTGGGGGATCGTCGCGCCGCAGGCGCTTCCAGGCTGGCCCGGGCGTGACGTGCCTCGCGCGGGGGGTCGCGCGTGGTCCCCCGAGCGGGACTCGAACCTGCACCCTACGGATTCTCAAGTTCGGAAGATGGAGACGAGGTTCAGGATATCTCCGACAACGACGGACGAGCTTGGGGTTGAGGGCGTGTTTCGCACGGCCCCGCGCCGGCCGCAGCCTGTTCAATGAGACGGGCCCGGTGGCCGCGGGCGATCAACGCGACGCGCCCGGGTGAAGTCTGGTCACAGGTTGGTCTCAGGTACTGGTGTACCAGGACGCGCGGCGGCGATGCTGCGAGCGTCGGGGGGAGCGGTTCCACCCGTGCGGAGAGGCACGACATGAAAATGTGGCAGAGGGCGACAGCGGCTGTCGCCACGGTTGGGCTGGGGCTCGCGGTCGCGGTCTCAGCGGCGGCACCGGCGAGCGCACGATGGGTTCCGGACGGGTACTACCTCACGAAGTACACCGGCGAGATCTGGCACGTCGACAGCGGCGCGGGTGAGATCTACCCGATCACGTACGACGAGTGGCGCAATGCGGGTTTCCCGTCTCCCAAGGCGGCCCCGACGAACTACGTGAAGTACTCGTGGGCCCCGAGCATCCACGCGGTCACGTTCTTCGACCCGGCTGACCCGAACGTGTGGCTCTGGGACGAGCTGAGCTTCGCGGACTGGTCGCGGGCGGGCAAGCCCGCTCCCCGCAACGCGGGGTGGATCGAAGGCTCGTACGTGTACAAGTGGGGCACGTCCGCCGAGATCTTGATCGAAGAGCCCAACGGCGGGGTGAACCACAAGCTCACCTACAACGAGTGGCGCGACACCGGGTTCAAGCCGTACGTGAACCGGGCCAACGAGGGCTTCGTCAAGTATTCCTGGGACTCGACCATCGTGCGGCTGACCAACATCTCCGCCGGCCAGGGCTACCGCCTGAGCTACGGCGAGTGGCAGGCCGAGGGCTTCCCCACACCGCAGGTCGTCAACCGGGTCAACGGCGACCAGGTCTACCAGAACTACGGCTCGCCGACGCTGTACTACGCGGGTCCGGGGCTCAACCGTGCGATCAACTACGCCGAATGGACCGCGATGGGTCAGCCCCGACCGATCGTCTACGGCGCGCCGGGGCGGCCGAGCTTCGACAAGGACTGCAAGGACTACCCGAGCCAGGCAGCTGCCCAGGCTGAGTACCGCCACTACTACTCCCTGTACGGCGACGTGTTCGGTCTCGACGCTGACAACGACGGCATCGCGTGCGAGAGCTACTTCGGCTGACGCGGTCGTGAACGTCGAGAAGCGCCCCGCCCTCCCGAAAGAGCGGGGCGCTTCGTCATGCCGCGGCAAGGTCAGGTGAATCGAGAGTCGTCGTGGCGCTTGGTTTCGCGCAAGTGCGTCACCGCGCCGCGCTCGTCGGCGGTCAGGGCCGTGATGGCGGGGGCGCGGTCCCGGCCGACGGCCGGGAAGGTCGGTGTCGAGGAGAGGCCGAGGTGGCGCAGCCACGCGTCGACGGCGGGGATCGCCATGATCCGGGCGAGCGATGCGGCAACGGCCGCGAGGACCGCGCCGACAGCGACCACTCAGGCGAGCCATGTGTCGGACACGAACTCGCCGAGCTCGTCGTGCAGGATCGCTGCGACGACGCGACGATGACCTTGCCCTCCCCAGGCCCATGCCGCCTATGTGACGCCGGGCACGTTGCGGCCGCCCGCCAAGAGCAGGTGAGATTGTGCGGTGCTGCCCAGCGTTTGCCCAGCAGGGCAGCGGCTCCGGCGCCGCTGACGTGCGTTCTGACAGGTCCGGCGTGGTGCCCCGAGCAGGACTCGAACCTGCAACCTACGGATTAGAAGGCCGTTGCTCTATCCATTGAGCTATCGAGGCGCGCGCCCATCGTAGTGGGCGCCGGGCGTGCTCGGGAGGTGGGGCCGCGGTGGTGGAGCCGCAGGTCGGGTGGTCGTGCGTCGTCCGGCGCGTGCGTTTGGCGGCGCCCTCGACAGCGGTCACTATGAACCAGTGAGAACCCCAGACGCCGCCACGAGCGACGCGAGCGCCACCTCGGCCGGCCGGGCGCCGGGCTCGTGGCGTCCCGCTCAGGCGACCGAGGAGCTCGGTGTCACGGTCTTCGACGTCGCGCGCGACCTGCGCCGCGACGTGGCGGACGTGCGCCTCCCGCTCGCGATCGACGGCGCGACCGAGGCCGACGCCTCGCGCCGCCGTCTGCTGACCCAGCTCGACGAGCACCTGCTGCCGCGGCTGCGGGAGCTGTCGTCGCCCGCGATCGTGGTCATCGCGGGGTCGACGGGGGCGGGCAAGTCGACGCTGTACAACTCGCTGCTCGGCGAGGAGGTGTCGCAGGCGGGCGTGCTGCGGCCCACGACGCGCGAGCCGGTGCTCGCGTTCAACCCGCTCGACGCTGACGTCATCGTCGAGGGCCCGGTGACGCGCGTGGCGCGCGTGATCGACCACGACGGCGTGCCGCGCGGCACGGGCCTGCTCGACGCCCCGGACCTCGACTCGCTGCTGTCGGAGAACCGCGACACGGCCAGCCTGCTCCTCGAGGCGGCGGACCTGTGGCTGTTCGTCACGACGGCGTCGCGCTACGGCGACGCGCTGCCGTGGCAGGCGCTGTCGCGCGCGAAGGAGCGCGGCGCGAGCGTCGCGATGGTCCTCAACCGCGTCCCGCGCGAGACGCTCACGACGATCCGCGGCGACCTGCTCCAGCGGCTGCGCGACCACGGCATGGACGGCGTGCCGCTGTTCGTCGTGCCCGACGTCGGCCCGCACGAGGGTCTGCTCGACCGCTCCGTCGTCGCGCCGGTCGCGCGCTGGCTGACGATGCTCGCGGGTCCGGACCGCTCCCGCGCGGTGATCGTGCGCACGCTCAAGGGGTCGCTCGCGGCCCTGCCCGACTGGGTCACCGGCGTCTCGGACGCGGTGGAGGAGCAGGTCGAGGCCGCGGCGGACCTGCGTTCCGCCGTCGAGCGGGCGCTGCCGCCCGTGCAGGAGACCGTGCGCCGCACCGCGCTGGACGGCGCCGTCGCGCACGGGTCGCTCGAGGCGCGCTGGGCCCAGGTGACGGGTGCCGGGCGGGTCGACCGCGTCAAGGTGCGGGGCGGCGTCGTGCGGTCGTCCCGTCGCCGGGGCCGCGCGCGCGACCTGGTGCTCGCCCCGCTGCTCGACGAGACGCGCGACGCAGCGCGGCGCACGCTCGCCGCGGACGGGGTGCTCGCGTACGAGGCGCTGCGCGCGGCGCTCGACGGCGACCGCCCGCTGCCCGGCGGGGCCGACGTCCTGCCCGCCGAGGACGCCGCCGCCGCGCGCCGGGAGGCGTCCGCGACGACCCAGGTGCAGCAGTGGGCGACGCGCGCCGAGCACGTGGTGGCCGCGCTCGGGGCGCCGTCGGCGTCGGAGGCGGGCCGTGCCGCGGTGAAGGCGTTCGGGGAGACGGGCGTCGCGGCGCTGCTCCTCGCCGGCGCGGCAGGGAACGACGACGCCGCCCGGCTCGTGCGGACCGTGCTCGCCGACGAGGGCGACGAGGCGGTCGCCGCGCTGCGCGACGACCTCGCTGACCGGGCCGCGACCATGGTCGAGCGGGAGGCGGAGCCCGTCCTCACGACGCTCGCCGACCCCGCGCTCGCCGCGGACGCCGCCGTCGGCCTGCGCCTACGACTCGCCGAGCTGAGGAGGCTCATGTGACGTCCCACGACGCCCAGCTGCGCGCCCGGGTCGACGACCTCGCGCGCGCGGTGGACCTCGCGGGCGACCGCCTCGACCCCGCCGTCGCGGCCCAGGTCCGCGACGCGATCGGCGGCGTGCGCGAACGCCTCGCGCTCGGCGTCGACCACACCGTCGTCGCGCTCGCGGGCGGCACCGGGTCGGGCAAGTCGAGCCTCTTCAACCGGGTGTCGCGCCTCGATTTCGCCGACGTCGGCGTCAAGCGGCCCACGACGGCCCGGGTCACGGCGTGCTCGTGGAGCGACGCCGCGACGGCGCTGCTCGACTGGCTCGACGTCGACCCCGAGCGTCGTATCACGCGCGACGGCGAGCTCGACGCCGAGGACGAGTCGGCGCTCGGCGGCCTCGTCCTGCTCGACCTCCCGGACCACGACTCGATCGAGCCCGCCCACCGCGCGGTCGTCGACCGGGTGCTGCCGCTCGTCGACCTGCTCGTGTGGGTCGTCGACCCGCAGAAGTACGCCGACGACGCGCTGCACTCGGGCTACCTGCAGAAGTCGACGGGGCTCGAAGGCTCCATGGTCGTCGCGCTCAACCAGATCGACACCGTCCCCGAGGCGCGCCGCGCGTCGCTCGTCGAGGACATGGGCCGCCTCCTGCAGGAGGACGGGCTCGACGGCGTCTACGTCACCACCGTCTCGGCGCGCACCGGCGAGGGCCTGGACGAGCTGCGGTCGCTGCTCGAGCAGGCGGTCGCGCGACGCAGCGTCGCCGCGAGCCGTGTCGCGGGCGAGCTCGACCGCGCCGGGGCGCTCCTGCTGGAGCAGCTCCCGGGCGACGTCCCGTGGACGATGAGCACGGCCGTCGAGGAGGAGGTCGACGCGCTCGCCGACGCGACGGGCCTCGCCGCGGTCGCGGGCCAGGTCGGCGCGGCCGTGCGCAACGGGTACGGGCGGCCCGAGTTCTCGCCGCCGCAGCCCGACGCCGTCGCCCTGTCGCGCTCGCGCTGGCTCGCGCGCGCGGGGCGCTCGCTGCGGTCCGGCTGGCAGAAGGCCCTCGACGAGGCCGTCGCGCCGTCTCCGCGCGTCGCCGAGGCGACGCGGTCCGCGCTCGCGAAGATCCCCCTCGACACGCGCGGGCCGTCGTCCTCGCGCCCCACGCGGCGCGCGGCCTGGTCGGCGCTCGCGGTCGGGGTCGTGGCGGGGGTCCTGGCGGTGCTCGGCTCACTGCGCGTGCTCGACCTCGGGCGCACGCTCGTCACGGTGTGCGCGGTCGTGGCGGCTGTCGCCGTCCTGGGCGCGGTGGTCGCGTTCCTCGTCGCGCTCCAGGTGCGGCGCACGCTCGCCCGACGCCGGGAGCAGCAGGTCCTCGCCTCGGGGCGCGGTGCGATCGAGCGCGTCGTGCAGGACGCGATGGGGCGGCCCACCCAGGAGCTCCTCGACCTGCACCGGCAGGTGCGCGAGCTGGCGCAGTCCGCGCGGGACAAGACGCCCGCCGCGCCGCTCACCGGGGCGCTACGGCTACCCCCAGGCATGGACGGCGCAAGCTCGTCCACAGGCGAGGGCCCGACGCCGGACGGCACCGCCGCTCCCACCGCACCCTGAGGCGGTGGCCGGGACCAGCCCGGCCGTCGACCTCAGGAGGAACCATGCCCGGTGACGTCACGGTCACGCTGTCCGGCTTCGTCGCGACCACGCCCACGCTGTTCCGCTCGCAGTCGGGCAACGACTTCACGAGCTTCCGGATCGCCCAGACCCGGCGCTACCTCGACCGCGAGCGCGGCGAGTGGGTCGACGGCCGCACGCTGTGGTTCACGGTCAAGGCGTGGAAGAACACCGCGCGCAACGTCGCGCTCTCGCTCCACAAGGGCGACCCGGTCGTCGTCACGGGCCGGCTCTCGCTCGACGAGTGGGACGGCCCGGACGGCCCGCGCACGAGCCTCGTCGTCGAGGCGACGGCGCTCGGCCCCGACCTCACGCTCGGCGAGGCGCGGTTCACGCGCACGGTGCACCGCCGCGACGACGACGCCACGCGCCGCACCGAGGGCGGCCCCGCCGACGCGGTCGACGGCGTCCCGCCCGCTGCGGCCGGCACGCTCGACCCGAGCGGCGTGCCCGACGCCGCAGGCGGGGGCGACGCGGGCCCGGGCCCGGGCGTCGGCGGCGGTGAGCCCGTCCCCGGCGGGCCCGTCCTCGACGAGCCCGCCGACGACGACCCGTGGGCGGCGGCGGACGTCGCCGCGGCGCTGGGCGGGGAGCCCGGCGTGGCCGGTTCCGCCGACGACCGGGGCGTCGCCGCCGCGCCTCCTGCCGCGGACGACCCCGGCGCCGTGCCCGTCGGGGAAGGCCCGCCCGTCGGGGACGGCCCGCGCGGCGCGGGTGGCCCCGCGGGCGCTCGTGCGCCGCGTGCCCGCACCGCCCGGAAGGGGAGCGTGACGGCGGCCGCCTGAGCCGTGGGACGGGGCGGCGTCGTGACCTTCGACCGGTCGCGGCGCCGTCGGGCGCGTCCCGGCGGCCCGACCGCGTAGGCTGAGTGGTCGACGAATCCCGTACCTCTCCCGACCGAAACGGTGGAACGACAGGCTGTGGCTGAGTTCATCTACTCCATGTACAAGGCGCGCAAGGCGCACGGAGACAAGGTCATCCTCGACGACGTCTCCCTGAACTTCCTGCCCGGCGCCAAGATCGGCGTCGTGGGCCCCAACGGCGCCGGGAAGTCCACGATCCTCAAGATCATGGCCGGCCTGGACACGCCGTCGAACGGTGAGGCGCGCCTCTCCCCGGGGTACAGCGTCGGCATCCTGCTCCAGGAGCCGCCGCTCAACGAGGAGAAGACGGTGCTCGGCAACGTCCAGGAGGCCGTGGCCGACATCCTCGCCAAGAAGCAGCGCTTCGACGAGATCTCCGCGCTCATGGCGGAGCCCGACGCGGACTTCGACGCGCTCCTCGCCGAGATGGGCACGCTCCAGGAGGCGATCGACGCCGCCGACGCGTGGGACCTCGACTCGCAGCTCGAGCAGGCGATGGACGCGCTGCGCTGCCCGCCGCCGGACGCCGACGTGTCGGTGCTCTCCGGTGGTGAGCGACGCCGCGTCGCGCTGTGCAAGCTCCTGCTCGAGAAGCCGGACCTGCTGCTGCTCGACGAGCCCACGAACCACCTGGACGCCGAGTCCGTGCTCTGGCTCGAGCAGCACCTCGCGACGTACCCGGGCGCGATCCTCGCCGTCACGCACGACCGCTACTTCCTCGACCACGTCGCGGAGTGGATCTGCGAGGTCGACCGCGGGCGCCTCTACCCGTACGAGGGCAACTACTCGACGTACCTGGAGAAGAAGCAGGAGCGTCTGCAGGTCCAGGGCAAGAAGGACGCCAAGCTCGCCAAGCGCCTGAAGGACGAGCTCGAGTGGGTCCGCTCGAACGCGAAGGGCCGCCAGACCAAGTCGAAGGCGCGTCTCGCCCGCTACGAGGAGATGGCTGCCGAGGCCGAGCGCACGAGGAAGCTCGACTTCGAGGAGATCCAGATCCCGCCGGGCCCGCGCCTGGGCAACCTGGTCCTCGAGGCGTCGAACCTCCAGAAGGGCTTCGACGGGCGCCAGCTCATCGACGGCCTGAGCTTCACGCTGCCGCGCAACGGCATCGTCGGTGTCATCGGCCCCAACGGCGTCGGCAAGACGACGCTGTTCAAGACGATCGTCGGGCTCGAGCCGCTGGACGGCGGCGAGCTCAAGGTCGGCGAGACCGTGTCGATCTCCTACGTCGACCAGTCGCGCGGCGGCATCGACCCGAAGAAGACGCTGTGGGAGGTCGTGTCCGACGGCCTCGACTTCATCAAGGTCGGCAACGTCGAGATCCCGTCGCGCGCGTACGTCGCGTCGTTCGGGTTCAAGGGCCCGGACCAGCAGAAGCCTGCGGGCGTCCTGTCGGGTGGTGAGCGCAACCGCCTCAACCTCGCGCTGACGCTCAAGCAGGGCGGCAACCTCCTGCTGCTCGACGAGCCGACGAACGACCTCGACGTCGAGACGCTGGGCTCGCTCGAGAACGCGCTGCTCGAGTTCCCCGGCTGCGCCGTCGTGGTGTCCCACGACCGGTGGTTCCTCGACCGCGTGGCGACCCACATCCTCGCGTACGAAGGCACGGAGGAGAACCCGGCGAGCTGGTACTGGTTCGAGGGCAACTTCGCCTCCTACGAGGAGAACAAGGTGGAGCGTCTCGGCGCGGAGGCGGCCCGCCCGCACCGCGTGACGTACCGCAAGCTCACGCGCGACTGACCGACCGTCGTCGCACGGATCGGCCACGACGCCGGGCGGGACCCGTTCCCGCCCGGCGTCGGCGCGTCCGGGCCCGTCCTGGCCGGCCGAGCCGGCGGGAAGGTCGTGCCGTCGGGCTCGCGAGCCGTCGGCCCGTCCAGACCTCCGGGCGCCCCGCCGTCAGGACCTCGGCGGTCCAGCGGGACGGACCGTCCCCGCCGTCCGTGGCGGCTCGGCGACGCGGATAGGCGTTGACGTCGCCCGTCGGAGGTCGCGAGGATCCCTCGGCATGACCCTCGACCTCGCCCCCTCGCGCGTGCGCCCCTCCTGGCCCGACCTCCCGGCGGCGGTCCGCGCCGCCCTCGAGACCCTGCTGGGTGCCGGCGTCTCGGGCTGGACGAGCCACGACGGCGGCTACTCGCAGGGGCTCGCGTCGACGCTCCGGACCGACGCGGGCGACGTGTTCGTCAAGGCGGTCGGTCCCGAGCACCCCTTCACCGCCGACCTGTACCGGCTCGAGGCGCGGACCGCGAGGGCGCTGCCCGCCGGGACGCCGGCGCCTGCGCTCCGCTGGGTGCTCGACGACGACCTCGACGGTGCGGGGGCCTGGGTCGCGCTGGCGTTCGACGCCGTGCCCGGCCGGGCCGTCGCCACGCCGTGGCGCGACGACGAGCTCGCGGCGGTCGCGGACCTCGCCCGCCGCATCGGCGAGGTCGAGGTGCCCGCCGACTCCCCGCTCCCGCGCTTCGCGGACACGGTGGAGTGGCGCGAGTGGGAGGACCTCGCGGACCGTCGTCCGGCGGGCCTGGGCACGTACGACCCGTGGGTCGCGGACCGCCTCGACCGGCTCGCCGTGCTGGCGTCGGCGTGGCCCGAGGCCACGGCGGGGGACCACCTCGTCCACGGCGACCTCCGGGGCGACAACACGGTGCTCGTCGACCGTGCCGCCGTCGCGGTCGACTGGCCGTGCGCCGCGCGGGGTGCCGCGTTCTGCGACGCGGTCGGCATGCTCCCGGCCGTGCAGGTCGAAGGCGGTCCGCCGCCCGAGGAGGTGCTGCGGCGTCACCCTCTGCCGCGCGACGTCGAGCCCGACGCCGTGACCTCCTACCTCGCCGCGCTGACCGGCTACTTCCTCAAGTCCTCCCTCGACCCGGCGCCGCCGGGCATCCCGCACCTGCGCGTGTTCCAGCGGGCGCAGGCCGAGGTCGGGGTCGCGTGGCTCCGGCACCGCCTGAGGGAGTGACCTTCCACGGGACCGGCTCGTGCGGTCGCGGTCGGCCCTCGCAGGGGCGGTCTCGACCCGTACGCCCGATCTCGCGGGGGTGCCGGGGACGGCCCTGCCGTGTCCCATCGGGCCTGGCCAGCGGCATTCCGGCAGACTGACGGGATGACAGCCAGCGGTGACTTCGGAGACGACGCGGTCCGTCCGGACGCGTCGACCCCCGACGGCCCGCGCCCCGACGGCCCGCGTCCCGACGCGCCGCGCCCCGACGGCCCGCACCCCGACGGCCCGCGCGCCGGTGGGGTCGCGGCGAGCGCCTCGGCGACCACGGGGCTCGTCGCGGCGCTGGAGATCCTGCGAGGGCGGCTCGCCGCCACGCGGCTCCCGCTCGACCTGCCCGGCGCGGCGCTGGCGCGCGAGGACCTCGGCCTCGCGGTCCACCAGCTCGACGACTACCTGCTGCCCCGGCTGCGCTCGCACGCGGCGCCGCTGCTCGTCGTCGTGGGCGGGTCGACCGGAGCGGGGAAGTCGACGCTCGTGAACTCGCTCCTCGGCGAGCACGTCTCAGCGCCCGGCGTGCTCCGCCCGACGACGCGCGCGCCCGTCCTCGTCCACCACCCGCTCGACGAGCGCTGGTTCTCGACCGACCGCGTGCTGCCCGGGCTCGCGCGCGTGAGCGAGCACGGCACCCGGTCCGCCGCCCCCGGCACCCCGACCGGCACCCAGACCGGTCCCGGTACCGGGACCAGGCCCGGCGAGCCCGCCACGCCGCCCGACCCGACGCGCACGCTGCGCCTCGTCGCGAGCGACGCGCTGCCGCAGGGCCTCGCGCTCGTGGACGCGCCCGACGTCGACTCCGTGGAGACGGCGAACCGCGAGCTCGCCGCGCAGCTCCTCGCCGCGGCCGACCTGTGGCTGTTCGTCACGACGGCCGCCCGCTACGCCGACGCCGTCCCGTGGGACCTCCTGCACCGTGCCGCCGAGCGCCGCGCGCAGGTCGCGATGGTCCTCGACCGGGTCGACCCGGGCACCGAGGCCGTGGCGGACGACCTGCGCCGGATGATGGACGAGAACGGCCTCGACGCCGCGACGCTCTTCGTCGTGGGGGAGTCCGAGCTCGTCGACGGCTTCCTCCCCGAGCGGGCGGTCGCCGCGGTGGCGTCGTGGCTCTCCGCGCTGGGTGCGGACGGCGACGAGCGGGACCGGGTCGCGACCGCGACGCGCGACGGGGTCGTGGACGACCTCGTGCGCCGGGCGGTCCTCGTGGCGGGTGCGGCCGACGCGCAGGCGGCGTCGGACGCGCGCCTGCGCGGCGTCGTCGTGCGCGCGTACGACGAGGCGGCGACGACCGTGGACGCCGCGACGAGCGACGGCGCGCTGCTGCGCGGCGAGGTGCTCGCGCGCTGGCAGGACTTCGTGGGCACGAGCGAGCTGTTCCGCTCCGTCGAGCAGGGCGTCGGCCGGGTCCGCGACGCGCTCGCGGCGTTCTTCCGCGGGCGCCCGGCGCAGGCGCCGCAGGTCGAGCAGGCGATCGCGCACGGGCTGGAGGCGGTGGTGCTCGACGCGACGGACGTCGCGGCCGAGCGCGCCTACGGCGGGTGGCGCGCGGACCCGGCGGGGTCGGCCCTGCTCGACGGCCTCGACCTGGCGCGGTCGTCCGCGGGCGTGCGGGCGCGCGTCGCGGAGGAGATCCGGGGCTGGCAGTCCGACGTCCTCGACCTCGTGCGCGAGCAGGGCGCGGGCAAGCGTGGCGCCGCGCGGGCGCTGTCCTTCGGGATCAACGGGCTGGGGCTGAGCCTCATGGTCGTCGTGTTCGCGTCGACCGGCGGCCTGACGGGCGCCGAGGTCGGGATCGCAGGCGGGACGGCGATCCTCGCGCAGAAGCTCCTGGAGGCCGTGTTCGGCGACGACGCGGTGCGGCGCCTCACCCGGACCGCGCGCGAGCGGCTCGCGGAGCGGGTGCGCGTGGTGCTCGACGACGAGGCGCTGCGCTACACCGCGCAGCTCGACGCCCTCGGGACGGCCGACGCCGACGAGACCGCCCGCTCGGTCCTCGAGGCGGCGCGCGCGGTCGAGGCCGCGGCCCGGGTCGAGCGGTCCGCTCGCCCCGCCGTCGCGCCCGGTGCGGACGGCGGCCGGACCGCCGTGGGCCGGCACGCGGCGCGTCTCCTGCGCGGCGCGGGGTGGACGCCCCCGCCTCCGGACGAGCCCGCGGTCGCGCCGGGGGACGAGGCGGCAGAGCCGGCCCGGCGGCCGGGGTTCTGGCGCCGCCTGCTGGGGGGTGAGCAGGCATGACGATCGACCTCGCGGCGCGCACGACCGCGCTGGAGACCGCCGTGCGCGCGGGGGAGGGGCGCGTCGACGCCGACCTGCTCGCCGATGCGCGGACCGTCGTCGCCCGCGCGCGCGAGCGGGCCGGGCTCTCGGCCGACCACACCGTCGTCGCGCTCGCGGGCGCGACCGGCTCCGGCAAGTCGTCGGTGTTCAACGCGCTCGCGGGCACCGAGCTCGCGACGGTCGGGGTGCAGCGGCCCACGACGTCCCACCCGCTCGCCGCGGTGTGGGGCGCGTCCGGACCCGCCGCCGGCCCGGCGGGACCGGCCGCCCTCCTCGACTGGCTCGAGGTGCGGCGGCGCCACGAGATGGGCACCCCGCTCACGTCCGGCGACCCGGGCGACGCGCGCGCGGGCGGCGGCCTGCGCGCGCTCCTGCGTGGTCGCCGCGCGGGTGAGCTCACGAGCGGCCTCGTGCTGCTCGACCTGCCCGACCACGACTCGGTCGTCGTCGAGCACCGCGTGCGCGCGGAACGCCTCGTCGAGCGCGCCGACCTGCTCGTGTGGGTCGTCGACCCGCAGAAGTACGCGGACGCCGCGCTGCACGAGCGCTACCTGCGCCCGCTCGCGGGGCACGGGTCGGTCGTCGTCCTGGTGCTCAACCAGGTGGACCGGCTCACGCCCGCCGACGCCGACGCGTGCCTCGCCGACCTGCGCCGGCTCGCGGCCGAGGACGGGCTCGCCGACGCGCGCGTGCTCGGCGTCTCGGCCCGCACCGGCCAGGGCCTGGACGAGCTGCGGGGGCTGCTCGCGGACGCCGCGGCCCGGCGGCGTGCGTCGAACGACCGGCTCGCGGCCGACGTGCGCGCCGTCGCGCGCCGCGTCGCGGCGGCGTGCGGGGAGCCCGTCCCGGAGCGCGCCGCGCGCCGCGCGCGCGACGGCCTCGTCGACGCCCTGGAGGCCGCGGCGGGCGTCCCGACGGTCGTCGCCGCCGTGCGCGGCTCGGCCGTGCGGGACGCGCGCGCCGCGACGGGCTGGCCCGTGACGCGCTGGGTCGGCCGGTTCCGGCCCGACCCCCTGCGCCGCATCGGGCTGCGCACCGGGCCTGCGCCGGGCTCGGCCCGCGCGCGGGCGGCGAAGGAGCTGGGCACGGGCGAGAGCGCGAGCCGGCCCGAGCTCGCGCGGACCTCGCTCCCGGCGGTCGGTGCCGCGCTGCGGGCCGGCGCCCAGACGGCGGTGCGCGACTACGCGGCCGAGGCCACCGCGGGCGTGCCGGACGACTGGGCGCTCGCCGTGCGCCGTCGGGCGTCCGAGGGTGCGGCCGACCTCGCCGACGCGCTCGACCAGGCCGTCGCGGGGACCGAGCTCGAGGCGGCCCGCCGTCCGGTGTGGTGGCGCGTCGTCGGCGCGTTCCAGTGGCTCGTGCTCGCGGCGCTCGTCGTGGGCCTGCTGTGGCTCGCCGCGCTGTGGGGGTTCACCTACCTGCGCCTGCCCGAGCCGCCGACGCCGGTCCTCACGCTCGGCGGTCCCGGAGCCCCGGAGCTGCCGTGGCCGACGCTGCTCGCCCTCGGCGGGATCGTCGTGGGCGTGCTCGTCGCGCTCGTCTCGCGCGCCGCGGCCGCGGTGGGCGGACGACGGCGGGCGGCGCGCGCCCGACGGCGGCTGCGTGACGCCGTCGGCCAGGTGGCCGACCGGCTCGTGCGGCTCCCCGTGGGCGAGGAGCTCTCCGCGCTCGCGAGCTGCCGCGCTGCGGCCCTCGTCGCCGCGTCCTGACCGTCCGACCTCCTGACGCCGAGCACGAGGTTGCCGTCGTCCTGGGCGCCAGGACGACAGCAAGCTCGTGCTCGGCGCGGAGGAGCCTCATGGTCGGCGGGCCGGTGGAGAATGGACCCGGTCCGGTGACCGGGGCATTTGCCCGCCGGTCGCGCCGGGCCGCACCGTCGAGCGAGAGGACCCTCCATGACCCGTCTGCACGTCCCCGTCTCCCTGCGGTGGTCGGACCTCGACGCGTACGCGCACGTCAACAACGTCGAGATGTTCCGCCTGCTGGAGGACGCCCGCATCACCGCGTTCTGGACCCACCCGGACGCGGGCGAGGACGCCTGGCCGACGGCCGTCCTGGAGACCGGCCCGCACGCGACGAGCCACACCCTCGTCGCGCGCCAGGAGATCGAGTACCTGCGCCCGCTCGGCTTCACGCGCACGCCCGTCCGCGTCGAGCTGTGGATCGGGCACCTCGGCGGGGCCAGCCTCGAGGTCTGCTACGAGGTGCACGACGGCGCCGCGCGCTTCGAGCGCACCGGCCCCACCTCGGGCGGCGCCCCGTACGCGAAGGCCGCGACGACGATCGTCGTGGTCGACGCCGCGACGGGCTCGCCCCGGCGTATCAGCGAGGCCGAGCGCGCGGCATGGGAGCCGTTCGTCGAGGAGCCGCTGACGTTCCGCCGCCGCCGCTGAGCCCCCGGAGCGGCGGCGTGCGTCGCCGCTCCGGTCAGCCCGCCTCTCGGTCGTCCCGCGGCCGGTCCGCGGAGGGGCGACCGCTGCGCGCGGCGCGCTCGGCGGCCTCGGCGACGTTGCGCTGCATCCCGCCGAACACCACGCCGTGGAACGGCTTGACGGCCCACCAGTAGAGCTGGCCCGCGAGCCCGTGCGGGTGGAACAGCGCGCGCTGCGCGAAGTAGGTCCGGCCCGGCCCGCTGGCGTCCTCGGGCGAAGGACCCGGCGCGTCGGGGTCGGTCGCGTCGGGGAGCTCGGCCGCCGCCTCGTCGACGCGCAGCTCGAGCCACGCGAGGCCCGGGAGCCGCATCTCGGCACGCAGCAGGAGCCGACGTCCGGGCTCGATCGCCTCGACGCGCCACCAGTCGAGCTCGTCGTCCACGCGGAGGTAGCGCTCGTCGCGCCGGCCGCGGCGCAGGCCCGGCCCCCCGACGACCCGGTCCATGAGGCCGCGCACGCGCCACGCGAGCGACCACGAGTACCAGCCGCCCTGCCCGCCGATCTCCTCGATCACGCGCCAGAGCACCTCGCGCGGCGCGTCCACGACGGTGCGGCGCTCGTCCACGTAGAGCGAGCCGCCCGCCCAGTCCGGGTCGCTCGGCAGCGGGTCCGACGGCGCCCCGGGCACCGACGCGGACGACCAGCGTGTCGTGACCTCGCCGTCGTGGATGCGCTCCAGCGCGAGCTCGACGGCCCGGTCGAACCCGATGAGCCCCTCGGGCGGGTCGGGGACGTACTGCGCGATGTCGTGCTCGTGGCACACGACCTCGTGCTGGAGCGACTCGACGAGGGGGCGGGCGATGCCGCTCGGCACGGGCGTGACGAGGCCGACCCAGTGCGACGACAGCCGCGGTGTGAGCACCGGCACGCTGACGATGCGCCGCCGGGGGAGGTTCGCCACGCGCGCGTATCGCTGCATCATGTCGCGGTAGGTGAGCACGTCGGGGCCGCCGATGTCGAAGCCGCGCGACACGTCGTCGGGCATCGAGGCCGAGCCGACGAGGTAGCGCAGCACGTCGCGGACCGCGATCGGCTGGATGCGGTTGTCGACCCACTTCGGGGTCGTCATGGCCGGGAGCCGCTCGGTGAGGTACCGCATCATCTCGAACGACGCGGAGCCGGAGCCGAGGATGACCGCGGCGCGCAGGACGGTCGTCGGGACGCCCGACGCGAGCAGGATCTCCCCGACCTCCTTGCGCGACGCGAGGTGCGGCGACAGCTCGCCCTCCGGCACGTCGGGGAACAGCCCGCCCAGGTAGACGATGCGCCGCACGCCGGCCTCGCGGGCCGCGCGCGCGAACGTCAGCGCGGTGCGTCGGTCGCGGACCTCGAACGTGCGCCCGGTGCCGAGCGAGTGCACGAGGTAGTACGCCACGTCGGCGCCCTGGAGCGCCGCCCGGATCTGGTCCAGGTCGCTCGCGTCCGCCTCGACGAGCTCGACGTCGTCCGCCCACTCGCGGCCCGCGAGCCGCTCGGGGTGCCGGGCGAGCGCGCGGACCTCGAAGCCGGCGCGGAGCAGCTCGGGCACGAGCCGCCCGCCGACGTACCCGGTGACCCCGGTGACCGCGGCCCTCATCCGAGGAGCTCCAGGACCTCGCGCTCGGCGCGCGTCTGCGAGCGCGTCGACCCGATGGTCTCGCCCCGCTCCCACAGGTCGAACAGCCGCGGGTCGATGTACGACGACCGCGCCACGGCGGGCGTGTTCCCGAGCTCCTCCGCGACGTCCTTGACGATCCCCGTGACGACCCGGCGCCGGGCGCGCTCGGACGCGGGCGCCGCGCCAGCGTCGGCCAGGGCGCGCGCGGCGAGCACCGTCGCGTGCCACGTGCGGAAGTCCTTGGGCGTCGCGTCGTCGCCCAGGCGCTCCTTGATGCCGGCCTGGACGTCGGCGCTCGTGACGTCGTGCCACACCGCGCTGCCGGTCGCGTCCACGTCGCGCCACGCGAGCAGCTCGACGCCGCCCCGGCGCCGCTTGAGCGTCGTCACGAGCTCGGCGACGACCGGGTCCTCGACGACCACGTCACGCACCTGGCCCGACTTCGCCGGGTAGTGGAAGTGCACGCTCCCGTCGCGGCGGACGCGCGCGTGCTCCTTGCGGATCGTGGCGAGGCCGTAGCTGTTGTTCTGCTTCGCGTAGATCTCGCCGCCCGCCCGGAAGTACGCGAGGTCGAGCAGCCGGAACGCGAGCGCCAGCACCTTCTCGCGCGGCATGCCGGGGAGCTCGAGCTCGCGCGCGACCCGGCGCCGGGCGGCGGGCAGGCGACGGCCGACGTCGAGCACGTGGTCGTGCTTGCGGCGGGCCCGCCGCACCTGCCACTGCTCGTGGTAGAGGTACTGGCCGCGCCCGGCGACGTCCCGGCCGAACGCCTGGATGTGCCCGTTGGGGTACCGGCAGATCCAGACGTCGGACCACGCGGGCGGGACGGCGAGGCGCTCGCACCGTGCGACCTCCTCCTCGTCGGCCAGGGGCAGGCCCTCGACGTCGAGGAACACCCACGCGTCGCCCTTCGGGCGGCGGGTGTACCCCGGCGAGGTCACGGTCACGCGGCGCAGTCGCACCAGGACAGTGTCGGGCCGACGCGCGTCCGTCGCCCGTCAGAGCGCGGGGAGGCGGACCATGCCCTCCTGGGCGATCGACGCGACGAGCGTGCCGTCCTGCGCGAACACCCGCGCGGCGCCGAGCCCTCGGCCGCCCTGGGCGCTCGGGGCCGACTGCACGTAGAGCAGCCACTCGTCCACGCGCACGTCGCGGTGCCACCACATCGCGTGGTCGAGGCTCGCGATCGACATGTCGGGCGTGACCCAGCTCGTGCCCGCCTGGCGCAGGATCGGCTCGAGCATGACCTGGTCGCACGCGTACGCCATGAGCGCTCGGTGCAGCAGCTGGTCGTCGCCGACGTCGCCCCGCGCCCGCATCCACACCATCTGGTGGTCCTTGGGCTCGTGGTCCGGGTGCAGGTAGAGCGACCCGCCCACGTGCCGCAGCTCGAACGCCGAGTGGTGCGACCAGAACCGCGCGATGGGGTGGTCGATGCCGCCGAGCACGTCGAGCGCGGACGGCACCTCCTCGGGGGCCGGGGCGTCGGGCATCTCGGACGCGTGCTCGATGCCGCCCTGCTCCTCCTGGAACGAGGAGATCATCGACAGGATCGGCTTGCCGTGCTGGATCGCGTGGGTCCGGCGGGCGCTGAACGAGCGCCCGTCGCGCAGCCGCTCGACCGCGAAGTCGATCGGTACGTCAAGGCCGCCGGGTCGCAGGAAGTACCCGTGCAGCGAGTGGGGGAGCCGGCCCTCGGGGACGGTGCGGCCCGCGGCGAGGACCGCCTGCGCGAGCACCTGCCCGCCGTAGACGCGGCCCGTCGGCTGGTGCACGGAGACGCCGCGGAAGTGCTCCGGGTCGGCGGCCGACCCGTCGCCGTCGCCGACCCGCTCGAGGCGCAGCACGTCGAGGAGGTGGTGCAGCGGGTTCGGGACCTGCTCGCGCGGGGCGGCGTCCGACGTCGGGCCGGGGGAGGCCGAGGAGGTCGACGGCGGGGTGGGCTCGGGGGTCACGGGTGGGGGCTCCTTCGCTCGGGCGGCGGGTCGGTCAGTCCTCGAAGGTGTTGAGGAGGGAGTGCGCCGCGCGCTCCAGATAGTCCCACAGCGTCGCCTCCTGGATCGGCGGCAGGTCCAGGGTGTCGACGGCGGCGCGCATGTGCGCGAGCCAGCGGTCGCGCGCGTCGGGGTTGACCTTGAAGGGCGCGTGCCGCATGCGCAGGCGCGGGTGGCCGCGCTGCTCGCTGTACGTCGTTGGGCCGCCCCAGTACTGCTCGAGGAACGCGGTGAGCCGCCAGCGCGCCGGGCCGAGGTCCTCCTCGGGGTACATGGGCCGCATGACCGGGTCGTCCGCGACGCCCTCGTAGAACGCGTCGACGAGGCGCACGAACGTCTCGTGCCCGCCGACCTCGTCGTAGAACGTGCGGCTCGGGCGGACCGGCGCGGTCGCGCCCGCGGGGTCGGCCGGCGCGCCGTTCGACAGGCCGGCGACGGGCAGCGTCGGGCGGGGGGTGGGCTCGGTCGTCACCGGCCCATCATCGCACCGGCGGCGGCGCGCTCCCGAGCCCGGAGCCGCCGCTCGGGGCGGTCCGGGCGCACGTCACAGCCCGAGCTCGGCGAGCACCGGCAGGTGCTCGCGCACGACGGCGCGCGCCTGGGCCGCGCTCTCCGCCTCGACCGCGAGGCGCGCGAGCCGTCGGCACTCGTGGACGTCGACCTCGCGCAGGAGCGCCGCCACGTCCGGGATCGCGCGCGCCGTCATGGACAGCGACGACACCCCGAGCCCGACGAGCACGACGGCGAGCACCGGTTGGGACGCCGCCTCGCCGCACACGCCCACGGGCCGGCCCTGCTGGGCCCCGCCCGCGCACGTCGCCTCGACGAGCCGGAGCACGGCGGGCTGCCACGGGTCGCTCAGCTCCGCGAGCGACCCGAGGAGGCGGTCCGCGGCCATCGTGTACTGCGTGAGGTCGTTGGTGCCGATCGACGCGAACGCCGCGCGCGCGAGGATCGGCCCGGAGAGCAGGGCCGCGCTCGGGACCTCGACCATGACGCCCGCCACGTCGAGGCCGTGCGCGCGGCAGCGCTCGACGAACCACTCGGTCTCCCCGACGGTCGAGACCATGGGCGCCATGACCCACACCTCGGCCTCCTCGGCCGCGGCGGCCTGCGCGATCGCGTCGAGCTGCTGCTCGAGCAGCTCCGGCCAGCGCGCGGCGGTGCGCAGCCCGCGCACACCGAGCGCCGGGTTCTCCTCGTCGTCGACCGTGAGGAAGTGCAACGGCTTGTCCGCGCCGGAGTCGAGGGTGCGGATCACGACCTTGCGCCCGCCGAACTCGCGGAAGACGGTGCGGTAGGCGGCGACCTGCTCCTCGACGGTCGGCGGCTGCTCGCGGTCGAGGAAGCAGAACTCGGAGCGGAACAGCCCGACGCCCTCCGCGCCGGACGCGGCCGCCGCCGCGGCGCCCGCCGGGTCGCCGACGTTCGCGAGGAGCTGCACGCGGTGCCCGTCGCGCGTGCGGCCGGTGCCGTCGAACGTGCGCACCTGCTGCGAGCGGGCCCGCGCCGCGGCCACCTGCTCGGGCGACGGGTGCACGACGACCGTCCCGGCCGCGCCGTCGACCAGCACGACGTCCTCCGGGGCGAGCGCCGCGCTCGCTCCCGTGGCAGCGACGACCGCGGGGATGCCCTTGGCGTTCGCGACGATCGCGGTGTGCGACGTCGGCCCGGCGCCGTCGGTGACGATCGCCAGCACGCGCGCGGGGTCGAGCGCGGCCGTGGCCGACGGCGCGAGGTCGTACGCGACGAGGACGAACGGCTCGGTGTGCTCGGGCACGCCGGGCGCGGGACGGTCGGTGAGGGCCGCGACGAGCCGGTCGCGGACGTCCGCGACGTCGCGGGCGCGCTCGGCGAAGTACCCGCCGAGCTCGGTGAACTGCCGCACGACCTCCTCCGCGGCCTCCCACACCGCGCGCTCGGGCACGAGGTGCTCGTCGAGCACGCGGCGCCGCGCGTCGGCCGCGAGCGTGGGGTCGGCCGCCATCGCCGCCGTCGCCTCGAGGACGTCGCGCGCGTCGCCGTCGGCGGCGTCCGCGGCGCACTGGAGGTCGCCCGCGACCTGCTCCGCCGCGGCGTCGACGCGCCGCGCCTGTGCCTCGTGGTCCTCGCGCGGGCCCATGCGCAGCCCGGGCGCCGGCTCGTCGATCGCCTCCGGCATGAGCACCACCGGCCCGACGACCGTGCCGGGGCACACGCCGATGCCCGTGATGACCTGCCGTGCCTCGTCCTCGGTTCCGCCCGTCACGACCCTCGCTCCTCGTCCGCCTCGGGCGTGCGACCCGGGTGCCCGGGCCGGTGCGCACGCGTGCCCGTCACGGTCCGACCGCCAGGCCGCCGTGCACGTCCCTGTTGCGGGGGCGTTGCGGGGCCGCGTCGATCCGGTGACAACCTCGCCAGGAGACTAGGCTGTTCCCAGGTGCTCGGCACCCCGACACCCCGGATCCCCCGCGCGGATCCCCACCCGCGACTCGCCTCAGGAGACACTTTCGATGAGCACCCCCTCGGACCAGAAGGCACAGAACATCCTCGACGCCCTCGGGGGTCAGGGCAACGTGGTCGACCTCGAGCCGTGCATCACGCGCCTGCGCGTCGAGGTCACGGACCCGCAGCTCGTCGACGAGGCGCGCCTCAAGGCGACGGGCGCGTTCGGCGTCGTGCGCTCGGGCCGCGTCGTCCAGGTCATCGTCGGCCCGGAGGCCGACAACCTCGCCGCGGAGCTCGACGGCCTGCGCTGAGTCCCCCCGGGTCCCTCCGTACGGAGGGACCGGCGCCGTCGCGGTCGTGCCCGACGGCGCCGCGCGGCTCAGGACGCCGGGCCGCCCGCCACGTCCTGCACCACGGTCGCCGCGGCGGCGCCGCGCCTCTCGCGGGCCGCCTGCGCGGACCGGTCACCCGTGTCGTCGGGACGGTCGTCGGGCCGCGCGTCGGTTCGGTCGTCGGCCCGGTCGTCGGGCAGCGACGGGGAGTGGTCGAGGACGACCACCTGCTGCGCCCCGGCCAGCGGGATGCGGGCGTCGGACAGCGCCTGCCGGACGCGCGAGCGCAGCGCGCGTGCCACCTCCCACTGCATCGCGGCCTGCGTCTTCACCTGCACCTTGAGCTGCAGCGCCTCGGCCGTCATGGCCTCGATGCCCGTGACCTCGGGCGGCTCGAGGAAGTACGTGCCGAGCACCGGGTCGCTCCCGACCTCCTCGGCGGCCGCGAGCAGCGCCGCGCGCACGGCCTCGACGTCGGCCCAGTACGCGACGCGCACGTCCACCACCGCGCGACCCCACTCCTGGGTCTTGTTGCCCGTCCGCAGGATCTCGCCGTTGCGGACGAACCACAGCGTGCCGTTGCCGTCGCGGACCTTCGTCACGCGCAGCGCGACCTCCTCGACGGTGCCCGTGACCTCGCCGAAGTCGACCGTGTCCCCGACGCCGTACTGGTCCTCGAGGAGCATGAACGTCCCCGAGAGGAAGTCCTTCACGAGGCTCTGCGCGCCGAAGCCCAGCGCGACGCCCGCGATGCCGGCCGACGCGAGGAACGGCGCGATGTTCACGCCGAGCTCGGTGAGGACCATGAGCACGATCGTCGCCCCGATGACGATGTTCGCGGTCGAGCGCAGCACCGAGCCCACGGTCCGCGCCCGCTGGGCCCGGCGGGCGCTCGCGAGCGGGTTCGCGCGCAGCAGCACCGTGCCGACCTCGGACCCGCCGAAGCCCTTGAGCCGCTTGCCGCGGAGCGTGGGCGTGCCCTCGGCGATGTGCTCGGAGACGCGACGGATGAGCCGGCGCACGACCGCGAGGACGAGCGCCCCGATCACGACGATGAGCAGCACGCGCAGCGGGAGGCCGACGAACCACTCGAACCAGTCGTCGGGGTTGCTCGGGTCGAAGCCGTTGCTCAGCTCTTCCGGGACCTCCGCGGGCACGCGCACGGCAGGAGCGAGAAGGGGGAGGGACATGCGGGCAGGGTACCCGGGGCACATGAGAGCGCCCCGGGCACGCCGGGCGATCGTCCTGCTCGCAAGGCCCTGGTCTGGCAGGATGCAGGCGTGAGCGAACCCCCGCAGACGGACCTGCCCGAGCCGTTGGTGCAGCTGGCCGACGCCCACGGCGTCGCGTCCGACTTCTGGGACTTCGACGGGACGCGCCGCCAGGTCCGGGCCTCGACCCTCGTCGCCGTGCTGGAGGCCCTCGGCGTCCCCGCGTCGTCCCCGGAGAAGGTGGCCGTCAGCCTCGAGCACTCGCGCGACGACGCGTGGCGGCAGATGCTGCCCCCGACCGTCGTCGTGCGGCAGGGCGACGCCGTGCCGGTCCCCGTGCACGTGCAGGACGGCGCCGCCGTCGACGTCTGGGTCGAGCTCGAGGCGGAGCAGGGCCGCTCCGGCGTCGCCGGGCACCACGCCGCGCGCGCCCCCCGGGAGCGCCGCCACCTCGGCCAGCTCGACGTGTTCGTCGAGCCGCGCACCGTCGACGGCCGGCGCGTCGGCCGCGCGACGTTCGAGATCCCGGCCGACCTGCCCCTCGGGTGGCACGACCTGCACGCCGAGAGCGACGGCGCCCACGCGCGCGCGACGCTCGTCGTGACGCCGCAGCGGCTCGAGCTGCCCGCCGCCGTCGCGGAACGGCGCGCGTGGGGCTTCATGGCCCAGCTGTACTCGGTGCGCTCGCGCGCGTCGTGGGGCGTCGGCGACCTGGCCGACCTCGCCGACCTCGCCTGGCTCGCCGCGCACGAGGCCGGCGCGGACTTCGTCCTCGTCAACCCGCTGCACGCCGCCGAGCCGCGCACGCCGATGACGCCCTCGCCCTACCTCCCGACGAGCCGCCGCTTCGTCAACCCGCTGTACATCAGGGTCGAGGACATCCGCGAGACGGGGTACCTGTCCGCGGCCGACCGCTCGCTGGTCGAGTGGGCGTTCGACCCGGTGCGCGACCTCGACACGGACCCCGGTCCCATCGACCGCGACGCCGCGTGGGAGGCCAAGAAGGCGGCGCTGGAGGTCGTGTTCACCGCGCCCCGGTCCACCGCCCGCCAGGCGTCGCTCGACGCGTTCCGCGCCGAGCAGGGCAAGGGGCTCGAGGACTTCGCCACGTGGTGCGCGCTCGCCGACCACTACGGCGACCGGGACTGGCCGCCCGGCGCGTCCGACCCGAACGGCCCGACCGTCGCGGCGCTGCGCGAGCAGCTCGCCGACCGCGTCGAGTTCTACTGCTGGCTCCAGTGGGTCGCCGACGAGCAGCTCCGCGTCGCGCAGCGCACCGCGCGCGAGGCGGGGATGTCGGTGGGGATCATGCACGACCTCGCGGTCGGCGTGCACCCCGGGGGCGCCGACGTCTGGTCGCACCGCGGCGTGCTCGCCACCGGGGTGTCCGTCGGGGCGCCGCCGGACATGTACAACCAGCAGGGGCAGAACTGGTCCCAGCCGCCGTGGCACCCGCGGGCGCTCGCGCGGGCCGGGTACGCCCCGTACCGCGACATGCTGCGCACCGTCCTGCGGCACGCGGGCGCGATCCGGATCGACCACGTCATCGGCCTGTTCCGGCTGTGGTG
The DNA here is from genome assembly GCF_002127155.1 of Cellulosimicrobium sp. KWT-B. Classification (NCBI taxonomy): domain Bacteria; kingdom Bacillati; phylum Actinomycetota; class Actinomycetes; order Micrococcales; family Promicromonosporaceae; genus Cellulosimicrobium; species Cellulosimicrobium sp. KWT-B. The sequence goes on along the minus strand of NZ_NEDO01000007.1, from coordinate 20,072 downwards.
GATCCCGGGCGGGGCGCGTGCCGACGCGGGCGCGTACGTCCGCTACGACCACGAGGCCCTCGTCGGCATCCTGTGCCTCGAGGCGCACCGCGCGGGCGCGATGGTCATCGGCGAGGACCTCGGCGTGTTCGAGCCCTGGGTCCGTGACTACCTCGCGGACCGCGGCGTCCTCGGCACGTCCGTCCTGTGGTTCGAGAAGACCGACGACGGCCGCCCGCTGCCCCCGGAGGACTACCGGCGCCTCGCGCTCGCGACCGTCACGACGCACGACCTGCCGCCCACGGCCGGGTACCTCGCGGGCGAGCACGTCGAGCTGCGGGACCGTCTGGGCGTGCTCACGGAGGACGTCGCCGACGTGCGGCGGGCCGCGCGCGCCGAGCGGGACGCGATGATCGCGTTCCTGCGCGAGCGCTCGCTCGTGGGCGAGGACCCGTCCGAGCGCGAGCTCGTCGAGGCTCTGCACCGCCTCGTCCGCAGCACCCCGGCGGTGCTGCTCGGCGTCTCGCTGGCCGACGCCGTGGGGGAGCGCCGCTCGCAGAACCAGCCGGGCACGGACCAGGAGTACCCGAACTGGAAGGTGCCGCTCGGCGACTCGTCGGGCAACCTCGTCCTGCTCGAGGACCTCTTCGACTCCGCCCGCCTGCGCTCGCTCGCCAAGGCGATGAACGACTCTCTCTGACCGGCCGAGCAGGCCGTCCCGGCCCGTCCTGCTCGCCGCACGCGCCGGGACCACCTGCTCGCGACGCCGGTACCGCCTGGTCGCGGACCCGCGCGGGACGACGAGCGCCGGGCCGCTCCGTCGGACGGAGCGACCCGGCGCGCGGTCGTGAGGGGTGCTGACCGAGGGGTCAGGCGTCGGCGGCCTGGGCCGCGAGGGCGCGCTCGACGCCGGCGAGGTTCTCCACCACGAGCCGGCGCAGCGCCGGGGCGGCGTCGGCGTTGGCGTCGAGCCACTCCTGGGTCGCGTCGCGCAGCACCGTGCTCGCGAGCGGGGCCGGGTAGAGGCCCGTGACGAGCGCCTCGGCGATGTGGTACGACCGCTGGTCCCACAGGGGGAGCAGCGCGTCGAAGTACGCGCCGACGAGCGGCGCGAGCGACTCGGGGTCGTTGACGTGCTGGAACCCGAGCGTGGTGGCGCGGACGATCGCGTTGGGGGCGTCGTCCGAGCCGACGAGGCGGTCGAACGCGGCGCGCTTCGCCGCGGCGGTGGGCACCGTCGCGCGGGCCCGCGCGGCGGACTGCTGACCCGTCGCGGTCGAGTCGGCGTCGAGCGTCGCCTCGATCTCGGCGTCGTCCGCGAGGTCGAGCAGGACGAGCCCCTCGAGGATCTCCCAGCGCAGGTCGGTGTCGATCTCGAGCCCGTCGAGGGCAGCGGAGCCGTCGAGCAGCGACCGCAGCGCCTCGCCGTGCGCGGGCGTCGACGCGAGGTGCGCGAAGAACTTCACGAGCTGGAACTGCAGGTCCGAGCCGGGGGCCGCGTCCTGCGCGAGCGACCAGAGCACGTCGCCGACGTGCGCGAGCGTCTCCTCGCGGCGCTCCGGGGCCACGTACGTCTTCGCGGCGAGCGCGAGCTGGTTGAGGGTGGTGCGGATCGTCGTCGACTCGGTCTCGCGGGCGATGTTGCCCAGCACGAGGCGCACGTAGTCGCTCGCCGGCGTCTCGCCGTCGCGCGTCGCGTCCCACGCGGAGCCCCAGACGAGCGAGCGGGCGAGCGGGTCGGCGAGGTCCGCGAGGTGGTCGGTCGCGACCTGGAGCGACGCGGGGTCGAGGCGGATCTTCGCGTACGCGAGGTCGTCGTCGTTGAGCAGGACGAGCTGCGGGCGGTCGAGGCCGAGCAGCTCGGGGATCTCGGTGCGCGGCCCGGCCACGTCGACCTCGGTGCGGTGAACGCGCGTGAGCACGCCGTCAACGAGGTCGTAGAAGCCGATCCCGAGCCGGTGCGGGCGCAGCGTCGGGTGGTCGGCCGCCGCCGTCTGCACCACGGAGAACGTGGTGAAACGGCCGTGGGCGTCGAGGTCGAACTCGGGCCGCAGGGTGTTCACGCCCGCGGTCTCGAGCCACAGCGCGGACCACTCGGTGAGGTCGCGGCCGCTCGTGGCCTCGAGCTCGACGAGCAGGTCGCGCAGCTCGGTGTTGCCCCACGCGTGCTTGCGGAAGTACGCCGCGACGCCGGCGAGGAACTGCTCCTTGCCGACCCACGCGACGAGCTGCTTGAGCACCGACGCGCCCTTGGCGTAGGTGATGCCGTCGAAGTTGACGAACACGTCCTCGAGGTCGTTGATCGTCGCGACGATGGGGTGCGTCGAGGGCAGCTGGTCCTGGCGGTAGGCCCAGGACTTCTCCATCGCGGCGAACGTCGTCCACGCCTCGCGCCACTCCGTCGCCTCGGCGGTCGCGAGCGTCGACGCGTACTCCGCGAACGACTCGTTGAGCCACAGGTCGTTCCACCACTTCATGGTCACGAGGTCGCCGAACCACATGTGCGCGAGCTCGTGGAGGATCGTCACGACGCGACGCTCCTTGACGGCGTCGGTGACCTTGGACCGGAAGACGTACGTCTCGGTGAACGTCACGCACCCGGCGTTCTCCATCGCGCCCATGTTGTACTCGGGCACGAAGAGCTGGTCGTACTTGTCGAACGGGTACGGGTGCTCGAACGCGGACTCGAAGAACGCGAAGCCCTCGCGCGTCTTGTCGAACACGTAGTCGGCGTCCATGTGGTCGGCGAGCGACGCGCGGCAGAAGACCCCGAGCGGGATCGTGCGGCCGTCGGACGACGTGAGCTCGCTGCGCTCCACGACGTACGGCCCCGCGACGAGCGCGGTGATGTACGACGAGATGCGCGGCGTCGGCTCGAACGCCCAGCGCGCGACCTCGACGTCGCCGGCGCCGGTGCCGGTCGGGTCGGCCTTCGTGCCGAGCGCCTCGGGCGCGGGCGTCGGCTGGTTGCTCACGACCTCCCACGCCGCGGGTGCGTTGACCGTGAACGCGAACGTCGCCTTGAGGTCGGGCTGCTCGAAGACGGCGAACACGCGCCGCGAGTCCGGGACCTCGAACTGCGTGTAGAGGTAGACCTCGCCGTCGACCGGGTCGACGAACCGGTGCAGGCCCTCGCCCGTGTTGGTGTACGCGCAGTCGGCGACGACGCGCAGCTCGTTGTCGGCCGCGAGGCCGTCGAGCGCGATGCGCGAGTCGGCGAACACCTGCGCCGGGTCGAGCGCACGGCCGTTGAGCACGACCTCGCGCACGGTCGGCGCGACCAGGTCGACGAACGTGCTCGCGCCCTCGGTCGCGGTGAACCGCACCACGGTCGTCGACGCGAACGTCGTCGCCCCCGTCGTGAGGTCGAGGTCGACCTCGTAGGACTGGACGTCGACGATCGCCGCGCGCTCGCTCGCCTCGGCGCGGGTGAGGTTCTCTCCGGGCACTGCATCTCCTCGGTCTCGTGGTCGGGCCGGTCGGCCTCGACGGCGGCCTGTGGGCCACGGACGATCATCCCACGCGTGCCCGCGCCCGCTCCCGGGAATACGCTGCGGTCGCGCGGTGTCGGAACGGGGTGGGGACGCCGTCGGCCCGGCCGCCGCGCCCCGGCGACCCGGACCCCGGGCGCGCCCGACGACGAAGGAGACCGCCCCGTGACGCTCACCGCGACGACCGACCCCACCGCGACCGAGGACGACCTGCGCGTCGCCGACTTCTGGTTCGACCCCGTGTGCCCGTGGGCGTGGATGACGAGCCGCTGGATGGGCGAGGTCGAGCAGGTGCGCGACGTCACCGTCCGCTGGCACGTGATGAGCCTCGCGGTGCTCAACGAGGGCCGCGACCTGCCGGAGGAGTACCGCGAGCTCATGGCGAAGGCGTGGGGCCCGGTGCGCGTGGTCACCGCCGCGCGCGTCGAGCACGGCGAGGACGTCGTCAAGCCCCTCTACGACGCGATCGGGACGCGCCTGCACCCGGGCGGCCGCACGGACTACGACGCGGTGCTGCTCGAGGCGCTCGCGGAGGTGGGCCTGCCCGCGTCGCTCGCCGACGCCGCGGGTTCCGACGCCTACGACGAGCAGCTGCGCGCGTCGCACGCCGAGGGCATCGGCCGCGTGGGCGAGGACGTCGGGACGCCCGTCGTCGCGTTCGGCGGGACGGCGTTCTTCGGCCCCGTGGTGACGCCCGCGCCGAAGGGCGAGGCCGCCGGGCGGCTGTGGGACGGGTGCGTCCTGGTCGCGAGCACGCCGGGCTTCTTCGAGCTCAAGCGCACGCGCACGCAGGGCCCGGTCTTCGACTGACGTCGGGCACGGCGCCGGCGTCGTGCGGACGCCGTGCGGACGTCGTGCAGACCCCGGGGCCGAGGGCGTCGTGGGGCTCCCGGGGTTCGACCGGTGCGGGTGGCTCGTGCCATGCTTCGTCAGTTCGCGGGCGGTTCCAGGAGCGCCCGCCGCCCGGTCGCGCCGGGCGAGTCCGCCGAGGAAGCCCGCGAGGAGCCGAGCATGTCCCCGAACGCACCCGTGCCACCGCCGCCGCCGCCCCCCGGCGGCGTCCCGGGGGCCGCGGTCGGTCGTGACGACGCCCAGCCGACCACGGCGTTCGCCCCCGTGCCCGCGCACGCGACCTCGGGTCCGCCCTCGTTCGCCCCGACGAGCGGCCCGACGGCCCAGGCGCCGCGCGCGACGCCCGCGGACGGCCAGCCGACCGTCGTCGCGTCGGCGGCGTCCTTCCAGGCGACGACGGTCCAGCACGTGACGCCGATCACCCAGCTCCCGACGGCGGCGCAGCCCGCGGTCCCGGCGCCCTCGCCGTCGCCGGTCCCGCCGCAGCGCGTGCGCTACGCGACCGAGCAGAACGGGTTCGGCGTCGCGGCCCCGGTCGGGACTGCCGCGGGCCGTCCCGGCTACGCGCCGGGTGACACGGCCGCCGGTCACGCTGCGGCCGGTCCGTACGCGGGCGCGACCGCGGCGTACGAGCCGACCGCCCAGCCCGCCTACGCGGCCGCCACGCCGCCCGTGCAGCAGCCCGCCTACCACCCGCCGGCCTCGGCGGCCCCGGCCGCCGCCGCCCCGCGAGTCTCGTCGGGAGGGACGGGCGCCCCGTCCGGCCCGTCGGCCGGCCGGCGCGACGGGCGCGGCGGGGACGGCGGCGGTCGCGGCTCGAACCGGCTGGGCGCGGGGTGGATCGCGTTCATCGTCGTCGACGCGCTGCTCGTCCTCGGGGCGATCGTCTTCGCGATCTCGCTGCTCGGCGGAGGCGACGAGGAACCGCTCGGCGGGGCGTCGACGTCCCCGGCGGCGACCGCCACGGACGGCGCCGAGGAGCCGGCGCCGGCCGAGCCCACGGTGTCCGAGACGTTCGCGTCGGAGTCGCGGAACATCACGTGCGAGGTGACCGACGTCAGCGCGACGTGCGTGATCGCCCAGCTCGGCACGCAGCCCGCCCCGGTCGACGGGTGCGACGGCACGGTCGGCTACAAGGTCGTCCTGGACGCCGACGGCAGCGTCGACCAGCCGTGCGTGCCCGCGGCCGAGCAGCCGCAGCCCGCGCCGGGGGACACCGCGATCCTCGACTACGGCACCTCCAAGACGGTCGGCCCCTTCACGTGCGACAGCGCCGAGACCGGCATGACGTGCCGCGACGACGCCACGGGCAAGGGCTTCACGATCGCGCGCGCGGGCATCCGGACGCTCTGACCGGCCCGACCACCACGCAGGAGGGCCCGCGGCGGGACGACCCGCCGCGGGCCCTTCGTGCGTCCGGGGTCACCAGATGCGCACGCGCTCCTCGGGGGCGAGGTAGAGCGCGTCGCCCGGCTGCACGTCGTAGGCGTCGTAGAACTCGTCCACGTTGCGCACGACCCCGTTGCAGCGGAACTCGTTGGGCGAGTGCGGGTCCGTCGCGATGCGGCGCACGACCTCCTCGTCCCGGCCCTTCGACTGCCACACCTGGGCCCAGCCGAGGAACACGCGCTCGATGCCCGTGAGCCCGTCGACGACGGGCGCCTCGTCCAGCGGACGGCCGAGCGCGATGCGGTAGGCCTTGAGCGCGATCGACAGGCCGCCGAGGTCGCCGATGTTCTCACCGATGGTCAGCGCGCCGTTGACGTGCGGGCCGTCCTCGCCGAGCTGGGCGGGGCGGTACGCGTCGTACTGGGCGACGAGCGCCGTCGTGCGCTTCTCGAACTCCTCGCGGTCGCGCGCCGTCCACCAGTCCTCGAGGCGGCCCGCGCCGTCGTACTTGGAGCCCTGGTCGTCGAAGCCGTGACCGATCTCGTGGCCGATCACCGCGCCGATGCCGCCGTAGTTCACGGCGTCGTCGGCCTCGGGGTCGAAGAACGGGGGCTGCAGGATCGCGGCGGGGAAGACGATCTCGTTCATGCCCGGGTTGTAGTAGGCGTTGACCGTCTGCGGTGTCATGAACCACTCGTCGCGGTCGAGCGGGCGCCCGATCTTGCCGAGCTCGCGGTCCTGCTCGAACGCGTGGGCGCGGCGCACGTTGCCCACGAGGTCGTGCGCGTCGACGACGAGCGCCGAGTAGTCGCGCCACCGCACGGGGTAGCCGATCTTCGGCGTGAAGGCCTCGAGCTTGGCGAGCGCCTTCTCCTTCGTCTCGTCCGTCATCCAGTCGAGCGTCGTGATCGACTCGCGGTAGGCGGCCACGAGGGAGGCGACGAGCTCCTCCATGCGCGCCTTGTGCGCGGGCGGGAAGTGCCGCGCGACGTACTGCGCGCCGACGGCCTCGCCGAGCGCGCCCTCGACGACGGAGACGGCGCGCTTCCAGCGCTCGCGGACCTCCTGCGCGCCCGACAGGGTGCGCCCGTAGAAGTCGAAGTTCGCCTCGACGAGGTCCTCGGAGAGGTAGGGCGCCCGGGCGGTGACGAGGTGGTACACCATCCACAGCTTCCAGTCCTCGAGCGGCTCGCTCGCCCAGAGCTCGGCGAACCCGGCCGCGAAGTCCGGCTCGCGGACCACGACGTCGTCGAGCGAGCCCTGCGGCGCGCCGAGCGCGAGGACCCAGGCGCGCCAGTCGAACCCGGGGGCCTCCTCGACGAGCGCGGCGAGCGTCCGCGGGTTGTACGTGAGGTCGGCGTCGCGGTCGCGCACGACGTCCCAGTGCTTCGCGGCGAGCCTCGTCTCGAGCGCCATGATCCGCTCGGCGGCGTCCTCGGGCGTCGCGCCCCACGTCTCGGACGTGACGCCCGCCAGCGCGAGCATGCGCGCGACGTGCGGCACGTACTTCTCGCGGACGGGGGCGTACTGGTCCTCGCGGTAGTACGCCTCGTCCGGCAGGCCGAGCCCGGACTGGTAGAGGTAGGCGACGTACCGCTCGGGGTCCTTCGCGTCGTTGTCGACCCAGAAGCCGACGGCGCCCGCGCCGCCCGTGCGCTGGAGGGCGCCGAGCGCCCCGGTGAGCTCGGCCTGCGTCGTGGCGGACGCGATGAGCGCGAGGTCGGGCTGCAGCGGCGTGGTGCCGAGCGCCTCGATCCGCTCGGTGTCCATGAAGCTCGCGTAGAGGGCCCCGACCTTCGCCGCGTCCGGCCCGACGTCCGCCCCGCCTGCCGCGACCTGCTCCCCGAGGTCCGTGATGATCTCGCGGACGTGCACCTCGGCCTGGTCGTAGAGCGCCCGGAACGCGCCGTCCATCGCGCGGTCGGCGGGGATCTCGTGCGTCGCGAGCCAGCGGCCGTTGACGTGGCGGTACAGGTCGTCCTGCGGGCGGACCGCGGGGTCCAGCGCGTCGAGGTCGATGCCGGAGCGCGCCGCGTCGGCCGGGCCGGACGAGGACGGAGGCGTGGACGTCGGGGAGGTCTGTGTCATGCGTCTCAGGCTACGGCCTCACCCCGGCGGCGAGGGGGCCCGCTGGGGCATGATGAGCCCATGCGCGTTCACCTCGCCGCGGACCACGCCGGCTACGAGCTCAAGACCCATCTCGTCGAGCACCTGGGGGCGGCGGGCCACGACGTCGTCGACCACGGTGCCCACACCTACGACGCGCAGGACGACTACCCGTCGTTCTGCTTCGCGGCGGGCGAGGCGGTGGCGGCGGAGCCCGGCTCGCTGGGCGTCGTCATCGGTGGCTCGGGCAACGGCGAGCAGATCGCGGCGAACAAGGTCGTCGGCGTGCGCGCGGCGCTCGCCTGGAACCTGGAGACCGCGCGCCTCGGGCGCCAGCACAACGACGCGAACGTGGTCGCGGTGGGCGCGCGCCAGCACTCGGTGGACGAGGCGGTCGCGCTCGTCGACGCGTTCCTCGCGGAGCCGTTCAGCGGCGACCCGCGCCACCAGCGCCGCATCGACCAGCTCGCGGCGTACGAGGCGGCGCGCGGCACCTCGGCCTGACGTGCCCGAGGGCCACACCGTCCACCGCCTCGCGCGCGCCTTCGGCGAGCTGTTCACGGGCGAGCCGCTCGCGGTGAGCAGCCCGCAGGGCCGGTTCGCCGCGGGAGCCGCCCTGCTCGACGGCCGCGTGTTCGTCGCGAGCGAGGCGTGGGGCAAGCAGATGTTCCTCGGCTTCGCGGAGCCGGGCGGCGCGTCCGACGACGTCCGCTGGCTCCGTGTGCACCTCGGCCTCTACGGAGCGTGGACGTTCGCGGGCGACGGCAGCACCGCCGTCGTGCACGCGATCGGCGCGCCGCGGCGCCGGATCGGCGAGCGCGAGACCGTCCCGGCGGGCCCGGGGGACACGGCGTCGCAAGGGCCCGACGACGCCTGGTCGCCCCCGCCGCCGCGCGGCGCCGTGCGCGTCCGGCTCGTCGGCGCGCACGCGGTCGCGGACCTCACCGGCCCGACGGCGTGCGAGGTCGTCACGGACGACGAGAAGCGCGCGGTCGAGGACCGGCTCGGGCCGGACCCGATCCGCGACCCGGGCCCCGGCGAGCCCGACCCGCGCGACGCGTTCGTCGCCGCGGTGCGGCGCTCGCGCAGCCCCGTCGGGCTGCTCCTCATGAACCAGGACGTCGTCGCGGGCGTGGGGAACATCTATCGCGCAGAGGCGCTGTTCCGGGCCGGGCTCGACCCGATGCGCCCCGGTCGCGACGTGCCCGCGGAGGACCTGCGGAGCCTGTGGGACGACCTCGTCGTGCTCATGCACGACGGCGCGCGCACGGGCGCGATCGTCACGACGCGCCCCGAGCACCGCGACGACGGCGCGGGGGAGGCCCCCGACGAGGCGGCGACCGGGCGGCGGCGCGTGCGGCAGAACACGGACGTCGCTCCCGGCGCCGTGCCCGCGGACGAGGCGTTCTACGTGTACCACCGCGACGGGCTGCCGTGCCGGGTGTGCGGCACGCCGGTGCTCCTCAAGGAGCTCGCGGGTCGCAACCTCTTCTGGTGCGGCGTCTGCCAGACGTGACGGCGGGCGCACCCGGGACCCGGGTGCGCCCGACCGGTCAGAACACCCAGCTGCACACCGGGGCGACGGGCCAGCCGAGGGCCGCGCTCGTGCGCGCGAGCGCGCCGGGGGAGTGCTCGGTGACGAGACCTGCCGCGCCGAGGGCCGCGAGCGACGTCCCGCCGAGGTAGGCGGCGCCGAGCTCGCGCACGTCGAGGGAGACGTCCGCCGCGTCGTCGGTCCGCTCGGCCGTCGCCGGGCCGAAGGCCTCCGCCCGCAGCCGCCAGCGCCCCGCGTTGTCGGGCAGGCGCTCGTCGGTCACGTGCAGCACGACGTCGACGTCCGCCGCGTACCGGCGCGCGGCGAGCGCGCCGGGCACGTCCACGACCCGCACCCAGAGGTTGTCCGCGAGGCGAGGCGACGCGGAGCGCGGGTCCACGAGCAGGCTCGTGACGACGTCGTCCACCGGCAGCATGAAGGGCGTCACCTCGTGCGTGAGGTCGAGGTCGGTGAGCACGCCCCACAGCGCGCGGGCGGCCGCGGCGTCGAGCGCGACGACCTCGCCCGTGCTCACCGGGCCGCGCGGGCCCGTCGCCTCCCAGGAGAGCTTGCGGTGGAAGCGCGCGTACCCGCGCGGCTCGCCGTCGAGCTCGACGATGGCGATGCGCGTGGGCTCGCGGTCCTTGCGCCAGACCTTGGCGTCGTCCCAGAACGTCGCCTGGAGCTCGGGGGTCTCGCGCGTCGCCCACCCCGGACGGTTGATACCGGCGCCCTGGCCCGTCGGGTCGGCGCCCGCGCGCTCGTGGATCGTCGCGACGAGCTCGCCGTGCCGCGCGCGGTCCGCGCGCTCGATGCGGACGGTGTGCCGCTCCGCGCCCGGGACGTCGCGCAGCGCGACGCCGCGTGGGACGGTGAGGCGCACGTCGTCGGCGGCCTTGCCGTACCCGAACCGGCCGTAGATCGCGGCCTCCGCCGCGAAGAGCGCCGAGACCGGCTCACCCCGCTCGCGGCACCGGGCGAGGTGCGTGTCGATCATCGCGCTGAGGATGCCGCGCCGCCGGTGCGCGGGGTGGACGCCCACCCAGGTGAGGCCCGCGACCGGCGCGGTCGCCCCGGGGACCGGGAAGCGCGTGAACGGGTACGACGCGTGCATCCCCACGAGCTCGCGCCGCACGGGGCGCGCGCCGTCGACGGGCGGCGCGTCCACGTCCTCGTGCTCCACGGTTACGCCGAGCGCGCGCTCCCACGTGAGCGGAAACGGGAGGTCGACGAGCTCGTCGACCTCGACGGGCGAGGGGAACGTGGTGGTGTCGAGGTCGAGCACGTCGCGCAGGTCGGCGGACGTGAGGGGGACGAGCTCGTAGCCGTCGGGGAGGCGTGCGGGTCGGTGGTCGCTCATGCCCCCGATCCTCCTGTCCCGGGCCGTGCTCGCGCCAGGACATTCGCGACGGCTAGGGTCGGGCGCCATGGCACGACGCACCCCCGGACGCGGCGACGACGACCGCGCCGACCCGCGCGCGCTCGCCCAGGAGTACGCGACCGCGGTGCTCGACCTCGTGCGGCGCGTCCCGCCCGCACGGGCCATGACCTACGGGCTCGTCGCGGAGATCGTCGGGGAGTCGCTGGGGCGGGGCGGCCCGCGCCAGGTCGGGCAGGTGCTCGCCGGGTCGTCCGGGGTGGACGACGACGGCGCCCCGGTGCCGTGGTGGCGGATCGTCAACGCGGCGGGGTCGCCGCCCGCGCACCACCTCGACGCGGCGCTCGCGGAGCTCCGCGCCGAGGGGTGCCCGCTGTCGCGAGACGGGCGTCGCGTGGACCTGCGCCGGGCCGTGTGGTTCCCCGGCGCGGACGGCTGACCGCGCGGCGCCGGGCCGGTCAGCCCGGGGTCGGGGCCGCGAGGAGCGGGGCGAGCGTCTGCACGGCCGTCGCGTCGCCCTGGACGAGGAGCGTCGTCACCGCCGTCTCGCGCCACGCCGCGAGGTCGCGCGCGATCTTCTCGGGCGGACCGACCAGCGCGACGTCCTCGACCATCGCCGTCGGGACGGCGGCGGCCGCGAGGTCCTTGCGGCCCGCGAGGTAGTGCGCCTGGATCTCGTCGCACGCCTCGGCGTACCCGAGGCGGTCGAGCGCGTCGCGGTGGAAGTTCGCCCCCTTGGCGCCCATCCCGCCGACGTACAGCGCGAGGAACGGGCGCACCTGGTCCGCGGCCTGCTCGACGTGCTCGCGCACGACGACGGGGACGGTCGCGCTCACCTCGAACGCGGACTCGGGCGAGCGCTCGGGCGCGCGGCGCGCGAAGCCGTCCGCGAGGAGCTCGCGGAACGTCGCGTCCATGCGCGGCGAGTAGAACAGCGGGAGCCACCCGTCCGCGATCTCGGCGGCGAGCGCGATGTTCTTCGGCCCCTCGGCCGCCAGGTGGATCGGGAGGTCGGCGCGCAGCGGGTGGACGGTCGAGCGCAGCGGCTTGCCCAGCCCCGTCCCGACGCCGTCGGGCAGGGGGAGGGGGTAGTGCGGGCCGGACGACGTCACGGGCGCCTCCCGGCGCAGGACGTCGCGCACGACCTGCACGTACTCGCGGGTCCGTGCGAGCGGCCTCGCGTACGGCTGGCCGTACCAGCCCTCGACCACCTGGGGCCCGGAGACGCCGAGGCCGAGGACGAACCGGCCGCCCGAGAGGTGGTCCATCGTCAGCGCGGCCATCGCCGTCGCGGTCGGGGTGCGCGCGGAGACCTGCGCGACGGCGGTCCCGAGGCGGATGCGGGTCGTGCGCGAGCCCCACCACGCCAGCGGCGTGAACGCGTCGGAGCCGTAGGCCTCCGCGGTCCAGACCGAGTCGACGCCGAGGCGGTCGGCCGCCACGATCGCGTCCTGGATGCCGTCGGGGGGACCGGCGGACCAGTAGCCGGTGTGGATGCCGAGGCGCATGCGCGCTCCTCCTCGTCGAGGGTCGTGGTGCCGGGACCGGCTGCCACGGACGGGCGGCTGCGGCCGGCGGTGAGCGGGCGGTACCCGAGGGCGCACCGGGCAGGGGGTATCCGGTACGCGCGGTCTCAGGTACCGCCCACGACCACACTAGCCGATCCGAGGTCGCACTCGGCGTCCTCGTCAGATGACGTACTCGATGAGGAGCGACGGGTCCTCGACGGCCTCCCGCGCGGCGGGCGCGCCCGCCGGCATCCGGACGGTGGCCGGCACGCCGACGGCGACCGCGCCCGCGGGCACGTCCTTGACGACGACGGCGTTGGCCCCGACCTGGACGTCGTCGCCGACCCACACCGGGCCGAGGATCTTCGCCCCGGCGCCGACGACGACCCGGTCGCCGAGCGTGGGGTGCCGCTTGCCCCGCTTCATCGAGCGCCCGCCGAGCGTCGACGTGTGGAACAGCACGACGTCGTCGCCGACCACGGCCGTCTCGCCCACGACGACGCCCATCCCGTGGTCGATGAACAGCCGTCGGCCGATGCGCGCCCCGGGGTGGATCTCCACGCCGGTGAGCGCGCGCGCCGCCTGCGACACGAGCCGCGCCGGCAGGCGCAGCAGCGGCTCGCGCCACATGCGGTGCGCGAGCCGGTAGGCCCACACGGCGTGCACGCCGGGGTACGCGAGAGCGACCTCGAGGCGGCTGCGCGCGGCGGGGTCCCGCCGTCGGGCCGCCTCGAGGTCCTCGCCGAGCACGCGCACGAACCGGCGCAGCCGGTGGCCGGCCGTCCGTGCGCGGGGGTGGGGGTCGGTCACGTCAGTCCAGCAGGTCGGCGTAGAGGACGGAGGACAGGTAGCGCTCGCCGAACGACGGGATGATCGTCACGATGAGCTTGCCCGCGTTCTCGGGACGCGCGGCGAGCTGCAGCGCGGCCGCGATCGCGGCGCCCGACGAGATCCCGACGAGCAGGCCCTCCTCCTTGGCGGCGCGGCGTGCGTACTCGACAGCGGTCTCGGCGTTGACGTCGATGACCTCGTCGTAGACCGAGGTGTCGAGGATCTCGGGCACGAAGTTCGCGCCGATGCCCTGGATCTTGTGCGGGCCGGGCTGGCCGCCGTTGAGGATGGCCGACTCCTCCGGCTCGACGGCGACGATCTGCACGCCGGGCTTGCGCTCCTTGAGCACCTGGCCGACGCCCGTGATGGTGCCGCCCGTGCCGATGCCCGCGACGACGATGTCGACCGCGCCGTCGGTGTCGGCCCAGATCTCCTCGGCCGTCGTGCGGCGGTGGATCTCCGGGTTCGCCTCGTTCGCGAACTGGCGGGCGAGGATCGCGCCCTCGCGCTCGGCGACGATCTCGTCCGCGCGACTGACCGCGCCCTTCATGCCCTCGGAGCCCGGCGTGAGGATGAGCTCGGCACCGAACGCGCGCAGCAGCGCGCGGCGCTCCTTCGACATCGTCTCCGGCATCGTCAGCACGACGTCGTACCCGCGCGCCGCACCCACCATCGCGAGCGCGATACCGGTGTTGCCGGACGTCGCCTCGACGATCGTCCCGCCCGGCTTCAGCTCGCCGGACGCCTCGGCGGCGTCGATGATCGCGACGCCGATGCGGTCCTTGACCGAGTTGGCGGGGTTGTAGAACTCGAGCTTGCCCACCACGGTGGCGCCGAGGCCCTCGGTGAGCTTGTTGAGCCGGACCAGCGGGGTGTTGCCGACGAGCTGCGTGACGTCGTCGTAGATGCGTGCCATGTCTTCCTCTTCTGTCGACGGCTCGGGGTGAGCCGGGTGGGGGTACCGATGGGGAGCGGGGCGCGCCCGGTGGCCGGGGTCCAGCGTCTCGCGGGGGCGGCGCGGGCGCGCGCGGGCGACGGGACGGGCTCGGGCGGGACGAGGGGCGTGCGCGGGCGTGCCGGGGGGCACGCGGGGACGGCCGTCGTCAGCGGCAGCCGAGACAGCGACAACAGGAGGTGCGCGGCGCGGCGCGGTGCAGCGATGCAGGACGCGCGGTCGTCGCGGTCATTCCTCGCTCCTCCTGGTCGGTCGCGCCGGGGGAGTCGCCCGGAGCTCCGGGCGGGCCGACGGCGCGCGTGCCCCGAGGCTATCGGTCCGCGGCGCGGCCCTGCAACGCCGTCCGCGGCGCCCGGGAACGACGACGGGCGCCTCGCCGGGGAGGCGGGGCGCCCGTGGGGTCGTGGGACGAACGGAGCGGGCGACGGGAATCGAACCCGCGTAGCCAGTTTGGAAGACTGGGGCTCTACCATTGAGCTACGCCCGCGCGGGCCTCGGCTCGCCCGGCGGTCGACCTGTGCGGCCGCCCGGGACGGCGTGCCACCGACCTGCGGCCGCCACCCTAGCAAACGTCGGCGGGCCGCCCGCGCCGCGGCGTCCCCCACGCGGCGGCCCGTCGGTCGCGCACCGTCCCGCCAGTACACTTGCCCCTGGTCCGCCCGCCGTGGCGGACGACGGGGTGTGGCGCAGGTTGGTAGCGCGTCCGCTTTGGGAGCGGAAGGTCGCAGGTTCAAATCCTGTCACCCCGACCTTCGCGCGGCGCCCTGCGGGGCGCCGCGGGACGTCGTCGACGTCCGGGCCGCCCTGGCGGTCCCGTCCCCGGGGAGGTGCCCGTTGACCCCGTCCTCCGCGACCGCCGGTCCGGCAGCCCGCGTGACCCTCGCCGCGCTCGTCGCCGCGGGCAGCGGTGCGGTCCTCTCGCTCCAGGGACGCCTCAACGGCGACCTCGGTGCCGCGGGCACGGGGCCCGTCCTCGCCGCGTGGCTCTCCTACGTGGGCACCCTCCTCGCGACCGTGCTCGTGGTGGTCGCCCGCCGCCGCGTCCGGTCCACGGTCGCCGTCGTGCGCTCGTCCGCCTCGTGGTGGTGGTTCGCCGTCGGGCTGTGCAGCGTGCCGATCGTCGTCGCGATGGCCGCCGGGATCCCTCTCGTCGGCGTCGCGGTCGCGTCCGTCTGCTCCGTGGCCGGCCAGACTGTCGCCGGGCTCGCGCTCGACGCGCGGGGCGTCGGGCTGCCCGCGCCGCTGCGGCTCACGCCGCGTCGTGCGGGCGCCGGCCTCGCGGCGCTCGCCGGTCTGGGCATCGCGGTGCTCGGGAGCAGCGCGGGCGGTCCCGGGTGGGCGGTCGTCGCGGCGGGTGCGGCGCTCTTCGTGGGCGGCGCGGTGCTGTGCGGGCAGCAGGCGGGCAACGGCCGCGTCACGCAGCTCACGGGCGACCCTTTCGTGGCGACCCTCACCTCGGTCACGGGCGGGCTCGCCGGGATCACGCTCGTGTGCGCGCTCGGCGTCCCGTTCGGCGTGCTCGACGGCGTCGTGCTGCCCCCGCAGTGGTGGCTCTACCTGGGCGGGCCGCTCGGGACGGTCGTCACCGTCGCGGCCGCGTTCGCCGTGCGCCACCTCGGCACGTTCGTCCTGACGCTGACCGTCGTCGGGGGCCAGATGGTCATGGCGGTCCTGCTCGACGTGCTCGGCGTCGTGGGGCTGCGGTGGCCGACCGTCGTCGCGACCGCGGTCGTCGCGCTCGCGGTGCTGCTCGTCGTGCCGAGGCCGCGACCCCGGCCCGGATCGAGGTCGGGTCCGGGGTCAGGATCGAGGTCGGGTCCGCGCGTCGGGCGCGCTTGACCGCTCGCGTACGATGGGACGGTTGCCCGTACGCCCGCGTGCGGTGCCGTCCCCGGCCGCCTGCGGCCCGCCCCGATCAGTTGGAGATCATCGAAGTGAAGAGCGCCGTCGAGACCCTGGACCCCACCAAGGTCAAGCTGACCGTCGAGGTGGAGTACGACGAGCTCAAGCCGAGCATCGACCACGCCTACAAGCACATCGCGGAGCAGGTGAACATCCCCGGCTTCCGCAAGGGCAAGGTCCCGCCCCGCGTCATCGACCAGCGCGTCGGCTGGGGCGCCGTGATCGAGCACGCCGTCAACGACGCGCTCTCCGGCTTCTACCGCCAGGCCGCGAGCGAGGAGAACCTGCGCCCCCTCGGCCAGCCCGAGGTCGAGGTCACCGAGATCCCGGCGAAGGCCGGCGAGGGCCAGCTGGTCTTCACCGCCGAGGTCGAGGTCCGCCCCGAGATCACGCTGCCCGCGCTCGACTCGCTCGCGATCACCGTCGAGCCCGCCGAGGTCACGGACGAGGACGTCACCGAGCGCCTCGACGCGCTGCGCGAGCGCTTCGGCACCCTCGTCGGCGTCGACCGCCCCGCGGCCGAGGGCGACTTCGTCGTGCTCGACCTGAAGGCCGAGATCGACGGCGAGGAGGTCGACTCCGTCTCCGGCGTGAGCTACCAGATCGGCTCGGGCAACATGCTCGAGGGCCTGGACGAGGCGCTCACCGGCCTGTCGGCCGAGGAGACGACCACGTTCAACGCGCCGCTGGCCGGCGGCGAGCACGAGGGCAAGGAGGCCGCGGTCACCGTCACCGCCACCTCCGTAAAGCAGCGCGACCTCCCCGAGGCCGACGACGACTTCGCCCAGCTCGCCTCCGAGTTCGACACGCTCGAGGAGCTCACCGCAGACCTGCGCGAGCAGGTCGCGAGCATCAAGACGTCGAACCAGGCCGTCGCCGCGCGCGACGAGCTCCTCAAGGCGCTCAACGACGCCGTCGAGATCCCCGTCCCCGCGGGCGCCGTCGAGGCCGAGGTGCACCGCCACCTCGAGTCCGAGGGCCGTCTGGAGGACGACACGCACCGCGCCGAGGTCACGGTCGAGGCGACGGACGCCCTGCGCAACCAGATCCTGCTCGACACCCTCGCCGAGCAGCTCGAGATCAAGGTCGCGCAGAACGAGCTCCTCGAGTACCTCGTGAGCGCCTCGCGCCAGTACGGGATGGACCCGAACCAGTTCATCCAGTCGCTCGACCAGGGCGGGCAGATCCCCGCGATGGTCGGCGAGGTCGCGCGCTCCAAGTCGCTCGCCGTCGCGCTGCGCCAGATCGAGGTCAAGGACACCGCCGGCAACGTCGTCGACCTGACCGAGTTCATCGGCTCGGACGACGAGGACGCCGCCGCGGACGAGTCCCTCGAGGACGTCGCGGGCGAGCCGGTCCAGGAGGCGCTCGTGGACGACTCGGCCGCCCCCGCCGCCGACGCCCCGGTCGAGGACGACGAGAAGGACGCGACGAAGGCCTGACGCGTCGCCGGCCCCCGGCCGGACGGTCCCCACGACGGCCCGCACCCTCCGCGCGAGGGTGCGGGCCGTCGTCGTCGGGGAGGGGCGTGGTGCCTGGTGCGCCGTCAGCGAAAACGCGGCCTGCCGGGACGAACGGCGGGCACGGACCGCGTTAGGGTCACTGCAGCACGGCTGGACCGGGACGCCGTCCCGGCCGGCCAGGGCAGCGCAGGCGGGGGCGACCCGCGGGAGCGACGAAGGAGATGGATGTGAACGAGCTGTACCTGCCGTCCGACGCGACGGCCCCGGTGAACCGCGCCGAGGGTCCGGGCCTCGGACTCAACGACTCCATCTACAACCGGCTCCTCAAGGAGCGCATCATCTGGCTCGGCTCGGAGGTGCGCGACGAGAACGCGAACGCCATCTGCGCCCAGATGATGCTGCTCGCCGCGGAGGACCCGGACAAGGACATCTGGCTCTACATCAACTCGCCCGGCGGCTCGATCACGGCCGGCATGGCGATCTACGACACGATGCAGTACATCCAGCCCGACGTCGCGACGATCGCCATGGGCATGGCGGCGTCGATGGGGCAGTTCCTGCTGTCGTCCGGCACCAAGGGCAAGCGGTACGCGACGCCGCACGCGCGCGTCATGATGCACCAGCCGTCCGGCGGCATCGGCGGCACGGCGACCGACGTGCGCATCAACGCGCAGCTCATCATGCACATGAAGCAGGTGCTCTCCGAGCTCACGGCCGAGCAGACCGGCAAGCCGCTCGAGCAGATCCTCAAGGACAACGACCGGGACAGCTGGTTCACCGCGCAGGAGGCGCTGGAGTACGGCTTCATCGACCACGTCGTCACCAACGCGTCGTCCGTGACCGGCGGCGGCGGCACCACGGGTTCCTGACCCCGCACCGGACACCAGACTTCACCGAGGAGAACCCGTGAGCTTCAGCGCCGAGTCCCAGTACCTGTCCACCGCCCAGCGCCTCGCCGGCCCCGCGGCCCGCCCCGGCGGCATCGCCCTGCCGGGCGGTGCGCCGTCCGCCCGCTACGTGCTCCCGCAGTTCGAGGAGCGGACGGCCTACGGCTTCAAGCGCCAGGACCCCTACACCAAGCTGTTCGAGGACCGCATCATCTTCCTGGGCGTCCAGGTCGACGACGCGTCCGCCGACGACGTCATGGCCCAGCTCCTCGTGCTCGAGAGCCAGGACCCGGACCGCGACGTCATCCTCTACATCAACTCGCCGGGCGGGTCGTTCACCGCGATGACCGCGCTCTACGACACGATGCAGTACATCAAGCCCCAGATCCAGACGGTCTGCCTCGGCCAGGCGGCCTCCGCCGCGGCCGTGCTGCTCGCCGCGGGCCAGCCGGGCAAGCGGCTCGCGCTCCCCAACGCGCGCGTGCTCATCCACCAGCCCGCGATGGAGGGTGGCGGCTACGCGCAGGCGTCCGACATCGAGATCCACGCGAACGAGCTCATCCGCATGCGCGAGTGGCTCGAGGACACCCTCGCGCTGCACTCGGGCAAGTCGGTCGAGCAGGTCCGCCAGGACATCGAGCGCGACAAGATCCTCACCGCCGAGCAGGCGAAGGAGTACGGCCTCGTGGACCAGGTCCTCGAGAGCCGCAAGGCCGTCGCGGTCAACAAGCCGTGACCCGGTCCGCCTGACCACGCGCCGCGCCGCCGTCCCCGCCGGGGTCGGCGGCGCGACACGTTGCGCCCCGTGCGGAGAGCCCACCTGACAACGGGGGCCCCGTGGTGTGGAATGGGGAGCAGGACCCGCTCGGCCGTGCCCGGGCCCCGCGCCGTCGAACCCGACGGGCGGAGGACCGGTCACCGGGACAAGGAGACGCGTAGTGGCTCGTATCTCAGACGGTGCCGACCTGCTGAAGTGCTCGTTCTGCGGCAAGTCGCAGAAGCAGGTCAAGAAGCTCATCGCGGGCCCCGGCGTGTACATCTGCGACGAGTGCATCGACCTCTGCAACGAGATCATCGAGGAGGAGCTCGCCGAGGCGACGGAGCTCGGTCTCACGGAGCTGCCCAAGCCCAAGGAGATCTTCGAGTTCCTCGAGCAGTACGTCATCGGCCAGGACGCCGCGAAGCGGGCCCTGGCCGTCGCCGTCTACAACCACTACAAGCGCGTGCAGGCGGGCGAGCAGGCCAAGCCCTCGAACCCGGACGACGCGGACTACGTGGAGCTGGCGAAGTCGAACATCTTGTTGATCGGTCCGACGGGGACGGGCAAGACGTATCTGGCGCAGACGTTGGCGCGGATGTTGAACGTGCCTTTTGCGATCGCGGACGCGACGGCGCTCACCGAGGCGGGGTATGTCGGTGAGGACGTGGAGAACATTCTGTTGAAGCTGGTGCAGGCGGCGGACTTCGACGTGAAGAAGGCGGAGACGGGCATCATCTACATCGATGAGATCGACAAGGTGGCGCGGAAGGCGGAGAACCCCTCGATCACGCGGGACGTGTCGGGTGAGGGTGTGCAGCAGGCGTTGTTGAAGATCATCGAGGGCACGTCGGCGTCGGTGCCGCCGCAGGGTGGTCGTAAGCATCCGCACCAGGAGTTCATCCAGGTGGACACCTCGAACGTGCTGTTCATCGTGGCGGGGGCTTTTGCGGGGTTGGACGACATCGTGGCGGCGCGGGCGCGCAAGCGGGGTGTGGGGTTTGGTGCGCCGATCGAGACGGGTGCGGGGGAGGACCTGT
>NZ_NEDO01000006.1:0-242222 GCF_002127155.1 Cellulosimicrobium sp. KWT-B | reverse complement strand
AGGTGTTGCAGCAGGTGATGTTCGACGTGCCGTCGCGTGATGACGTGGAGCGGGTCGTGATCACGCGTGAGGTCGTGCTGGACAACGTCAATCCCACGATCGTGCCGCGCACCACGACCGCGCGCGCCCGCACTCCGCGCGAGAAGTCCGCCTGACACCGACGACCGCCGACCAGGCGATGTAGCTCGGCCGAGCAGGTGGTCCTGGTCCGTCCGGTCGCCCGGACGCACCAGGACCACCTGCTCAGCCCGTGCTGCGGGGCAGGGGTGGGGGCCGGGGCCCCGGGCCCCGGGCCCCGGGGCCGGGGGTGGGGCTTCAGGCGTCGGCGCCGACCTTCGAGCCGTAGAGCGTGTCGATCGTGTCGGCGAAGTCGTCGATGACCAGGCGGCGCTTCACCTTGAGCGACGGCGTGAGGTAGCCGTTCTGCTCGGTGAAGTCCGTCGTGAGCACGGTGATCTTGCGGATCGACTCGGCCCGGGAGACGGCCTCGTTGGCGTGCGCGACGGCGCGGTCGAGCGCGGCGAGCACGTCGGCGTCGTGCGCGGCCGTCTCGACGTCCATCGGACGCAGGCCGTGCGTCGCGAGCCAGCCCGGCAGCATCTCGGCGTCGAGCGTGACGAGGGCGCCGATGAAGGGGCGCTGGTCGCCCACGACGACGACCTGGCTCACGAGCGGGTGCGCGCGCAGCCGGTCCTCGAGCACGGCCGGCGCGACGTTCTTGCCGCCGGCGGTCACGATGATCTCCTTCTTGCGGCCCGTGATGCGCAGGTAGCCGTCGTCGTCGAACGCGCCGAGGTCGCCGGTGCGGAACCAGCCGTCCTGGAGCGCCTCGGCGGTGAGGTCGGGCTGGTTGCGGTAGCCGCGGAAGATGTGGTCGCCCTTGACCAGGAGCTCGCCGTCCGCGTCGATGCGCAGCGACGTGCCGGGGAACGCGGGCCCGACCGTCCCGATCTTCGTCAGGCCGGGCAGGTTCACGGCCGTGGGGGCCGTGGTCTCGGTGAGGCCGTAGCCCTCGAGGATGCGCAGCCCGACCCCGCGGTAGAAGTGGCCCAGCCGCTCGCCGAGCGGCGCGCCGCCGGAGATGGAGTAGGTGAGCCGGCCGCCCATCGCGGCGCGCAGCGTCGAGTAGACGAGCCGGTCCGCGACGGCGTGCTGGAGGCGCAGCCCGAGCGCGGGGCCGCCCGGGGCGTCGAGTGCCCGGGACCAGGTGATGGCGACCTTGGCCGCCCAGTGGAAGATCTTGCGCTTGGCCCCGGTCCCGCTCTTCTGCTCGGCGGTGTTGTAGACCTTCTCGAACACGCGCGGCACGGCGAGCAGGAACGTCGGGTGGAACGAGCCGAGGTCCGCGACGAGGTTCTTCGTGTCCCAGGAGTGCGCGAGGACCGCGTTCGACGCGACGACGACGACCTGGATGAACCGGGCGAACACGTGCGCGAGCGGCAGGAACAGCAGGGTGCGTGCGCCGTCGGCGTCGAGGATCTCGGCGAGGCCGGCCCGGCCGTTGAGCGCGAGGTGCACGAAGTTGCGGTGCGTGAGCTCGACGCCCTTGGGGCGCCCCGTCGACCCGGACGTGTAGATGACCGTCGCGAGGTCGTCGACGCGCTGCGCGGCCCGACGGCGCTCGACGTCCGCGGCCGGGACGTCGGCCCCGGCGGCGCGCAGGGCGTCGACGGCGCCGTCCTCGACGACGAGGACGTCCTCCAGACCGGGCAGGCGGTCGCGCACGGTCGCGACCTCGGCCGCGTGGGCGGCCGTCTCGACGACGGCGAGCCGGACGCCCGCGTCCGACAGGATCCAGTGCACCTGCTCGGCGGACGACGTCTCGTAGACGGGGACGGGCACGGCACCCACGGCCCAGGCGGCGAAGTCGAGGAGGGTCCACTCGTAGCGGGTGCGCGACATGATCGCGACGTGGTCGCCGGGCTCGATGCCGCGCGCGAGGAGGCCGCGGGCGACCGCGACGACGTCGTCCTCGAACTCCTGCGCGGTGACGCGCTCCCACGGACCGTCGGCGGTGGTGCGGCGCTCGACGAGCGTCGCCCGGGGGGCGCGCGCGACACGGTCGGTGAGGAGGGTGCTGATGGTCGCCGTGGGGGAGACCTCGACGAGGCTCGGCGACGTGTGTTCCGTCATGAAACTCTCCGCTGAGTGGGACGGTAGGGAGGGACGGCGAGCCACTTTACTCCGTACTCCGAGTATCGAGTTCCTCGACGCCCGACGGGCACCCCTAGGATCGGTGGGTGACGAACGACCCCGGGCAGCCCGCCGTCCCCGACGAGATCCTCCGCCTGCGCGACAGCATCGACAACATCGACGCGGCGCTCATGCACCTGCTCGCGGAGCGGTTCAAGTTCACGCGCCGCGTGGGAGAGCTCAAGGCGCAGGGCGGGCTCCCGCCCGCCGACCCGGACCGGGACCGCCAGCAGATCGCCCGGCTCACGGGCATCGCGAGCTCCGCCGGTCTCGATCCGGAGTTCGCCGAGCAGTTCCGCGCGTTCATCGTCCACGAGGTCATCCGCCACCACGAGCGCATCGCCGCCGAGCACGCGGCCGCGGGCGAGGGGACCCCGGTCCTCGACACCTACTCCTGACGGCCCGGGAGCGGCCCGGGCGACGGCCCGGAGGCCGGCGCGAGGCGTCTCCCGGCCCCGACGCGCGGTGGCGACCCCCGTCGATCTGACGGACCCTGGTGGGGACCCAGGGCGGGCCCCCGGCGTCGGCACCGCCGCGTCGGGCGGCCCTCCCGCCACGCCGACGGACGTCATGAGGTGTTCGCATGAAGATCGATTGGCTCAAGCCCCTCCTCGGCCATCCTGGCCCCTTCGCGACGGTGTACATCGACGCGACGCGCGCCAACGAGGCCGGGGACCGCGAGGTCGAGAACCGCTGGAAGGGAGTGCGGCGCCAGCTGCACCAGGAGGGCGCGCCGGACGCGGTCCTCGACGACCTCGAGGAGGTGGTGCTGCGGCCGACGCGGGTCGGGGGCACCCACGGGCGCGTGCTGATCGCCGACGACACGGGCGTGCTCGTCGACCGGGTCGTCAAGGACCCGCCGGCGCTCACGAAGGGCTCCTGGGGGCCCGTGCCCGCGCTGCTGCAGGCGGCCCGCGCGGCGGACGAGTCGGTCGACTACGTGCGCGTCGTCGTCGACCGACAGGGCGCGGACCTCACGTGGTCCGTCGCGGGCGGCCACCTGCCCTACTCGGAGCCGGAGACGGTCGAGGGCGGCCACGACGTCATCAACAAGGTCCGCACGGGCGGGCTCTCGCACAAGCGCATCGAGTCCCGCGCGGAGGACTCCTGGGAGCGCAACGCCGAGGCGGTCGCCGCGGAGCTGGAGCGCCAGGCGGCCGAGTACCGGCCGGAGCTCGTGCTGCTCACCGGTGACGTGCGTGCCGTGCCGCTCGTGCGGGGCGCGCTCGGGCACGCGATCTCCGAGCTCGTGGTCGAGGTCCCGGGCGGCGGCCGGGGCGCGGGCATCAACGAGGCCTCGTTCGAGGCGAACGTGGCCGACGCGCTCGACAGCTACCGGGAGCGTCGCCGCGAGAAGGTCCTCGCGGAGTTCCGCCAGGAGCAGGGCCGTGAGTCCGGCGCGGTGACGTCCGTGGAGGACGTCGTCGCGGTGCTCGCGCGCGGCCAGGTCAAGGAGCTCGTGCTGGCCGACGAGTACGGGCAGGACGGCGCGCTCGACGGCCGCTCGCTGTGGATCGGGCCCAGCCCGCTGCACATCGCCGCGACCCGCGAGGAGATCGAGTCCCTCGGCGTGACCGACGGCCTGGAGAAGCTGCCCGCCACGGTCGCGCTCGTGCGGGCCGCCGTCGGCCAGGACGCCGGGCTGACGTTCGCGCCCGAGGGCAGCGTCGAGCTCATCGAGGGCGTGGGCGCCACGCTCCGCTGGGCGGACGAGGGGACGCCGCGCGAGGTCGCGGCGACGATGTCCGGCGACGACTCGCGGCTGCGCGGCGAGATCATCTAGGCCTGCCGCCACCGACGACGCCCTCCCCGGCCGCGGCCGGGGAGGGCGTCGTCGTGCTGTCGTCGTGCGGGGTCAGCCCTTCTTGCGGGCCTCGGGCTCGCCGAGCTCGGAGGAGACGACGACGATCCCGCCCTGGACGGCCGGGTCGCCCTGGCCCTCGGCCGCCGCGACGAGGTCGAGCGTGCCGGTGACGCGCCCGCCGTTGCGGACGTCGACGACGGACGCCTCGACGCCGGGGAGCGACGCCGCCGGGACCGCGACCTGCGCCGCGAGGATCGGGGTGCGCATCGACACCTTCGCCTCGGACTTGATCTTGCGCAGCGCCGCGAGCGCGTGGCCCGCGGCGGTGAGGACGGCCGGGTCGGCGTCGCCGGCGGCCGCGCGCGCGACGTCGGGCGTGGGCCACGGCGCGCGGTGGATCGAGCCCTCCGAGGCGCGCCACCAGGACCACACCTCCTCCGTCGCGAACGGCACGAACGGGGCGAACAGGCGCAGGAGCGTGTCGAGCGCGATCGCGAGCGCGACGCGCGCGGACCGGGTCTC
The DNA here is from genome assembly GCF_002127155.1 of Cellulosimicrobium sp. KWT-B. NCBI lineage: Bacteria > Bacillati > Actinomycetota > Actinomycetes > Micrococcales > Promicromonosporaceae > Cellulosimicrobium > Cellulosimicrobium sp. KWT-B. The sequence goes on along the minus strand of NZ_NEDO01000006.1, from coordinate 237,703 downwards.
GGGGGAGACGTCGGAGGCCGCGGCGCCGGCGCCGTACGCGCGGTCCTTGACGAGCTCGAGGTAGTCGTCGCAGAACGTCCAGAAGAACGTCTCGGTGACCTCGAGCGCGCGCGTGTGGTCGTACGCCTCGAACGCCTCGGTCGCCTTCTGGACGACGGTCGCGAGGCCCGCGAGCATCGCGCGGTCGAGCGTCTCGGTGACGAGCGCCGGGTCGAGGACGATCTCGCCCGTCCCGGTCTCGGCGTCGACCCCGAACGACAGCGCGAACTTCGACGCGTTGAGGATCTTGATCGCGAGGCGACGGCCGATCTTCATCTGCCCGACCTCGAACGCCGCGTCCGTGCCGAGGCGGGCCGACGCGGCCCAGTACCGCACGGCGTCCGACCCGTGCTCCTCGAGCAGGCCCATGGGCGTGACGACGTTGCCCTTGGACTTCGACATCTTCTTGCGGTCGGGGTCGAGGATCCAGCCGGAGATCGCGGCGTTCTTCCACGGCAGCGAGCCGAACTCGAGGTGCGAGCGCACGACCGTGGAGAAGAGCCACGTACGGATGATGTCCTGGCCCTGCGGGCGCAGGTCCATGGGGAAGACGCGCTCGAACAGGTCGGGGTCGACCTCCCAGCCGCCCGCGATCTGCGGCGTGAGCGACGACGTCGCCCACGTGTCCATGATGTCGTTCTCGCCGACGAACCCGCCCGGCACGCCGCGCTGGTCCTCGGTGTACCCGGCCGGCACGTCGGACGACGGGTCGACGGGCAGCGCGTCCTCGGACGGCACGATCGGGTGGTCGTGGTCGATCTCGCCCGACTCGAGCACGGGGTACCACAGCGGGATCGCGACGCCGAAGAAGCGCTGGCGCGAGATGAGCCAGTCGCCGTTGAGGCCGCCGACCCAGTTCTCGTAGCGCACGCGCATGAAGTCGGGGTGGAACGCGAGCTCCTTGCCGCGGTTCAGCAGCTCCTGGCGCAGGTCGCGCGTCGTGCCGTCGGCCGTCGTCCAGTCGCGGCCGCCGTTGCGGATGTACCACTGGCGCGACGTGACGATCTCGAGGGGCTTGTCGCCCTTCTCGAAGAAGTTCGCCTTGCGCTGGGTCGGCACGGGCTCGCCGTCGAGGTCGCCCGCGTCGCGCAGCGCGTCGACGACGACCTGGCGCGCGGAGAACGTCGTCTTGCCCGCGAGCTCGGCGAACACGCCCTGGCCGGCGTGCGACGTGATCCAGTCCGGCGTCTCGCGCGTGATCCGGCCGTCGCGCGTGATGATCGAGCGCGTCGGGAGCTGCAGCTCGCGCCACCACTGCACGTCGGTCAGGTCGCCGAACGTGCAGCACATCGCGATGCCCGCGCCCTTGTCGCGCTCGGCGGCCGGGTGGGCGAGGACGGGCAGCTCGACGTCGAACAGCGGCGAGCGCACCGAGGTGCCGAACAGGTGCTGGTACCGCTCGTCGTCAGGGTGCGCGACGAGCGCGACGCACGCGGCGAGCAGCTCGGGGCGCGTGGTCTCGATGTAGACCGGTGCGCCGTCGTCGGGCGTGCCCGGCGCGACCCGGTGGAACGCGACCTTGTGGAAGTGGCCCGGGTAGTCGCGCGCCTCGAGCTCGGCCTGCGCGACGGCGGTCTGGAACGTCACGTCCCACAGCCCGGGGGCCTCGGCCTGGTACGCCTCGCCGCGCGCGAGGTTGCGCAGGAACGCGCGCTGCGCCGCGGTGCGGGACCGTGCGTCGATCGTCTGGTAGTGCTGCGCCCAGTCGACCGAGAGCCCGAGCCGGCGCCACAGCGCCTCGAACTGCTTCTCGTCCTCGGCCGTGAGCCGCTCGCACAGCTCGATGAAGTTGCGGCGGCTCACCGGCACCTGGTCGGCGGCCTTGACGGACTTGCCCTCGCCGCCCTCGTGCGGGGGCTCGAAGCCCTCGACGTAGGGGAGCGTGGGGTCGCAGCGGACGCCGTAGTAGTTCTGGACGCGCCGCTCGGTGGGCAGGCCGTTGTCGTCCCAGCCCATGGGGTAGAACACCTCGAGGCCGCGCATGCGCTGGAACCGCGCGACGACGTCGGTGTGCGTGTAGGAGAACACGTGGCCCACGTGCAGCGAGCCCGAGACGGTCGGCGGCGGGGTGTCGATGGAGAAGACCTGCTCGCGGGTCTTCGAGCGGTCGAACGCGTACGTCCCCTGCTCGGCCCAGCGCGCGTCGTAGGTGTCCTCGAGCCCGTCGAGGCTCACCCGGTCGGGTACTCCCGCGACCACCGCGCGGACGACGTCACCGGCTACGTGCCCGGCGGAGGAGGTCGTTGCTGCAGCGGGTTCGGCCGCGCCCGTCGGCGCGTTCGTCGGGAAGTCGCTCATGGTCGCCCATTCTCCCAGATCCCGGGGCCGTGCCGGACGCCGTCTCGGCGTCCGGCGGGCGTCGCCGCGGCCGTGCGCGGCGTGCGGACCGAGACGGGTCGAAGGTCCCTGGGTCGAATGGTCATCGAGTCGTAATCTGCACGCAAAGCGACAGGTGCTCGTGGGCGCACCTCGACCCGATCCCCGCGCCGACCCCTGGAGCACCCATGACCGCCACGACCACCGACCGCACGCGTGCCGACGGGGCGATCCCGCCCGGCGTCGTCCTGCCGCCCGCCCTCGCCGCCGCCCTCGCGGCGTGCCCGCGCCTCGTCGTCCCGGCGTCGCGCGAGGAGCTCTACCGCCTCGCGCTCGGGCCCGACGGCGGCCCGCGGTTCGCCGTCGAGTACGACGCCGGGGGCGAGCGCGTCGTCGAGGCGGAGGTCGTGCGGTGCCGCAACGGGATCGCGGTGAACTACCCCGAGGACTACATGCGCCGCCGGGACCCGGACTGCATGCGGATCGCCGACGACCTGCCGACCGACAAGCCGCGCTACCGGGACGTCTTCGGTGCGGAGTTCGGCCCGGTCAAGGACGAGACGCTCGCGTGGCTCGCGGCGCAGGAGCTCGTCGTCGTGCCGTTCCGCGCCGGCGGGCGCACGCACGGTTACCCGTCGCTCGCCGTCTGCCCCGTCAACGCGGCGTTCTTCGCGCTCGCCCTCGTCGACCTCCAGGGCTGGGCCACGTTCGACGAGCTCGGCCCGTTCGCGCCGCGCTCGATCCTCTACGTCGCGCCGCCGCTGCGCCACACCCGGTTCGGCGGGCGCCAGGTCGTCGTGCACGAGCGCTCCGAGACGCTCCACGAGGTGTTCGCCTACAACCTCTACCCCGGGCCGAGCGCCAAGAAGGGCGTGTTCTCGGTCCTGCTCGACGTCGGCGAGCGGGAGGGCTGGGTCACCGCGCACGCGTCGTCGGTCCGGGTCACCACGCCGTACGAGAACGAGACCGTGATCATGCACGAGGGCGCCTCGGGCGGCGGCAAGTCGGAGATGTGCCAGGACCTGCGCCGCCAGGAGGACGGCAGGATCCTGCTCGGCACGAACGTCGTCACGCGCGAGCCCTACGTCATCACGCTGGGGGAGACGAGCGCGCTCGCCCCCGTCACCGACGACATGACCCTGTGCCACTCCGCGCTCCAGACCGGCGACGGCCGCCTCGTGGTGACCGACGCCGAGGAGGGCTGGTTCGTGCGCGTCGACAACCTCACCGGGTATGGGCAGGACGCGCACCTCGAGCGCGCGTGCATCCACCCCGACGTGCCGCTCGTGTTCTTCAACATCGACGGCGTCCCCGACGCGACCGTGCTGCCCTGGGAGCACTCGCTCGACGGCGACGGCAGGCGGTGCCCCAACCCGCGCGTCGTGGTGCCGCGGCACCTCCTCACCGACGTCGCCGGGCCGGCCGAGGTCGACGTGCGCACGTTCGGCGCCCGGATGCCGGCCTGCACGCGCGACCACCCCACCTACGGGATCATGGGCATGACCCACGTCGTGCCCGCGGCGCTCGCCTGGATCTGGCGGCTCGTCGCGCCGCGCGGCGACAAGAACCCGTCGATCGGCGAGTCGCGGACGGCGAGGGAGGCGCTCGCCCACGGGGGCATGGTCGCCGAGGGCGTCGGGTCGTACTGGCCGTTCGCGACGGGGACGAAGGTCGCGGCGGCGAACCTCCTGCTGCGCCAGCTCGTGGAGACTCGCCGGACGCGCTACGTGCTCACCCCCAACCAGCACATCGGCGCCTACCGGGTGGACTTCGCTGCCGAGTGGCTCACGCGCGAGTACCTCGCGCGCCGCGGCGGGGGCCGGTTGCGGCCGGACGAGCTCACGCCCGCCCGCTGCCCGCTGTTCGGCTACACGCTCACGGAGATGAAGATCGACGGCCAGCTCGTGCGCCCGACCTTCCTGCGGCCCGAGCTGCAGTCCCAGGTGGGGGTCGAGGCCTACGACGCCGGGGCGCGGATCATCACCGACTTCTTCGCGAGCGAGCTCCGGCAGTTCCTCACCGACGACCTCGACCCGCTGGGTCGGCGGATCATCGAGGTCTGCCTGCGCGGCGGCTCGGTCGAGGAGTACGCGGACCTGACGCCGCTGTACGTCTGACGCGCCCGGTCCGGTCCTCTTCCCGCGAGGACCGGACCGGTGCAGGTCGGGCGGCGGCGACCTCTCGCCCAGGACGGTCCGCGGAGGGTTAAGGTCGGCCCATGGGTCTGACGATCGGCTACGCCGCCATGCTCGAGCAGTTCCACCCGACCGAGGCCGTCGCGCTCTCGGCCTACGCGGAGGAGCACGGCTTCTCCGGGACCATGGCGGCCGACCACTTCCAGCCGTGGGTCCCGGCGCAGGGCGAGTCGTCGTTCGTGTGGAACGTGCTCACGGCGCTCGGCGAGCGGACCCGGGGCGACCTGGGCCCCGGGGTCACCGCGCCGACGTTCCGCTGGCACCCCGCGATGGTCGCCCAGGCGTCGGCGACGCTCGCCGCGATGTACCCCGGCCGGCACTGGCTCGGGCTCGGCTCGGGCGAGGCGCTCAACGAGCACGTCGTCGCGGGCTACTGGCCCGAGGCGCCCGAGCGCATCAACCGCATGTTCGAGGCGATCGACGTCATCAAGAAGCTGTTCCAGTCCGGGCTCGACAACAAGGACGTCAAGCACTCCGGGCAGTTCTACAAGATGGAGTCCACGCGGCTGTGGACCATGCCCGAGGTGGCGCCGGAGATCCTCGTCGCGACCGCCGGTCCGGTGACCGCGAAGCGCGCGGGCCGCCACGCCGACGGCCTCATCACCGTGGGGGCGCCGCTCGAGAAGATCTCCATGCTGTTCGGCAAGTTCGACGACGGCGTGCGCGAGTCCGGCCGCGACCCCGAGGCGATGCCCAAGGTGCTCCAGCTCCACCTCTCCTGGGCCGCGACCGACGAGGAGGCGCTCGCGAACGCGATGACCGAGTGGCCCAACGGCGGGATGAAGTTCCCCAAGGCGGACATCCGCTCACCGCACGACTTCGAGCAGATGGCCAAGCTCGTGCGCCCGGAGGACTTCGAGGGCCGCATGGTGATCTCCGCCGACCCGGACGAGCACCGCGCGTACATCCAGAAGTTCGTCGACCTCGGGTTCGACCGCATCTACCTGCACAACGTCGGCCGCAACCAGCGCGAGTGGATCGAGGTCTTCGGCCGCGAGGTGCTCCCGAAGCTCACGCGATGAGCGAGCACGACGCCGCACCCGGCGGGCCCGACGGCGGCGCAGGCCCCGGCCGGTCCGCGCGCCTCACGGTGTGGGCGCCCGAGGGCCTCGGCGAGGTCCGGCCGGGCGACGACCTCGCGGCGCTCGTGGGCGACCTGCTGGCGGGGGAGGCGCTCGCGGACGGCGACGTCGTCGTCGTGACGAGCAAGATCGTCTCGAAGGCCGAGGGTCGCGTCGTCGCCGCGGTGGACCGCGAGCAGGCGATCACGGACGAGACGGTGCGCGTCGTCGCGACGCGCGAGCGTCCCGGCCAGCCGCCGCTGCGCATCGTCGAGAACCGGCTCGGCCTCGTCATGGCCGCGGCGGGCGTCGACGCGTCGAACACCCCGGAGGGCACGATCCTGCTGCTCCCGCTCGACCCCGACGCCTCCGCGCGGGCGCTGCGCGGCGCGCTCCGCGAGCGGTTCGGCCTCGACCGGCTGGGCGTCGTCGTGACGGACACCTCCGGCCGGGCGTGGCGCGACGGCCTCGTCGACATCGGCGTCGGGGCCGCGGGGGTCGTCGTCGCGGAGGACCTGCGCGGCGGCGTGGACTCCCACGGGCGGCCTCTGTCGGTGACCGTGACCGCCGTCGTCGACGAGGTGGCGGCCGCGAGCGAGCTCGTGCGCGGCAAGGCGGCGGGCCGGCCCGTCGCCGTGGTGCGCGGGCTCGGCCGGTACGTCGGGAGCGAGGACGGTCCGGGCGCCCGCGTGCTCGTGCGCGGCTCGGGCGACGACCTGTTCCGCGAGGGCAGCGCCGAGGCGTACGCCCGCGGGCAGGCCGACGCGCGCCGCGAGCAGGAGGGCGACGCGGCCCGGGAGGCCGCATACGCCGACGGCTACCGCGCCGGGTTCGCCGAGGGGTACCGCGAGGGCTCCGGGAACGAGCCCGTCACGGACTGAGGGGGCGCGCCCGCGGCGGCGAAACCTCTGGCGTGCGCCCCGTCGTCGCCGCTAGCCTGCCCGGATGCTCCCCTCCGACTGGATCGCGCACCGCCGCCCCGACGACCGCGAGCACGTGGGCTGGATCCGCCCCGAGGGCGACGCCTGGGTGGCCGTGTCGCTGCTCGGGCACGAGCTCACCGGCCCGGTCGACTGGCTCGAGGCCGAGGAGGCCCTCGACGCGAGCAGCCTCGCGTGGCTCGCCGACGTCTGGATGCTCGAGCAGGACGACGCGCCGCCGCTGCGGGTCCGGCTCGTCGAGGTCACGCCGGACGGCGTCGTCGTGCAGACGGACGACTTCGGGGCGATCGACGTCCCCGTCGAGCGCTACGACCTCCCGTGGCCGCCGCCGCCCACGCTGCGACCGCGCCGGCCCGACGACCCGGACGGCCGCGTGCTGTCGTCCCGACCCTGACGGCCGTGCGGCTGCGCGCCGCGCGCGGTCAGCCCGCGTCCGTCGTGCCCTCGTAGAGACCGATCTGGTTCCCGTCGGCGTCCTCGAACGCGGCCCACCACGAGGTGGGGCTGATCTGCGACTTCTCCAGCACCACGCGCCCGCCGAGCTCACGGACCTTGGCGAGCGTCTCCTCGATGGAGTCGACCTCGACGTAGCTGCGCGGGCTCGTGAACCCCTCGGAGCGCGGGGCGAGGCCGCCGCCGCTGATCTTGTTCGGGGCCTGCCACATGGGGTAGCCCTCGAAGCCGGGCACCTCCGCGATCTCCCAGCCGAAGAGCTCGCCGTAGAACTGGGTGGCCCTGCCGTTGTCGCTCACCGGGATGTCGATGTGCGTGATGTCTCCGTGCGCCATGGTTCCTCCCCGTGCCGGTGACGGGCGGACACCCGCCGAGCACCAGCCTAGGGACGGCGGTGCCGCGCGCACCAGAGCCCGGGGCGGACCGTGCGACGGGGGTCAGCGCTCGTCCGGCGCGGGGGAGCGCTCGACGGCGGAACCCTCAGGCTCCACCTGAGGGTCGGGCTCGGGGTCCGTGCGCTCCGCCGGGGCGGCGTCGTCCTCGTCCGGCACGGCGTCGGCGGCGGGAGGGGAGCCCGCGCCGCGCGGGTTCTCGGCGGGCCGCGGCGCGTCGTCCCCGGAGAGCCAGCGCAGCCAGCCCGAGCCCGGGTCGGGCTCCAGCACGAGGGCCCGGACGAGCAGCGTGAGCGGGATGGCGAGGATCGCGCCGAGCGGCCCGATGACGAACGTCCAGAAGACGACGGAGACGAAGCTCAACGTGAGGCTGAGGTTCACCGCGTCGGCGACGAACTTCGGCTGGACGAGCACCTGGAGCACGACGTTCACCACGCAGTAGACCGCGACGACGGCGAGCGCGAGCTGCCAGCCCCCGACCACGAACGCCATGACGACGGGCGGCACGAGCCCCAGGACGAAGCCGATGTTCGGGATGAAGTTCGTGACGAACGCGAGGATCGCCCACACGGTCGGGGCCGGGACCGACAGGAGCCACAGGGCCACGCCGTCGATCACGGCGACGACCGCACCGAACGACGCGTTGACCACGAAGTAGCGGCGCACCCCGCCGCTGAACCGCGTCGCCCGGTCGACCGTCGCGGCGCGCTCGGCGCCGAACACCGAGCCGGCGGTGGAGTACCGCGCGGCGTCGGCGGCCATGAAGATCGCGTAGGCGAGCACGAAGAAGAACGCGGTCGCGATGCCCAGGGCCATGCCGGACACGTTGCCCGCGAGGCTGACGACGCGTCCCGGGTCGAGCCACGACGTGGCCGCCTCGGCGATGTCCGTGTCGATGCCGACCGCGGCGAGCTGGTCCACCACGTCGTCGACCGCGCGCACGAGGGCCGGGAGGTACTCGCGGACGAGGTCCACGAACCGGACGCCCGCGAACGCGAGCATCGCGACGAGCGCCGCGAGGATGAGGTACGCGACCGTCACGACGGCGGACGTCGCGGCCCACCGCGGCCAGCCCCGGCGCTCCAGGGGGAAGCGCACGGGGTGGCAGATGATGACGATGACCGCCGCGAGGAACATCGGGGCGAGGACCTCGCGGGCGGCGTGGACCCCGGCGAGGACGACGACGCCCGCGGCGAGGGCCAGGAGCGTGCGCGTGGAGGGAGGGAGCCCCGGGGCGGGAGGCGTCGTCGTGGTCACGCGCCGACGATAGCCGCCGGGGTGCGTCGCGCACCCGGGCGTCCGTGCGCGGCGCGGCAGGTCAGCCCTTCGCGGCCTTGGCCGCCGCCTTCTGGGCCTTCTTGAACGTGCGGACCTCGGCGAGCGACTCGGGGCTCGTGACGTCGGCGATGGACCGACGGGAGCCCTCGTCGCCGTAGTGGCCGGCGGCCTCCCGCCACCCCGCGGGCCGCACGCCGCGCTGCTTGCCGAGGAGCGCGAGGAAGATGCGCGCCTTCTGGTCACCGAACCCGGGCAGCGCCCGCAGGCGCGCGAGCACCTCCGCGCCCGTCGGCTCGCCGTCCGCGCCCGGCGCGGTCCAGATCCGGGTCGCGTCGCCGTCGTACTCGTCGACGACGACGCGGGCGAGCTCCTGCACCCGGCCCGCCATCGAGCGCCCGTAGCGGTGGATCGCGGGCGGCGTCGTGGCGAGCGTGACGAACGCGTCGGGGTCGGTGTCCGCGACGGTGCGCGGGTCGATCGAACCGAGGCGGTCGCGGATCTTGCGCGGCCCGGCGAACGCGTGCTCCATCGGGTACTGCTGGTCGAGCAGCATCCCCACGAGGAGCGCGAAGTTGTCGTCGGTGAGAAGCCGATCTGCCTCTGGGTCCCCTGTGAACCACAACCTGGTTTCCATGGCTTCAGTCTGCCTGCCTGACTCGGCAGTCGCGACCGACGTCTGGCGCCAGTAGCCCAGGTCCGTGGCGGGTTGAGCGCATCAGCCGACCGCACGGAGCCAGTCGCGAACGCGGATCTCCATGCGCTCCTCGTCGGCTTCCGTTACCTTCCCTGTATGCGCAAGTGCGCGCCGCGTATGGTTCAGTTCCTGAAAATAATAGAGCACCCAGCCCTTGTCGCCGAGAAGCGCCTCAAAGTGTTCCCAGTTCTCAATGATTATCGTTCCATACTGCGGGAAGTCTACGTATGCGAGTGTCGAACTGCCGCGAGGACCGTGCCAACGATTCTTCTGGTCCTCGGCCTGGCGCTTCTCTGCGCTCTTCCGTATCGAGTCAGGTACTCCGCCGGTCCACCATTCCTCTACGCCTTTCGCCTCGATCAATGTGGTCTCGACAAGCTCGCGGATAGAATTCTCGAGACAATAGAGCAGCTGATACACCCTCCCCATGGACTCCGCCTGTCTGCGCGCGTCTGCGGAGAACTGGTCGATCGCGCTCGAGCGTCTCGAACGATTGTCGACGGGATCTACATTCATCGCGCGGTTGATGGCTGCGGCGCGAAATAGGAATGCCTCAAGGTCAAATGCGTGCCCCGTCATAATAGATTCGCCTTGAGGCTTCTAAATATCGCGTCGTATACCGCGATGTCTGTGGAGAGTGGGAGGTGAACGTGGACATCATGGCGTAACGAGACGGTCCCAATTTTGCTTGCCGGAGCGGACGCGGGCGGGGCAGGGTTCTCGGTGTCAACCGTAGGTTCGGGTGGTCTCGCAATTGCCGACGGTGTGGAATCAAAGTCGGCGAGTTCGGCAAGCGACTTGAAGGTCAAAGCCATCTTTGAGTTGACTGATTCGCCTTTATCTGTAACACGACTAAAGAGGCCGCTCAACTCGCTTGTTGATCGGTTGTGGGCTTCAGTGTCGATCGCGAATATGTCGCCATAGCCGTTGCGTAGGGCTGTTGCCATTGTTGCCTTCGAAACACTTGGGTCCTTATAGTCCCTGTAGAGTTGCGTGGGGCGTCCAGCTTGGTCTAGTAGTCCAATTGCCTTCATCACGGGGATGACAGGTCGTGCCGCAGAACTCGCAAACCCGAGTTGTTTCAAGAACTCATAGGTGAACGCCTCCGGTACCGACGCCTTCTGGATTGCCGAGAAGATCGCCGGGATGTTCTTTGTGCTTGTGAGGTACGACGTGGGCACGACCATGAAGGGCAAGTTACCCTCAGATGTCGAGAAGCGCTCACGTTGTGTCCGGATTGCGGAGAAATATGCCTGCTGAGAAGTTTGCCGGGCGTTGTGCGGGGAAGGCTAGAGCGGCTCGGCCAGGTGAGATATCGGCGCACGGCGCACGGCACACGGCACACGGCACTCGTCAGTGAGTGTGTAGAGACTCCCGATGCTGATGTTCCGATCGTCATGCTCGACGGACCCGACATGTGTGCGACGGAGGTCGGAGCGGTGGGCGAGTTGCTCCTGCGAAAGGCACAGGCAAGGCGCTCTTCTCGGATCCGCTGACCAGCGCGTCAAGGCGAGCGTTGACGTGCTCGTCGTCGGTCGCCACGTAGCGATCGTCGGTCGATGCACTGTGTGGGTCGACAGGCTGTAAGTGGCACCCGGGCCATGGCGCTGTGCTGTGTAGATGTGCGCGATGTCAGGCATCGGTTCGTGGAGGCTGGTAAGACAGCGGAGGCTGAGGACGCGGTGCGGCCGACGCTCCTGACCGCGATAGATGTCAGGGCAACGAATGCCGGTGTGTCCCCGACGCGGGCCTATGAGGATGGGGGCCCCTTCAGCGGAAGAAAAGTCGCTAACCAAACTTGACGGGCTGACCACCCCCCGGAGCGGCAGTCCTCGCGTTCGGCCCGTCGCCAACTGGAGCGGGGGGCAAGCGAGAGGAGGCCGAGGCCGAATGGATGGCCTGCGCCGTCCGTGGGGCGCTGCCCGTCTCACAGGACGTCATCGACCTGTTCGTCCAACAAGGGGAGGTGCGGCACATCGAGGTGAGCCACCTGCGGCTCCATGAGTGGGAGCGGACGTCTCCGATCCACAGCGAGATGCTCTGACCTGCGGCGATACCTGCGTGTCCACGAGTCGGCTGGTCGAGCAGCGTCCCTACGAGGACGCGAACGCGTCGTCGCTGAGCAGCGCGTCCGCGCGGGCGGGGGGAGGGGGATCCAGGGCTGGTCGGTCAGGCCCTGCTCTCGGCGTACCACCGCACCCCCGACGCGTAATGCCCCCATCATGGCAGCCGGCTGCCCTGTGCCCGGCGCAGGCGTCCGGTCCGGAGCTCGTCGACGCCCGCGCGCCGCAGGGTCGCGCTCGTCCAGCCGGGCAGGAGGCGCAGGCCGTCCGCGCCGGTCACGCGACGCACGTCGTCGACGGCGTACTCCACGCCGCGGCGCTCGAGGACGAACTCCCCGGCCGCCTCGACGTTGCGGACCCAGTCCACGTCGGGGCCGTAGGTGAGGGCGAACGCGACGCGCACCGGACCGGTCGGGTCGTCGCGGTAGGCGAAGGCGAAGACGGGCGTGCGGTACTCGCGACCGCTGCGCCGACCGACGTGGCGGACGACGGCCATCGGCCCGACGCCCGTCGCGACGCGGAGCATGACGGGGTTGAGGAAGCGCCTGTTGCTGCGGGTCACCCAGCGCGGGATCGGCATGGGCCCATCGTCACCCGGCGCGCCCCGGGACCGCGACCTATCGTGGCGGCGTGCCCACCCGACTCCTGCTGCTCAGCGACACGCACGTCCCGGTCCGCGCCCGGGCGCTCCCGGACCAGGTGTGGCGCGCGGTCGACGACGCGGACGTCGTCGTGCACGCGGGCGACTGGGTGAGCGCCGACCTGCTCGACGCGCTGGAGGCGCGCGCGGCGCGCCTCGTCGGGGTCGCGGGGAACAACGACGGCCCCGACCTGCACGCGCGGCTGCCCGAGGTGGCGCGCACCACGGTCGAGGGGCTGCGGCTCGCCGTCGTGCACGAGACGGGCGGGAAGGACGGGCGCGAGCGTCGCGCCGACGCCGCGTTCCCCGACGTGGACGTGCTCGTGTTCGGGCACAGCCACATCCCCTGGGACACGACGGCGCCGGGCGGCCTGCGCCTGCTCAACCCCGGCTCGCCGACGGACCGCCGTCGGCAGCCGGTCGGGACGTTCCTCACGGCCGTCGTCGATGACGGCGCGCTGCGGGACGTCGAGCTCGTGCCCGTCGCGCGCTGAACGACCTCACGCCGCGCCGGCGCGCGCCCGGTGCGCCGCCGGGCTCACGCCGCGCACGCGCTTGAACGCGGCGCTCAGCGCGAACGGCGTCGCGTACCCGACGGCGCGCGCGACCGCGGCGAGCGTCGCGTCCGGCTCGAGGAGGAGGTCGGCGGCCAGGTCCAGCCGCCAGCCGGTGAGGTAGCCCATGGGCGGCTCGCCGACGAGCGCCGTGAAGCGGCGCGAGAACGCCGCGCGCGACAGCCCCACCTCCCGCGCGAGCGCGTCGAGGGTCCAGGCGCGCGCCGGGTCGTGGTGGATGAGCCGGAGCGCGGCCCCGACGACGGGGTCGGCGTCGGCGCGGTACCAGCCCGGCGCGTCGTCGCGCGAGAGCCACGTGCGGAGGCACGAGATGAGGAGGAGGTCGAGGAGGCGGTCGAGCACCGCCTCCTGGCCGGGGAGGTCCTGCACGACCTCCCGGGCGAGCATCTCGACGAGCGTCCCGTCCACGTCCCCGCGGCGCAGGACCACGCGCTGGGGCAGCACGCGCAGCACCCGGCGCCCGACCTCACCGTCGAGCGGGTACGTGCCCGTGACGATGACGGTCTCGCCGTCCGGGTCGTTGCCCCACGACCGCACGCCGAGCACGGTCATGGGGGAGGGGCCGCCGTCGACCGCCCGGCACATGTCGGATGCCGGGCCGACGACGACCTGGGGCGCTGTGGTCGGCGCGTCGGCGACGACGTAGTGGTCCGGGCCGCGCAGGAGCACGACGTCGCCCGCGGCGACGTGCTCGCCCGGGTCGGACGACGTGCCGCCGGCCCCGGGGCCGACCCACCCGGACCCCCGCAGGACGGGCACGATCGTGAGCGGCGCCTCGTCCTCGATGCGCATGCCCCACGGCGCGCGCAGGTGGCTCCGCAGGAGGAAGGCGCCGCGGGCGCGCGGCCCGTCGAGCAGCCCGGCGACGACGTCCATCGCGTCAGCGTACGCCGCGCGCGGCGAGACGATCGCGTATGCGCGCGAGCCGGTCGGCCATGGAACGTCTCGCGGCGCCGGGGTTGGGTGGGACCCGTACCGCTCCACCCGCCGCACCTCGGGAGACACCATGCCTGCCTCGACCCCGCCCACCGCCGCCGCCCCGTCGGCGGCACCCGCCCGCACGTCGGCACCGACCGCCGCACCGGCACCTGCGCCCGGCACCGTGCTGGTGCTCGGCGCGACCGGCAAGACCGGCCGCCGCGTCGCCGACCGGCTCGACGCGGCCGGCGTCCCCGTGCGCCGGGCGTCGCGCTCCGGCGACGTGCGCTTCGACTGGGACGACGACGCCACCTGGGGGCCCGCGCTCGCGGGCGCCACGGCCGTGTACGTCGCGTACGCGCCCGACCTCGCGGTCCCCGGGGCCCCGGAGACCGTGGCCCGGCTCGCGGCCCGCGCGCACGACGCCGGCGCGCGCCGCCTCGTGCTGCTCTCGGGGCGCGGCGAGGAGGAGGCGCAGCGCGCGGAGGAGCTCGTCGGCGCGGCGTTCCCGGCGCGCACGGTCGTGCGGTGCGCGTTCTTCGACCAGAACTTCAGCGAGAGCTTCCTCCTCGAGCCCGTGCTCGACGGCGTCCTCGCGCTCCCGGTCGACGACGTCGCGGAGCCCTTCGTCGACCTCGAGGACGTGGCCGACGTCGCGGTCGCGGCCCTCACGGACGATGCCCTCGGGGGACGCGTCCTCGAGCTCACCGGACCGCGCGCGCTGACGTTCCACGAAGCGGTCGCGGAGATCGCCGCCGCGAGCGGGCGCGACGTCCGCTACGAGCCCGTCGCCATGGAGGCGTTCGTCGCGGGCCTCGCTGCGGCCGGGCTGCCCGACGACGTCGTCGACCTCATGCGGTACCTCTTCACCGAGGTGCTCGACGGGCGCGGGACCCCCGTGACCGACGGCGTCCGCGTCGCGCTCGGCCGCGAGCCGCGCGACTTCCGCGAGTACGCGGCCCGCGAGGCGGGCGCGTGGGCCGCCGGTGCCGGCACCCGCACGGTGGAGACCGCGCCGTGACCGCGTTCGCGACCCTCGTCGTGGCGGCCGCCGTCGCGACGGGGCTCGCGGGCGGCGTGCTCTTCGCGTTCTCGACGTTCGTCATGGGCGGGCTGCGCCGCCTCCCGCCGGGCGAGGGCGGAGCCGCGATGGTCGCGATCAACCGCGACGCGTTCCGGCCGCCGCTGATGCTCCTGCTCGCCGCGAGCGTCCTGCTCCCCGCGGCGGCGGCCGTCGTCGGGCTCGTCGGCGGCGCGGCCCGGGCGGGGTGGGCGCTCGCGGGCGCGGTCGTCGCGGTCGTCGGGATCCTCGGCGTGACGGCCGTGGGCAACGTCCCGCTCAACGAGCGGCTCGACGCCGCGGCGCGCGAGGGCGACCTGGCGGCGGCGTGGACGGCGTTCCTGCCGCGCTGGCTCGCGTGGAACCACGTGCGGACGGTGGCCGGTGCGGCGTCGAGCGCGCTGCTCGCCCTCGCGCTGGTCTGAGGTGCGCGGGTGCCCGCGCCGGGTCCCGCCGCGGAATAGCCGCGGGCGGGACCCGGTTGCGCACGACATGAGCGACGTCACAGCGGCCGTGCCGGCCGACGAGCAGGACACCGTCCGTCGGGTCCTGGAGGGCACCGAGACCTGGGCCGTCGTCGGCCTGTCGAACAACACCGCGCGCGCCGCGTACGGGGTCGCGCGCGTGCTGCAGCAGCACGGCAAGCGGGTCGTGCCCGTGCACCCGTCGGCGGAGACCGTCCACGGCGAGCAGGGGTACGCGAGCCTCGCGGACGTCCCGTTCCCCGTCGACGTCGTCGACGTGTTCGTGCGGTCCGAGCTCGCGGGCGACGTCGCCGACCAGGCGATCGCGATCGGCGCGAAGGCGGTGTGGTTCCAGCTCGACGTGATCGACGAGGACGCCGCGCGGCGCGTGCGCGACGCGGGCCTCGACATGGTGATGGACCGCTGCCCCGCGATCGAGCTGCCGCGCCTCGCGGCGGCCGAGGAGGCCTGACCGTGCCCGCGGTCGACACCACGACGCGCCTCGGCTCACGCGCTGCGGCGCGGCTCGCCGACGAGCAGGTCGTGTGGCTCGTCACCGTGGACCCGCACGGCACGCCGCAGCCGACGCCGGTCTGGTTCCGCTGGGACGGTGCCAACGAGCTCGTCGTGAAGTCCCAGCCGCGCACGGCCAAGCTGCGCAACGTCCGTGCGAACCCCCGCGTCGCGGTGCACCTCAACAGCACCCCGTCGGGCGGCGACGTCGTCGTGCTCACCGGCACGGCGTCGGTGGACGACGACGGTCTCTCCGCCGCGGAGCGCGCGGCGTACGACGCGAAGTACGACGACGGCATCCGCAGCCTCGGCACGACGCCCGACGGCTTCCACGACGACTACGCCGTGACGCTGCGCGTGCGCCTCGAACGGCTGCGCGGCTTCTGAGGTTTCCTCAGGCCGGGGGCTCGAACGTCAGCACCGGCCGGCCGGTGCGCGGGTGCGTGAGGACCTCGCACCGCACGCCGTAGACCGGGTCCAGCACGTCGGGCACGAGCACGTCGTGGACGTCGCCCGCCGCCACGACGCGGCCGTCCGCCAGCACGACGACGTGGTCGCACGTCTGGGCCGCGAGGTTGAGGTCGTGGAGCGCGGCGAGCACGGTGACGCCGTCGCCCGCGAGGTCGCGCAGGACGCGCATCGTGTCGAGCTGGGCGGCGATGTCGAGATGGTTGGTCGGCTCGTCGAGCAGCAGGAGCGCGGGCTCCTGCGCGAGGGCGCGCGCGAGGTGCACGCGCTGGCGCTCGCCGCCGGAGAGCGTCGCGACCTCGCGGTCCGCGAACCCCGCCATCCCGACGCGGGCGAGCGCCGCCCGGGCGAGGTCGCGGTCGGTCGCGGAGTCGCCCGCGAGGAGCGAGCGGTGCGGGATGCGGCCGAGCAGCACGGCGTCGAGCACGGAGAGCGGGAGGTCGGTCGTCGCGTCCTGCTCGACGAGCGCGAGCACCCGCGCCCGCTGCCGGCGCGGCAGCGCGAGCAGGTCGGCGCCGTCGAACCGCACGCGGGCGCCCTCCCCGCCCGGGTCCGCCGACGGCGACCGGACGCCCGCGAGCACGCGCAGGAGCGTGGACTTCCCGGAGCCGTTCGGGCCGAGCAGCCCGCTCACCGCACCCGGGGGCGCGGTGCAGTCGACGCCGTCGAGGACGAGGCGACCGTCGACCGACCACGACACGCGCTCCGCGTCGAGCCCGGCCGTGCCCACGACGGCGGGGGCGCTCACGCGGTCCTCCGTCCGCGCCACAGCAGCAGGGCGAACACCGGGGCGCCGATCGCGGCGGTGACGATGCCGACGGGCAGCTCGCGCGGCGCGAAGACCGTGCGCGCGAGCGTGTCGGCCCAGACGAGGAACGTCGCGCCGAACAGCGCGGAGAGCGGCAGGAGCAGCCGGTGCCGCGCGCCGGTGAGGAGCCGCACCGCGTGCGGCAGGATCAGGCCGACGAACCCGATGGACCCCGACTGGGACACGAGCGCGCCGGTGAGCAGCGCGACGCCCACGAGGAGCGTCCAGCGCACGCGCGCGACGTCGACCCCGAGCGCGGAGGCCGCCGTGTCGCCGAAGGTGAAGGCGTCGAGCACCGAGCCGGTCGACGCGAGCAGCGTCCCGAGCACGAGCGTCGCGCCGCCCGCGACCGCGACCGAGGTCCACGTCGCGCCCGCGACGGAACCCATGAGCCACGACAGGATCTCGCGGTAGGAGTCGCCGGTCGCGGACCAGAAGATGACGAAGCTCGTCGCGGCCGCCGCGAGCTGGCTCACCGCGAGCCCGGCGAGCACCGTCCGCGTGGGCGTGAGCGCGCCGAGCGCGCCCGCGAGCCCGAGCGCGGCGACGAGCGCGAGCACCGCGCCGCCGAAGGCCGCGACCGGGAGCAGGACCGTCCAGCCCGCGACCAGCACGAGCACCGCGCCGAGCGACGCGCCGGACGACAGCCCGAGCAGGTAGGGGTCGGCGAGCGGGTTGCGCGTGAGCGACTGCATGACGACGCCGCACACCGCGAGCCCGGCGCCAACCGCCGCCGCCGTGAGCACGCGGGGGAGCCGCAGCTGCCACACCATGCCGTCCTGCAGGGCGCCGAGCGGCTCCAGGCCCAGCAGCCCGCCGAGCCCGAGGTGCGTCGCGACCGAGCGCCACACCTCCCCGACGGCGAGGTCGGCCGGCCCGATCGTCACCGTGACGAGCACCGTCGCGACGAGCGCGACGACGCCGGCCGGCACCCACCAGGCCGCGCCGCGCCGCGCGCGACCGGCCGGGCCGGTGCCGGCCGGGCGACGGTCGGCCGCGGCGGGCGCGGGCCGGGTGCGCAGGGTCGTCACAGGTCGAGCGCCTCCAGCTGCGCGGCGAGGTCCACGACGGCGTCGACGTTGCGCACGCCCGCCTCGGTCGCCGGGAACGGGATCGTCAGGTAGCGGCCCTCGCGGACGGCCGTCATCTCGGCCGTGGCCGGGTTGGACTCGAGCCGCTCGATCTTCGCCTCGGCGGTGTTCCAGGCGGCGTCGACGAGGACGAGCACGTCCGGGTCGGCGGCGACCGCCTCCTCCCACGCGTACGACGTCCAGGTGTCGTGCACGTCGCCCGCGACGTTCTCGAGCCCGACGGCGTCGAGGATCATCTGCGGCGCGCCGATGCCCGCCCCGACGTACGGGATGTCGTCGCCCGACGAGTACCACAGGGCGGTCAGGCCGCGGTCGTCGCGGACGACGCCGTCGAGCGTCGCGCGCTGCTCCGCGACGAGGTCCGCCGCGGCGTCCTGCGCGTCGAAGATCGTGCCGACCTCGGTGATCTCGGCGAACACGTCGTCGAACGTCAGCGGGTCCGGCATGTACTCCGGCGCCTTGCACGCGGCGGGGGAGACGTAGGTCGCGACGCCGAGCTGCGCGAGGGTCTCGCGGTCGCCCGCGCCGTCGGCCGTGAGGTTGGACTCCCAGCCCGCGTACACGAGGTCGGGCTCGGTCTCCAGGACCGCCTCCGCGCCCGGGACCTGGTCCGAGAGCGGCTCCGCGACGGCGGGGACGTCCGCGGCGGCGTCGGCCAGCGAGTCGGGCACCGGCCCGTCGGCGAACGCGCTCGCGACGATCCGGTCGCCGAGCCCGAGCGCGAGGAGCATCTCCGTGGTGCTCGACTTGATCGTCACGACGCGCTCGGGCGCGGCGTCGAACGTCACCTCGAACCCGCAGTCGTCGAGCGTGAGCGGGTACGCGGTGCTCCCGGGCGTGCTCGACGACGTCGCGCCGCCCGCAGAGGTCGGGTCGCCCCCGGGCGTCGTGCCGGACGAGCAGGCGGCGAGCACGAGGGCGAGCGCCGACGCGCCGACGGCGGCGCGGACGGGTCGGCGGGAGACGAGGGACGGCGTGAGGCGCGAGGGCACGGAGCTGCTCCGGGTGCGAGACGGGGAGAGAGCCGGACGGCTGCCCCCGGGCGGGGACGCGGGCTCTCCAGGGTCGGACGCGCCATCTCGCGTCGGGCGGACCCGCGACCCAAGGACGAGGTCGCTCCGGCGAACGATCGAGGGGTTCGCGGTCCGTCGTCCAGCCTACACAGGCGGCGTCACGGGTGCGGCGCGGCGGCGGCGACCTTCGTGCCCTTCGGGGTGAGGAGGAAGACGAGCACCGCGATCACGAGCATGAGGGCGCCGCCGATCAGCCCGGTCGTCTGGAGGGACTGGGTGAAGGCCTCCCCGGCGCGAGCCGCGAGCTCGGGGAGGCCCGTCTCGTCGGCGATGGCGATCGCCGCGCCGAGGGACTGCCCGGCCTGGTCGGCGAGCACCGGTTCGGCGTCGCGCAGGGCGTCGAGGCCGGGGGCCGTGTCGAGGCTCGCGCGGTACAGGAGCGCGGAGATGCTCCCGAGGACGGTGACGCCGAGGGTGCCGCCGAACTCGTAGGAGGTCTCCTCGAGCGCTCCGGCGCTGCCCGCCTTGTCGGTCGGGACGCCGCCCATGATCATCGCGGAGCCGATCGCGAGCGCGCCCATGCCCGCTCCGACGAGGCACAGCGCGACGATCATCGTCGTCAGGCTGAGTCCGTCGCCCACGAGCCCGATGACGAGGAGGCCGCCGCCCGCCAGGGCGAGCCCACCGGCGAGCACGGCGCGCGAGCCGGTGCGCCGGCTCAGCGGCGGCGCCGC
Source organism: Cellulosimicrobium sp. KWT-B (assembly GCF_002127155.1). Lineage (NCBI taxonomy): Bacteria > Bacillati > Actinomycetota > Actinomycetes > Micrococcales > Promicromonosporaceae > Cellulosimicrobium > Cellulosimicrobium sp. KWT-B. Next base: position 217,987 of record NZ_NEDO01000006.1, on the reverse strand, counting down.
GAGCGAGGCGAGACCTCCGGCGAGCGCGAGCGGGGCGAGCTGCAGGCCGGTCTCGATCGGGCTGGAGCCCTCGACGAGCTGCAACCACTGGGCGACGAGCAGCAGCGCGGCGACCATCGAGAGCGTGGTGCCCAGCGCGGCCACGATCCCGGCGGTGAACTGGCGGCTGCGGAACAGGTGCAGGTCCAGCAGGGGGTGGTCGCTGTGGAGGCAGCGCCGGACGAACCAGGTCAGTGCCACGGCCGCGACCACGATCGCCGCGAGCGCGGGCGGCACGGCGAGGCTGGCCTCCTTGCCGAACTGCTTGAGCGCCCAGACGAGCGCGACCACGCCGACGAGCGACAGCACCGCGGCGAGGGCGTCCCACGGGCCGGCGCCCGAGACACGGGACTCGGGCACGAGCAGGAGCCCGGCGACGACGCCGACGACCATGAGCGGGACGTTGACGAGGAACGCCGCGTGCCAGGAGAAGTGCTCGAGGAGCAGCCCGCCGACGAGCGGGCCGACGACCGCACCCAGCCCGGACGCCGCGGCCCAGATGCTCAGCGCGGTCGCGCGCTCCCGAGCGTCGGTGAAGACGACGCGGATGAGCGACAGGGTCGTCGGCATGATCATCGCGCCGCCGACGCCGAGGAGCGCACGGATCGCGATCACGGCCTCGGCCGAGTCGGCGACCAGCACCAGGAGCGACGCCGCGGCGAAGACCGCGTAGCCGAGCACGAGCATCCGTCGGCGTCCCCACCGGTCTGCGACGGCGGCGACGGAGACGAGCGACCCGGCCAGGACGAGCGAGTAGACGTCGACCATCCACAGCTGCTGGTCGGAGGCCGGATGGAGCTCGGCGGACATCTCGGGCAGCGCGATGTTGAGGATCGTCATGTCCATCGTGATGACGAGCAGGCTGGCGGTGAGGACGGCGAGCACGGTCCAGCGACGGGCGGGAGACAGCGTGGAGCGGGAGTCGGTCGGCACGGTCAGCTGGGTCATGGTCGCTCGCTCTCGGTGGTGGGATCGGCATCGACGAGGCGGGCGAGCACGTGGGCGAGCTCGGTCTCGTCGGGGATCGCGTCGCCGCGTGCGGCGCGCAGCACGACGCCGTAGCTGTAGGTCACGACCGCCTGGACCGCCACCTCGCCCATGTACCGCGCGAGGACGAGCGCCAGGCCCGCGTCCCACTGGTTCGTCAGCTCGCGGACGCGCGGGTTCTCGACGTGGCCGACGAAGAAGGCGGCCTGCGCCCGGGCGCGCGCGGGGTCGCTCCCGTACACGGCCAGGTAGCGCGCGAGGACGCCCGCGACGTCGGTCGAGGCCGCCAGCTCGCCCTCGAGCGCGCGGAGCTCGCGGTCGCTGCCCGCCGCCACGTCGCCGAGCGCCGCCAGGACGAGGTCGTCGAGCGAAGCGAAGTACTGCGTCGTCGCGCCGAGCGGCACGCCCGCCTTCTCCGCGACCTTGCGGTGCGTGACGTGGCCCAGCCCGACCTCGAGGATCACGGCGACCGCCGCGTCCACGATGGCCCGGCGGCGCCCTTCGGGGTCTCTTCTCGCTCGCGTCATGACATGAATGTACATACGTACATGTACATCTGTCCATTAACGTGGCCACCACGTCCCGATCGCGGACGCGGCCCGTGGCGCGGCGGCGACCGTGACAGAGTGTGCGTCGTGACCGAGCCGTCGAACCCGCCCGCCCCCGCCCCTGCGACCTCGCCCCTGCGCGCCGTGGTGACCGGCGCGTCGTCGGGCATCGGGGAGGCGTGCGTGCGGTTCCTGCGCGCCCGCGGCTGGGACGTCGTGGCGTTCGCGCGCCGCGCGGACCGGCTCGCCGAGGTCGCGGAGCGCACGGGCGCCCACCCCGTGGTGGGCGACGTGACCTCCGACGACGACGTCGCGCGCCTCGTCGCCGAGGCAGGTGCTCGCGGGCCCGTGCACGCGCTGCTCAACATCGCGGGCTTCGGCCTCGGCGTCGACCCGGTCGACGAGGCGAAGATCGACGAGTGGCGCGCGATGTACGAGACGAACGTGCTCGGCACCGTGCGCGTGACCCGGGAGTTCCTGCCGCTCCTGCGCGCGTCGCGTCGCGGCGACATCGTGCTCATGACGTCGACCGCGGGCCACGACACGTACGTCGGCGGCTCCGGCTACGTCGCGTCCAAGCACGCGCTGCTCGGCGTCGCGAAGACGCTCCGCCTCGAGCTCGTGGGCGAGCCGATCCGCGTCATCGAGATCGCGCCGGGCCTCGTGCACACGCCCGAGTTCTCGCTCAACCGCTACCACGGGGACCAGGCCGGGGCCGACGCCGTCTACGAGGGCGTCGTGGACCCGCTCACCGCCGACGACGTCGCCGACGTCGTGACGTTCGCCGTCACGCGCCCGCACCACGTGAACATCGACTCGCTCATCCTGCGGCCCGTCGCGCAGGCCTCCACGTACTCCCTGTGGCGCGCGCCGCTCGTCCCGAAGGGCGTCGAGCCCGCTCCCGACGCCGACGCGTCCGCCCGCTGACCCCGACCCGTCCGGGAGCGGCGCCGCTCCGAACCGAGGATGGCGCCCGGGGTCGGCCCGGCGTCTACTGGACCACGGGAGGACGCGCATGACGGGGCAGCGGCAGGCAGCCGGGCACGCGGGTGGACGGGCGGCGCTCGCGGGCGTCGTCGCGGCGGCCGTCGGGTTCGCCGTCGCCGAGCTCGTCGCGGCCGTCGTCGCGCCCGGGTCGAGCCCGCTGTTCGCCGCCGGGGCGGGGGTCGTCGACGCGGTGCCGGGGCCCCTCAAGGACTGGGCCGTCGCGACCTTCGGCACCGCGGACAAGGCCGTGCTGCTCGGGGTCATGGGCGTCGTGCTCGCCGCGGGCGCGGCCCTGAGCGGCTGGCTCGAGCTCCGCCGTCCGCCGTCCGGCGCGCTGCTCCTCGCCGCCGTCGGCGCGGTCGGCGCGGTCGTCGCCGCGTCCCGGCCGGGCGGGAACGTGGCCTGGGCGCTGCCGAGCCTGGTCGGCGTGGGGGTCGCCGTGCTGCTGCTGCGCGCGACGCTCCGGACGCTGCGCGGCCCGGCCGTATCCTCCGGCTCCGACGACGCGACGACGACGTCCGGCGGCCTCGACCGCCGCCGGTTCCTCCTCGTCACGGGCCTGGCGGCGGCTGCCGGCGTCGTCGCGCTCGCGACGTCGCGCGCGGTGTCCGCCGGCTCGCGCGCCGTGACGGCAGCGCGCGACGCGCTGCGGCTGCCCGCCCCCGCGACCCCGGCCCCCGCCGTCCCCGCCGGGGCGGACCTGCGCGTCCCCGGGCTCGCGCCGTACGTCACCCCGAACGCGGACTTCTACCGCATCGACACGGCGCTGCGCGTGCCGCAGGTCGACCCGGCGTCGTGGACGCTGCGCGTCTCGGGGCTCGTCGACGACCCGTTCGAGCTCACGCTCGACGAGCTGCTCGCGCTCCCGCTCGTCGAGCACGACCTCACGCTCACGTGCGTGTCCAACGAGGTCGGCGGGGACCTCGTGGGCAACGCGCGGTGGCTCGGGTACCCGGTGCGCGAGCTGCTCGCGCGCGCCGGAGTGCAGGACGGCGCCGACATGGTGCTCTCCACGAGCGCCGACGGGTGGACGGCGAGCACGCCGCTCGACGCCCTCACCGACCCGGACCGGGCGAGCCTGCTCGCCGTCGGGATGAACGGCGAGGCGCTGCCGGCCGAGCACGGGTTCCCCGCCCGGCTCGTCGTGCCCGGGCTGTACGGCTACGTGTCCGCGACGAAGTGGGTCACCGAGCTCAAGGTCACGACGTTCGCCGACGACGTCGCCTACTGGTCCACGCGCGGGTGGTCGGAGCGGGGACCGATCAAGCTCGCGTCGCGCGTCGACACCCCGCGCGACGGCGCGGCCGTGGACGCGGGGGACGTCGTCGTCGCGGGCGTGGCCTGGGCCCAGCACACGGGCGTCGAGGGCGTCGAGGTGCGCGTGGACGACGGCCCGTGGCACGCCGCGACGCTCGCCGCCACGGTCGGCCCGGACACGTGGCGGCAGTGGTCGTACGCGTGGGACGCGACGCCGGGGGAGCACCGGCTGACGGTCCGGGCGACCGACGCGGACGGGCGCACCCAGACGGCCGACGTCGCCCCGCCCGCGCCCGACGGAGCGTCGGGCTGGCACGAGGTCGCCGTCCGCGTGCGGTGACCGGCCCGGCCCGTGCCGGAGACCGGGGGGCAGGCGAGGGGCAGGCGAGAGGCCCGGGTCCTGGACCGGAGGTTGTCCCGCGACGGACGTGCTGGCACCATGTGCGGGTGACCTCCGCGCGCCCCACGAGCAGCACGCTCGTCCTCGCGCGCCCGCTGTTCCGCACCGCCACCTGTTGTTGAGGGCTCGCGGCGCCCTGCGCAGCCTCGACCTGGTGTCCGCGAGCAGCCTCCCGCCCCTCCCTCCCTGCGACGGGGCGTGACGGTCGCCGGTCCCGCGCCGCGGCTCAGCGATGAGTCCGACGCCACGACCGGGTCTGCACCCACGGACGCCAGCCGAGCACAGGACGCGAGACCGCCATGTACGTTCCCCCGCACTTCCCCCGCTACCGCCCGACCACGGTGCCGTCGTCGTCGGCGCCCGCCCTCCCCGCCGCTCCCGCCCCGTCGGCCGCCGCCGGGCCGCCGCTCACGCTCGAGTGGCTCGTCGCGCGCGACATCGACGCCTACACCGCGCGCCGCCGGGCGGCGGCTACCATGGAGGCACAGGCGTCGACCCGGCCATCACCGGCGAGCCTCCGGAAGAACGGGACCCGCGCCGCGGGGCAGGCCTGACGGCCCGCGGCAGGTCCTCACTAGACCCGGACGGGTGGGCCCGTCACAGCCTGCGACGAGCGGTCGGCGACCGCCCGTGGTGCCCGACGACGTCGGGCACGCGCGGGGACGGCGCCGGCAAGCGAGGTGGTACCGCGGCGAGCCCGCCCCAGGTGGGGGAGTCGTCCTCGCAGGAGAGCACGACCGACCCGTACCACCACGGCGGACACCCCGCCGACCGCTACCTCACCGGAGTCCTCGAGACCATGGCCTATCCGCTGCACCGCGCACCCTCGTCCGCCGCCGACGCGCACCCCGGAGCCGCGTTCGGCGTCCCCGCCTCCCCGGACCTGCCCGCGATCGAGCGCGAGGTCCTCGCCTACTGGGAGGCGGACGACACGTTCCGCGCCTCGGTCGAGCGCAACCCCGCCGGGGAGAACGGCAGCAACGAGTTCGTCTTCTACGACGGCCCGCCGTTCGCCAACGGCCTGCCCCACTACGGGCACCTGCTCACGGGCTACGCGAAGGACGTCGTGCCGCGCTACCAGACGATGCGCGGCAAGCACGTCGAGCGTCGCTTCGGCTGGGACACGCACGGCCTGCCCGCCGAGCTCGAGGCGATGGACCAGCTCGGGATCAAGACCAAGGAGGAGATCCTCGAGCTGGGGATCGAGCGGTTCAACGACGCGTGCCGCGCGTCGGTGCTCAAGTACACGAGCGAGTGGCAGGACTACGTGACCCGCCAGGCGCGCTGGGTCGACTTCGAGCACGACTACAAGACGCTCGACCCGACGTTCATGGAGTCGGTCCTGTGGGCGTTCAAGCAGCTCTACGACAAGGGCCTCGTCTACGAGGGCTTCCGCGTGCTGCCCTACTGCTGGAACGACCAGACGCCGCTGTCCAACCACGAGCTGCGCATGGACGAGGACGTGTACCAGGTCCGCCAGGACCCGGCGGTCACCGTCGGCTTCCGGCTCGAGACGGGCGAGCTCGCGCTCATCTGGACGACGACGCCCTGGACGCTGCCGTCGAACCTGTTCGTCATGGTCGGCCCCGACGTCGAGTACGTCGTCGTGGAGTCGTCGTTCACGGGCGTCAAGGAGCGCTACGTGATCGCCGCCGAGCGCCTCGAGGCGTACGCACGCGAGCTCGCGGACGAGGGCGTCGAGGACGTGACGACGCAGGTAGTCGAGCGCCTCACGGGCGCCGACCTCGTCGGGCGGTCGTACACGCCGCCGTTCTCCTACTTCGCCGGGCACGCCGGTGCGCACCGGGTCGTCGAGGCCGACTTCGTCACGACCACGGACGGCACCGGGCTCGTGCACAACGCCGGCGCGTTCGGCGAGGAGGACAAGGTCGTCTCCGACCGCGAGGGCGTCGAGCCGGTGCTGCCGGTCGCGTCCGACGGCAAGTTCGTCTTCCCCGTCGTCGACTACGAGAGCCTCCAGGTCTTCGACGCGAACGCGCTCATCATCGACCACCTCAAGGGCCGCACGCGCCACGACGCGGCGGCCGCGCAGGGGGAGGAGACGCCGGACCTCCCGCTCGGCGCGACGAGCCCCGGCACGGTGCTGCTGCGCCGTGAGTCGTACGCGCACTCCTACCCGCACTGCTGGCGCTGCCGCAAGCCGCTCATCTACATGGGCGTGTCGTCGTGGTTCGTCGCGGTGTCGAAGTTCAAGGACCGCATGGTCGAGCTGAACGAGCAGATCTCGTGGACGCCCGACCACATCCAGCACGGCCAGTTCGGCAAGTGGCTGGAGAACGCGCGCGACTGGTCCATCACGCGCAACCGGTTCTGGGGCAGCCCGGTGCCGGTGTGGCGCTCGGACGACCCGCAGCACCCGCGCGTCGACGTGTACGGATCGTTCGCCGAGATCGAGCGGGACTTCGGCACCCTCCCGCGCAACGAGAAGGGCGAGCCGGACCTGCACCGGCCGTTCGTCGACCGCCTCACGCGCCCCAACCCGGACGACCCGACGGGCCGCTCGACCATGCGCCGCGTCGAGGACGTCATGGACGTCTGGTTCGACTCGGGGTCCATGCCCTACGCGCAGGTGCACTACCCGTTCGAGAACACCGACTGGTTCGAGCACCACAACCCCGGCGACTTCATCGTCGAGTACATCGGCCAGACGCGCGGCTGGTTCTACACGCTGCACGTGCTCGCGACCGCGCTGTTCGACCGCCCGGCGTTCCGCTCGGCCGTCTCGCACGGCATCGTGCTGGGCTCCGACGGCCGCAAGATGAGCAAGTCGCTGCGCAACTACCCGGACGTCAACGAGGTCTTCGACCGCGACGGCTCCGACGCGATGCGCTGGTTCCTCATGAGCTCGCCCATCCTGCGCGGCGGCAACCTCGTCGTCACCGAGGACGGGATCCGCGACGCGGTGCGCCAGGTGCTGCTTCCGCTGTGGAGCACGTACTACTTCTTCACCCTGTACGCGAACACGTCGAAGGCCCAGGCGCGCGCGGGCGAGCCCGTCGAGCCCGCCGGGTACGTCGCGCAGAAGGTGGCCCCCGAGCGCGTGGCCGGGCTCCCGGCCCTCGACCGCTACCTGCTCGCCCGGACCCACGACCTCGTCGTGCGCGTCACGGGGCAGCTCGACGCGTACGACATCGGCGGCGCGTGCGAGACCGTGCGCGAGCACCTCGACGTCCTCACCAACTGGTACGTGCGCACCCAGCGCGACCGGTTCTGGGCGGAGGACGCCGACGCGTTCGACACGCTGTACACGGCGCTCGAGACGCTCACGCGCGTCATGGCGCCGCTCGCCCCGCTGCTCGCGGAGGAGGTGTGGCGCGGCCTGACCGGCGGGCGCTCGGTCCACCTCACCGACTGGCCGGCGTCCACCGAGGAGGTCGGCGAGCGGTTCGTCGGCGAGGACGGCTCGTCCGCCGTGGCCGTGCGTCACGTCCCGGACGCGTCCCTCGTCGCCGATCCGGCGCTCGTCGCCGCGATGGACGAGGTCCGCGCCGTCGCGTCGGCCGCGCTCGGCCTGCGCAAGGCGCACCAGCTCCGGGTGCGCCAGCCGCTCGCGCGGCTCACGGTCGTCGTGGACGACCCGGGGGCGCTCGCGCCGTACACGGACCTGCTGGCGCGCGAGCTCAACGTCAAGGCCGTCGAGCTCGAGTCGACCGACTCGGACGCCGCGGAGCGCTTCGGCATCACGCAGCGCCTCGCGGTCAACGCCCGCGCCGCGGGCCCGCGCCTGGGCCGCGGGGTCCAGGCCGTCATCAAGGCGGCGAAGGCCGGTGCGTGGCGCGTGGACGACGCCGGGGAGGTCGTCGTGACGACGGACGACGGCGACGTCGCGCTCCTGCCCGCGGAGTACGAGCTGACGACGGTGGTCGCCGACCGCGGCGTCGCCGAGGGCGAGGCGCCGAGCGTCGCCGCCGCGGTGCTCGCGAGCGGCGGGTTCGCCGTCCTCGACCTCGCGCTCGACGACGCGCTGCTCGCCGAGGGCTACGCGCGCGACGTGATCCGCGACGTGCAGGACGCGCGCAAGGCCGCCGGGCTCGACGTCGCCGACCGCATCCGGCTCTCGCTCGACGTGCCGGGCGAGTGGCTCGCGGCCGTCGAGGAGCACCGCGACCTCGTCGCGCGCGAGACGCTGGCGGTCGAGGTCGTCGTCGAGACGTCGCCGACCGACGTGCGCTCCGTGCGCGTCGAGAAGGCCGACGGCACCGTCCCGGACACGGCGGTGATCCTGTGAGCGCCCCGCGCAAGGACCCCGGCGCCGCACGACGGCAGAACGCGAAGGACGCCCGCGCGGCGGCGGAGGACGCCGCCGCGCAGGCGGACCTCGAGCGCGTCTACCAGCACATCGTGTCCCGTGCTCCCGAGCACGACTTCGACCCGACGATCGACCGGGTGCGGCGCCTGTTCGAGCTGCTGGGCGACCCGCAGCACGCGTTCCGGACGATCCACCTCACCGGGACCAACGGCAAGACGAGCACCGCGCGCGTCGCCGAGCGCCTCGTGCGCGAGCACGGCCTGCGCACCGGCCTGTTCACGAGCCCGCACCTGACGAGCGTCACCGAGCGGATCGTCGTCGACGGCGAGCCGCTCTCGCCGCGCCGGTTCGTCGAGGTGTGGGAGGACGTCTACCCCTACGTGCAGGTCGTCGACGCCGAGCTCGCGGAGACCGGGCAGTCGCAGCTGAGCTTCTTCGAGGTCCTCACGGGCGTGGCGTTCGCCGCGTTCGCGGACACGCCCGTCGACGTCGCGATCGTCGAGGTCGGCATGGGCGGCGAGTGGGACTCGACCAACGTGGTCGACGCGGAGGTCGCCGTCGTGACGCCCGTCGCGCTCGACCACGAGCGGTGGCTCGGGAGCACGCTCGAGGAGATCGCGACGGTCAAGTCGGGCATCGTCAAGGAGGGCGCGACCGTCGTCTCGGCCGCGCAGCGCCCCGAGGTCGAGGAGGTGCTGCGGGCGCGGGCGGAGCGTGTCGGCGCGCGCCTGCTGCGCGAGGGCGTCGACCTCGACGTCGCCGCGCGCCAGGTCGCGGTCGGCGGCCAGCTCCTCGACCTGCGCACGCCCGCGGCGCTCTACACCGAGGTGTTCCTCCCGCTGCACGGCGAGCACCAGGCGCACAACGCGCTGCTCGCGCTCGGCGCGGTGGAGGCGTTCCTCGGCGGCCGGGCGCTCGACGGCACGCTCGTCGAGGCGGCGTTCGCGGACGTCACGTCGCCGGGCCGGCTCGAGGTCGTGCGGTCCAGCCCGACCGTCCTCGTCGACGCGGCGCACAACGCCGCGGGGGCCGAGGCGCTCGCGACGGCGCTCGGCGAGGCGTTCGACCTGCGCCACCTCGTCGGCGTCGTCGCGATCATGGCCGACAAGGACGCCGAGCCGCTCCTCGCGGCCCTCGAGCCGGTGCTCGCGGAGATCGTCGTGACGCGCAACAGCTCGGAGCGCTCGGCCGACCCGACGGAGCTCGCCGAGCTCGCCGCCGACGTCTTCGGCGAGGACCGCGTGCACAGCACCGAGCGCCTCGACGAGGCGCTCCAGGTGGCGGTCGACCTCGTCGAGCGCGACGACGCCGTGGGCGTCGGCACGGGCACGGGCGTCCTGGTCACGGGCTCGGTCGTGACCGTCGCCGACGCGCGCGTCCTGCTCGGTCGCGGCTGACGCCCGGACGCCGCGCGGCGCGCGGCGGCCGGGTGTTTGATGGAGGCGACGACGGCGGCGGGCACGCCGGGCGCGGCCAGCCGACGTCGCGGGGGCTGTCGGCGCCCGGAGCACCGGGCGCACGGACCGATGGAGGGATGACCGGTGAAGAAGCTGCTCAACGATCCCCAGGACGCGGTGACGGAGTCCCTCGAGGGCTTCGGCCAGGCGCACGCCGACCTCGTGCAGGTGCACCTCGCGCCCCCGTACGTGTCGCGCGCCGGCGGCGCGGTGGCCGGCAAGGTCGGGCTGGTCTCGGGCGGCGGCTCGGGCCACGAGCCGCTGCACGCGGGCTTCGTCGGGCCGGGGATGCTCGACGCCGCGGTGCCGGGCGCCGTGTTCACCTCGCCGACGCCCGACCAGATCGTCCCCGCGATCCTCGGCGCCGACTCGGGCGCCGGCGTGCTCGCGATCGTCAAGAACTACACGGGCGACGTGCTGAACTTCGAGACGGCGGTCGAGCTCGTCGAGGCCGAGGGCACCCAGATCACGAGCATCCTCGTCAACGACGACGTCGCGGTCGAGGACTCGCTCTACACCGCGGGGCGGCGCGGCGTGGCAGGGACGGTCGCGGTCGAGAAGATCGCGGGCGCGGCGGCCGAGCGGGGTGACGACCTCGGCACCGTGACGGAGATCGCCGGGCGGGTCGTGGCGAACGTGCGCTCGATGGGCGTCGCCCTCACGGCGTGCACCGTGCCGCACGTGGGCCGGCCGAGCTTCGACCTCGGCGACGACGAGGTCGAGATCGGCATCGGGATCCACGGCGAGCCCGGGCGGCACCGGATCCCGCTCGCGTCGGCGGACGAGATCACGCAGCGGCTGGTCGATCCCGTGGCCGACGACCTGGGCCTCGCCGACGGCGAGGACGTGTTGCTGTTCGTTAACGGAATGGGCGGTACCCCGCTGTCCGAGCTGTACGTCGTCTATCGTCAGGCGAGGAGGCTGCTCGAAGGGCGCGGCGTACGCGTGACGCGCTCGCTCGTCGGCAACTACGTCACGTCGCTGGAGATGCAGGGTGCGTCGGTCACCGTGCTGCGCCTGGACGACGAGCTCACCGCCCTGTGGGACGCTCCCGTCCACACGGCCGCGCTGCGCTGGTGAGCGGGTGCCCTTTCGTGCAGTCTCCGGGAGCCGGCGCACCGCCGGCTCGACGGCGAGGAGAGGTGGGGCATGACGCTGGACGTGGCCTGGGCCGAGCGATGGACCCGGCTGAGCGCGGAGCGGATCGCGGCGGCACGGGACGAGCTGACGGAGCTGGACCGCCAGATCGGTGACGGCGACCACGGCGAGAACCTCGACCGGGGTTTCCGCGCGGTGGTCGCCAAGCTCGACGGGGCGGCCGCCGGGGAGCAGCCGCCCGGTCAGATCGGCGACGTGCTCAAGCTCGTGGCCACGACGCTCATGTCGTCCGTCGGCGGCGCCTCGGGCCCGCTCTACGGGACCGCGTACCTCCGCGCTGCGAAGGTGACCGGTCTCGCGGAGCTCGACGCGCACGGCGTCGTCGCGCTGCTCGAGGGCGCGCTCGAGGGCATCTCCGCGCGCGGCAAGGCGCAGGTCGGCGAGAAGACCATGGTCGACGCCTGGCAGCCCGCGGTCGACGCGGCGGAGGCCGCGGCCGACGCGGGCGGCTCGACGGCCGACGTCCTCGCGGCCGCCGCCCGGGCCGCGCGCGAGGGTGCCGAGGCGACCGTGCCGCTCGTGGCGACGAAGGGCCGGGCGAGCTACCTCGGCGAGCGCAGCGCGGGCCACCAGGACCCGGGCGCGACGTCGACCGCGATCCTGCTCGAGGCCGCGCGCGACGCGGCGGCGGCGTGAGCGGCGTGGCCGGACCGGTCGGCACGCGGGCCCGGGTCGCGCTCGTCCTCGTCTCGCACTCGCAGCGCCTCGCGCAGGGGGCCGTCGAGCTGTCCGCGCAGATGGCGCCCGGCGTCCTGCTCCTCGCGGCGGGCGGGACGGACGACGGCGGCCTCGGCACGAGCTACGACCGCGTCTCCGGCGCGATCGAGGAGGCGCTGCGCGTCGCGGACGGCGTCGTCGTGCTCGCGGACCTGGGCTCGGCCGTGATGACGGTCGAGTCGGTGCTGGACCTGGAGGACGGCTTCGACGGGCGCGTGCTGCTCGCGGACGCGCCGTTCGTCGAGGGTGCCGTCGCGGCGGCCGTCACCGCGCACGGCGGCGGCGACGTGGCCGAGGTCCTCGCGTCCGCGGAGCACGCGGGCGGCACGTTCGCCGTCCCCGCCGCGGCACCGGAGGCCGGGGAGGAGCACGCCGCGGACGGTGCCCCGCCGGCGGGGGAGGCCCGCGCCGTCGTGACGCTGCGCAACCCGCTCGGCCTGCACGCCCGGCCCGCCGCCGTGCTTGCCCGCCTGGTCGCCGGGTTCGACGCGAGCGTCGCGATCGACGGCGTCAACGGGGCGAGCGTCCTCGAGCTCATGAAGCTCGGCGCGACCGGCGGGCAGGAGCTCACGGTCACGGGGGAGGGCCCGCAGGCCGCGGACGCGGTGCGCGCGGTGGTCGAGGCCGTGGAGGGCGGGTTCGGCGAGGTCTGACGCCGCAGGGGTGTGACCTCCGTCACCCGATATTGCAGTTGATGCAAAATTGCAGAGGATGCAAGAATAGTCCTCGTGCCGACGACCCCGCCTGACGTGCCCGCTCGCCTCTCCGTGGCCGAGCGGGCCGCGGCGTGCGTCGCGCCGTCGCCCGGCGGGCTGCGGGAGCGCAAGAAGCGCGCGCGCCGCGAGGCCCTCGTCGACGCCGCGCAGACCCTCGTCCTCGACCGCGGCCTCGACGCCGTGACGGTCGAGGACATCTGCGCGGCCGTCGGCGTCTCGCCCCGGACGTTCTTCAACTACTTCCCCGCGAAGGACGACGCCGTGCTCGGCCTCGAGGACTTCTCGGTGCGACCCGACGTCGTCGCGGCCTTCGTCGCCGGCGGCCCGACGGGCGCGCTCCTCGACGACCTCGAGGTCGTCGTGGCCGACGTGCTCGCGCACGAGGTCGTCACCCCCGAGCGCATGGCGCGCACGCTCGAGCTCGTGCAGCGCGAGCCGCACCTCGTCGCGCGGCACGTCGCGTGGGTCGAGGGCCACCGTGCCGAGCTCGTCGAGATGCTCGTCGCGCGCCGCGCGGTCCGGCCGTTCGTCCCGGACCCGGAGCTCCTGGCGCTCGTCGTCATGAGCCTCCTGCGGGCGAGCACGGTCGAGTGGCAGCAGCGGGGCCGCGAGGGCGAGCCGGTGGACCACCTGCCGGGCGTCGTCGACCAGCTCCGCGCGCTGCTCCGCGACACGCGCGCCCCCGATCCCGCGGCCCCCTGACCGCACCCCTCGCCCCGCGCGAGGACATCACCGGCTCGGGCCTCCCACCCGACCGGCCGCACCTCCAGCCCCCACCCGACGACGGGCCGCGCCCGTCGGCGTGCGCCCGCCCGTCCCGACCGAACCGGATCCTCATGGCCTCCTCCACCGCAGCACCACCCGTCGACGGCGGCAAGCCGCTCGTCGTGCTCACCCCGCGCACCGTGTGGGTGATCTTCGGCGCGCTCATGGCGTCGATGTTCCTGTCCTCGCTCGACCAGTCGATCGTCGGCACCGCGATGCCGACGATCGTCGGCGAGCTCCACGGCGTCGAGCACCAGGGCTGGGTCATCACGGCCTACATCCTGGCGATCGCCATCGTCATGCCGCTCTACGGCAAGTTCGGCGACCTCTGGGGCCGTCGCTGGCCGTTCCTCGTCGCGATCGGCCTCTTCACGGTCGCGTCGGCCGGCGCCGGGTTCGCGCAGTCGTTCCCCGAGCTCGTCGCCTGGCGCGGCGTGCAGGGCCTCGGCGGCGGCGGCCTCATGATCCTGTCGCAGGCGATCATCGCCGACATCGTCCCCGCCAAGGACCGCGGCAAGTACATGGGCCCCATGGGCGCGCTCTTCGGCATCGCCGCGGTCATCGGGCCGCTCCTCGGCGGCTGGTTCACCGAGGGCCCGGGCTGGCGCTGGGCGTTCTGGATCAACGTGCCCATCGGCGTCGCCGCGTTCGTCGTGGCGTGGGTCGCGCTCAAGCTCCCCTCGCACCGCGCGGGCCGCAAGATCGACGTCGCGGGCATCTTCTTCCTCGTCGTCGCGACGTCCGGCATCGTCCTCGTCACGAGCTGGGAGTCGCTGACGACGTCGTCCGGCTACGACTGGTCCGACCCGTGGCTGCTCGGCCTCGTCGCGGCCGTCGTGGTGTCGGTCGTCGCGTTCGTCCTCGTCGAGAACCGCGCCGAGGAGCCGCTGCTCCCGCTGCACCTGTTCAAGAACCGGACCTTCACCATCGCGACGCTCATCGGTCTCGTGCTCGGCATGGGCATGTTCTCGGCGCTCGCGTTCCTGCCGACGTTCCTGCAGATGTCCACGGGTGCCGGGGTCACCGAGTCCGGGTTCCTCATGCTCCCGATGATGGTCGGCGTCATGATCACGGCCATCGGGTCCGGTATCGCCATCACCAAGACCGGGCGGTACAAGATCTACCCGGTGGTGGGTCTCGCGATCACCGCGGCCGGGATGGTCTGGCTCACGCGGATCACGGGCGACATGTCGATGTGGCTCTTCGGCGCGATGATCTTCGTCATGGGCGCCGGGATGGGCCTCGTCATGCAGACGATCGTGCTCGCCGTGCAGAACTCGGTCGACCCGCACGAGATCGGGACCGCAACGAGCGCGAACAACTTCTTCCGCGAGATCGGCGCGGCCGTCGGGACGGCGCTGTTCAGCACCATCTTCACGTCGCGCCTCGCCGACAACCTCGAGGGCGTCTTCGCGGGCGTGCCCGGGGGTGCGGCCCCCGCCGGCGCGGAGGGCTCCTCGCTCACGCCCGAGATGGTGCAGCAGCTCCCGGAGCCGATCCACACGGGCGTCGTCGACGCGTTCACCGACGCGCTCGCCCCCGCGTTCTGGTACCTGGTCCCGCTCGTCCTCGTCGGGTTCGTGCTCGCGCTGTTCCTGCGCGAGGTCAAGCTCTCCGACGTCGCCGGGATGGTCGCGCGCGGCGAGGCCGTCGCGGACCACGGCGACGTGCGCGAGGACGCGCCCGCGACGGGCCAGGCCGACGGTGCCGCGGTCGTCGTGCCCGCGGGGGGCGGTGGACCGGACGACGAGCGTCCCGGGAGCCGGGAGCGCGACGGCGCGCCGGTATCCTGACCGGGTGAGCACCTCGCCGTCGCAGCCCGCCGCGCAGCCGTCCCGCCACGGCCGCGCGGCGGGCCCGGTGCGCCCGTCCCCGGGCGACCGCATCAAGCCCAAGAAGCCAGCGAAGGTCCAGTTCGCGTCGACCACGCTCCTGCTCGAGGCGTTCCTCGTCGTGTTCGCGACGCTCGTGGCCTACGGCCTGCGCGACGTGCCGTACTCGCGCGGCCCGCTCGAGCTGCCCTCCGCGACGTCGATCTGGGTCGTGGGCGGGGTGCTCGCCGTCGTGCTCGTCGTGCTGTCGCGCATGGTGGGCACGCCCGGCGGGTACGTCGCCGGGTCCGTGGTCCAGGTGCCCGTGCTCGCGCTCGGGCTGGTGGTGCCCATGATGTTCCTCGTGGGCGGCCTCTTCGTCGTCCTGTGGATCGTCTCGATCCGCCTCGGCGGGCGCATCGACCGCGAGCGCGCGGCCTACGACGCCGAGCACCCCGAGACCGCGCCCAACGCCGGCTGACGGCGCGGCGCGCACGCGGCCGGGCGGCCGCCCGCCGGGCGCGGCGCACGGGCCCGCGGCCGGTAGGCTCGGCGACCATGACCGACGTCGCACCCGCACTGACCGAGACCATCGAGCGCACCCTCATCCTCGTCAAGCCCGACGGCGTCCGCCGCGGCCTGTCCGGCGAGATCCTCCGGCGCGTCGAGGCCAAGGGCTACACGCTCGCCGCCGTGCGCCTGCTCGACGCGACGCCCGAGCTGCTCGCCGCCCACTACGCCGAGCACGAGGGCAAGCCGTTCTTCCAGCCGCTCGTCGACTTCATGCTCTCGGGCAAGATCCTCGCCGTCGTGGCCGAGGGCCAGGGCGTCGTCCCCGGCTTCCGCTCGCTCGCCGGCGCGACCAACCCGACCGAGGCGCTGCCCGGCACGATCCGCGGCGACCTCGGCCGCGACTGGGGCCTCAAGGTCCAGCAGAACCTCGTGCACGGGTCGGACTCGCCCGAGTCCGCCGCGCGCGAGATCGCGCTCTGGTTCCCCGAGCTCGGCTGACCCGCACGCGCACGTCCGCCCCGTCCCGGGCCTCCGGGGCGGGGCGTTCGCGTGCCCGCCGCGGTGCGCGCGGTCCGCCACGGCCGGTCGCGGACGTCCGCAGGATCGTGGGAGCGCCGCACTAGGCTCGGGTCCGTGCACCTCAAGACCCTGACGCTGCGCGGCTTCAAGTCGTTCGCGTCCGCGACGACGCTGAGCTTCGAGCCCGGCGTGACGTGCGTCGTCGGGCCGAACGGCTCGGGCAAGTCGAACGTCGTCGACGCGCTCGCGTGGGTGATGGGGGAGCAGGGCGCCAAGACCCTGCGCGGCGGCAAGATGGAGGACGTCATCTTCGCCGGCACGTCGGGCCGGCCCCCGCTCGGGCGCGCCGAGGTGTCCCTGACGATCGACAACACCGACGGCGCCCTGCCGATCGACTACACCGAGGTGACGATCTCCCGCACGCTGTTCCGCAGCGGCGGGTCCGAGTACGCGATCAACGGCAGCGCGTGCCGCCTGCTCGACATCCAGGACCTCCTCTCCGACTCAGGCCTCGGCCGGGAGATGCACGTGATCGTCGGCCAGGGGCAGCTCGACGCCGTCCTGCGCGCGACGCCCGAGGACCGCCGCGGCTTCGTCGAGGAGGCCGCGGGCGTCCTCAAGCACCGCAAGCGCAAGGAGAAGGCGCTCCGCAAGCTCGACGCGATGCAGGCCAACCTCACGCGGCTCGCGGACCTCACGACGGAGATCCGGCGCCAGCTCGGCCCGCTGGGGCGGCAGGCGGAGATCGCGCGCAAGGCCGCGACGATCCAGGCCGACCTGCGCGACGCGCGGGCCCGGCTCCTCGCCGACGACCTGGCCCAGCTCACCGCGACGCTCGAGCAGGAGATGGCCGACGAGGCGGCCCTGCGCACGCAGCAGGCGGAGGTCGAGCGCGCACTCGCGACGGCGCGCGACACTCTCGGCCGGCTCGAGCGCGAGGCCGCGGAGGCCGCGCCCGCCCTCGGGGCCGCGACCGACGTCTGGTTCCGGCTCTCGTCGCTGCGCGAGCGGCTACGCGGCACGCGCACGCTCGCCGAGGAGCGCGTGCGTCTCCTCGGGCGCCCCGAGGCGGCGCCCCGCGGGCAGGACCCGGACGAGCTCGAGGCGCAGGCCGAGCGGGTGCGCGCGACCGAGGCGGAGCTCGAGGCGGAAGTCGCCCGCGCGCGCGACGCGCTCGCCGCCGCGGTCACCGACCGGGAGGACGCCGAGCAGGCCGCGGGGGAGGCGGAGCGGGCCGTCGCGACGCTGCTCCGCGGTGCCGCGGACCGCCGCGAGGGTCTCGCGCGGCTCGCCGGGCAGGTCGCGGCGCAGCGCACGCGCGTCGAGGCGGCGGAGGCCGAGATCGGGCGGCTGCGCGAGTCGCTCGCGGAGGCAGAGCACCGGGGCACGCAGGCGCGCACCGAGTTCGCGGTGCTCGAGACCCAGGTGGTCGGCGCCGAGGAGGGCGAGGAGGGCCTCGACGCCGAGCACGAGGCCGCGGCGGACGCGGTCGAGCGCACGACTGCCGCCGTGACGGGCCTGGAGGCGGACGCGTCCGCCGCGGACCAGGAGCGCGCGACGTGGAGCGCGCGCATCGAGGCCCTCGAGCTGAGCCTCGACCGCAAGGACGGCGCGGGCGCGCTGCTCGCGGCGGACGGCGTCGGCGTCGTGGGGTCGCTCGCGGCCCTGCTCGGCGTCGAGGCGGGATACGAGGACGCGGTGGCGGCGGCGCTGGGCCCGGCCGCCGACGCGGTCGCGGTCGAGTCGGTCGACGCCGCGGTCGACGCGCTGCGCTACCTGCGCACGGAGGACGCCGGGCGCGCGGGCCTCGTCGTGGCGACCGCGGAGCCCGGCCCGGGCCCCGCCGCCGTCGACCTACCCGACGGCGCACGCTGGGCCGTCGACGTCGTCACCGCCGCCGGCGGCGTCGGCCAGGCGGTGCGGTCCCTGCTGGCGGGGGTGGCCGTCGTCGACGACCTGGGCCAGGCGCGCGCGCTCGTGGCGCGGCACCCGGGCATCGCCGTCGTGACGCGGGGCGGGGACCTCCTCGCGACGACGCGCGCGTGGGGCGGGTCGGCGTCGGCGCCGAGCGTGCTGCACCTGCAGTCGGCGCTCGACGAGGCGCGCACCGCGCACGCCGACGCGACGGCCCGCGCCGAGCGGGCCCGGTTCGCGCTCGTGGGCGCGCGCGAGGCGGCGCAGGACGCGCGCGCCCGGTACGAGGACACGCTCGACCGGCTCAACGAGTCCGACGCGCAGCTCGCCGCGGTCGCGGAGCAGCTCGGGCACCTGGGGGCGACCGCGCGCTCGGCCGCCGCGGAGGCCGAGCGCGTGCGCGCGTCGCTGGAGCGGGCGTCCCAGGGTCTCGACGACGCGCGCGAGACGCTCGCGGGGCTCGTCGAGCGGCTCGAGGTCGCGGAGGCGGCGCCGGAGCAGTCCGAGGACGCGGTGGCGGAGGCGAGCGCCGAGCGCGACCGCCTCCTCGCACGCGCTTCGGCGGCGCGCACGGCCGAGACCGAGGCACGGCTCGCCCTGCGCACGAGCGAGGAGCGCTCGCGGGCGGTCGCGGGCCGGGCCCAGTCGCTGGCCCGGGCGGCCGCCGCGGAGCGCGACGCGCGCGAGCGGGCCGCGCGGCGCGAGGCGGCGCGGGTGCGGCAGGCAGGCCGCGCGTCCGCGGTGCGCGACGGCGCGACGCTCGCCCTCGCCGCGATCGACCGGTCGCTGGCCCGGGCGGGCGCGGAGCGGGACGCCGCGGAGGCGGCACGGGCCGAGCGCGACACCGCGGTGACCGCCGCGCGCCGCGAGGTCGACGACCTGGCGGCGCGCCTGCGCGAGCTGACCGACGTCGCGCACCGCGACGAGGTGGCGCGCGCCCAGCAGCAGCTGCGCATCGAGCAGCTCCAGGCGCGCAGCGTCGACGAGCTCGGGCTCGACCCGGCCGTCCTGGTCGAGGAGCTCGGCCCGCACCGCGAGGTCCCCGTCCCCTCCGACGACGGCGAGCCCCGCACGGTCCCGTACGACCGCGCCCAGCAGGAGAAGCGCCTGCGTGCCGCGGAGCGTGACCTCGGCCGCCTCGGCAAGGTGAACCCGCTCGCGCTCGAGGAGTTCGCCGCGCTCGAGGAGCGGCACAAGTTCCTCGCCGACCAGCTGGCCGACCTCAAGAAGTCGCGTGCCGACCTGCTGGAGATCGTCAAGGAGATCGACGAGCGCGTCGAGCGGGTGTTCTCGGACGCGTACCGCGACACCGCCGAGCAGTTCGAGCGCGTGTTCGCCCGTATGTTCCCGGGCGGCGAGGGGCGCCTGGTCCTCACCGACCCGGACGACATGCTGACCACGGGCATCGAGGTCGAGGCCCGTCCCGCGGGCAAGAAGGTCAAGCGCCTGTCCCTGCTGTCCGGCGGCGAGCGCTCGCTCACGGCGGTCGCGCTCCTCGTCGCGATCTTCAAGGCGCGGCCCTCGCCGTTCTACGTCATGGACGAGGTCGAGGCCGCCCTGGACGACGTGAACCTCGGCCGCCTGCTCGAGATCTTCCGCGAGCTCCAGGAGGACTCGCAGCTCATCGTCATCACGCACCAGAAGCGCACCATGGAGATCGCCGACGCGCTCTACGGCGTGACGATGCGCGGCGACGGCGTCACGACGGTCATCAGCCAGCGCATGTCCGAGGCGCGCGAGGAGGTCCCCGCGTAGCACGCGCGGGGCGGTCCGTCCGCCTCGTCCGGACCTGGGCGGAACCTCCAGGATCGTTGCAATTCCGGGCCTTGTGAAGATGTGGTGCTGATCGCCGAGCCCCGGCGTGGCTACGGTCGCGACGCGTTCGGGCGCCCGGATACTGGGGGCATGGTCTGGATGTTCGTGTGGCTGGGGCTCACGCTCGGCGTCGCCGCCGTCGTGTTCCTGTTCGCGAGCGTCGTCGCGCGCGCCGAGGCGCAGTCGACCGGTGCGGCGGGTGACCGACGGGACGGCGAGCAGGGGATGCGCGCCTTCTGGCGCGACTTCCGCTCGGGGCTGCGGCGGCGTCGCCGCCGCGGCGACAACCCGGGCCAGCACGTCGCGACCGTGCGCATGCCGCGACCGGTGGACACGAGCATCGACGACTTCTTCACGGCCACGCAGGTGTCGTCCAACGCGTACGTCGACGCCGAGGAGCTCACCGACGTCCTGCACCGCGCGCGCGAGCGCGTGCGCCCGCTGCACCCGGGGGAGCGCCCTCCCGAGGCGTGAGCACCGCGTCGGTCTGAGAGACTTCCGGGGTGAACGACCTCCTCCCGCTCTGGATCGTCCTCGGCGTCCTCCTGGTCGTCGGCCTCGTCACCGCCGGGACCGTGTCGGTCCGTCGCCGCGGTCGCCGCGACCTCGTCGAACCCCCGCCCACGGCCCCTGCCGCGCCCCCCGTGACGGCGCCGGACGCCGTGGAGGCACCGCCCGGCACGGCGACCGTGGAGGCGCCGCCGGAGCCCGACGTCGCCGCCCCGCCCGCGCTCGAGCGCCCGGAGCCGGTCGGTGGTCGGCTCGTCCGGCTCCGCGAGCGCCTCGCGCGCTCCGGGTCGCCGCTCGGCGCCCGCCTGCTGTCCGTCCTCTCGCGGGACCACCTCACCGAGGACGACTGGGACGAGCTCGAGGAGACCCTCCTCCTCGCGGACGTCGGCGCCGGGCCGGCCGGCGAGCTCATCGACGCGCTGCGCACCAAGGTCCGCGTCCTCGGGGTGCGCGACGCCGCGAGCGTGCGCGACCTCCTGCGCACGGAGCTCGTCGCGCTCGTCGACCCGACGCTCGACCGCTCGCTCGCGACGTCCCCGCGCACCGCCGAGGACGGGTCCACGGTGCCCGCCGTCGTGCTGGTCGTCGGCGTGAACGGCACCGGCAAGACGACGACCGTCGGCAAGCTCGCGCGCGTGCTCGTCGCCGAGGACCGCAGCGTCGTGCTGGGCGCGGCCGACACGTTCCGCGCCGCGGCCGCCGACCAGCTCGAGACGTGGGGCTCGCGCGTCGGGGTCCCGACCGTGCGGTCCGACCGTGACGGCGCCGACCCGGCGGCGGTCGCGTTCGACGCGGTGCGCCGCGGCCGCACCGAGGGCGCGGACGTCGTGCTCGTCGACACGGCCGGGCGTCTGCAGAACAAGCAGGGCCTCATGGACGAGCTGGGCAAGATCCGGCGCGTCATCACCAAGGAGGCCCCGCTGTCGGAGGTGCTCCTCGTGCTCGACGCGACGACGGGGCAGAACGGCCTCAACCAGGCACGCGTCTTCGGCGAGGTCGCGGGCGTCACGGGCATCGTCCTGACGAAGCTCGACGGCACCGCGCGCGGCGGCATCGTGGTCGCGGTCCAGCGCGAGCTGGGCGTGCCCGTCAAGCTCGTCGGCCTGGGGGAGGGGCCCGACGACCTCGCCCCGTTCGACCCGGAGCAGTTCGTCGACGGTCTCCTCGGGGCCTGAGGCGCCGGCCGCGGCCGGGCGCGACGCCCGGCCGCAGTGCCCGGCAGGGTGCCCGGCCGGGTGCCCGGTCCGGGTCGCCCGGCTGGTCACGATCGTGTCACGGCGCGATCACGCCCCGGTCGCGACGCCGGGCTCCGGGGGTCCGCGCGGTGCGGCGAAACCGAACGTTTACGTCCGGGCCGCCCTTGTCACGCCGGCGTAACGCGGCGACACCGCCGGGGAAACTCGCCCGCACCACCGTAGTCCCCGACCGGCCGCCCGGCCGGCGAGGGGAGATGATCCGATGGAGTGGGACACCGGGGCGACCGCGTGGATGCTGACCTCAGCATCCCTCGTGCTCCTGATGACGCCCGGACTGGCGTTCTTCTACGGCGGCATGGTCCGCGCCAAGTCCGTGCTGAACATGATGATGATGTCCTTCGGCGCGATGGCCGTCGTGGGCGTCGTCTACGTGCTGTGGGGCTGGTCGATGTCCTACGGCGAGGCCGGGACGGGTGGCCTGTTCGCCAACCCGTTCGCGCAGTTCGGTCTCTCGGGGGCGATCACGGACGCCGACGGCAGCGCCGTCGCGAGCACGCTCGGCAACTACCCGAACGTGGTCGACATCGCGTTCCAGGTGACGTTCGCGATCATCACGGTCGCGCTCATCTCGGGTGCGCTCGCCGACCGCGTCAAGTTCGGCACGTGGCTGGCGTTCACGGCGATCTGGGTCACGGTCACGTACTTCCCGCTCGCCCACATGGTGTGGGGCGGCGGCTTCCTCTCGGCCAACGAGAACGGTCTCGCCGCGAAGGTGTTCGGGGTGACCGACGGCGCCGCCACGGTCGCGCCGATCGACTTCGCGGGCGGCACCGTCGTCCACATCAACGCCGGTGTCGCGGCGCTCGTGCTCGCGCTCCTCATCGGCAAGCGCAAGGGCTTCGGCACCGAGCCGATGCGCCCGCACAACCTGCCGTTCGTCATGCTGGGCGCGGCCCTGCTGTGGTTCGGCTGGTTCGGCTTCAACGCGGGCTCCGCGTTCGGCGCGAACGAGACGGCCGGCCTCGCCTGGATCAACACCACGAGCGCCACGGCGGCCGGCATCATCGGCTGGCTCGTCACGGAGAAGATCCGCGACGGTCACGCCACGTCGCTCGGTGCCGCGTCCGGCGTCGTCGCGGGCCTCGTGGCGATCACGCCCGCGGCCGGCGCGCTCAACCCGGTCACGTCGATCGTCCTGGGCCTCGTCGCCGGCGCGCTCTCCGCGCTCGCGGTCGGCCTGAAGTACCGCTTCGGCTACGACGACTCGCTCGACGTCGTCGGCGTCCACCTCGTCTCCGGCCTCTGGGGTACCGTCGCGATCGGCTTCCTCGCGACCGACACGGGACTCTTCTTCGGGGGCGGCGCGCAGCAGCTCGTCGTCCAGGTGCTCATCGCGCTCGTCGCGATCGTCTTCACCGCGATCACGACGACGGTCATCGGCCTGATCCTCAAGGTCACGATGGGCTGGCGCGTGAGCGAGGACGCGGAGGTCGGCGGCATCGACCTCGCGGTCCACGGCGAGACGGCGTACGAGTCCATCCAGCAGGGCAGCGTCATCAGGGAGGTGCGGGCATGAAGCTCGTCACGGGAATCATCCAGCCGCACCGGCTCGACGACGTGAAGTCGGCGCTCGAGGCCGCGGGCGTGCGGGGCATGACGGTCAGCGAGGCCAGCGGGTACGGCCGCCAGAAGGGCCACACCGAGGTCTACCGGGGCGCCGAGTACACGGTGGACCTGGTCCCCAAGGTCCGCATCGAGGTCCTCGTCGACGACGCGGACGCCACCGCGGTCACCGAGGTGATCGTCAAGGCGGCGCAGACCGGCAAGATCGGCGACGGCAAGGTCTGGACGGTGACCGTGGACGACGTCGCCCGGGTGCGCACGGGCGAGCACGGCCCGGGCGCCCTGTGAGGAGACGGACCATCGGATGACCCACCACGCCGACACCCCGACCACGGGCGGGGTCGCAGGGGGATCGGCGGGGCGCCCGGCAGGGCCGGGAGAGCACGGCACGCAGGTCCCGCACCCCGAGGGGGTGCGGGACCTGCGTGCGCGGATGCTCGACGTCGCACGGTCCATGAGCGGACCGGGTCGCAGCGGGGTCGCGCGCCGCGCCGCCGTCGTCGACCTCGTCACGTCCTCGCTCGCGGGCCTCTGGCTCGACGCGACCGACGGCGTCGCGCCGGAGGGGCTCGCGCTCGCCGCGGTCGGCAGCCTCGGGCGGGGCGACATGGGCCCCGCGAGCGACCTCGACCTCGTCCTCGTCCACGACGGCCGCACCCACTCCACCGACGACGTCGCGCGCGTCGCCGAGCGGCTCTGGTACCCGCTGTGGGACGCCGGCGTCGACCTCGACCACGCGGTGCGGTCCCTCTCGCAGTGCCGCCAGGTGGCGTCGAAGGACGTCCCCGCCGCCGTCGGGTGGCTCGACGTGCGCGCGGTCGCGGGGGACGCGCTCGTCGTGCACCGCGCCTCCTCCGCGGTGCTCACCGACTGGCGCTCCGCGTCGCGCCGCCGCCTGCCCGACCTGCTCTCCTCGACGCGCGAGCGCGCGGAGCGGTCCGGCGAGCTCGCGTACCTCATCGAGCCCGACCTCAAGGAGTCGCGCGGCGGCATCCGGGACGCGGTCGTGCTCTCGGCGTTCGCGGCGACGTGGCTCACCGACCGCCCGCACGGGTCGGTCGACCGCGCGCACGCCCACCTGCTCGACGTCCGCGACACGCTCCAGGTCGTCACGGGCCGGCACACGAGCCGCCTCCTGCTCGCCGACCTCGACGAGGTCGCGGCGCTGTCCGGGTACGACGACCCCGACGAGCTGCTCGCGAGCCTCGCCGCGGCGGGCCGCGAGATCTCCTACGCGCTCGACACCACGGTCCGCCGGGCCCGCCAGGCGCTCCAGCGGCCGTCGGTCGCCCGCCGCCCGGTGCTCGTGCGGGGACGCCGTGCCGCGCCGCGGCTGCGGCCGGTCGGCGACGGCCTCGTCGAGCACGACGGCGAGCTCGTGCTCGCCGTGGACGCCCACCCGGAGTCGGACCCGCTCCTGTCGCTGCGCGCCGCGGCGACCGCGGCGCGCACGGGCCTGACGCTCTCGCCCGTGTCCGTCGCCAGCCTCGCGCGCTGCCCCGCCCTGCCGGAGCCGTGGCCGCGCGCCGCGCGGTCCGCGTTCCTCGCCCTGCTCGGGTCCGGCCAGGCGCAGGTCGCGGTGTGGGAGGCGCTCGACCTCGCGGGCGTCGTCACGACGTGGATCCCCGAGTGGGCGGGCGTGCGCAACCGGCCGCAGCGCGCCGCCGTGCACCGGCACACCGTCGACCGGCACCTCGTCGAGGTCGTGGCGCGCGCCGCGCGCGCCCGCAAGGAGGTCGAGCGCAGCGACCTGCTGCTGCTCTCCGCGGTCCTGCACGACATCGGCAAGCGGGCCGGCGCCGCCGACCACTCCGTCGAGGGCGCGCGGCTCGTGCCCGCGATCCTCGGCCGCATGGGCTTCGAGCCGGACGTCGTGGCGGACGTCGAGCGCCTCGTGCGCCACCACCTCACCCTCTCGCGCCTCGCCGTGAGCGAGGACCCCGACGACCCGGCGACGGTCGCGGAGCTCGCGGACGCCGTCGACCACCGCGCCGACCTGCTCGTGGTGCTGCGCGCGCTCACGGAGGCGGACGCGTCGTCGCTCGGCCCGAGCGCGTGGACGGCGTGGCGCGCGCGCCTCGTGGACGACCTCGTGGGCGAGACGCTCCGTGCGCTGGGCGCCGTGCCGGGGGGACCGGGCGCCGCCGGGTAGGCTGGACCCTCGCGGACGGCCCGTCCCGTGCCCGCTCCACGTCTGCCGGGGAGCGGGGACGACGGAGGGCCGACGCGCACGAGACTTCCGACGACTGGTGAGGATGACGCGGTGTTCAACACGCTGTCGGACCGACTGACTTCGACCTTCAAGAACCTGCGTGCGAAGGGCCGGCTGTCCGAGGCGGACATCGACGCGACGATCCGGGAGATCCGGCGCGCGCTGCTCGACGCCGACGTCGCGGTGCCCGTCGTGCGCGAGTTCAGCGCGACCGTGCGCGAGCGCGCGCTCTCGGCCGAGGTCTCGGGCGCGCTCAACCCGGCGCAGCAGGTCGTCAAGATCGTCAACGAGGAGCTGGTCGGCATCCTCGGCGGCGAGAGCCGCGGGCTGCGCTTCTCCAAGACGCCCCCGACCGTCATCATGCTCGCGGGCCTCCAGGGCGCGGGCAAGACGACGCTCGCGGGCAAGCTCGCCCTGCACCTGCGCGAGCAGGGGCACACCCCGCTCCTCGTCGCCGCCGACCTCCAGCGCCCGAACGCCGTCACCCAGCTCTCGGTCGTCGCCGAGCGCGCCGGCGTCCCCGTGTTCGCGCCGCACCCCGGCAACCAGAGCGGCGTCGAGGTCGACGACGTGATCGGCGACCCGGTCGCCGTCGCGCGCGAGGGCGTCGAGACGGCGCGGCAGCGCCAGCACGACGTCGTCATCGTCGACACCGCGGGCCGCCTCGGCCTGGACGCGGTCCTCATGCAGCAGGCTTCGGACATCCGCGACGCCGTGCAGCCCGACGAGGTCCTGTTCGTCATCGACGCGATGATCGGTCAGGACGCCGTCGCGACCGCGAAGGCCTTCGAGGAGGGCGTCGACTTCACGGGCGTCGTGCTCACCAAGCTCGACGGCGACGCGCGCGGCGGTGCCGCGCTGTCCGTCCGCGGGGTCACCGGTCGCCCGATCCTCTTCGCGTCCACGGGCGAGAAGCTCACCGACTTCGAGGCGTTCCACCCGGACCGCATGGCGTCGCGCATCCTCGACATGGGTGACGTCCTCACGCTCATCGAGCAGGCCGAGAAGGCGTTCGACGCCGAGCAGGCCGCGAAGATGGCCGAGAAGGTCGCCACGGGGCAGGACTTCACGCTCGCGGACTTCCTGGTGCAGATGCAGCAGATGAAGAACATGGGCTCGATGAAGAAGATGCTCGGCATGCTGCCGGGCATGGGCCAGATGCGCGAGGCGATCGAGAACTTCGACGAGCGCGAGGTCGACCGCATCGAGGCCATCATCCGGTCGATGACCCCCGCGGAGCGGGACAACCCGAAGATCATCAACGGCTCGCGACGCGCGCGCATCGCCCGCGGCTCCGGCGTGACGACGAGCGACGTGAACCAGCTCCTCGAGCGCTTCGCGGGCGCCCAGAAGATGATGCGGCAGATGAGCCGCGGCGGCGGGATGCCGGGGATGCCGGGCATGGGCAGCCTCCCGGGCATGGGCGGCAAGAAGGCGCGGGGCCGCCAGGCGCCGCAGCGCAAGGTCAAGGGCAAGTCGGGCAACCCGGCGAAGCGAGCCGCGCAGGAGCGCGCGGCCGCCGCGCGCGCGGCGGGGGAGCTCACCGGTCCCGCGGCGCCGTCGGGCTCCGCGTTCGGCGTGGGGGGCACGGACGCGCCGTCCACCCCGACGCCGGACGACCTCCAGCTCCCGCCCGGCTTCGAGAAGCTGCTCGGCGGCCGCTGAGCCGGGGCCGTCCCGGACGGCCGTCCTCGAGCCCGGGTGCGACCCTCAGCCGCCCGGGCGCTAGGTTATGTCCGTGGCACCGCCCGGTGCCGCACCGCGCCCCCGACCGGGCAGTCTCCCCGTCCCGTCCGTCCTCACCCAGGAGCCGTATGTCCGCGCTGGAAGGCCCCACGCTGCACGTCCGCGGCCACGTCATCGTCGGCGACGACCGCGAGGTGGGCGACCTGTGGGTCAAGGACGGGCGGATCAGCCTCACCCGGCCGTCGGCGCAGGGCACCAACATGGTCGAGCTCGAGGGCTGGGCCCTGCCCGGCCTCGTCGACGTGCACTGCCACGTCGGTCTGGGCGCCCAGGGCGCCGTCGACGCGACGACCGCACAGGAGCAGGCGCTGACCGACCGGGACAGCGGGGTGCTCCTGGTGCGCGACGCCGGCTCGCCGCTCGACACCCGGTGGGTGCACGGGCGTCGCGACCTGCCGCGCCTCGTGCGGGCGGGGCGCCACCTCGCCCGGCCCAAGCGCTACCTGCGCCACTACGGGCTCGAGCTCGACGACGTCGCCCAGCTCCCCGAGGCCGTGCGCCGCGAGGCGCGCCAGGGCGACGGGTGGGTCAAGATCGTGGGGGACTGGATCGACCGCGACCTCGGTGCCCAGGGCGACCTGCGGCCGCTGTGGCCCGACGACGTCCTCGCCGAGGCGGTCGCGGCCGCGCACGCCGAGGCCGCCCGTGTGACCGTTCACGCGTTCTCCGACGAGGTGATCCCGTCGCTGCTCGCCGCGGGCGTCGACGGCATCGAGCACGGGACGGGGATCCACCCCGACCTCATGTACGAGATCTCCGAGCGGGGCGTCGCGGTCACCCCGACGCTGCTGCAGATCGGGCAGTTCGAGAACATCGCGCGCCAGGCGGACGCCCGGTACCCGGTGTTCGCGGCGCGCATGCGGCGCCTGCACGAGCGCCGGTACGAGCAGGCCCGGGCGCTGTACGAGTCCGGCATCCAGATCCTCGTCGGCACCGACGCGGGCGGGACGATCGGGCACGGCCGCCTCGCCGACGAGTGCGCCGAGCTCGTCGCCGCGGGCATCCCCGACGCCGCCGTCGTCGCGGCCGCGAGCTGGCAGGGCCGCGAGTACCTCGGCTACACGTCGCTCGTCGAGGGCGCGTCGGCCGACTTCGTCGTCTACCCGCAGGACCCGCGCCAGGACGTCGGCGTCCTGCGCGCCCCGACCGCCGTCGTGCTGCGCGGCGAGATCGTGGCCCCTGCGGGCTGACCGCCCGGCGAGAGGTCAGCGGGTGGGGACCGGTGCCGGGTCGGCCGTCGTCCCCGCGGCGGTGGACTTGACGTAGCGCACCGTGGGCGCGAGCCGGTCGACCGTGCGGGCGAGCGGGGCGGCGAGGTTCCGGAAGAGGGCCGGCACGAGGACGACGCTGGCGCCGCGTGCCGTGACCAGCTCGACGTCGCCGTCCTCGTCGACCCCGGCGAGGAGGACGTCCTGGTGGCGGATCGTGTACGTCGCACCGGGGTCGGTCAGGACGAACCGGTCCTCGAGGAGCCGGACGCTGGATCCCCGGGCGGGCGAGAAGAACCGTGCCTTGTGGCGGGAGCCCCCGCGGCGCGGGACGGGGGACGTGTCGTCGAGGAGCGACACCGGGGCGAGGCGGTCCTTCACCAGCCGTGCCAGCGCCTCGTCGTGCGGGACGTGCCCCGCGGGGAAGCAGACGAGGAGCGTGCTGCGGAGCTCCGTGAGCACGGCGGCGACGGCCTGGCCGGACACCTCGAGCAGCCGTGCGCTCACCTCGCCGGGCGAGGAGGTCGTGAATCCGCGCAGCTCGTAGGACGCCGCGAGGTCGAGCCACCAGGCGTGGGAGGCCACGAGGTCGAGCTCGTTCGCGAGCACCGCCCGGGCACGCTCCAGCTCGTCGGGACCCGGCCCGGAGACGGCGAGACGTTCGAGGACGTCCAGGGCGGTCACGAGGACGTCGCACACCCGCTCGGGCCCGGGGTCGGCCGCGACCGTCAGGACCTCGCGCGCGTCGTCGACCTGGACCGCCATCGACTGGACCGTGTAGACGTCTCCCTGAGCCGTCCGCAGCGTCGCGTTGAGGGCCTCGGTGAGCACGGCGGTCGCGAGGATGCGGGTGGCGTCGTCGTGCTCCGTCGAGCACTCGCCGGACAGCACGAGCTCGTCGCTGCTGTGCTCGGCCCACGAGGGGCCCGGGAGCACCGACGGAGGGTGCGGGAGCCGGGTGACCGGCGGCCCCGAGGGAAGGTCCAGGCGCAGGCCCGCCGGCAGGGGGGCGGTGCTCACGAGCACGGCGTTGTCCCGGTGGAACCACCGGGCGGCGGCCTCCCGCACCTCGTCGATCGTCCAGTCCATGAGCCGCGTGTGCGAGAGCGCGGCGACCCCGGTGCCGGAGGGTCCGTAGCGGACCGTGAACGCGTCGTGCGCCGCGTACAGGCTCTCGCGCCCGACCTCGGCGAGCACGGTCCGCCGTTCGAGGTCGACCTCCTCCGGCGTCACCGTGCTGAGCTCTCGGACCGCGCGGCACACGCGGTCGACGAAGTCGACGAGCTGGACCGGCCGGCCGGTCGCGTAGAACGAGGTGGAACGCAGGGTCGACTCCGCGTTGTGGGGGATGTCGACGCGACCCACGCGGCGCATGACGAGGTGCTCCACGAGGTGGGTGATGCCCACCGTCCGGGGGTCCATGTCCTGGAGACCGACCCCGAAGAAGAGCGTCACGGTCGGGTCCGTGGCGAGGTCTGCCCAGAGGACGGGGACACCGTCGACGACGGTACGGTGGTGGGCGCGCTGCGATGCGCCGTGGGGCTCGGCCATGCGGTTCCTTCTGACGGTCCGGGACCGGCCCCGGCGCCCCGCGGCGGTGGCCACGTGAGGCGGGACTCTACACCGTGGTCGGACGTGCGGGAGCGGGCGAGGTTGGTCAGCGCCCGGAGGGTCTGGCACAATGTCCCGGTACTCGGCGTGCCCCGGCCCCTCTCTCCGGCGCGTGCCGTGTCCTGAACCCCTTCCTCGTCCTGTCCCCACGGGACGATCGCGGGTTCGCCCGAAACAGAACCAGGAGAGACCACCACTGTGGCCGTCAAGATTCGTCTGAAGCGTCTCGGCAAGATCCGTGCGCCGTACTACCGTGTCGTCGTCGCCGACTCGCGCACCAAGCGCGACGGTCGTGTGATCGAGGAGATCGGCAAGTACCACCCCACCGAGGAGCCCTCGTTCATCGAGATCACCTCGGACCGCGCCCAGT
The DNA here is from genome assembly GCF_002127155.1 of Cellulosimicrobium sp. KWT-B. NCBI lineage: Bacteria > Bacillati > Actinomycetota > Actinomycetes > Micrococcales > Promicromonosporaceae > Cellulosimicrobium > Cellulosimicrobium sp. KWT-B. The sequence goes on along the minus strand of NZ_NEDO01000006.1, from coordinate 187,638 downwards.
ACTGGCTCGGCGTCGGCGCGCAGCCGACGGAGCAGGTGCTCGCGCTCCTCAAGGTCACCGGCGACTGGCAGAAGTTCAAGGGCCTGCCCGGCGCCGAGGGCACGCTCAAGGTCAAGGGCGAGAAGGTCGACCCGACCGCCGCCATCGAGGCCGCCGCCGCGGACGCCGAGAAGGTCAAGGCCAAGGCTGCCGAGAAGAAGACCGAGGCTCCGGCCGAGGAGACCGCCGACGCGGCCGACGAGGCCGCTGCCGACGAGCAGGCCTGATGATCGCCGAGGCCCTCGAGCACCTCGTGCGCGGCATCGTGGACAACCCGGACGATGTCCGCGTGGCCACGAAGACGCTGCGTCGCGGTGACCTGCTCGAGGTCCGGGTGCACCCGGAGGACCTCGGCCGCGTCATCGGTCGCGGCGGGCGCACCGCCCGTGCCCTGCGCACGGTCGTCGGCGCGCTCGCGACCGACGGGCCGGTCCGTGTCGACGTCGTGGACGTCGACCGCCGCTGAGGCCCGCACCGACGACGCCCCGCGAGGGGCGACGGGCAAGGCCCGGCCCGCCACCGGCGGGCCGGGCCTTCCTGCGTCCGCCGCCGGAGGACCGGCGCGCACCGTCCCATCCAGCACCACACGAGGAGTCACGACGATGGAGCTGACCGTCGCGCGCGTCGGCAAGGCGCACGGGCTGCGGGGCGAGGTAGCCCTCGACCTGCGCACCGACGACCCCGAGGAGCGCCTCGCGGTGGGCGAGCGTCTGGAGACGCGGCCCGCCGACGCCGGCCCCCTGACCGTCGCCACCGTGCGCGTCCACCAGGGCCGCTGGCTCGTCGGGTTCGAGGGCGTGCGCGACCGCACGGGCGCCGAGGCGCTGCGCGGCGTCGAGCTCGTCGTCGAGGCCGAGGCGTCCGACGAGGAGGACGCGTGGTACCCGCACGAGCTCGCCGGGCTGCGCGCCGAGGGGACGGACGGCCGCGTGCTGGGCCGCGTCGAGGGCCTCGAGCACCTGCCCGCGCACGACGTGCTCGTGCTGCGCGAGCCGGACGGCGCCCGCACGCTCGTGCCCTTCGTCCGGCAGATCGTGCCCGTCGTCGACGTGGCCGGCGGCCGGGTCGTGCTCGACCCGCCGGGCGGCCTGCTCGCGTCGGACGCGGAGCACCTGGAGGTCGCGGCGCCGAGCGCCGGCGACGCGGCGGGCGAGCCCGGGCCGCAGGACGCCTCCGCCGACGGCGAGGCCTGACGTGCGGATCGACGTCGTCACGATCTTCCCCGACTACCTCGCCGCGCTGGACCTGTCGCTCGTCGGCAAGGCCCGCACGGCCGGGATCCTCGACCTGCGCGTCCACGACCTGCGCGACTGGACGACGGACCGGCACCGCACGGTCGACGACACGCCGTTCGGCGGCGGCGCGGGCATGGTCATGCGCCCCGACGTCTGGGGGCGGGCGATCGACGACGTGTCCGGCCTGTCGACCGACACGGTCGCGGGAGAGGCGAGCGCGGTGCACCTGGTCGTGCCGACGCCGTCGGGCGCGACCTTCACCCAGCGCACCGCCGAGGAGCTCGCGACGGAGGAGCACCTCGTCGTCGCCTGCGGACGCTACGAGGGCATCGACGCGCGCGTGGCGGAGCACTACCGTGCCGCCGGGATGCGCGTCAGCGAGCTCTCGATCGGCGACTACGTGCTCAACGGCGGCGAGGTCGCGGCGCTCGTGATGATCGAGGCCGTCGGGCGGCTGCTGCCGGGCGTCGTGGGCAACCCGGAGTCGCTCGTCGAGGAGTCGCACGGGGCCGCGGGACTCCTGGAGTACCCGGTCTACACGAAGCCGCCCGTGTGGGACGACCTCGAGGTGCCCGACGTCCTGCTGTCCGGGCACCACGCCCGGATCCGGCGCTGGCGCCGGGACCAGGCCCTGCGTCGAACCGCCCGCCGCCGCCCGGACATGGTGCGTGCGCTCGACGTCGCAGCGCTCGACCGGCACGACCTGGAGGTCCTCGCGGGGGTCGGCTGGGGCGTCGTCGACGGTCACCTGGAGCGCACCGCTCCTGCCGACGGCTGAGCGGGGACCGTCCCGGCGTGCGCCCGTGGCCCGCGAGGACTGCCGCCCGGGCCGACGCGTGTGGCAGAATGGTCGATCGGTGTGTGCCGCCCCGGACCTCTGCCACAGGGGAGCCCGCGCCCGATCCTCGGGCGGACTGGCACGACGGACCCGACGACCGCGAGGTCGACGACCGTCCACGCGCAGCACGGCACACCCCACCGATACGACGACGGCCCGGTCTGCCCGGGCCACGAGCACGCGTCCGACCTGTGGCGGGCGAGGAGAAGCACCATGCACACGCTGGACAGCGTCGACGCAGCATCGCTGCGCAGCGACGTCCCGGAGTTCCGCCCCGGTGACACGCTCAAGGTCAACGTCAAGGTCGTCGAGGGCACCCGCTCCCGCGTCCAGGCGTTCCAGGGTGTCGTCATCGCCCGTCAGGGCAGCGGCGTCCGCGAGACGTTCACGGTCCGCAAGATCAGCTTCGGCGTGGGTGTCGAGCGCACGTTCCCCGTGCACTCGCCGTCCATCGAGTCCGTCGAGGTCGTGACGCGCGGTGACGTGCGTCGCGCCAAGCTGTACTACCTGCGCGCGCTGCGCGGCAAGAAGGCGAAGATCAAGGAGAAGCGCGAGACCGCGCCCAACCGCTGATCGGCTGTCGGCGACACCGCCGCTCCGCTCGTTCCGACGGCGGCCGTCCCTCCCGGGGCGGCCGCCGTCGGCGTACCCAGGGCCGTCGTCCGCGGGCCGGTTCCGTTTCCCGGATCGCCCCCCGAGGTGGCATTGTGAACGCGTGACCGACAGCGCCCCGCCCCGCGGCCCGCAGCCCGACGCCGGCACCGAGCGCGCGGCGCTCGGCCCCGAGGACGACGGGCGCTCCCCGCACGGCCAGCACCTCGCGGCCGAAGGGGACGAGGTCGCCCCGCGCGAGCGCCCGCGCAGGTCGTCGCTGCTGCGTGAGACCGCGATCATCGTGGTCAGCGCGCTCGTGCTGTCCCTGCTCATCAAGACGTTCCTCGTCCAGGCGTTCTTCATCCCGAGCGCCTCGATGGAGGACACGCTCGTCGAGGGCGACCGCGTGATGGTGTCCCGTCTCGTGCCCGGCGCGTTCGACGTGCACCGGGGCGACATCGTCGTGTTCAAGGACCCGGGCGGCTGGCTGCCGCCGCAGGAGCCCCAGGACGAGAGCCCGGTGTCCGAGGCCGTCCGTGCGGCGCTGACGTTCGTCGGCCTCCTGCCGCAGGACACGGGGGAGCACCTCATCAAGCGCGTCATCGGCGTGCCGGGCGACCACGTCGTGTGCTGCGACGCGGAGGGCCGCGTGAGCGTCAACGACGTGCCGATCGACGAGACGTACATCAAGCCGGGGTCGATCCCCAGCCAGGACGCGTTCGACCGCACGGTCCCCGCCGACATGCTGTTCGTCATGGGCGACAACCGGCAGAACTCCGCGGACTCTCGTTACAACCAGGGCAAGCCCGGAGGCGGGTTCGTGCCAATGAGCAACGTCGTGGGCACGGCGTTCGTCAAGGTGTGGCCGCTGTCGCACGTCGGTCTGCTGCGCAACCCCGGCGACGTGTTCGCCGACGTCCCCGAGGTGGAGCCGTGACGCTCGACGCCGTCGCGCGTCCGGAGCCCGCGCGGGCACCGGCGCGCCGGGCACCCGCGCGTCGTCGGCCGGACCTGCGCCAGGAGCGCGCCATGCTGCGCGACGGCGCGCGGCTCGTCGCCGGGATGGACGAGGTCGGTCGCGGCGCGCTCGCCGGGCCGGTGTCGGTCGGGGTCGTGGTCGTCGACCTCGCGACGAAGCCGTGCCCGCCAGGGCTCACGGACTCGAAGCTCCTCACCGCGGCCGCGCGCGAGGCGCTCGTGCCCCTCGCGCGCTCGTGGTGCGTCGCGTGGGCGGTGGGCCACGCGGGTCCGGCCGAGATCGACGCGCACGGGATCGTGGGCGCGCTGCGGCTCGCGGGCCGCCGTGCGCTCGCCCAGGTGCGCCGGACGGTCGGCGACGTCGACGCGGTCCTGCTCGACGGCAAGCACGACTGGCTGAGCCGCCCCTCTGCGGTGGACCTCTTCGAGGCGTTCGACCTCGACCCGCACGACGACGTCCGGCTCGTCGACCCGCGCGTGCGCACGCTCGTCAAGGCGGACCTGCAGTGCGCGTCGGTCGCCGCCGCGAGCGTGCTCGCGAAGACGGAGCGCGACGGCCTCATGACGAGCCTGGCGCGCCAGTACCCGGCCTTCGGGTGGGACCAGAACAAGGGCTACGGGGCGGCGGCTCACGTCGAGGCCCTGCGCGAGCACGGCCCGACGCCGCAGCACCGGCGGTCCTGGCGCCTGCCCGAGCGCGGTGACGAGGGCATCGGCGCCCCGGCGTACGGCGACCCGGTCGACGCGCTCGAGCTCGACCCCGAGGCCGGGCTGCCGACGAGCTGACCGGGGTCCTCCGTCCGGTCCGGCGGCCGCCGATGGTCCATGATGGAGCCGTGAGCGCCGAAGACCTGGAGAACTACGAGACCGAGATGGAGCTCGCGCTGTACCGCGAGTACCGCGACGTGGTGGGCCTGTTCTCGTACGTCGTGGAGACCGAACGCCGCTTCTACCTGGCGAACCAGGTCGACCTGCAGGTGCGTTCCGCCGCCGGTGAGGTCTACTTCGAGCTGCGGCTCGCCGACGCGTGGGTCTGGGACGTGTACCGCTCCGCGCGGTTCGTGAAGTCGGTGCGCGTCGTGACGTTCAAGGACGTCAACGTTGAGGAGCTGGCGAAGGCCGAGCTCCAGCTCTGACGCCCTTCGTGGCCGTGCACAGGACCACTGTCTGACGGCGGTCCCACAGGCCACCCGGCGCCCCTGGCGCCGCTCCCGCGCCGTGCCCCACGGTGGGCCGCGGAGGTGAGCCCATGGGAGCGAACGACGCCGTCGGGCGGTACGGGGAGAAGGTGGCCGCGGCCCACCTGGTCGAGGCGGGCTGGACGCTCCTCGACCGCAACTGGCGCGGGACGCGCGGCGAGCTCGACGTCGTCGCGCTCGACGGCGACGTGCTCGTGGCCGTCGAGGTCAAGACCCGGCGCGGCACGGGGTTCGGGCACCCGGCGCAGGCCGTCACGCCCGCGAAGCTCGGCCGTCTGCGCCGGCTCACGGGGGAGTGGCTCGCGACGCACGACGTCCGCGCCCGGTCGGTCCGGATCGACGTCGTCGCGGTCCTCGTGGCGCGCGCCGGCGCGGCACGGGTCGAGCACCTCGTCGGGGTGAGCGCCTGATGGGGCTCGGGACCACGCGCGCGGTCGCGCTCGTCGGGCTCTCCGGCCACGTCGTCGAGGTGCAGGCCCACCTCGCGGCGTCCGTCCCCGGCTTCGTCCTCGTGGGCCTGCCGGACACCGCGCTCAGCGAGTCGCGCGACCGCGTGCGCGCGGCCGTGACGTCGTCGGGCATCGCGTGGCCCCAGCGCAAGGTCACGATCAACCTCTCGCCGGCGGCACTGCCCAAGTCCGGGACGGGCTTCGACGTCGCGATCGCCGTCGCGCTGCTCGCCGGTGCCCAGGTGCTCCCCGCGGGCGCGGCGGACGGCGTCGTGCACCTCGGCGAGCTGGGCCTCGACGGTCGGCTCCAGCCCGTGCGCGGCGTCCTGCCCGCCGTGGCGGCCGCGGTCGCGGCCGGGTTCCCGGACGTCGTGGTGCCGGCGGCCGACGTGGCGGAGGCGCGCCTCGTGCCCGGGGCGCGGGTGGTCGGGGCGGCGAGCCTCGCGGACGTCGCGCGGCTCCACGGCGCGTCGCTCGAGGGCGCGGACGAGGCGGCCGCGCCGGTCGTGGTCCCGCGCCCCGTCGTGCCGGCGGCCCGTCCGGGAGACCTCTCGGAGGTCGTCGGCCAGGACGAGGCGCGGCACGCGCTCGAGGTGGCGGCCGCGGGCGGCCACCACCTGCTCCTCGTCGGGGCGCCGGGCGCGGGCAAGACGATGCTCGCGTCACGGCTCCCCGGGATCCTGCCGGACCTCACGGAGAGCGAGGCGGTCGAGGTCACCGCCGTCCACTCCGTGGCCGGGGTGTTCGACCCGGGCGCGGGACTGGTCCACCGCCCGCCCTACGAGGACCCGCACCACACCGCGACGCCCGCCGCCATCGTCGGCGGGGGCAGCGGCCTGCCCCGACCCGGGGCCGCGTCGCGGGCGCACCGGGGCGTGCTCTTCCTCGACGAGGCGCCCGAGTTCGGCGCACGCGTGCTCCAGACCCTGCGCCAGCCGCTCGAGCACGGCGAGCTCGTCATCCACCGGGCGGGCGGGACGGCGCGCTACCCCGCCCGCTTCCAGCTCGTGCTCGCTGCCAACCCGTGCCCGTGCGGCCAGGGCGTCGGCAAGGGGCTCGAGTGCACGTGCTCGTCGGTGGCGCAGCGACGGTACTTCGGTCGGCTCTCCGGCCCGCTCCTCGACCGCGTGGACGTGCAGGTCGAGGTCCGGCCGGTGACGCGGGTCGAGCGCGCGCGAGCCGCCGCCCCGGAGCCGAGCGCGGTCGTCGCGGCCAGGGTCGCTGCGGCCCGGGAGGCGGCCGCGTCCCGGCTCGCCGGCACGCCGTGGCGCACGAACGGCGAGGTGCCGGGCACGTGGCTGCGCGAGCAGCTCGGCCCCGACGCGGGCCTCCTGGCCGACGTGGACCGCGCGCTCGACCGCGGCACGCTCAGCCTGCGCGGCGCGGACCGCGTCCTGCGCCTCGCCTGGACCGTCGCGGACCTCGCCGGCCGCGCCGCGCCCACGAGGGCGGACGTCGGGACCGGGCTCGCGCTGCGCACGCGGGGCTACCGTGCCTGAGCGCGGGTCCGGGGACGGGCGCCCTGTGTTCGACGTCCACGACGAACGCCTCGCGCGCGCGGCGTGGTCGCGCGTCGCGGAACCGGGGGACCAGGTCGCGGTCGCGCTCGTCGACCAGCTCGGCGCCGGTCCGGCGCTCGAGTGGCTCTACGAGGCGGCCCGTGATCCGGCCGGCGCGCGCCGCGCGCTGGTCCGGCTCGCCGACGACGGCGCGCCGGGCGGTGCCTCTCCGGCACGGGAAGGACCGACGGGCGTCCCCGTGGTCGGTCCTGCTCCCGGCGCCCGCGAGGACGCGCCCGACCCGGCGGCACGGTCGGCCGGCCGGCGCGTGGCGGAGCGCGACGCGGTGGGACGGTCGACCGACGCACGCGTGACGGACCACGACCCACGCGCCCGGTCGGTGGCGCGGCTCCTGCGGGCTGTCGGACGCTGGGCTCCCCGCCTCGACGGGCTGGACCCGCGCCGTGAGCTGCGCGTGCTCGAGCGCCTCGGCGGCACGCTCGTCGTGCCGGGCGACGACCGGTGGCCGTCCGGCCTCGACGACCTCGGGCCCGTCCGCCCGCTCGCGCTGTGGGTGCGGGGGAGCGCAGCGGTGCAGGACCTCGCGGCGCGCTCGGTCGCGGTGGTCGGCGCCCGCGCCTGCACCGACTACGGCCGCCACGTGACGGGCGAGATCGCAGCAGGCCTCGTGGCACGAGGGTTCACCGTCGTGTCCGGGGGCGCGTACGGGATCGACGCGGCGGCGCACCGGGCGGCGATCCTCTCGGGCGGACCGACGGTCGCGTTCCTCGCGGGGGGCGTGGACCGGTTCTACCCGGCCGGGAACGTCGAGCTTCTCCGCTCGGTCGTCGAGTCGGGCGGCGCGGTCGTCTCGGAGGTCCCGCCCGGGTCCGTCCCGAGCCGGGTGCGGTTCCTGCTGCGCAACCGGCTCATCGCGGCGTTCGCGCGGGCGACGGTCGTCGTCGAGGCGGCCTGGCGCTCGGGCTCGCTGAGCACGGCGTCGCGCGCCGCGGAGCTCTCCCGGCCGGTCGGTGCTGTGCCGGGCCCCGTGACGTCGATGGCGTCGACCGGGTGCCACCGGCTGCTGCGCGACGGCGTGGCGGTGTGCGTCACCGACGCGGACGAGGTCGTCGAGCTCGCGGGCGACCTCGCGCGGGACGCGGCGCCCGCCACGCCCGCCGCGACCTCGTGGCGAGCACCCCACGACGCCCCGTACGACGACCTGGACCCCGTCGAGACGTGCACGTGGGACGCGCTCCCGCTGCGTGCGGGAGCCTCGACCGAGGCGATGGCCCGCGCCGCCGGTCTTGCCGTGGCGGACGTGGTCGGTGCGCTGGGGAGGCTCGAGGCCCGGGGGCTCGCCGAGCGGTCGCCCGTCGGCTGGCGGCGCGTGCGTGAGCCCTGAGTCAGGAGCGGTGCGGGATGTGCTGAGCGTGCGTGAGCCATGAGTCATGAGACGTGCGAGGTGTGCCGAGCGTGCTTGAGCCCTGAGCGGCGAGCAGAGCGGAGCGCCTCCCCGGGCCAGGGCTCGCTGCGCGCGAGACTGGGGGCGTGACACGAGCAGACACCTCCGAGGAGCACCCCGCGGACGAGCGCGTCGCGGGGCCCGTCGTCGCGCTGCCCGAGGCGATGCGTGCGGCGCTCGCGGACTTCGCGGCTCACCTCGAGGTGGCGCAGGGGACGTCGGCGCACACGGTCCGCGCCTACACCGGCGACGTCGAGTCGTTGCTGCGGCACGCCGTCCGCCACGGCGCGTCGGCCCCGCGCGACGTCGACCTCGCCGCGCTGCGTGCGTGGCTCACGACGCAGTCGGAGCGCGGGCTGGCCCGGGCGACCCTCGCCCGACGCGGCGCGGCGGCGCGCGCGTTCTTCGACTGGGCGCGGCGCACGGGGCGCGTGGACTCCGACCCGGCGTCGCGGCTCGCGAGCCCGCGCGTGCCCCGCACCCTGCCGACCGTCCTCGCGGTCGACGCGGCGGCGCGCCTGCTCGACGACGCGCGTGAGGCCGCCGTCGAGGGCGAGCCGGCCCGGTTGCGCGAGTGGGCGGCCGTCGAGCTCCTCTACGGGGCCGGGATCCGCGTCGGCGAGCTCGCGGGGGTCGACATCGACGACGTGGACCTCGCGCAGCGCGTGGTCCGGGTGCTCGGGAAGGGCGACAAGGAGCGCGTCGTGCCGTTCGGCGTGCCGGCGGCGCGCGCGGTGACCCGCTGGCTCGACGTGGGCCGGCCCGCCCTCGTCACCGCGCGTTCGGGCCCCGCGCTCCTGCTGGGCGACCGTGGCGGACGCTGGGGGCAGCGGCAGGTCCGCGAGGCGGTGCACCGCCTCGCCGCGGCGGCGGGCGTCGACGACGTCGCCCCTCACGACCTGCGGCACAGCGCCGCGACGCACCTCCTCGCCGGGGGCTCGGACCTGCGCAGCGTGCAGGAGATCCTCGGGCACTCCTCGCTCGCGACGACGCAGCGCTACACGCACGTGACCGCGGAGCGGCTGCGCACCTCGTTCGAGCAGGCGTTCCCGCGCGCCTGACGGGACGCGCGATCCGCCGTGATCCGCCGTGAGACCGCCGCGGCCCGCGCGCTCAGCCCTCCCCGAGCGGCAGCAGCACGATCGGCGGCCGGTCGCCGACGAGAGCCAGCGGGTCGAGGTAGCGCTCGCCGCGCCGCACGCCCCAGTGCACGCACGTGGCGGCGCAGTGGCTCCCCGCGGCGCTCTCCGCGGCCTGCACCGTGCCGAGCACGGACCCGGACGTCACGCGCTCGCCGCGCCCGACCGACGCCGTCACCGGCTCGAGCGAGGTGCGCAGGCCGTCGTCGTGCAGGACGACGACCACGTCGCGCCCCGCGACGGGCCCCGCGAACGACACCACGCCGGGGGCGGGGGAGCGGACGGTCTCCGCAGGGGCTGCCGCGAGGTCGACGCCCCGGTGCCCGGGCAGCCAGTCGTGCTCCGGCGGGTCGAACGGCGCCAGCACGCCCAGCCGGTCGAGGCTCCGGTCGAGCGGGGGGACCCACCCGCCCGTCGCGGCTCCCTGCCCGGCGTCGGGGGTCGTCGCCGCCCCGGCGACGGGCGCGCCGAGCACGACGACCGCGCCGAGCACCAGGGCGGCGCCACGGAGCCGGGCACGTCGCGAGACCGCGCGGCCGCGCGGTCGGGCGGCGGGGCGGATCGCCCGGCGGGCGGACGGGCAGGCGGACGGGAGGCGGGCTCGGTCGAAGGTCACGGCGCCAGCGTGCCGGAGGGCCGCGAGCAGGCGCGTCCGCGGCAGGCCCGGCTGTGGACGAGCGGTGCGCGCGACGGCGCACGACGGCGGCTGTGGTCGACCCTGCCGTCGGGTAGACTTGCCGCTGCGACCGGCGCGTTCGCCGTGCCCGGCCCGAGGGACCACCTCGGCCGAGGACGGAGCCGGTCGACTTCGCGCGTCACGTCCTCGCCCTCGTCTCCCGGTCCGTCCGGGTCGGGGTGGGGCCGCGTCCGGCGTCGGTCCTGCTCGCACCGTTCACGGTGCGTCGCAGGCGTCGGCACGGGTGGCGCCAGGGGTGCGACCACCAGGGTCGTCACCGACAACCGCACCGCGGTCCGTCCTACGGGAGGGGCCGCCAGAAGCGTGCGCGCACCGGGTGGATCCCGGGCCGCACGGCGAAAGGACGTGTCATGGCCGTCGTGACCATGCGCCAGCTCCTCGAGAGCGGTGTCCACTTCGGGCACCAGACCCGCCGTTGGAACCCGAAGATGAAGCGCTTCATCTTCACCGAGCGCAACGGCATCTACATCGTCGACCTCCAGCAGTCGCTGTCGTACATCGACCGCGCGTACGAGTTCGTCAAGGAGACCGTCGCGCACGGCGGCTCCATCCTCTTCGTCGGCACCAAGAAGCAGGCCCAGGAGCCCGTGGCCGAGCAGGCCGCGCGCGTCGGGATGCCCTACGTGAACCACCGCTGGCTCGGCGGCATGCTCACCAACTTCACCACGGTGCACAAGCGTCTCCAGCGCCTCAAGGAGCTCGAGGAGATCGACTTCGACGACGTCGCCGGCTCGGCGCTCACGAAGAAGGAGCTCCTCGTCCTGCGTCGCGAGAAGGACAAGCTCGCCCGCACGCTCGGCGGCATCCGCGACATGGCGAAGGTCCCCTCCGCCGTGTGGATCGTCGACACGAACAAGGAGCACCTCGCGGTCGACGAGGCGCGCAAGCTCCACATCCCGATCGTCGCGATCCTCGACACCAACTGCGACCCGGACGTCGTGGACTACAAGATCCCGGGCAACGACGACGCGATCCGCTCCGTGACGCTGCTCACGCGCGTCATCGCGGACGCCGTCGCCGAGGGCCTCCTCCAGCGTCACTCGGGCCGCTCGGGCGCCGAGGCCGAGGCGGGCGCCTCCGCCGAGCCGCTGGCCGAGTGGGAGCGCGAGCTCCTCGCCGGCGCCGAGCAGCAGCTCGAGGCGGACGAGAAGGCCGCCGAGGCGAACGTCGAGGCCGCCGCGGCCCAGGGCGTGGCCGAGGCTGCCGCCGAGGTCGCCGCCGAGGAGCCGGGTGACGCCACCGCCGAGGTCGTCGAGGAGGCCGCCGCCGAGGCTGCCGTCGTCGCGGACGCCGAGGCCGTGGTCGCCGACGCCGAGGCCGACGAGACCAAGTGACGTCCCGGGGTGCGCGACCGGCGACCGTCGCGCACCCCGTGCCGTACCACCGGCGTACCGGGCACCCACGCGGTGCCGCCAGCACGTCGCTTGTGACGAAGTACCCGTGACGAACCACGAGTGAGGAACCACCATGGCGAACTACACCGCCGCTGACATCAAGGCCCTGCGCGAGCGCACCGGCGCCGGCATGCTCGACGTCAAGAAGGCTCTCGACGAGGCGGGCGGCGACGCGGACAAGGCGCTCGAGATCATCCGTGTGAAGGGTCTGAAGGGCGTCGCCAAGCGCGAGGGCCGCTCGACCTCCGAGGGCCTCGTCGCCGTCGACATCCGCGACACCGAGGGTGGCCAGGTCGCGACGCTCATCGAGCTCAACTCCGAGACGGACTTCGTCGCGAAGAACGACACGTTCATCTCCCTCGCGGACCGCGTGCTCAAGGCCGCGGCCGAGGCCGGCGCGCGCGACGCGGACGCGGCGCTCGCCGCCGACGCGGACGGCGAGACCGTCCAGCAGGTCATCGACAACCAGGCCGCGACGCTCGGCGAGAAGATCGTCCTGCGCCGCGTGACCCGCGTCGCGGGCGAGCGCGTCACCGCGTACCTCCACCGCACCGCGCGCGACCTGCCGCCGTCGATCGGCGTCGTCGTCGCCACGGACGCCGCGGGCGAGGCCGTCGCGAAGGACGTCGCGCAGCACGTCGCCGCGATGTCCCCGACGTACCTCTCGCGCGACGAGGTCCCGGCCGAGACGGTCGAGAACGAGCGCCGCATCGCCGAGGAGACCTCGCGCAACGAGGGCAAGCCCGAGGCCGCGCTGCCGAAGATCGTCGAGGGTCGCCTCAACGGCTTCTTCAAGGACGTCGTCCTCGTCGACCAGCCGCTCGCGAAGGACCCGAAGAAGACGGTCGGCCAGGTCGTCTCCGAGGCCGGCGGCACCATCACGGAGTTCGTGCGCTACCGCGTCGGCGCCTGACGCCCCCGTCGGCCCGGCCCCGTCGTCTCGTGGACGGCGGGTCCGGGCCGACCGCGCACCCGGGCCCGGCCCGGGCGCGCGACGACCGCCGACGTGCCGCACCATCAGGTGGACGACGGCGGAGCAGGACCACCCCGCCCCACCGGGCCAGGACGAAGGACAGGTGTCGACAGTGACGGCAGGCGAGCAGACCGAGCCCCGGACGGGGACCGAGCACCGGCGGGTGCTCCTCAAGCTGTCGGGCGAGACGTTCGGCGGCGGGCAGATCGGCCTCGCGCCCGACGTCGTCCAGCGCGTCGCCCAGGAGATCGCGGCCGCGGTCGCGCAGGGCGTCCAGGTCGCCATCGTGGTCGGTGGCGGCAACTTCTTCCGCGGGGCGGAGCTCTCCCAGCGCGGGCTCGACCGCGCGCGTGCCGACTACATGGGCATGCTGGGCACGGTCATGAACTGCCTCGCGCTCCAGGACTTCCTCGAGCAGGCGGGGGTGAAGACGCGCGTGCAGACCGCCATCGCGATGGGCCAGGTCGCCGAGCCGTACATCCCGCTGCGCGCGATCCGGCACCTCGAGAAGGGCCGCGTCGTCATCTTCGGCGCCGGCGCCGGGATGCCGTACTTCTCGACCGACACGGTCTCCGTGCAGCGCGCCCTCGAGACGCACTGCCAGGAGGTCCTCATGGGCAAGAACGGCGTGGACGGCGTCTACACGGCGGACCCGCGCACGGACCCCTCGGCCACGAAGCTCGACCACCTCACGTACACCGACGCGCTCGTCAACGACCTCGGCGTCATGGACGCGACGGCGCTGAGCCTGTGCCGGGACAACGACGTGCGCATGCGCGTGTTCGGCATGAGCGAGCCGGGGAACGTCACGCGCGCCCTGGTCGGCGAGAATATTGGCACACTGGTCACGACCGACTGACACCGGTGCGACCAGGCCGGTGACCCCGGCCACGACCGCACGGACCGACCCACGACGAACGACGAAGGAGCACTGGTGATCGACGAGACCCTCCTCGAGGCCGAGGAGAAGATGGACAAGGCCGTCGAGGTGGCCAAGGAGGACTTCGCCGCGATCCGCACGGGCCGTGCGAACGCCGCGATGTTCAACAAGATCACGGTCGACTACTACGGCGCCCCGACCCCGCTGCAGCAGCTCGCGTCGTTCACGGTGACCGAGGCGCGCACGATCCTCGTCTCGCCGTTCGACAAGAGCTCGATGACCGCGGTCGAGAAGGCGCTGCGCGACTCCGACCTCGGGGTGAACCCCTCGAACGACGGCAACGTCGTCCGGGTCGTGCTGCCCGCCCTCACGGAGGAGCGCCGTCGTGACTTCGTGAAGCTCGCGAAGTCGAAGGCGGAGGACTCGCGCGTCGCGATCCGCAACGTCCGCCGCCGGGCGAAGGAGGAGCTGGACCGCATCGCGCGCGACGGCGAGGCCGGCGAGGACGAGGTCGCGCGCGCCGAGAAGGAGCTCGAGGTCCTCACGAAGGCGCACGTCGACCAGGTCGACGCGCTGCTCGCGGGCAAGGAGAGCGAGCTGCTCGAGGTCTGAGCACCTCGTCCGGCGAGCTCCTCCACGCACCGATGACCGACACCTCCTCGACGTCCGCAGGCGAAGGCACGACCGCGGCGCGCGCACCCCAGGCGGGCCGCAACCTCCCCGTGGCGATCGCGGTGGGCCTCGGCCTGCTCGCGCTCGTCGCGGTCAGCCTCGCCTTCCGGCCCGAGCTCTTCGTGCTGCTCGCGACCGTCGCGGTGGGCGCGGCGCTGTGGGAGCTCGCCCAGGCGTTCCGGCGCCGCGACCTGCACCTCCCGCTGCTCCCGCTCCTCGTGGGCACGGTCGGCATCCTCGTCTCCTCGTACTACTCGGGGCCCGAGGCGCTGCTCGTCTCCTTCATGCTCACCGTGGCGGGGGCGGTGGTGTGGCGCGTGATCGACGGGTCGGGCACGGCCGCCGTGCGCGACGCCGCCGCCGCGACCTTCGCGGCGGCGTACCTGCCGTTCATGGCGGGCTTCGTCATGCTCATGCTCGCCGCGCCGGACGGGCGCGTGCGCGTCCTGCTCTTCATCCTGCTCGCGGTGGCGAACGACGTCGGCGGGTACGTCGCGGGCGTCCTTTTCGGACGGCACCCGCTCGCGCCGTCCGTCAGCCCCAAGAAGTCGTGGGAGGGGCTCGCCGGGTCGTTCGTCCTGGCGACCGCCGTCGGGGTCGTCGGCGCGGTGGTGGGGCTCGGCGCGAGCCCGCTGCTCGGCGTCGCGCTGGGTGTCCTGGCCCCGCTCACGGCGACGATCGGCGACCTCGCCGAGTCCATGATCAAGCGGGACCTAGAATTGAAGGACATGGGGTCGCTCCTGCCCGGCCACGGAGGCATCCTCGACCGGCTCGACTCCATGCTCCTCACCGCCCCGTTCGTGTACGTGCTGCTCGCTCTGGCCGTCTGACGGCCCGGCTCACGGCGCGGCGCACCCGTCCGCACCGCCCCCCACGCTTGGACCTCCTCATGACCGTCCGTTCCGTCCGCCCGTCCGCGGAGTCGAAGCCGCTGCCGCTCGTCATGTCGGCCCCGCGCCGCGGCAAGCCGCCGCGCCACTTCGCCGACCTCGCGCCCGAGGAGGTGCGGGACGTCGTCGTCGAGCTCGGCGAGAAGCCGTTCCGCGCCAAGCAGCTCGCGACGCACTACTACGCGCACCTCACGCGCGACCCCGAGGCGATGACGGACCTGCCGAAGGCGACCCGCGACGCGCTCGCCGAGGCGCTCTTCCCGCCGCTGCTCACGGCGGCGCGGCGCATGGAGGCCGACGGCGGCACGACCGTGAAGACGCTGTGGCACCTCTTCGACGGCGCCAAGGTCGAGTCGGTCCTCATGCGCTACCCGCAGCGCTCGACCCTGTGCGTGTCGAGCCAGGCGGGCTGCGGCATGGCGTGCCCGTTCTGCGCGACGGGGCAGCTCGGCCTGACGCGCAACCTCTCGGTCGCGGAGATCGTCGAGCAGGTGCGCTCCGCGGCCCGGTCGCTCGCGGACGGCGAGATCCCCGGCGGCCCGACGCGCCTCAACAACCTCGTGTTCATGGGCATGGGCGAGCCGCTCGCGAACTACAAGGCCGTCATGGGCACGGTGCGCCGTCTGGTCGCCCCCGCGCCCGACGGGCTCGGGATGTCCGCCCGCAACATCACGGTGTCGACGGTCGGGCTCGTGCCCGCGATGCGCAAGCTCGCCGACGAGGGGATCCCGGTGACCCTCGCGCTGTCGCTGCACGCCCCGGACGACGACCTGCGCAGCGAGCTCGTGCCGATCAACACCCGGTGGAGCGTCGACGAGACGCTCGACGCGGCCCGGCACTACTTCGAGGTCACGGGCCGCCGCGTGAGCATCGAGTACGCGCTCATCAAGGACATGAACGACCACGCGTGGCGCGCCGACCTCCTGGGCGAGAAGCTCAACGCGCGCGGCCGCGGCTGGGTCCACGTCAACCCGATCCCCCTCAACCCCACGCCCGGATCGATCTGGACGGCCAGCGACCCTGCCGTCGAGGCGGAGTTCGTGGCACGATTGCGCGGTCACGGGATCCCGACGACGATCCGTGACACCCGCGGCAGCGACATCGACGGCGCCTGCGGGCAGCTCGCTGCAGAGGAGGACGAGTGAGTTCGCTGTTCACCACGGTGTCGAAGACCCGGAACGGGTACGACCCCGAGGAGGTCGACGACTTCTTCGAGCACGCTCGTGACGTCTACGAGGGCCGGGTGTCGGAGCGGCTCACGAGCACCGAGATCCAGGCGTCGGTCTTCGACCTGGTCCGGGGCGGCTACGACACGCACGAGGTCGACGCCGCCCTCGACCGGCTCGAGGGCGCGTTCATCGCCCGGCAGCGGGCCGAGTACGTCGCGGCGCACGGGCAGCAGGCGTGGATGAACGCGCTCGCCGAGCGCGCGCGGACGCTCTACGGGCGCCTCGGTCGCCCCGACGGCGAGAAGTTCGCGCTCGCGGAGCGCGGCAAGCCGGCCTACGACATCGACGACGTCGACGACCTGTGCGACCGGCTCGTCGCCTACTTCGACCGCCAGGTCCCGATCACGGCGGCCGAGATCCGGTCCGCGACGTTCGGCCGGGCGCGCGGGCGCGACGGCTACGCGGAGGGTCCGGTCGACGCGTTCTTCGCGCGCGCCATCGAGGTGCTGCTCGGCGTCGAGTGACGACGCCCCACCGCGCGTGAGCCTCGATCCCCGGGCGACGTCGATCCGCCCGCTGCGGCGCGCGGTCGCGTCGCTCGCGGCGTTCAACGCCCGCCACCCCTGGAACCACAACGAGCACTTCCACGGCTGGGTCGTGCGGCGCGTGCCGCACGACGCCCGCGTCGTGCTGGACGTCGGCTGCGGCGCCGGCGTGCTCCTCGGACGGCTGCGGGCCCGGCTCGCCGAGGTGCACGGGATCGACGCCGACGCGGGCATGGTCGCCCAGGCCCGGGCACGGCACGCTGCCGACCCCGCCGTGACGGTGCGCCGGCTCCGGTTCGACGACGTCCGCTCGCCCGACGACGTCCGCTCGCCGGGCGGGACGCCCGGGCCGGGGGCCGGTTCCCCGGGGCACCGCGGGTACGACGCGGTGACGATGGTCGCGGTGCTGCACCACCTCGAGCTCGACGAGGCGCTCCGGCACGCGCGGGACCTCCTCGCGCCGGGCGGCCGTCTGCTGGTCGTGGGGCTCGCCCGGGTCGCCACGGCGCGGGACCTCGCCGTCGACCTCGCGTCCGCGCTGCTCAACCCGCTCGTGGGCCTCGTGAAGCACCCCCGCCGCGCCCGACCCGAGGACCCCGGGCCTGACGCTCCGGGCATGCCCGTCCGGGACCCGCGGCACACCGTGGACGAGATCGCCCGCGCGGCCCGGGCGCTGCTGCCGGGCGCGCGCGTGCGCCGTCGGCTGTTCTTCCGGTACACGCTCGAGTGGACGGCGCCGCGCTGACCGGACGACGGCCCGGCGCGGTGCCACGCACCGCCCGCGGCCTGGAAGGATGGGAACCATGCCCGACGGACCTGCACCCACCCCGCGCACCGTGACGATCCTCGGCTCGACCGGGTCGATCGGCACGCAGGCGATCGACGTCGTCCGGTCCCACCCCGACCGGTTCCGGGTCGAGGCGCTCTCGGCGGGCGGGGGCGACGTGGACCTGCTGGCGCGCCAGGCAGCCGACCTGGGCGTGCGCGCGGTCGGCGTGGCGGACGCGACCCGTGCGGCGGCCCTGGCCGAGGCGCTGTCGGCGGCCTGCGCCGGTCGCGAGGAGGTCCCCGAGGTGCTCGCCGGACCCGATGCCGCGGCCGAGCTCGCGGCGCGGGGGAGCGACGTCGTCCTCAACGGGGTCACGGGGTCGGTGGGCCTCGGCCCGACCCTCGCCGCGCTGCGCGCCGGGTCGACGCTCGCCCTCGCGAACAAGGAGTCGCTCGTCGCCGGGGGAGCGCTCGTCCGCGCGGCCCAGCAGCGCCCGGACCAGATCGTCCCGGTGGACTCCGAGCACTCGGCCATCGCCCAGTGCCTGCGGTCCGGGACGCGACCGGAGGTGCGCCGGCTGATCCTCACCGCCTCGGGCGGCCCGTTCCGCGGCTGGGAGGCCGACGCGGTCAAGGCCGCGACCGTCGACCAGGCGCTCGCGCACCCCACCTGGGCCATGGGCCCGGTCGTCACCGTGAACTCCGCGAGCCTCATGAACAAGGGCCTCGAGCTCATCGAGGCGCACCTGCTCTTCGACGTCCCGGCCGACGACATCACGGTCGTCGTGCACCCGCAGTCCGTCGTGCACTCCATGGTCGAGTTCGTCGACGGCTCGACGATCGCGCAGGCGTCGCCGCCGGACATGCGCCTGCCCATCGCGCTCGGGCTGTCGTGGCCCGACCGGCTCGACCCCGTGACGCCGCCGTGCGACTGGTCCGCCGCGACGTCGTGGACGTTCGAGCCGCTCGACGACGCGGCGTTCCCCGCGGTGAACCTCGCGCGTGCGGCCGTGGCGGCGAGCGCCACGCACCCGGCGGTGTACAACGCGGCGAACGAGGAGGCCGTCGCGGCGTTCCTCAGCGGACGCGCAGGTTTCGGTGACATCGTGGCGACGGTCGAGCGCGTGCTCGCGGCGCACGACGGAACCCCCGCGGACGCGCTGACGTTGGAGCACGTGGCGGAGGCGGAGACCTGGGCGCGCGCGCGAGCCCACGAGCTGCTGGACCGCCGGTGACGAGCAACCGTCGGGGCGGGACGACCGCCCTGGACGTCGAGAGGGAGCAGAGGGAACGATGGCCACGCTGATCGGCATCCTGGTGATCGTGGTCGGGATCGTCGTCTCGATCGCGCTGCACGAGGTCGGGCACATGGTGCCCGCGAAGAAGTTCGGCGTCCGCGTGAGCCAGTACATGGTCGGCTTCGGCCCGACCCTGTGGTCGCGCACGAAGGGCGAGACCGAGTACGGCCTCAAGGCGATCCCGCTCGGCGGCTACGTGCGCCTCGTGGGCATGTACCCGCCCGCGCCCGCGGGCGCCCGCCCTCGCGGCAGCGGGTTCTTCTCCCAGGTCGTGGCCGACGCGCGGGACGCCAGCACGGAGGAGATCCGGCCGGGCGAGGAGCACCGCGCGTTCTACAACCTCTCCGCGCCCAAGAAGGTCGTCGTCATGCTCGGCGGCCCCTTCATGAACCTCCTCATCGCGTTCGTCCTCATGGCGATCGTGTGCGTCGGCATCGGCCTGCCCGCGGTCACCACCACGGTCGGCTCGGTGAACGCGTGCGTCCCGTCCGCCGTGACGGACGAGGAGCAGGAGTGCGCCGCCGACGCCGACCCCTCGCCGGCCGCCGCCGCGGGGCTCCAGCCGGGCGACACGATCGTGGCGTTCGACGGCGAGGACGTCACCTCGTGGGACCAGCTCTCCGGGATGATCCGGGGCGCCGCCGGGCAGGCCACGCCGGTCGTCGTCGAGCGCGACGGCGAGCAGGTCGACCTCACCATCACGCCGGTCGACGTGGAGCGCCAGGTCGTCGCCGAGGACGGCACGCCCGTCGTCGACGACGACGGCGAGCCGGTCACGAAGCCCGCCGGGTTCGTCGGGTTCGCGCCGACCGTCGAGCGCACGCCCGCCGGGATCGGCGTGGCTGCGGAGGCCACGTGGCAGCAGGTGAGCGGCACGGCGGGCATCATCGTCACCCTGCCGGTCAAGGTCTACGAGGCCGCCCAGGCCGCGTTCACCGACGCGCCCCGCGGGCAGGACTCCGTGATGAGCGTCGTCGGGGTCGGCCGGGTCGCGGTGGACGTCGCGGGCGCGGAGAGCCCGGTGCTCGACCGCGTGGTGACCATGCTCCTGCTGCTCGCCGCGCTGAACGTCGCGCTGTTCGTCTTCAACCTCATCCCGCTTCTGCCGCTCGACGGCGGGCACGTGGTCAACGCGCTCTACGAGGGAGCCAAGCGCACCGTCGCGCGCGTCCGCGGTCGCCCGCGCCCGGGACCGGCCGACCTGGCACGCATGATGCCGGTCGCGTACGTGATGTTCGTGGTCCTCGTCGGCGTCGGCGCCCTGCTGATCCTCGCCGACATCATCGACCCCGTCCGCCTCACGTAGCCCGGCGCGTCGTCCGAGGCCTCTGCTCCACCGGGAGGCGTGCGTGGAGGTGCCGCGAAGATGTGCGGGACCGCGCGGGAAGGTGACGTCCCGGACACCCGGCGGTGCCCCGTTCGACGCTCGCCGGGGGATACTAGGGGCGTGAGCGTACCCATCAGTCTCGGAATGCCTGCCGCGCCGCCGCCGGTCCTCGCGCCGCGCCGCAAGAGCCGCAAGATCAAGGTCGGCAAGGTGGACGTCGGCGGCGACGCGCCGATCAGCGTCCAGTCCATGACGACGACGCCGACGACGGACATCAACGCCACCCTCCAGCAGATCGCGGAGCTCACGGCGTCGGGCTGCGACATCGTGCGCGTCGCGGTGCCGAGCGCGGACGACGCGCTCGCGCTGCCGGCGATCGCGAAGAAGTCGCAGATCCCGGTGATCGCGGACATCCACTTCCAGCCCAAGTACGTGTTCGCCGCCATCGACGCGGGCTGCGCCGCGGTGCGCGTGAACCCGGGCAACATCCGCAAGTTCGACGACCAGGTCAAGGAGATCGCGAAGGCGGCGTCCGACGCGGGCGTGTCCCTGCGCATCGGCGTGAACGCCGGCTCCCTCGACCCGCGCCTGCTCGCGAAGTACGGCAAGGCGACGCCCGAGGCGCTGGTCGAGTCGGCCGTGTGGGAGGCGTCGCTGTTCGAGGAGCACGGCTTCCACGACTTCAAGATCTCGGTGAAGCACAACGACCCGGTCGTCATGGTGCGCGCGTACGAGCTGCTCGCGGAGGCGGGGGACTGGCCGCTGCACCTCGGCGTGACCGAGGCCGGCCCCGCGTTCCAGGGCACGATCAAGTCGGCGACCGCGTTCGGCGCGCTGCTGAGCAAGGGCATCGGCGACACGATCCGCGTCTCGCTGTCCGCACCCCCGGTCGAGGAGGTCAAGGTCGGCAACCAGATCCTCCAGGCGCTCAACCTGCGCCCCCGCAAGCTCGAGATCGTCTCCTGCCCGTCGTGCGGCCGCGCCCAGGTGGACGTGTACACGCTCGCGGAGAAGGTCACGGCCGGGCTCGAGGGCATGGAGGTGCCCCTGCGCGTCGCCGTCATGGGCTGCGTCGTCAACGGCCCGGGCGAGGCGCGCGAGGCGGACCTCGGCGTCGCGTCGGGCAACGGCAAGGGGCAGATCTTCGTCAAGGGCGAGGTCGTCAAGACGGTCCCCGAGTCGCTCATCGTCGAGACCCTCATCGAGGAGGCGCTGCGCATCGCGGAGACCATGACGCCGGAGAACGACGCGCAGGCCGGCCCGCCGGTCGTCACGGTCGGCTGACGCCCTCGTGAGCCGCTGGCGCCCGTCCGTCCCGGCACTGCGGCCACGGGCGCGCGCCGGGTCGGGCGACGACGCGGCCGAGCGGGCCCGCGTGCTCTCCGACACGGACGTCCCCGAGGCGCTCGCGGTGTGCGCGGGAGACCCGGTCGCGTCGACGCTCGCGGCGGCGCGGCTAGCCGTCGCGCAGCACGCCGGCCTGCACGCCGCGGGCGGCCAGGCGTGGGGCTTCCCCGCCGTCGGTCCGCTCGAGGCGGTGTGCTGGGCCGGGGCGAACCTCGTGCCGGTCGTCCCGGCGTCGCTCGACGCCGACCGCGCCCGCACGGCGGTCGCCGCGTTCGCCGCGCTCGCGCGGCACGCGGGGCGGCGGTCGTCGTCGGTCGTGGGCGAGCGCGACGCCGTGCTGGCCCTCTGGGACCTGCTCGCCCCGCACTGGCCGGCCCCGCGCGAGATCCGGGCGAACCAGCCGTCGCTCGCGATCGACCGCGACCCGGACGTCGAGCCCGACCCGCACGTGCGCCGCTCCGTCCCGGCGGAGGTCCCCGTGGTGCTGCCCGCGTGCGTGCGCATGTTCACCGAGGAGGTCGGCTACTCGCCGGTCGAGGGCGGGGGCCGCGCGTACGAGGAGCGCGTCCGCTCGCTCGTGCTCGCGGGCCGGTCCTTCGTCCGCATGGCCGCGGAGCCCGGCCGCTCGCCGCACGTGGTCTTCAAGGCGGAGCTCGGCGCGGTGACGCCGCGCGTCGCGCAGGTGCAGGGCGTGTGGGTCGACCCGCGGTACCGCGGGCAGGGGATCGCCGCTCCGGGGATGGCCGCCGTCGTGCGCCTCGCGCGCGAGCCCGGGCCCGCGGACGCGGCGCGCGGTGCGGCGCCTCCCGTGGTGTCGCTGTACGTCAACGACTACAACGCGGCCGCGCTCGCGACGTACCGCCGGGTCGGGTTCGAGCAGGTCGGGACCTACGCGACCGTGCTGTTCTGACGGCGCCCGCCCCGGAGGGCGCGCCCCGCCGAGCGGGTCCTCACTTGAGCAGGCGCGACATCCGCCGGTCGGCGAGGACCTGGCCCCCGGTCTGGCACGTCGGGCAGTACTGGAGGCTGCGGTCGGCGAAGCTCACCTCGCGCACGGTGTCGCCGCACACGGGGCAGGGCAGACCCGTGCGCCCGTGCACGCGCATCCCCGCGCGCTTCGCGTCCTTGAGCTCGGCGGCCGGCTTGCCCGACGCCGCCGCCACGGCCTCGGCGAGCACCTCGCCCACGGCGGCGTGCACGCGCGCGACCTCGTCGGGCGTGAACGAGCGCGTGAGCTTGAACGGGCTCGTGCGCGCCGCGTGCAGGATGTCGTCGGAGTAGGCGTTCCCGATCCCGGCGATCGACGACTGGTCGCGCAGCAGCCCCTTCACCTGCTGGTTGCGCGCCGCCATGAGCGCCCCGAGCGCCTCGGGCGTGAAGGCCGGGTCGAGCGGCTCCACGCCCAGGGTCTCGATCGCCCGGACCTCCTCCGGGTGCCGCACGACGTGCACCGCGAGCCGCTTGCGCGTCCCGGCCTCCGTGAGGTCGAACCCGGAGCCGTCGTCGAACCGCACGCGCAGCGCGAGCACCGCGGCCTTCCCGCCACCGCTGCCGCCGAGGCGCGGGCGGACGGGCGTCGTCGGCGCCTTCTCGGACCAGCGCAGCCACCCGCCCCGGGCGAGGTGCAACACGAGGTGGACCTCGGCGTCGGGCCCGGGCGCACCGGTCCCGACGCCGGTCTCGGCGAGCACGAGGTCGAGCCACTTGCCGTGCCGGCGGGCGCCCGTGACGACCCGCCCCACCAGGGCCGAGATCGGCGGGTCGAACGTCTTGAGCGCGGCGATCTGCGCGACGTCCGCGGCCACGACGGTGCGACCGGTCGCGCGGTCGTCGATGAACCGGGCGAGGGCCTCGACCTCGGGCAGCTCGGGCATGGGGACATCCTCCCCGCCGGTAGGGTGGGGCGCATGTCTTCCGTCACGTCCGGCGCGCCCGCCGCGGCCTCCACCCGCGTCCGGGGCGCCGACCTCCTGCGCCTGTCCACCCTGTTCGTCCGGACGCTGCGCGAGGACCCGGCCGACGCCGAGGTCGCGAGCCACAGGCTCCTCGTGCGGGCGGGCTACATCCGTCGCGCCGCCCCCGGCATCTACACCTGGCTCCCGCTCGGCCTGCGCGTGCTGCGCAAGGTCGAGGACGTGGTCCGCGAGGAGATGGCGGCCGCGGGCGCGCAGGAGGTGCACTTCCCGGCGCTGCTGCCGAAGGAGCCGTACGAGGCGACGGGCCGCTGGACGGAGTACGGGCCGAACATCTTCCGTCTCAAGGACCGCAAGGACGGGGACTACCTCCTCGCGCCCACCCACGAGGAGATGTTCACGCTCCTCGTCAAGGACCTGTACTCGTCGTACAAGGACCTGCCGCTGACGATCTACCAGATCCAGACGAAGTACCGCGACGAGGCGCGTCCGCGCGCGGGCCTCATCCGCGGCCGCGAGTTCGTCATGAAGGACGCGTACTCGTTCGACACGACGGACGAGGGCCTCGAGCGCTCGTACGAGGCGCAGCGCGCGGCCTACCGTCGCATCTTCGACCGGCTGGGGCTCGAGTACGTCATCGTCGCCGCCACGTCCGGCGCCATGGGCGGGTCACGCTCCGAGGAGTTCCTCACCCCGACCGCGATCGGCGAGGACACGTTCGTGCGCTCGCCCGGCGGCTACGCCGCGAACGTCGAGGCCGTCGTCACGCCGGTGCCCGAGGCGGTCGACTACGCCGACGCCCCGGCCGCGCACGTCGAGGACACGCCCGACACCCCGACCATCGCCTCGCTCGTCGAGCTCGCGAACGCGCGCTACCCCCGCCAGGACCGCGCGTGGACGGCGGCCGACACGCTGAAGAACGTCGTGCTCGCCCTGACGCACCCGGACGGCCGCCGCGAGGTCGTCGTCGTCGGGCTGCCGGGCGACCGCGAGGTCGACCTCAAGCGCGTCGGCGCGGCGTTCGAGCCCGCCGAGGTCGAGCCGGCCACGGACGCCGACTTCGCCGCCCACCCCGAGCTCGTCAAGGGCTACATCGGTCCGCAGGTGCTCGGCCCGAACGCGCGCCGCGAGGCACCCGCGGACGGCGACGCGTCCGACGCGTCGGCGGGGGAGACCCCCGAGCGGCACTCGGTGCGCTACCTGCTCGACCCGCGCGTCGTCGCCGGCACGCGCTGGATCACCGGCGCGAACGCGCCCGGCCGCCACGTGTTCGACCTCGTCGCCGAGCGCGACTTCGCCGCCGACGGCACGGTCGAGGCCGCGGAGGTGCGCGCGGGCGACCTCGCGCCCGACGGCTCGGGCCCGCTCGAGCTCGCGCGCGGCATCGAGATCGGCCACATCTTCGCGCTCGGCCGCAAGTACGCCCAGGCCCTCGGCCTCACGGTGCTCGACGAGAACGGCAAGCAGGTCGTCGTGACGATGGGCTCCTACGGGATCGGCGTCACGCGCGTCCTCGCGGCGCTCGCGGAGGCGAACCACGACGACGCGGGGCTCGCGTGGCCCGCGCACGTCGCGCCCGCGCAGGTGCACGTCGTCGCCACGGGCAAGGACGCGAGCGTGTTCGAGGAGGCCGAGCGCCTCGCGACCGAGCTCGCCGGCCGCGGCGTCGAGGTGATCTACGACGACCGGCCCAAGGTCTCGCCCGGCGTGAAGTTCAAGGACGCCGAGCTCCTCGGCGTGCCCCTCCTGCTCGTCGTGGGCCGTGGCCTGGCCGACGGCGTCGTCGAGGTCCGCCCGCGCGCGGGCGAGGCGGCGCAGGTCGCCGTCGAGGACGCCGTCGAGCACGTCGCGGGCCGGGTCGCCGAGCTCCTCGGCTGACCGTCCGCGCAGCCTCGGGGCGCCCCGGTCCGGACCTCCGGGCCGGGGCGCTCTGCTGCGCTCACGGCCTTGCGGTGTGGCGCTCCGGATGCGCGCTGCGCGGGGTCGTCGGTGCACCAGGGCGCCCGCGGGAGTCGGCGTCGCGCCCGTGCGTGCGAGCCGGGGCGCGTTCAGCCTGCCGTCTGCTCCGGCAGGCCCGGGAACGCGACGGGCGCCTCGCCCCACGCGACGGCGCTCGCCCACGCGTCCGCGAGGAGCGCGACGGCCTCGGCCCGGGACGTCGGCGCCGCCGCGGCGACGAGGCTCGCGTACGTCTGCGCGAGCCCCGACTCGACCTGGCGCGCGAGCGCGGCCGCGTCCGTGCCGTCGGGCAGCGCGTAGGCGACGCGACGCGGGTCCTGCGGCGTCCCGTCGGTGCCCGCGGCGAGGGCCCAGCCCTGCGCGCGGGCGCGGTGCTGGGCGGCGCGCGCGACCGCGGCGGTGCGCACGTCGCCCTCCGACTGCGCGGCGCGCACCTCGTAGCCGTACCCGGCCGCGTCCTCCGCCTCGACGAGCGTCGCGAGGTCCGCGGCGCCGACCCCGCCGGGCGCCTCGTCGACGGGCAGCGGATCGGCGAGGCCCGCCGCGGCCGTCGAGCCCGTGGCCGCGGCGAGCCGCTGCGCCGAGACGTGCTCCGATGCGGCGACCGACGCGAGGAGCCGCGCGAGCCGGGCGTCCGGCGAGGCGTCCGCCGCCGCGCCCGTGCGCTCGGCCGCGCCCACGAGCGCGGTGACGACGTCGTCCGTCGTCGCGGTGCCGGGGGCGGGCGTGCCGGGGGCGGCGGTGCCGGTCCCGGCGTCGCCCGCGACGTCGGTCCCCGCGGTGCCGGTCCCGGCGTCGCCCGCGACGTCGCCCTCGGGCTCCGCGGGGTCCTCGAGGCCCGAGTCGTAGACCCCGCCGAGCGCGTCGACGTGCTGCTCGGCGAACGCGGCGGCCTGGCCGAGCACCGCGAGCGCGGCCGGGTCGGTCACGCGGGGCGTGACGTCCGCCACCAGCGCGGCGACCGCGAGCGCGTCGTCGACCGCCCCGGAGCGGAGCACCTCGACCGTGTCGGGGGAGGGCTCCGTGGGCGGCGGCGTGTCCAGCCGGACGCCGCACCCGGCCGCCAGGACGCCCGTCGCGAGCACCGTGACGACCGCGAGCAGACGGCCGGCACGGGCCGCGGGACGGGTCCGCCGGGCTCGGGGGGCGGCGTCGGCCGCGGTCGCGTGGGGAGTCATCGGGGGCGATGATGTCACGTCCGGGGCCCGCGAGTCGTTAGGCTGGTCCCCGTTCCGACGTCCCGCGAGCGGGGCTCGGAGCACCCGAGACAACAACACACCGGTCGTCTGGCGTACCCGGCGTGGGACACGGACAGGAGCTGAGTCATGGCAGGGCAGGCGGGCGGTCAGTCCGGCAGAGGGTCCGGAGGCGACGCGGCGGCGCACGCGCTCCGGGAGAGCGTCCGCGAGGCGGTCGAGCCCGCGGTCCGCGACGCCGGGCTCCACCTCGAGGACGTCACGGTGTCGCGTGCGGGTGCCCGTTCGGTGGTGCGCGTCGTGCTGGACCTTCCCGACGACGTCGAGGGCAGCCTCGACCTGGACGCGGTGGCCGAGGCCACGCGCCCGATCTCCGCGGCGCTGGACACGGTGGACCCGCTCCACGGCGCGTACACGCTCGAGGTCTCGACGCCGGGCACGGACCGTCCGCTCACCGAGCCGCGCCACTTCCGGCGCGCCCGCGGCCGTCTCGTGCGGCTCGTCCTGACCGACGGCGGCACGCTCGAGGGCCGGCTGCGCTCCGGTTCGGCTGTCGAGACCGAGCTGGTCCTCGACGTCCCCGGCGCGCGCGGCGCGGTGACGGAGCGCGTGGTGCCGCTCGCCGACGTCGTGCGCGGCGAGGTGCAGGTCGAGCTCAAGCGGGCCCTCGAGGCGGACCTGCCCGAGCTCGACGGCTCCGCCGACGAGACGACCGACCACGACGAGGAGGCCTGACGATGGACGTGGACATGAGCGCGCTGCGCCTGCTGGAGCGCGAGCGGGACATCAGCCTCGACGTGCTCGTCGCGGCGATCGAGCAGGCCCTGCTCTCGGCGTACCACCGCACCCCCGACGCGTACACCCGTGCGCGCGTCGAGCTCGACCGCAAGACGGGCCACGTGACGGTGTGGGCGCGCGAGGAGCTGCCGGCTCCCGAGACCGACGACGAGGACACCCCGCGCGGCCCCGTCGAGTACGGTCCCGAGTTCGACCACACCCCCGCCGACTTCGGGCGCATCGCGACCTCGACCGCACGCCAGGTCATCGTCCAGCGCCTGCGCGACGCGGAGGACGACCAGATCCTCGGCACGTTCCGCGGCAAGGAGGGCGAGGTCCTCGCGGGCGTCATCCAGCAGGGCCGCGACCCGCGCGTCGTGCTCGTGGACGTGGGCGGCACGGAGGCCGTGCTCCCGCCGCACGAGCAGGTCCCCACGGAGGAGTACGTGCACGGCGAGCGCCTACGCGCCTACGTGCTCGAGGTCGCCCGGGGAATGAAGGGCGCGCAGATCACGTTGAGCCGCACGCACCCGAACCTCGTCCGCAAGCTCTTCGAGCTCGAGGTCCCCGAGGTCGCCGACGGCTCGGTGGAGATCACGGCCATCGCGCGCGAGGCGGGGCACCGCACCAAGGTCGCCGTCCGCTCGCGCGTCCCGGGGCTCGGAGCCAAGGGCGCGTGCATCGGGCCCATGGGCTCGCGCGTGCGCGCGGTCATGGCGGAGCTCCACGGCGAGAAGATCGACATCGTCGACCACAGCGACGACCCGGCCCAGTTCGTGGCCAACGCGCTGTCCCCGGCGCGTGTGTCGTCGGTCACGGTGGTCGACGAGGTGGCGCGTGCCGCGCGCGTCGTCGTCCCGGACTTCCAGCTCTCCCTCGCGATCGGCAAGGAGGGGCAGAACGCCCGCCTGGCCGCGAAGCTCACGGGGTGGCGCATCGACATCCGTTCGGACGAGGGCGGCGCCCCGGCCGAGGGGCCGGACGGTGCCGCTCCCGCAGGTCCTCGCGCTGCCGACCGGTAGCCGCAGGGCGTGGGACGGTCACGGATGACGGACCGGCGCGGTAGACTGTCATCGACCGGGCCGCGAGCCCGCACCTCGACCATGCCCCCGGACTCCACGACCCGCCCCGTTCCCACGGGATCGGGTCCGGTCCGCACGTGCGTCGGGTGCAGGCAGCGCGACCTGCGGTCAGCTCTTCTCCGTCTGGTCCTCGACCGGTCCGGCGCGGGCACCGACGAGCCACGGCTCGTGGTGGACGCCGGGCGGTCGCTGCCGGGTCGCGGTGCGTGGCTCCACGCGTCGACCCGGTGCCTCGAGACGGCGGAACGCCGGCGGGCCGTCCCGCGGGCCCTGCGTGTCGCCGGGCCCCTCGACCTCGCCGCGGTCCGCGCCGCGATCGAGGCCCGTCCGGGAGAGCACCTCTGAGCCATGCGTCACGGCCCCGTCCGTACGGGGCCGCCAGCACGACACGTCGACAAGGAAGCGGGTTAGAAGCCGATGGGCACCCGATGAGTACCCAGCGATGAGCACCCAGCACTAACGACGGTCCTCCCTGTCCGGGGCGGGCCGAGACAGGAGAGTTGTGGCAAAGGTCCGCGTCTACGAGCTCGCGAAGGAGCTCGGGGTGGAAAGCAAGACCATCATGACCAAGCTGACGGAGCTCGGTGAGTTCGTCCGCTCGGCATCCTCGACCATCGAGCCACCGGTGGTCCGCAAGCTGCGCGACGCCTTCCCCGCCGGGGGCGGCGGTGCGAGCAAGCCCGCGGCACCCGCCGCGCGTCCGGCCGCGCCGAAGCCGGCCCCGAAGCCGGAGGTCAAGGCCGAGCCGGCCGCGCCGGCTCCGCAGGCCCCGCAGGCCGCGGCCCCCGCCGAGCCGGCCGCGCCGGCCCCGAAGGCTCCGGCACCCGCCGCGCCCGCGGCGCCGGCCCCGAAGGCTCCGGCACCCCAGGCTCCCGCGGCGCAGCGTCCGACGCCCGCGCCCGCGCAGAAGCCCACCGCCTCGCCCAAGCCGGGCGGCGGCACGAACGCGCCCGCCCCGCGCCCCGGTGGCTCGGGCGGACGTCCCGGCGCACCGCGTCCGGGGAACAACCCGTTCGCGACCAGCCAGGGCATGCCCCGGCAGGGTGGCCCGCGTCCGGGCGCGCCGCGCCCGGGCAACAACCCGTTCGCCCCGAGCCAGGGCATGCCCCGGCCCGGGTCGCGCCCCGAGCGCGCCGAGGGTGCGGCGGCGGCGTCCGGCGAGCGCTCGGGCGGTCCTCGCCCGGGCGGCCCGCGTCCCGCGCCGCGTCCCGGCGGCCCGCGCCCCAACCCGGGCATGATGCCCGGCCGCACCTCGATCGGCCGTCCCGGTGAGCGTCCTGCTCCCGGTGGTCGTCCCGGTGGCGGTGGCGGCGGTCGTGGCGGCGGCTTCGGCGGTCGTCCCGGTGGTGGCGGCGCTCCCGGCGGTGGCGGCGGCTTCGCCGGCCGTCCCGGTGGCGGTGGCCGCGGTGGCGCCGGTCGTGGCTCGACGCAGGGCGCCTTCGGGCGCGCCGGTGGTCGCCCGGTCCGTGGGCGGAAGTCGAAGCGCGCGAAGCGCCAGGAGTTCGAGCAGATGCAGGCGCCGTCGCTCGGCGGCGTGCAGGTTCCCCGCGGGAACGGCTCGACCGTCGTGCGGCTGCGTCACGGCTCGTCGCTCAACGACTTCGCCGACAAGATCGACGCGAACCCCGCGAGCCTCGTGACCGTGCTGTTCCACCTCGGTGAGATGGCCACGGCGACGCAGTCGCTCGACGAGGACACGTTCGGTGCCCTCGCGTCCGAGCTCGGCTACGTCATCGAGATGGTCTCGGCCGAGGAGGAGGACCGCGAGCTGCTCGGGTCGTTCGACATCGACCTGGACGCGGAGCTCGAGGCCGAGGGCGACGACGAGCTCGCCGCCCGCCCGCCGGTCGTCACCGTCATGGGTCACGTCGACCACGGAAAGACCAAGCTCCTCGACGCCATCCGCCAGACGGACGTCGTCGCGGGCGAGGCCGGCGGCATCACCCAGCACATCGGTGCGTACCAGGTGCGCCACGAGCACGAGGGCGTCGACCGCGCCATCACCTTCATCGACACCCCGGGTCACGAGGCGTTCACCGCCATGCGTGCCCGTGGTGCCCAGGTGACGGACATCGCGATCCTCGTCGTGGCCGCGGACGACGGCGTGATGCCGCAGACCATCGAGGCGCTCAACCACGCCCAGGCGGCGAACGTGCCGATCGTGGTCGCGGTGAACAAGGTGGACAAGGAGTCGGCGAACCCGGCCAAGATCCGCCAGCAGCTCACCGAGTACAACCTGGTGGCCGAGGAGTACGGCGGCGACACGATGTTCGTCGACGTGTCCGCGAAGCAGAACATGGGCATCGACGACCTCCTCGAGGCCGTCCTGCTCACGGCCGACGCCTCGCTCGACCTGCGTGCGAACCCCGACAAGGACGCGCGCGGCGTCGCCATCGAGGCGAACCTGGACAAGGGCCGCGGCGCCGTCGCGACCGTCCTCGTCCAGTCCGGCACGCTGCACGTCGGTGACGCGATCGTCGCCGGCACGGCCCACGGCCGTGTCCGCGCGATGTTCGACGAGCACGGCAACGCCGTGACCGAGGCGGGCCCCGCCCGTCCGGTCCTCGTGCTGGGTCTCGCGTCCGTGCCGAGCGCGGGCGACACGTTCCTCGTGGCGCCCGACGAGCGCACGGCCCGCCAGATCGCCGAGAAGCGCGAGGCCGCCGAGCGCGCCGCCCTCCTGGCCAAGCGCCGCAAGCGCATCAGCCTCGAGGACTTCACGCAGGCTCTCCAGCAGGGCAAGGTCGAGACCCTCAACCTCGTCCTCAAGGGCGACGTGTCCGGTGCCGTCGAGGCCCTCGAGGACGCGCTGCTCAAGATCGACGTGGGCGACGAGGTCGAGCTGCGCGTCATCCACCGCGGTGTCGGTGCGATCACGCAGAACGACGTCAACCTCGCGACGGTCGACAACGCGATCATCATCGGCTTCAACGTGAAGTACGGCGAGCGCGTCGAGGACCTGGCCGAGCGCGAGGGCGTCGACGTCCGCTTCTACTCGATCATCTACCAGGCGATCGAGGACGTGGAGGCCGCGCTCAAGGGCATGCTCAAGCCGGAGTACGAGGAGGCCCAGCTGGGCACGGCGGAGATCCGCGAGATCTTCCGCTCCTCCAAGTTCGGCAACATCGCCGGCTCGATCGTCCGGTCGGGCGAGATCCGCCGCAACGCCAAGGCGCGCGTCCTGCGCGACGGCAAGGTCGTGGGGGACAACCTCACGGTCGAGTCGCTCAAGCGGTTCAAGGACGACGCCACCGAGGTCCGCGAGGGCTTCGAGTGCGGTATCGGTCTGGGCTCGTTCAACGACCTCCAGGTCGGCGACACCATCGAGACGTTCGAGATGCGCGAGAAGCCGCGCTCCTGACGCTCGTCACGCCCGGGGGCGGTCACGGTCATCGTGGCCGCCCCCGGGCGTTCGTCACCCCGCGGTCGTCATCACCCGCAGTCGTCAGTCAGCACCCCCACCGCGGTCACCCACCCGGCCGGTGGGCGCCGTTCGACGTACGGTCGTCGGGACCGTCGCCGGAAGGCTCGGCACGAAAGGAAGAAGACATGGTCGACCACCCCCGGGCGAGGAAGCTCGCCGACCGCATCAAGGAGATCGTCGCGCAGATGCTCGACACGCGGATCAAGGACCCACGCCTCGGGTTCGTCACCGTGACGGACGTCCGTGTCACCGGTGACCTGCAGAACGCCTCGGTGTTCTACACCGTCTACGGGACGGACGAGGAGCGGGCCGGGACGGCCGCCGCGCTGGAGAGCGCGAAGGGCCTCATCCGGTCGGAGGTCGGCAAGCAGACCGGCATCCGCCTCACGCCGGCGATCGAGTTCCACCTCGACGCGGTGCCCGAGACGGCGGCGCACCTCGACGCCGCGCTCGTCGAGGCCCGCCGGCGCGACGCCGAGCTCGCCGCCCTGCGCGAGGGCAAGCCGTTCGCCGGGGACGCCGACCCGTACCGCACGTCGGAGGACGCGGACGCCGTCGCCGACGACGACCGGGCCTGACCGCGTGGGCGCACGCCCGTCCGCGACCGACCGTCGGGAGCGACGCCCCGTCGCTCCCGACGGTCTCGTCGTCGTCGACAAGCCCGCCGGCTGGACGAGCCACGACGTCGTCGGCCGTGGCCGACGCCTCGCCGGCACGCGCAAGGTCGGCCACGCGGGCACGCTCGACCCCATGGCCACGGGCGTGCTCGTGCTCGGCGTCGGGCGCGCGACGAAGCTGCTGACGTACGTCGTCGGCGCCGACAAGGACTACGACGCGACGATCCGCCTCGGTGCGGCGACCACGACCGACGACGCGGAGGGCGAGGTGCTCTCGCGGGCGGACGCGTCCGCCGTCGTGCGGGCCGACCTCGACTCGGGGATCGCCGGCCTCACCGGCGAGATCCTCCAGGTGCCGAGCACGGTGAGCGCGATCAAGGTCGACGGTCAGCGCGCGTACGCGCGGGCCCGCGCGGGCGAGGAGGTCGCGCTGGCGGCGCGGCCCGTCGTCGTCTCGCGCTTCGACGTGCTCGCGGTGCGGCCCGTGGCGCCGGGGGAGCAGGGCCTCCCCGACGACGCGCCGCCCGCGCTCGACGTCGACGTCACCGTGACCGTGTCGTCGGGGACGTACGTGCGCGCGCTCGCGCGCGACCTCGGGTCGGCGCTCGGCGTCGGCGGCCATCTCACGGCGCTGCGGCGCACCCGGGTGGGCGGGTACGGGCTCGACGTCGCCTCGACGCTCGAGGAGCTCGAGGCCCAGGCGGACCGCGACGGCGTGCTCGCGACCCTGCCGCTCGCGCAGGCGGCCCGTGCGACGTTCCCCGTGCGCGAGCTGACCCCGGAGCAGGCGACCGCGCTGTCGTACGGGCAGTGGGTCGACGCGACCGGGACGCCCGGCACGACCGCGGCGATGTCCCTGGCGGGCGAGCTCGTGGCGCTCGTGGAGGACACCCGCCGCGGCGGCAAGGACCTCGCCCGGCCGGTCCTCGTGCTCGCTCCCGCCTGACGCGTCCGGTTCGGCGTCGTGCCCGGGGCGTGGCAGTCTTGTCCAGCGCGGTCCCGGTGCCTCCCCGTCCGGTCCGCCGCCCCCCGTCGGCACGGGCGGCCGCCCCGGGCGGCACCCGCGGCCTTCCTGCTCACCTGAGGAGTTCTCGCGTGCACCTGTGGACGGACCTGAGCCAGGTTCCCCCGGGTTTCGGCCCGTCGGTCGTGACGATCGGCAACTTCGACGGCGTCCACCGCGGGCACGCCCAGGTGCTCGGCCGCATCGTCGACCTGGCGCGCGAGCGCGACGCGCGCGCCGTGGCCGTGACGTTCCACCCGCACCCGTCGGCCGTGCACCGCCCCCAGAGCGCGCCCGAGCTCATCACGGGCATCGCGGACCGCGTCGAGCTGCTCGCCGCGACGGGTCTGGACGCGGTCCTGCTCGTGGAGTACACGCTCGAGTTCGCGCGGCAGACGCCGGAGGAGTTCGTGCGCACCTACCTCGTCGACGGCCTGCACGCGGGCGCGGTCGTCGTCGGGCACGACGTCCGCTTCGGCCGCGACAACGCGGGCACCATGGAGACGATGGTCGCGCTCGGCGCGCGGTACGGCTTCGACGTGGTCGCGATCGACGACGTCGGCCAGCACCAGGGCGTGCCGGTCACCGACGAGGAGACGCCGGGCGACTCGCAGGTGCGCTGGTCCTCGACGGGCGTGCGCGCGCTGCTCGCGGCGGGCGACGTGCGCGAGGCGGCCCGCATCCTCGGCCGGTCCCACCGCGTGCGCGGCACCGTCGTGCACGGCGACGCGCGGGGACGCGAGCTGGGCTTCCCGACGGCCAACCTCGGCTCGATCAGCGGCATGGTCCCGGCCGACGGCGTCTACGCGGGCTGGCTCGAGCGACCGCAGCTCGCGGGCGCCGATCCCCGCCACGCGGACGTGCGCCTGCCGGCGGCGATCTCGATCGGCACCAACCCGACGTTCGACGGCGTCGAGCGCCGGGTCGAGGCGTACGTCCTGGACCGCGCGGACCTCGACCTGTACGACGAGGACGTGGTCCTCGAGCTCGTCGAGCGGCTGCGCCCGACGCTGCGCTTCGACGGCATCGAGCCGCTCGTGGCGCAGATGCACGACGACGTCGCGCGCGCCCGGGAGATCCTCGCCGCCCCGGGTGGGGAGCCGGCCGCGACGACGCCGGGCGCCTGACCGTGGCCGCCCCGGCACCCGTGCTCGAGGCGCGCGCGCTGCGCGTCGGCTACGCGGACGTCGCGGTGTGCGCGCCCGTCGACCTCGCCGTGGCGCCGGGCGAGCTGGTCGTGGTGATCGGTGCCAACGGGAGCGGCAAGTCGACGCTCCTGCGCACGCTGCTCGGTCTCCAGGCGCCGCTCGGCGGTGCGGTGCGCGCGTTCGGGCGCGACGTGGACGAGCGCGAGCGCGACTTCCGGGCGCGCGTCGCGGGCGTTCTCGACGACGACGCGTTCTTCCCGGCGCTCACGGTCCGTGAGCACCTCGTCCTCGTCGCGCGAGGGCACGGCGTGCCGGGGGCCGGGTCCGTCGTGGACGAGCTGCTCGACCGGTTCGGGATCGCGGATCAGGGTCGGTCGCTCCCGTCGGCGCTCTCCTCCGGCCAGCGGCGACGCTTCCTGCTCGCCTCGGGCTTCGTGCGGCCCCGTGAGCTGCTCGTCCTCGACGAGCCCGAGCAGCGGCTCGACCCGGGGATGCGGGAGCGCCTCGCGGCGCTGCTCGTCGAGGACGCGCGCAGCGGCGTGGCCGTGGTCCTCGCCACGCACGACCCCGAGCTCGTCGAGCGCACGGGCGCGCGCGGCCTGCTCGTCGGCGACGACGGGTGCGTCCCGCTCGCCCCGGCCGACGTCCACGCGGCGCTCCTGGCGGTGCGCTGACCGTGACGCACGGAGCGAGCGCGCTGCGCTCCGACCCGGACGAGCTGCTGACCGGCCGCGAGCTGCGCCGTCTCACCGCCCGTGCCGCGGCCGCGCGGGCCGACGCCGGGCCGGGCGAGATCGTCGTCGACGTCGCCTACGCCGTGGTGTCCGTCGCGCTCGCGACGGGCTGGGTCGTCGGGCTCGCCTCGATGCTGCGCTCGACGCTCGCGACCGCCGCGCCGGCGGGCGGGCCGCCCGTGCTGGGACCGGGTGCCGTCCAGGCGCTCGGCACGACGGCGCTGCTCGCGTTCCTCACGGGCACGGCCGTGCGCCTGGGGCCGGTCGGCGCCGGCGGGGGCGGGGTGCGGTGGTGGGTGCCGACGCCCGCGGACCGGCGGGGGCTCGTGTCGCCGTCGTTCGCGCGCGCCGTCGTGCTCGGGGCCGGGCTCGGAGCGCTGGGGAGCGCCGTCGTCGCGGTCGCGGCCGGGCTGGACGCGGTGCCCGCGCTGCGCGCCGGTGCGACCGGCGGCGCCCTCGGCCTGCTCCTCGTCGCGGTCGCGGGACTCGCCCAGCCGTCGGCCCGCGCCGCCGGGGTGCTCGCGCGGGCGAGCGACGTCGCGGTCGCGGCCGTGCCGGTCGCGGGTCTCGCGCTCGTCGTCGCCGGACGACCGGGTCTCCCGCCGCTCGGTGCGCCGCTCCTCGTCGTGCTCGGTCTGCTCGCCGTCGCGGCGCTGCTCGTGCTGCGGTGGTGGCGCGGGCTGGAGTCCCTCGGCGCCACGGTGCTGCGCGCGCAGAGCGCGGTCGCGGACCAGGTGGGCGGCGCCGTGCTGTCCTTCGACACGCGCGACCTCGGCCGGGCCCTGCGCCGGGCCGGCGCCGCCCGGGTCCGGGTCCGCCGGCCGCGCCGGTTCGCCGCGGTGCGCGGACCCGTCGGCGCGGTGGTCGCGGCCGACCTCGTGCTGCTGGGCCGCAGCCCGTCGGCGCTCGCCCAGCTCGTCGGTCTCGCCGCCCTCACGGTCGTCGCGCAGCAGGTGCCCGGCCTGGGCTCCGGCTTCGGTCTCTTCGCCCTGCTCGTCGCGGCGGGCCTCGGGGCGGCGGTGCTCGGCGCGGAGGGGGCGCGCACGGCCGAGATGGCCCCGGTCGTCGACGCGCTCGTGCCCCTCCGCGCGCGGTGGACGCGGCTCGCGCGCGGCGTCGTCCCGACGCTCACGGCGACGGCCTGCCTCGTCGCGGGCACGGCCCCGCTCGCGCTCGGGACGGGGGACGCGCGCTGGCTCGGGGTCGCGGTGCTCGCGGCGGTCGTCCAGGGCGCCGCCGCCGTGCGCAGCGCCTACCGCGAGCCGCCGGACTGGGGCGGGCCGCTGCTCGCGACACCCTCGGGCGGCCTGCCGACGGGCGCCGCGGCCGTGCTGCGCAAGGGGCCCGACGTCGCGGTGCTCGGCGCGGTCCCGCTCGGGGTCGCCCTGCTCGTCGGTACGCCCGGGTGGGGCGTCGTGGTGGCCCAGGCGCTGGCCGCCGTCGTGGCGGTCGCGGTCGCGACCCACGTGCGCGCGGTCCGCTGACCCGACGGCGGCCCGAGCGCGTCCTCAGGCCGCCGCGGGCGCCGGGACGAGGCGGCCGTCCGCGAGGTGGACCCGCGCGTCGACCGGGTCGAGCGTCGCCTCGTCGTGCGAGACGAGCAGCGTCGCGGCGTCGAGCTCGCGCGCGAGCCGCACGACCAGCTCCACCACCTGCACGCCGCGCTCGTGGTCGAGCGCCGACGTCGGCTCGTCCACGAGGAGCACCTCGGGGTCGTTCATGAGCGCGCGGGCGATCGCGACGCGCTGGCGCTGCCCGCCCGAGAGGTGCTCGGGCCGGCGGTCCGCGCGGTCGGCGACCCCGACGGCGTCGAGCAGCGCGAGGGCGTGCGCACGGCGCGACGCGGGGGAGCGGCCGCGCAGGTGGCTCATGAGCTCGAGCTGCTCGAGCACGGTGAGCGACGCGACGAGCTGCGGCTGCTGGAACACGAGCCCGATGCGCTCGCGGCGCAGCGCCGCCGCCCGGTCGGCCGCACGCCGCGCGCGCCGCCGGCCGCGCCGTCGGGCCGCGTCCCCGCGCTCGGGGTCGAGGTCGGCGTCGAGCGGTGCGCTGACGACGTCGGGACCCACCCGCACGACGCCCGACGTCGGCGGCGTGAGCGTCGCCGCGACGGCGAGCAGGCTGGACTTGCCGGCGCCGGACGGGCCGAGCAGCGCCGTCGTGGTGCCCGAGGGCACGGTGAGGGAGACGTCGTCGACGGCGACGAGGACGCCGTCGCCGTCGGGGTAGGTGAGACGGACACGGTCGAGGACGAGGTCCACGGGGAGCTCCTGAGGGTCGGTACGGACGAGGGGGCGGGGTCAGCGGGCCGCGAGCGCCGCGTGCGGGTCCACGCGCGCGACGCGCGTCACGGCGAGGACCGCGCCGAGGCCGCCGAGCACGACGAGCACGACGGCGGGCACGAGGGTCGTCGAGAGGTCGACGACGACCGGCATGACCTGGGACGCGAGCAGTCCCGCGCCGGCCGCGAGCGCCGTGCCGACACCGACGCCCACGCCCAGCACGACGCCGGCCTGGCCGATCGCGTCGCGCAGCAGGTAGCGCGTCGAGGCGCCGAGCGCGCGCAGCACCGCGACGTCGCCCGCGCGCTGGATGGTCCAGACGGTGAAGAACGCACCGACGACGAGCGCCGAGATCGCGAGCAGGAAGACCTGCATGAGGGTCAGGGAGAGGTTCTCGGCGGTGAACGACGAGATCGCCGAGCGCGCCTCGTGCGGCGTCGCGGTCACGGTGCCGACGCGGGCGTCCGTGGCGGCGAGCGCGTCCGCGGTCGGCGGGTCGTCGCCGAACCGCAGGGCGACGACGGTGGCCACCTGCCCGTCCGCCGCGTCGTCGGTCGAGGCGCCCGCGGGCGAGGCGCCGCCCCGCGCGCCGACGGCCTGCCAGTCGTCGAGGGCCACCCAGACGACCGGCGTGTGCGCGTAGTCCGCCTCGACGTCCGCGACGGCGGAGACCGTCAGGTCGAGCGGCCCGGCGTCCACCGGGTCGCCCACGCCGGCACCGAGCGCGTCGGCCGCGCCGCGGGACAGCACGACGGCGCCGGGGGAGACGTCGGCACCGCCGTCGTCGGTGCCGGGCACGAGCCCCGCACCGGGCCGGACCCCGAACGCGGTGACGGCGGCCGTCGCGTCGCCGGACGCGCGCACGGTCGCGACGCCGAGCGGCTCCGCGGCGTCGACACCGGTGACGGCGGCCCAGGCGTCCGTCTGCGCGGCGGTCACCTCGGACTCGGTGAAGGAGGGGGACGCGCCCTCGGCCGGGGGCGCGAAGACGACGCGGTCGACCGGCAGGTCGGTGACCGCCGAGGTGCTCGCGCGGCCGAGGCCCGCGGTGAGCGCCGCGAGGAACGCGACGAGGAACGTGATGAGCGCGACGACGACCGTCATGAGCGCGAAGCGACCGCGCGCGTGGCGCAGGTCGCGCAGGGCGAGGAACACGGGGAGACCTCCGGGGTCCGAGGGGCAGCGAGGGGGACGGCGAGCGGGGGCGGGGCGCGGTCCGGCGAGCGCGAGCGTCGTGTGCCGCAGGGCCCGTCCCGACGTCCCGTCCACCGTCCCGCGCCGAGGCGCGCCGCGGATCACCGGTCCGACCGGTCCTGGGGCGCCGCAGGGACGAGCCCGGGATCGACCGTTCGGACGATGCCGGGCCGCGGCGCCGTGGCTAGGGTGACGGCGTGACCCCGCCCGGACCCGAGCCCGCCGAGCCTGCCGTGCTCGCGGGCCGTGCTGCGCCGTCGGGTCGTGCGTCGTCGGACCATGTATCGGTCGACCGCGCGACGTCGGCGGCCGGGCGCGTCGCGCCGGTCGTGCCGGCCGCGACGCGGTGGCTGCGGCGCGGACTGGACGTGCTGCTCGTCGGGTTGGTCGCGCTCGCGGTGGCGGGCGCGCTCGTCACGTCGTCGGCGCGGGCCGTGGGCGCCGTGCTGCTCGGCGCGGCCCTGCTCGCGCTGTACGTGGTGGGCCGTCGTCGCGTCCCCGTGCCCGTCGACGTGCGCGCGCCGCGCGGTGCGTGGTGGCCCGCGGGCGCGTGGGTGACCGGTCTCGTGGCCCTCTGGGTCGGGCTGTCGCTCGTCACGACGACCGCCGTCTGGGTCGCGTTCCCCCTGATGTTCGTGGCGATGCACGTCCTCGGTCCGCGCCGGGGCCCGGTCGCGGTCGCGGTGGTCGTCGTGCTCGTCGTGGGCGTCATGGCTGTGTGGACCGCGCGCGTCGCGCTGCCGTTCGTGCTCGGGCCGGCCATCGGCGGGGCCGTCGCGGTCGTCGTCGTCCTCGCGCTGGAGGCGGTCGTGCGGGAGTCCCAGGAGCGTCAGCGCACGCTCGACGAGCTCGTGCGCACCCGGGACGAGCTCGCGGCGTCGGAGCGGGAGCGGGCGGTGGCGGCCGAGCGCGAGCGCCTGGCGCGCGAGATCCACGACACGCTCGCCCAGGGTTTCTCGTCCGCCGAGCTGCTCCTACGCGCGGCCCGGACCGCGCTCGACGCCGGCGACGCGGAGACCGCGCGCGGGTACGTCGAGCAGACGCGCGAGGTCGCCCGGCACAACCTCGCCGAGGCGCGCCGCGTCGTGCGCGCGCTGGCGCCGGCCGACCTCGCGTCGTCGAACCTCGTCGGTGCCCTGCGCCGCGTCGCGGACCGCGCGTCCGGACGCGCCGCCGAGGGCGGGCCGCGCGTCGTCGTGCGGGTGAGCGGCGAGCCCGTCCCGCTGCCGACCGAGGTCGAGGCCGCCCTGCTGCGCGTGGCGCAGTCCGCGCTCGCCAACGTCGAGCGGCACGCCGGTGCGACGCGGGCCGCCGTCACCGTGAGCTTCCTCGCGGGCACCGGGCCGGGGGACGACGCGGTCGCGCTCGACGTGGTCGACGACGGGCGCGGCTTCGACCCGGACGCCGTCTCCGCGCCGGCGGCGGACCGGACCGGCGGCTTCGGCCTCGGCGCCATGCGCGCGCGGGTCGCGGACCTCGGGGGCACGCTGTCCGTGGAGTCCGCGCCAGGGGCGGGCACGGCGGTGGCCGCGTGGGTGCCGCTCGCGGCGACGACCGGGAACCGGTCGGGCGCGGCTGCCGACCACCGGGCCGACGACCCGGCCGACGACCCGGCCGACGACCCGGCCGACCGCCCGGCAGACACCCGGACCGAGACCGACGCCGGTACCGAGGAGGAGCGATGACCGGACCCGCCGTGGACGTCGTCCTCGCGGACGACCACCCCGTCGTGCGGACCGGCCTGCGCGCCGTGCTGGAGGCCGAGCCGGACGTGCGGGTCGTCGCCGAGGTCGGCTCGGCCGAGGAGCTGCTCGCGCGGCTGCGCGCCGGGCTGCGGGCCGACGTCGTGCTGCTCGACCTGCAGTTCGGCCCCGGCCGCCTCGGGGGCGTGGACGCGGTCCGCGAGATCGTCGCGACCGACGGTCCGCCCGTGCTCGTCGTCACGACCTACGACGCGGACGCCGACATCCTCGCCGCGGTCGAGGCGGGCGCTCGCGGCTACCTGCTCAAGGACGCGCCGACCGACGAGCTCGTCGCCGCCGTGCGCGCGGCCGCGGCGGGCGAGGTCGCCCTCGGCCCGGCGGTGCAGCGGCGGCTGCTCGGCCGGCTGCGCAGCCCGGGCACGGCGCTCACGGCGCGCGAGCTCGAGGTCCTCGCGCTCGTCGCCGAGGGGCGCACGAACGACGAGATCGCGCACGAGCTGTTCCTCTCGCGCGCGACCGTGAAGACGCACCTCGTGCACGTCTACGACAAGCTCGGCGCGCCGTCGCGCACGGCCGCCGTCGCCGAGGCCCGGCGCCGCGGCCTCCTGCGGGGCTGAGCCCGGCCGAGCCGTCGCGGCGCGTCCGCGGGGTCCGCGCTCGAGACGTCGTGCGGGCGTCGTCGGGACCGTCCGCGAGACCGTCACCGCACCGTCCTGCGGGCGCTGCCCGGCCGTGTCACGACACCGGTGCCGGGCCCTCCCTCCGGGTGAGCGGCGCCGTCGTGCACGGCGCCCAGGCGGCCGCGCGGTCCTCGGGCTGCGGCCCGGGGGCGGTCGCACCCGTCCCCGCGCGCGCACGCCCGCGGGGGCGCCGGCGGCCCGCCGCGCGGGCCGCACGAAGACCTCCGACAGAGAGGGCAGAGCCATGGAGGCTCAGCAGCAACCGGCGGCTCCCGTCGCCGAGACCGTCGTCGACGACGTCGCACCCGACGCCGTCGACCAGGCGTCCACCCCGGTCGGCCGGACCGTCCGCAGCGTCGGGCACGGGTCGGCCGTCGTCCCCGACGAGGTCGCGACCGACGCGGACGTGGACCCGGCGGAGTCGGACGCACCGCTCCTGCCTGCGGCCGAGGCTGCGGTGGCCCGAGACCTCGAGCACCACCGGTACGACTCCACGACCGCGTTCGACTACCTGTTCCCGCAGCTCGCGGAGCGCTTCCCGCGGTTCCACCTCCCGGTCGGGAACGGCGCGACGGCCGCGACCGTCGCCGCGCTGAAGACGCTCGGGGCGGCGATGGTCGCCCGGCCCGTCACCCCGCCCGGGCAGCCGCCGCGCAGCCTCGACTCGCACGTGCCGGCCGTGTACACGTACTGGGGCCAGTTCATCGACCACGACATCACGCTCAACACCAACGGTCCCGACACGACGACGGGCCGGGACGGGGACCAGGCGCTCGGCGACGTCGACGCGGTGCCCTTCCAGGTCTTCGCGCCGTGGGTCGTGGTGCGCTCGCTCCACAACGGGCGCCACCCGGCGCTCAACCTCGACTCCCTGTACGGCAGCGGGCCGCGGTTCGAGGGCGAGCGCGGGTACCGCACGACGCGCAGCGAGGCGTCGTACGTGCCGGGCTCGGCGAAGCTGCGGCTCGGTCGCATCTCGACCGAGCCGCTCGTCATCCCCGGCGGGCCCTCGTTCTCGCTCGTGGCGCCCGGCGACGACGCGCAGCGCGACCTGCCGCGCGACGACGGCGGCGCGCCGCTGATCCCGGACGGGCGCAACGACGAGAACCTCGTGGTCGCCCAGCTCCACCTCGCGATGATCCGGTTCCACAACGCCGTCGTGGACTGGGTGGACGACGCCGAGCCCTGGACCCGGCTCACGGGCGGGGAGCGCGGCGTGTTCGAGCGCGCGAGCCAGCTCGTGCGGTGGCACTACCAGTGGCTCGTGGTCAACGACTACCTGCGCACCCTCACCAAGCCGGGCGTGCTCGACGCGACGCTCCTGCGCGACACGTCGTTCTTCCGGCCCCGGTACCCGATCTCCATGCCGCTCGAGTTCGCGGTCGCGGCGTTCCGGTTCGGGCACTCGATGATCCGCGACTCCTACGACTTCAACGTCAACTTCACGGGCCCGCCGCCCGCGAACGCGAGCCTGACGCAGCTCTTCCAGTTCACGGGGAACGGCGGCAGCCTGCGTCCGGGACCGCAGGGCACCCCGGTCCTGCCGTCCAACTGGCCGATCGAGTGGGCGCGGTTCGTCGACAAGGGCGACCCGCGGACGTTCCGGGCGGCCGAGAAGATCGACACGTTCCTCGCGCCGAGCCTGGGCACGATGGTCAAGGAGGGGAACCTGCCGCCCGAGCCGCCCGCGCACACGCCCGCCCAGCTCGTCGCGAGCGCGCTCCAGAAGCAGCTCGCGCAGCGCAACCTGCTGCGCGGCTACATGCTCGCGCTGCCCACGGGCGAGGCCGTCGCGGCGGCCTTCGGCGTCGTCCCGCTCACCCCGGGACAGCTCGAGGACCGGGCGGGGGACGACGTGAAGCAGGCGCTCGCGGCCCTGCGGGACGGCGACCACGGCGGCACCCCGCTGTGGTACTACGTCCTCAAGGAGGCCGAGCTCCAGGGCGACGGCAGCTTCCTCGGCGAGGTCGGCAGCCGCGTGCTCGCGGAGACGTTCGTGTACCTGCTGCGGCAGGACGACACGTCGTACGTGCGCACGAGCAACCATTGGACGCCCGCGCAGGGCGTGCACTTCGAGGACGGCTCGCTCGTCCTCACGCTGCCGGACCTGCTCCGGTTCGCCGGGGTGCTGCCCGACGCCGCGGGCCGGTTCCGCGGTGACGGCACGGCCGGGCACGACGGCGCCCCCTGAGGCACGACGCGCGGTCCGGCCGGACGACGGGGCCGCGGCGGGCGACGGCGCGTCCACCTGGTAAGATGGATGCGCCGTCTGACCGGCCGCGGACAGAGAGAGCCCGGGAGATCCGTCCCGGCGCACCGCGCAACGAACCCGAAGGAGAACCGTGCCGCTCGACACTGCCACGAAGCAGCGCATCATGACCGAGTACGCGACGAGCGAGGGCGACACCGGTTCGCCCGAGGTCCAGGTCGCGCTCCTCACGCAGCGCATCAAGGACCTCACCGAGCACCTGAAGGAGCACAAGCACGACCACCACAGCCGTCGTGGTCTGCTCCTCCTCGTCGGCCAGCGCCGTCGCCTGCTCGGCTACCTGCAGAAGGTCGACATCAACCGCTACCGGAGCCTCATCGAGCGCCTCGGTCTGCGTCGCTGACACGACACCGCCAGCCCGGTCCCTGCGGGGACCGGGCTGGTCTGGTGTGATGTACCCGTCACACCCCGGCTGAGCACGACCCAGCCGCACACCACCCACCGCGCCGCCGGCCTCTCGTTCGGTCCTCGGTAGTGGCTCACGGACCCCCACGGCACCGTCCTCGGACGGACCGGTGCGGGAACCGCCGTGGACCTCGATCGAAGACCGCCGAGCGTCGAGTGCGACCGGAGCCCCTGCGCCACGCGCCGGGGCGCGGACCGGAACCCTCGACAGGGCTACCCGGGCGGCGCTTCGAGAAAGGGAGGGCACCCGTGGAGGGTCCCGAGATCCAGTTCGCCGAGGCCACGATCGACAACGGTCGCTTCGGCACCCGCACCGTCCGGTTCGAGACCGGGCGCCTCGCCCGTCAGGCCGCCGGCTCCGTCGCCGCGTACCTCGACGACGAGACCATGCTCCTGTCGGCCACGACGGCCGGCAAGCACCCCAAGGAGCAGTTCGACTTCTTCCCGCTGACGGTGGACGTCGAGGAGCGCATGTACGCCGCGGGCCGCATCCCCGGCTCGTTCTTCCGCCGCGAGGGCCGTCCCTCGACGGACGCGATCCTCGCGTGCCGCCTCATCGACCGCCCGCTGCGCCCGCTCTTCGTCAAGGGCCTGCGCAACGAGGTCCAGGTCGTCATCACGGTCCTCGCGCTCCACCCGGACGACGCGTACGACACGCTCGCGATCAACGCCGCGTCGGCGTCGACCCAGATCTCCGGCCTGCCGTTCTCCGGCCCGGTCGGCGCGGTCCGCATCGCGCTGGTCGACGGCCAGTGGGTCGCGTTCCCCAAGTACTCCGACAAGGAGCGCGCGGTCTTCGACATGGTCGTGGCCGGTCGCGTCGTCGGCGACGACGTCGCGATCGCGATGATCGAGGCCGAGGCGACCGACGGCGCCTGGGGCCTCGTCAAGGACGAGGGCGTGGCCGCGCCGACCGAGGAGGTCGTCGCCGAGGGCATCGAGGCGGCCAAGCCGTTCATCAAGGCGCTGTGCGACGCGCAGTCGGCGCTCGCCGCGCAGGCCGCGAAGCCCGTCAAGGAGTACCCGGTCTTCCTCGACTACCAGGACGACGCGTTCGCCGCGGTCGAGGCCGAGGTCGCGACGGACCTGCGCGAGGCGCTCGCCATCGCGGACAAGCAGGACCGCGAGAACCGTCTCGACGAGATCAAGAACGAGATGGTG
Source organism: Cellulosimicrobium sp. KWT-B (assembly GCF_002127155.1). Lineage (NCBI taxonomy): Bacteria > Bacillati > Actinomycetota > Actinomycetes > Micrococcales > Promicromonosporaceae > Cellulosimicrobium > Cellulosimicrobium sp. KWT-B. The sequence continues at coordinate 142,696 of NZ_NEDO01000006.1, read as the reverse complement.
GGCAAGCTCCAGGCCGGGTTCGACGGCCGCGAGAAGGAGCTCTCCGCCGCGTACCGCGCGCTCCAGAAGAAGCTCGTGCGTCAGCGCGTGCTCACCGACGGCGTGCGCATCGACGGTCGTGGGCTCGCGGACATCCGCACCCTCTCGGCCGAGGTCGAGGTGCTGCCGCGCGTGCACGGCTCCGCGCTCTTCGAGCGTGGCGAGACCCAGATCATGGGCGTCACCACGCTGAACATGCTCCGCATGGAGCAGCAGATCGACTCGCTCGGTCCGGAGACGCGCAAGCGCTACATGCACAACTACAACTTCCCGCCCTACTCGACCGGCGAGACCGGCCGCGTGGGCAGCCCGAAGCGCCGCGAGATCGGCCACGGCGCGCTCGCCGAGCGTGCGCTCGTGCCGGTGCTGCCGAGCCGCGAGGAGTTCCCCTACGCGATCCGCCAGGTGTCCGAGGCCCTCGGCTCCAACGGCTCGACGTCCATGGGCTCCGTGTGCGCCTCGACGCTCTCGCTCCTCAACGCGGGCGTGCCGCTGCGCGCCCCCGTCGCGGGCATCGCGATGGGCCTCATCTCCGACACGGTGGACGGTGAGACCCGCTACGCGGCGCTCACCGACATCCTCGGTGCCGAGGACGCGTTCGGCGACATGGACTTCAAGGTCGCCGGCACGCGCGAGTTCGTCACGGCCATCCAGCTCGACACCAAGCTCGACGGCATCCCCGCCTCGGTGCTCGCCGGTGCGCTGACCCAGGCGCGCGACGCGCGCCTGACGATCCTCGACGTGCTCGCCGAGGCCATCGACGTGCCCGACGAGATGTCCCCGAACGCCCCGCGCGTCATCTCCGTGAAGGTGCCGGTCGACAAGATCGGCGAGGTCATCGGCCCCAAGGGCAAGATGATCAACCAGATCCAGGAGGAGACGGGCGCGGACATCTCCATCGAGGACGACGGCACCGTGTACATCGGCGCCGTCGACGGCCCGTCGGCCGAGGCCGCCCGCGCGGCGATCAACGCGATCGCCAACCCGCACGTCCCGGAGATCGGCGAGCGCTTCGTCGGCACGGTCGTCAAGACGACGTCGTTCGGCGCGTTCATCTCGCTCTCCCCGGGCAAGGACGGTCTGCTGCACATCAGCCAGATCCGCAAGCTCGTGGGCGGCAAGCGCGTCGAGAACGTCGAGGACGTGCTGTCCATCGGCCAGAAGGTCCAGGTCGAGATCGGCGAGATCGACCCGCGCGGCAAGCTCTCGCTGCACGCCGTGGTCGAGGACGAGGCTCCGGCCGACGCTCCCGCGACCGAGGACGCGGACGCCTGACGTGCCGTGGGACCTTCCGCTCGTCCCGGCGGGTGACGCCGGGGCCGAGCTGACCGCCGGGCAGGACGGCGCGACGATCCGTCGCTCCGTCCTGCCCGGCGGGGTCCGCGTGCTCACCGAGTCGATGCCGGGCCTGCGCTCGGCGACGGTGGGCGCGTGGGTCGGCGTCGGCTCGCGCGACGAGACCGACGGCCACTTCGGGTCGACGCACTTCCTCGAGCACCTGCTGTTCAAGGGCACGGCCCGCCGCTCCGCGATGGACATCGCCGAGGCGTTCGACGCCGTCGGCGGCGAGGCCAACGCGGCGACGGGCAAGGAGCACACGTGCTACTACGCGCGGGTGCTCGACGCCGACCTCCCCATGGCGGTCGACGTCATCACCGACATGGTGACCTCCGCGCGCCTGGACCCCGACGAGCTCGAGACCGAGCGCGGCGTGATCCTCGAAGAGCTCGCGATGAACGACGACGACCCCTCGGACGTCGTGCACGAGGAGTTCGCCGCGGCGGTCCTCGCCGGCCATCCGCTCGGGCGGCCCATCGGCGGCACCCCGGACACGATCAACGCCGTGCCCCGGGACGCCGTGTGGGAGCACTACCGCTGGCACTACCGCCCCGAGACGCTCGTCGTCGCGGCGGCGGGCGGCGTCGACCACGACACGCTGGTCGAGCAGGTGGGCAGGGCGCTGCGCGACGGCGGCTGGACGCTCGACGCCTCGGGCGCACCCCGCGCGCGGCGCGACCCCGCGGACCCCGCCCTGGCGGGCGTCGGGGCCGCGAGCGTCGAGCTGTCGGTCCACCGTGCGGTCGAGCAGGCGAACGTCGTCATCGGCGGCACCGGTCTCGCCGCGACGGACGACCGCCGCTTCACGCTCTCCGTGCTCAGCGCCGTCCTCGGCGGCGGCATGAGCTCGCGGCTCTTCCAGGAGATCCGCGAGCGGCGCGGCCTCGCGTACTCGACCTACTCGTTCGCGTCCGGCCACGGCGGCATCGGCACGTTCGGCCTCTACGCCGGGTGCGCGCCGTCGAAGGTCGACGAGGTGACCGCGCTGCTGCACAGCGAGCTCGACCGCCTCGCGGCCGACGGCATCACCGGCGCGGAGCTCGACCGCAGCATCGGCCAGCTCTCGGGCGGCATGGTCCTCGGCCTCGAGGACTCCGGCTCGCGCATGAGCCGGCTCGGCAAGGCCGAGCTCGTCTACGGCGAGCTCCTGAGCGTCGAGGAGTCGCTCGACGCGATCCGCTCCGTCACGGCCGACGACGTGCAGAAGCTCGCCGACGACCTCGCGTCGCGCCCGCGCTCCATGGTGCGCGTCGGGCCGTTCGGCGACTGAACCCGCCTCCACGGCGTCTCGCGGCGGCCGTCCTCCTCGCGGAGGGCGGCCGCCGTCGTGCTGTGGGCAGACCCACTGCCCGGTGCGGCGGACGCGACACCGGTCGGCGCGCGCTCCGGCGATAGGGTGACGGGCGTGAGCGAGCAGAGCACCCCCGCGCCCGATCCCGCACCGACCGCCCCCGGCAGGGAGCCCGGTCGCCCGCTGCGGGTCGCCGTCCTGGGCGCCGCCGGACGCATGGGCGCGACCGTCTGCGCCGCCGTCGAGGGCGCAGCGGACCTCGAGCTCGTCGCGCGCCTCGACGCGGGCGACGAGGTCGCCGCCGCGACGCTCGGCGGTGCGGACGTCGCCGTCGACTTCACCGTCCCGGCCGCGACCGAGGCGAACGTCCACGCGCTGATCGACGCGGGCGTGCACGCCGTCGTCGGGACCACGGGCTGGACGGAGGAGAGCCGCGGTCGCGTCGTCGCGCACCTCGGTCGCGCCGCCGCGGCCGGTGCGCCGGGGCTCGGCGTGCTCATCGCGCCCAACTTCGGGCTGTCCGCCGTCCTCGCGATGACCTTCGCCGCCAAGGCGGCGCGGTACTTCGAGTCGGCCGAGGTGATCGAGCTCCACCACCCGGACAAGGTCGACGCGCCGTCCGGCACCGCGCGGCACACCGCCGCGGCGATCGCCGCCGCACGGGCCGACGCCGGTCTCGGGCCGGCCCCGGACGCGACCGAGACGGGCTGGGAGGCGCGCGGCGCCGACGTCGACGGCGTGCGCGTGCACGCCGTCCGGCTGCGCGGCCTCGTCGCGCACGAGGAGATCCTGTTCGGCAACACGGGCGAGCAGCTCGTCATCCGGCAGGACTCGTTCGACCGTGTCTCGTTCATGCCCGGCGTCCTGCTCGCGGTGCGCGAGGTGGTGGGCCGGCCCGGGCTGACCGTCGGCCTCGAGAACGTGCTGGACCTCGCGTGAGCGTGCCCGGCGGGTCGACCGGCCCGGACGGCCCCGGGCCCGGGGACGGCGGCTCGCGCGCGCGGTCGCACGCCGGGCGCCCGTGGAAGGCGATCGTCGGGGCGGTCCTCGTCACGCTCCTGCTCGCGCTCTACGTGTGGCAGGTCGCGGGGCGGTCCGCGGCCCTCGTCCGCACGGGCGAGCCCGTGGCCATGGCGATCGGGGCCGGCGTGCTCGTGCTGCCGCTGCTCGTGGTCGGCCTCGTCGGGCGCGAGTTCCTGCTCGCCGGCACCGTGCAGCGCATGGCCGACGACCTCGCGGACCGCGGCCGCCTGCCCGTCGACGACCTGCCGCGCTCGCCGGGCGGCCGGATCGACCGGGACGCCGCCGACGCGGCCTTCGGCCCGTACCGGGACGCGGTCGACGCCGACCCGACGAGCTGGGAGGCGTGGTACCACCTCGCGTTCGCCTACGACGCGGCGCGCGACCGCCGCCGGGCCCGCGAGGCGCTGCGCAAGGCCGCGGCGCTCTACCGCGCGCGTCGTCGGGCCTGACGGCCCCCGGGCGCGCGCGTCACAGGCTCGTCCAGCAGTAGAGCCGGTGCCCCGCGTCGTCGGCGCGGACGCACAGCGCCGCGAGCCGGTGCAGCGCGTCGGCGAGGCCGGCGGGGTCCGACCCCTCGAGCTCCTCCGTCGCCGCCCACCGCACGGCGACCTCGTCGAGCGCGGCGGGCGTCGCGGAGGCGAGCGCCCCCACGAGCACGTCCGTCACGGAGACCACCCACGGCCCCTCGTCACCCCCGGTCGCGACGAGCGAACCGTGGCGGGCGTCCGCCGTGACCTCGGCGTAGGGGCGGTCGGTGAGCAGGCTCGCCAGGGTGCCGAGGACGACGAACGGGTCGATGCCCCGGAGCTCCACGGTCGCGAAGCCCGGCTGCGTGGTCAGCGGGTCGGGGGAGGCCGGTCCGGCCTGCGCGGTGAGCGCGGCCCGGGCGTCGTCCGGTGCGGCGAAGTAGTCGGTGAGGATGCCCATGGCGGACGATCCTCGCAGGTCACGGGGACGGGCGGGTCACGGGCGTGTCACGGCTGCGTGACGCAGGTCCGGCGGTCGTCAGATCTCGGCCGTCCAGCGTCGCTCGACGACGTCCCGCAGCCCGGTCGCGAGCGTCCGGGTGCGCCCGTCGGGACCGAGCCCGGACCCGGCGAGGAAGGCCTCGCGCGCGGCGTCGCCGTCGAGGACCCACGTGACGACCTCGTCCGCGCCGTCGCGCCGCAGCCGGTCGACGGCCGCCGCCAGCAGGCGCGACCCGTGCCCGCCGCGCTGGTGGCGCGGCTCGACCTCGAGCGCGAGGACCTGACCGGGCGCGACCGCGGCGAACCCCACGACGTCGGCCCCCGCGCACGCGACGAGCACCGCGAAGCCGGGACCGGGCGGCGAGGAGATCGCGGCGGTCCACTGCTCGCGCATCCGCACGGTGTCGAGCGCGTCGAGCACGTCGTCGCCGAGCACGTCGGCGTGCGAGGAGCGCCACGCCCCGACCTGGATCGCGGTCATCGCGACGTCGTCGCCGGGCACGGCAGGGCGGACGGAGACGTCGGCGGTCTCGCGGAAGAGGCTCACGGGTTCACCCTACGAGACGCGGCCGGGCGCCGGGACGGCCTCAGCCCCAGCCGAGCGCGCGCAGGCCCGCGGCCGTGACCGCGGCGAGGACCACGACGACGATGAACGGCGCGCGCAGCGCGAGCGCGACGGCCGCGACGCCCAGCGCGGGCAGGCGCGCGTCGACGACGAGGGCCTGCCCGTCGCCGACGGTCTGCACCGTGACGAGCGCCGCGAGGAGCGCGGCGGTGACGAGCGCGGCGGTGCGCGCGACCCGTTCGTCGGCGAGCCAGTGCTCGGGCACGAGGTGGCCGGCGAGCTTGAGGGCGAAGCACACCGCGGACGCGGTGAGCACGACGACCCAGACGGTCGCTGAGGTCACGAGGGCTCCTCTCCGCGGGGACCGGCCGCGGTCCCCGCACGGTCGGCGGCTCGTCGGCGCCGCGCGTCGACCTGACCGATGACGACGGCGACCGCGGCCGCCGCGAGCACCGGCACGCCGCCCGGTGCGACGGGGACGAGCGCTGCCGCGACGACCACCGCCGCGGCCGCGGTGAGCTGCATCGCGCGCGTCGCGAGCCGCGGCCACAGCAGGCCGAGGAACGCGGCCGCCGCGGCGGCGTCGAGCCCCCACGCGCGCGGGTCGCCCAGCGCGTCGCCCGCGAGCGCCCCGACGAGCGTCATCGCGTTCCAGAGGACGAAGATGCCGACGCCCGTCCACCAGAAACCGGCCCGGACGGCGCGCCGGGACCGTTGCGCGGTCGCGACGGCGGTCGACTCGTCGATCGTGAACTGGGCAGCGACGACCTTGTGCCACGAGCGCAGCGCGAGCAACGGGCCGAGCTGCGCGCCGTAGAGCGCGTTGCGGACGCCGAGGAAGCCCGCCGTGGTGATCGCGGCGACCGGCGCGCCCCCGGCGCCCACCACGCCGATGAGCGCGAACTGCGAGCCGCCCGAGAACATGAGCAGGCTCAGCGCCATGGTCTGCGCGACGTCGAGGCCCGCGACGACCGACAGCGCGCCGAACGAGATGCCGTACAGGCCCGTCGCGACGGAGACGGACACGGCCTGGCGGACCGCGGCGCGGACCTCGTCCTCGACGGCCTGCTCGGCCACGTGCTCGACGACGTCCGGCACGTCCGCGGCGTCCGCCCGCGCCACCTCGGGCGCGGGGTCGGCGCGGGGGCGGGGGACGTCGTCGGGCCGGCTCATGCGTGCGGGTCGGCCGGGCCCTCGCCCGCGGCGGCGGCGTTCGCCGCGCGCTGGTGCGCGGTGAGGGACATGCGGTCGATGAGCGCGAGGGCGAGCGCCGAGAGGACGAACGCGAGGTGGATGAGCGTCTGCCACATGAGCTGCGTCGGCGTGTACCGGCTGCTGTCGATGAACGTGCGCAGCAGGTGGATCGACGAGATGCCGACGATGGACATCGCGAGCTTCGTCTTCAGCACGTTCGCGTTGACGTGGCTCAGCCACTCGGGCTGGTCGGGGTGGCCCTCGAGCCGGATGCGCGAGACGAACGTCTCGTAGCCGCCCACGATGACCATGATGAGCAGGTTGGAGATCATGACGACGTCCACGAGCCCGAGCACCGCGAGCATGATCTCCTCGGCGCCGAAGCTGACCACCTCGTGCGTCGCGTGATCTGTCGCGCGGCCCGTGAAACCGCCCACGACGAGCAGCCACAGCTCCTTGAGGAACTGCCACACGTAGACCACCTGGGCCACGATGAGGCCGAAGTACAGCGGCGCCTGGAGCCAGCGCGACGCGAAGATCATGTACCCGACGGTGGTGACGCGGGCGCTGGGCGAGGGGACGTTCGGGCTGGTGGTCAACGCGGGCGTCGAGGGCACGGGCGTGGGCTCTCCGGGAGTCGGTGACGGCGGACGGCGACGACCGTCCGGCGCGCGGGGCACCGGTCACCGGTCGTCACCGGGGCGTCAGGGTACCAACGCCGCGTGAGGGCCCCGCAGGCCCGCCCGCACTGCCGGTGACGAGGACGGACCCACCCGCCCGTCGAGCACGGGGACGGCGACCGGGATCGTCGGATCCCGGTCCGTGACCCCGTGCTCGGCGGCGGCGGCGGGGGGAGGGGCGACGTCAGAGGGCGACGTAGACCGTCTCCAGGTACTCCTCGAGGCCGGCCTCGCCGCCCTCGCGGCCGAGGCCGGACTGCTTGAGCCCGCCGAACGGGGCGCTCGCGTCGGACACGAGGCCGCGGTTGACGCCGATCATGCCGGCCTCGACCTCCTCGGAGACGCGCACGGCCCGGTCGAGCGACGTCGTGTACGCGTAGGCGGCGAGCCCGTACTCGGTCGCGTTCGCGAGCGCGATGCCCTCGTCGTCGTCGCCGAACGCGACGACGGGCGCCACCGGGCCGAAGATCTCCTCGGTGACGACGCGTGCGTCCGGGTCGACGCCCGACAGGACGGTGGGGGAGTAGAAGTACCCGGGGGAGCGGGGCCGCTCCGCGCCGGTGAGCACCTGGGCCCCGCCGTCGACCGCCGCGTCGACGAGCTCGGCGACCTTGTCGACGGCCTTCGCCTCGATGAGCGGCCCGACCTGCGTCCCGTCCTGGGCGCCCGGCCCGACCCGCAGGTCCGCGAACGCGGCGGCGAGGCGCTGGGAGAACTCCCGCGCGACGGCGTCGTGCACGAGGAAGCGGTTCGCCGCCACGCACGACTGCCCCGCGTTGCGGAGCTTCGCGACGACAGCGCCCTCGACCGCCGCGTCGAGGTCGGCGTCCGCGAAGACGAGGAACGGGGCGTTGCCACCGAGCTCCATCGAGGTGCGCAGCACCTGGGCGGACGCCTTCTCGAGCAGCGTGCGCCCGACGGGCGTCGAGCCGGTGAACGACAGCTTGCGCAGGCGCTCGTCCGCGAGGAGCGGCTCGGTGACGTCGGCGGCGCGCGACGACGGGACGACGTTGACGACGCCCGTCGGCAGCCCGCGGTCGGCGAGCTCGGAACGGATCACCTCCGCCACGAGCGCCGTCGTGAGCGGGGTGAGCCGCGCGGGCTTGACGACGACCGTGCACCCGGCGGCCAGCGCCGGGCCGATCTTGCGCGTCGCCATGGCGATCGGGAAGTTCCACGGCGTGACGAGCAGCGCGGGCCCCACGGGCCGGCGGAAGACGAGCTGGCGGTTGCCGCCCGCGGGCGCGGTCCGCGCGAGCCCGTCGGCGCGGACCGCCTGCTCCGCGTACCAGCGCAGGAAGTCCGCGCCGTAGAGCACCTCGGCGCGCGCCTCGGCGAGCGGCTTGCCGCACTCGGCCGTGATGAGCGCGGCCACGTCGTCGGCCCGCGCGACGACCCGGTCGTAGACGGCGCGCAGCACCTCGCCCCGCTCGCGCGGGGGCGTCGCGTGCCACGCGGGCGCCGCACGGTGCGCGGCGTCGAGCGCGCGCAGCGCGTCCGCCGGGCTCGCGTCCGCGACGTCGAACAGCGACTCCTCGGTCGCCGGGTCCTCGACCTCGAAGGTCCGCCCACCCTCGGCAGGACCCCAGTGGCCGTCCACGAGCAGCCCGGTGGGCACGTGGGCGACGAGCGCGGGGGAGAGGTTCGACGTCGAGGCGGGGCGGGACATGCTCCGAGTATCGCCCTGGGGGTCGCGGGGACGCACCCGGGCGAGCGGTGCGGGGCGCCGGGCCCGTGCCGCGCACGCCGCCCGGCCGCTGCCGGACGGGCGCGGTGCGACGACCCGCCGCACGGTAGTTTGTGCACATGGTCCTTCCCGCCACCCCCGCGCGCCCGTTCGGTGCCGTCCTCACGGCCATGGTCACCCCGATGACGCCCGACGGCGCCGTCGACCTCGAGGCGGCGGCCCGGCTCGCGAAGCGCCTGGTGGACGGCGGGAACGACGGCCTCGTGCTGAGCGGCACGACGGGCGAGTCGCCCACGACCCACGCTCCCGAGAAGCAGGACCTCGTGCGCGCCGTCGTCGAGGCGGTCGGCGACCGCGCGGCGGTCCTCGCGGGCGCCGGGTCCAACGACACCGACCACGCGCTGCGCATGGCCGAGCAGGCCGCCGAGGCGGGGGCGGACGGGCTCCTCGTCGTCACCCCGTACTACTCGCGCCCCGGCCAGGAGGGCGTCTACCGCCACGTCGTCGCGATCGCCGAGGCGGCGGACCTCCCGGTCATGCTGTACGACGTCCCCGGCCGCACCGGGGTGCGCATCGCCCCCGACACGTACGCGCGCCTCGCGGCGCACGAGCGGGTCGTGGCGACCAAGGACGCGACGGGCGACGTGTACGCCGCCGCGAAGCTCGCGGCCTCGACGGGCCTCGCCTTCTACAGCGGCGACGACGGGCTGCTGCTCCCGTTCCTCGCGCACGGCGCCGCGGGTATCGTCTCCGTGTCGGCGCACGCCGTCGCGCCGCAGTTCGCGGAGGTCGTGCGCCGCTTCGACGCCGGCGACCCGGCGGGCGCGCTCGAGGTCTTCCTCACCACGACGCCCGTCATCGACGCGCTCAACGGTGCCGGCTTCCAGGCCGTCATGGCCAAGGCCGCCGTCGAGCTGCTCGGCGTCACCGACAACCGTTTCCTGCGCCTGCCGAACGTCGCGGCGACCGAGGACGACGTCGCGCTCGTGCGCGACGCCCTCGCCGCCGCGGGCGTGCTCGCGGGCGCGACCACCGCGGCAGGCGCTGCCGCACCCACGAACTAGCGAGGGCAGGAGCCCTCGAAACCCCCGGCTCAGCCACGACAGGAGGCCCCGTGAGCCATCCCCACCCCGAACTCTCCCTGCCTCCCGAGCTCCCCGCGGGAGGGCTGCGCATCGTCGCCCTCGGCGGTCTCGGTGAGGTCGGCCGCAACATGGCCGTCCTCGAGTACGACGGGCGCCTGCTCGTCATCGACTGCGGCGTCCTCTTCCCCGAGGACAACCAGCCCGGCGTCGACCTCATCCTCCCGGACTTCGACTACATCGCGGACCGGCTGGACGACATCGAGGCGATCGTCCTCACGCACGGCCACGAGGACCACATCGGCGCCGTGCCGTACCTGCTGCGCCTGCGCCGCGACATCCCGCTCGTCGGGTCGCAGCTCACGCTCGCGTTCGTCGAGGCGAAGCTCAAGGAGCACCGCATCTCGCCCGTGACCCTCGCGGTCAAGGAGGGGCAGGTCGAGCAGCTCGGCGTGTTCCGCTGCGAGTTCGTCGCCGTGAACCACTCGATCCCCGACGCGCTCGCGGTCGCGGTGACGACCGGCGCCGGGACCGTGCTGCACACGGGCGACTTCAAGATGGACCAGCTCCCGCTCGACGGGCGCATCACCGACCTGCGCGCGTTCGCGCGCCTGGGCGAGCAGGGCGTCGACCTGTTCATGGTCGACTCGACGAACGCCGAGGTGCCCGGGTTCGTCACGCCCGAGGTCGAGATCGGCCCGGTGCTCGACAACGTCTTCGCCGCCTCCGAGAAGCGCATCATCGTCGCGTCGTTCTCGTCGCACGTGCACCGCGTGCAGCAGGTCCTCAACGCCGCGCACCACCACGGCCGCCGCGTCGCGCTCGTCGGGCGCTCGATGGTCCGCAACATGACGATCGCGTCCGAGCTCGGGTACCTCCACGTGCCCGAGGGCGTGCTCATCGACCTGAAAAAGGTCGACTCGCTGCGCGACGACGAGATCGTCCTCATGTGCACGGGGTCGCAGGGCGAGCCGATGGCCGCCCTGTCGCGCATGGCGAACGGCGACCACAAGGTCCAGGTGGGCCACGGCGACACCGTCATCCTCGCGTCGTCGCTCATCCCGGGCAACGAGAACGCCGTCTTCCGCATCATCAACGGCCTCACACGCCTCGGCGCGCGCGTCGTGCACGGCGGCAACGCCAAGGTGCACGTGTCCGGCCACGCGAGCGCGGGCGAGCTCCTCTACTGCTACAACGTGCTCAAGCCCAAGAACGTCATGCCGGTGCACGGCGAGGTCCGCCACCTCGTCGCCAACGGGGCGCTCGCGGTCCGCACGGGCGTGCCGGCCGACCGGGTCGTCCTCGCCGAGGACGGCGTCGTCGTCGACCTCGTCGACGGGCGCGCGTCCGTCGTGGGTGCCGTGCCGTGCGGGTACGTGTACGTCGACGGGTCGAGCGTCGGCGAGATCACGGACGCCGAGCTCAAGGACCGCCGCATCCTCGGCGAGGAGGGCTTCGTCTCCGTGTTCGCCGTCGTCGACTCCGCGACGGGCAAGGTCCTCGCGGGGCCGCAGATCCTCGCGCGCGGGTTCGCCGAGGACGACAAGGTGTTCCAGGACATCCAGCCCGAGGTCGTCAAGGCGCTCGAGGACGCGATCGCCGGCGGTGCGACGGACACGCACCAGCTCCAGCAGGTCATGCGCCGGGTCATCGGCCGGTGGGTCTCCAACCGCCTGCGCCGTCGTCCGATGATCGTCCCGGTCGTCGTCGAGGCGTAGCCTCCGCGACCGGCGTCGGACCGGTCTCCGCCCAGGTCGGGGCGCCAGTATGCTGGCGCCCCGACCAGCGCAGGAGGCACCCTTTGACGCACCACGACCCCTCCGGGGTCCCGTCCTACGGACAGCCCGGCGGCCCCGTCCCCGGACAGCCTTCGGCACCCGGCCGGCCGGTACCGCGGTACGGCGCGTACGGCACCGCGCCCGTCTCCGCGTACGGGCAGGCGGCGCCCCCGCCCGCGGGTCCCTCCGCACTGACTCCGCCCTCGGCACCCGTGTACGGGCAGCCGACGGCCCCGGTGCACGGCGCGTACGGCGGCGGGTACGGCTACGTCCCGCGACCGCCCGTCCCCGGCGGCCTCGCGACGGGGGCGATCGCGCTCGCGGTCGCGGTCACCGCCGTGCAGGTGCTGGCCTGGGTCACGTCGTTCGGCGCGGCCGAGGAGTTCGAGCGCGCCGCCCGCGCCGGCACCCCGAGCGCCGAGGTCCTCACCGGGTACGACGCCGTGGGCCTGCTGCTCCTTCCCGTCCAGCTCGCCGCGGCGATCGTGACGTGCCTGTGGCTGTGGCAGAGCCGCGTGCTCGCCGAGGCCGTGTCGCCCGCGCGCGGGCACGCGCGCAGCCGGGTGTGGGTCTGGCTCGGGTGGATCGTGCCGGTCGTCGCGTTCTGGTTCCCGTACCAGGTCGTCCGCGACGTGCGCGCCGCGACCGTCGCCGCCCCGCGCCGCGGCCTCGGGTGGTGGTGGGCCGGGTGGCTCCTGTGGAGCGTCGCGACGAACGTCGCCACGCAGCTGACGACGCTCTCCTCGGCCGGTGCGGCCGGTGCGGCCGGGACCTTCGCGCTGCTGCCCGTCGCGGAGACGGTGGGCACCGCGGGCCTCGTCCTCGCGCTCGTCCTGTGGGTGCGCACCGTCCGCGAGATCACCGCGGGCCAGCGTGCTGCGGTGGGTGCCGACGCCCGGTGACCACGCGGGCGCTCGCCGGGGACGGGCGGGCGGTCCGGCTTTCCCGGGGCTACGTCGCCGCGCCGCGCCGCACGAGCCCCGGACCGACGGCGGCGAGCGTCGCGGCGTAGCGCGCCGCCCGGGCGTCGTCCCCGCCGGGCACGAGGCCCGCGAGCTCGAGCGAGACCAGACCGTGCACGAGCCCCCACAGACCGAGCGCGACGTCGGCGGCACCCGCGTCCTCGGGGACGAGGCGTGCGACGGCGTCGCGGAGCACGCGGAACGTGGGCTCCTCGACCGCCTCGGGCCGGTCCGGCCCCGGCCGGACGCCGCGCGCGAACATCACGGCGTAGAAGTGCGGGTCGGCCAGCGCGAAGTCGCGGTACGCGCGGCCGAGGGCCGCCAGGTCGGCAGCGGGGTCGTCGGTGCGGGGGACCGTGGCGAGGTGTGCAGCGAAGCGCCGGAAGCCCTCCGCGGAGACGGCGGCGACGAGCTCGTCGCGGCTGCCGAAGAGCGCGTAGACGGCCGATGCGCTCGTCCCGGCCTCGGTCGCGACCGACCGGACCGTCACCGCGGCCTCCCCGTGCGTGGAGACGGCGCGCGACGCCACGTCGAGGAGGCGGTCGCGCAGGGCGTCGTCGTGCAGTCGAGGTCGTGCCACGCGCCGAGTCTAGGGGTCTTGACGAGTGTTCGCGAACGATGTTCTATAACAGTGTTCGCAAACCGGTGCGCGAGCTCTCGCGCCGCCCCCTGGAGGTCCCCGTGCTCGAGCTCACCGACGCCGCCCGCCTCACCGCCGGCATCGTCCTCCTCACCGTCGTCGGCATCGAGTCCGGCGGGGCGTTCCTCGTGCGCGTGGTAACGCGGCGGGTCCCGGCCACCGGGTTCCAGACGTCGTTCTTCCGTGCCGGGCACGCGCACGCGGGGGTGCTCGTGATCCTCGGCCTCGTCTGCCTGCTGCTCACGGAGGCCACGGGCCTCGCCGGCCCCTGGCGCTGGCTCGCGGCGACCGGCGTGCTCGTCGCGGCGATCCTGCTCCCGGCCGGCTTCTTCCTGTCGGCCGTGGGCCCGGGACGCGAGACGCCGAACCGAGCCGTCGTGCTGCTCCCCGCGGGGGCCGTCGTCCTCGCGGCGGGCGTCGTGACGCTCGCCGTCGGCCTCTTCCTCGGCTGACCGACCCCGGGAGCCGGACGTGGGTGGCTCTCGCTACGGTTCCGGCATGACCACCGCCGAGGACTTCGTCCCGCTCGACCCTGTCCGTCTCGTCACGCTGGCGCAGGGGTGGAGCATCATCTACTCGCCCGGCGGGCCGGAGTGGCACCTCCACAAGGGTGCGCTCGAGCGGCACGACGTCGAGGGCTCGGGCTACGACTTCTCCGGCGCGCTCCAGGCCACGCTGACCGATCACGAGCCCGACGCGCTGGGCGCCGTCGGGTTCGACCCCGAGGGCGGCATGGTGAGCGTCTACGGCTCCGACCTCGACGCCCTGCACGTCGCGGCGCGGCACCTGCACCGCCTCGTCACCGACGAGCAGGCCCTCGACTCGGCGCTCGCCCGGTCGGTCGAGCTCGGGCTCGACGACTGAACCCGGAGCCGTGGGGCGTCAGCGCGCGCGGAGCGCGGCGAGCTGCTCGTCGTGCCACGTCGCGACGTAGCCCGTGAGCCGGTCGTCGCGCACCACGGCGTCGGCGTGCGCGACCGCGTGCTCGAGCGCGTCGAGGTAGGCGCGGTCGGCCGCGAAGCGCGCGGCGACGGCGGCACGGCCGACGGCCGGGCTCCCGTGGCCCGGGACGAGCGCGTCGACGTCGCGCGCCGCGAGCTCGAGCGCGTCGAGCGCCCCGCGGTACGTGCGCACCGGGTCGCGCGACCCGGTGTCGACGAGCGGCACCTCCACGTCCGAGAGCATGTCTCCCGCGAGCAGCACGCCCCGCACGACGAGCGCCGCGTGCCCCGGCGCGTGGGCGTCGTGCTCGACCACGACGACGTCGGTCTTCCGGTCTGCCCGCGCGCCGGGCCGCTCCTCGGCCTGACCGGGGGTCGGTGCGGTCGGCCACGGCAGGCGTCGTGCGCCGCGGGGGAGCGGCGTGAGCGCGCCGACGAGCGTCGGGTCGTGGCCGGGCGCGGCGGCGTCGGTCGCGGCGACCAGGTCCGCTTCCCGCGACCGGACGGCGTCGGCGCCGCGGGCCGTGGCGTGGCGCGGGGCGTCGCCCAAGGAGCGGGACCACAGCACGTGGTCCCAGTGCGGGTGGGTCGCGAACCCGGCCGTCACGCGCCAGCCGCGACCGCGCACGGCGGCGGCCAGCGCCTCGACCTCCTCGACCGTGACCGCGGGGTCGACGACGAGCGCCTCGCCGTCGGGCGCGACCACGACCGTCGACGTCGTCGCCCAGATCGTCGCGGTCGCCACCCAGACCCCCGGGCGGACCTCCACGAGGTCGCGCGCGTGCGCCTGCTCGCCGTCCGCGGGTACGTCGGCGGTGCTGCGCCGCACGCCCGCGTGATCGTCCATCGGTCCTCCGCTCGTCCTCGCGGGACCGGGTCGCGGGCACGTGCCCGGACCCCGGTCCGCGGGGGACACGCGCCCCGGGGTCCCGGGCGCCGTCGTCCCTCGCAGGTAGGTTAGGACCACTATGGCGACCCGCACGTCCCCGCAGGCACGTCGGACCGCGAGCAACCGCACACCAGCGCCCCGCACCGCGGCGCGCGGCGGTTCGTCCACGGCCCGCGGCACGTCGCGCGCCGGAACCGGTCGCGGACGGTCCTCCTCCTCCAGCGCGCGCCGCCCGGCGCGCCGCCCGGCGGCGGGGCCGCCGTGGCCCGTCCGGGCGGTGCGGGGGGTCTGGCTCGGCGCCGCGCACGGCGTGGGATCGCTCGTGCGCACCATCGGAAGAGGAGCAAGAGAGCTGGACCCGGCACACCGGCGCGACGGCGTCGCGTTCACCCTCATCGCCCTCGCGGTCGTCGTCGCGGCCCGCGAGTGGTGGGGCATCCAGGGCACGTTCGGCAAGGTCGTCCACGGCGTCGTCGCGGGGACGTTCGGTCTCGCCGGCGTCGCGGTCCCGGTCCTGCTGCTCTGGCTCGCGGTGCGCATCATGCGGCACCCCGAGCGCGCCCAGGCGAACTCGCGCGTCGCGATCGGGCTCACGCTCATCGTCGTGTCCGTGTGCTCCCTCGTGCACATCTCGGAGGACCTGCCCGCGCCGCGGGACGGCTTCGCGGCGGTGCAGGACGCGGGGGGCATCGTCGGCTACCTGGCGGCCACGCCCGTGACCGCCGGGCTGACGCCGTGGTTCGCCGTCCCCATCTTCCTGCTCCTCGGGTTCTTCGGGCTGCTCGTCGTCACCGCGACGCCCGTGCACCGCATCCCGAGCCGGCTGCGCGGCCTCTACGACGTGCTCACCGGCAACCACCGCACCGAGGACGACGCGCTCGACGCCGACGGGCTCCCGCTCGCGGAGGGCGTCTCGCGCCACGACGGCAGCGAGCCGGCGACGGGTCGCCGACCGCGCAAGCCGCGGCGCACCAAGGCCCAGCGCGCGGCGGAGGCGGCCGAGATCGAGAAGCCCGAGGGCGGCTTCTCGGGCGACGAGGCGTTCGAGACGGCCGCGTTCCTCGACTACGAGGACGACGCGCCGCGCGGCCGGGGGAAGAAGCGTCGCGCGGAGGAGCCGTCCGCCGGCACCGCCGCCACGGAGGTGGTCCCCGCCGTCGGGCAGGGCACCGCGCAGGACACGGCGGCGGCCGCGATGGGCGCGGTCGCGCCCTCCCCGGAGGACGGCGTCGGCAGCGTGCCGCCGCCCCCGCCCGGCCCGATGCCGCGGGGCGTGCAGCCCATGCTCGAGGGCGACACGGTCTACCTGCTCCCGGACGAGGACGCGCTCGTCAAGGGCGCGCCCCACAAGGTGCGCTCCGCCGCGAACGACCGCGTGGTCGAGGCGCTCACGCAGACGTTCGAGCAGTTCGAGGTCGACGCGAAGGTCACCGGGTTCACGCGCGGCCCGACGGTCACGCGCTACGAGGTCGAGGTCGGGCCCAAGGTCAAGGTCGAGCGCATCACGTCGCTGTCCAACAACATCGCGTACGCGGTGGCGAGCGCCGACGTGCGCATCCTCGCGCCGATCCCCGGCAAGTCGGCCATCGGCATCGAGATCCCCAACACGGACCGCGAGACGGTCGTGCTCGGCGACGTCCTGCGGTCGTCGGCCGCGCGGCGCACCGAGCACCCCATGGTCATGGGCGTCGGCAAGGACGTCGAGGGCGGCTACGTCGTCGCGAACCTCGCGAAGATGCCGCACATCCTCGTCGCGGGCGCGACGGGCGCCGGCAAGTCGAGCTTCATCAACTCCATGATCACGTCGATCCTCATGCGCTCGACGCCGGAGCAGGTGCGGCTCGTGCTCGTGGACCCCAAGCGCGTCGAGCTGACGATCTACGAGGGCATCCCGCACCTCATCACGCCCATCATCACGAACCCGAAGAAGGCCGCCGAGGCGCTCGACTGGGTCGTCCGCGAGATGGACGCCCGCTACGACGACCTCGCCGCGTTCGGGTTCAAGCACATCGACGACTTCAACGCCGCCGTCCGCGCCGGCAAGGTCAAGCCGCTGCCCGGCTCCGAGCGCAAGATCGCGACGTACCCGTACCTGCTGGTCGTCGTCGACGAGCTCGCCGACCTCATGATGGTCGCCCCGCGCGACGTCGAGGCCTCGATCCAGCGCATCACGCAGCTCGCGCGCGCGGCGGGCATCCACCTGGTGCTCGCGACGCAGCGCCCGTCGGTCGACGTCGTGACGGGCCTCATCAAGGCGAACGTGCCGTCGCGGCTCGCGTTCGCGACGTCGTCCCTCGCGGACTCGCGCGTCGTGCTCGACCAGCCCGGCGCGGAGAAGCTCATCGGCCAGGGCGACGCCCTGTTCCTGCCCATGGGCGCGGCCAAGCCCATGCGCGTGCAGGGCGCGTGGGTCTCGGAGTCCGAGGTGCACGCCGTCGTCGAGCACGTGAAGAGCCAGCTCAAGCCCGTGTACCGCGAGGACGTCACGCAGGCGGCCACGAAGAAGCAGATCGACGAGGACATCGGCGACGACCTCGACCTGCTGCTCCAGGCGGCCGAGCTCGTCGTGACGTCGCAGTTCGGCTCGACGTCGATGCTCCAGCGCAAGCTGCGCGTCGGGTTCGCCAAGGCGGGTCGCCTCATGGACCTCCTGGAGTCGCGCGAGATCGTCGGACCGTCCGAGGGGTCCAAGGCCCGCGAGGTGCTCGTGACGCCCGAGGAGCTGTCGTCGGCGCTCGCCCTCATCCGGGGCGAGCCCGCGCAGGACGTCTTCGACGGCCAGGCGCCCGCCGCGGCCCCCGCGCCCTCGGCCGCAGGGGGCGGCCACGACTACGGCGAGGGCACCGACGGGCACATGCCCCCGGTCGCGACGGAGTACCACGACGGCGCCGACGTGGAGTCGGGCTGGCGGTGACCCGGGCGGCCGGTGGTGCCGCCGACGGTCGGCGCACCCCGGACGACCCCCTAGGCTGGTGACGTGGTCAACGCCGTCCCCTCGCCGTGGAACTCCGCGAACCTCGTCACCATGGCGAGGATCCTGCTCGTCCCGTTCTTCGCGTGGGCGCTCCTCGTCGACGGCGGGGAGTCCGTCACGTGGCGCCTCGTCGCGACGGGCATCTTCGTCCTCGCCGCCACGTCGGACCGCCTCGACGGCTACCTCGCGCGGCGCTACGACCTCGTCACGGACCTGGGCAAGCTCCTCGACCCGATCGCGGACAAGCTGCTCGTGGGGACCGCCCTCGTGCTGCTGGCGTGGCCGCTCGGCGAGCTGCCCTGGTGGGTCCCCGTCGTCGTGCTCGCACGCGAGCTGGGCGTCACGCTCCTGCGGTTCGCCGTCCTCAAGTACGCGGTCATGCCCGCGTCCCGCGGCGGGAAGCTCAAGACCGTGCTGCAGACCGTCGCGATCACGCTCTTCGTGCTGCCGCTCGCGCACCTGCCGGCGTTCGTCGGCGTCGTCGCCTGGATCGTGCTCGCCGCGGCCATCCTCGTGACCGTCGTGACCGGCCTGGAGTACGCGTACCAGGGCTGGCGCCTGCGCCGCGACGCGGTGCGCGCGGCCCGGGTCGTCGAGCGGGGTCCGAGCACGGACGGCGCGCCCGTCTCGTGATCGAAGCTCCGGTCCCGCCGGGGAGCTCGTCGATCACCGGCCCGGACGTCCGGCCCGACGTCGTCGAGCTGCTCGGCGCTCTGGAGGCCCGCGGGTGGACCCTCGCGACGGCCGAGTCGCTCACGGGCGGCCTGCTCAGCGCGACGATCGTCGACGTGCCCGGCGCCTCGCGCGTGCTCCGGGGCGCCGTCGTCGCGTACGCGACCGACGTCAAGGAGTCGGTCCTCGGCGTCGACGGCGGTCTGCTCGCCGCGCACGGGGCCGTGCACCCGGAGGTCGCACGCCAGATGGCCGAGCGCGTGCGCGACGTGCTGAGGGCCGACGTCGGGGTCGCGACCACGGGCGTCGCGGGCCCCGACCCGCAGGACGGCCGGGCCCCGGGCACCGTCTTCGTCGCCGCGAGCGGACCGGGGGGCACGGAGGTGCGAGAGCTGCACCTGGCGGGCGACCGCACGGCCGTCCGCGCCGCCACCGTGGCCGCCGCGGTGGCCCTCGCGCGCGCGGCGGTCGGGCCCCGGCCACCGACGGCGTGACGATGCCCCCTGCCGGGTGAAATCGTCGGCGGGAGCGTCGGCCGCCCGGCCAGGCGTGGACCGGGCCGGAGGCGTCGTGGAGACGTCGTGAACGTGCCGCGGGGGAGCGGCCGGGAGGCCCGGCGCGGGAACAACACCCCACGTCGCGACGTTGCACAGCACGTGATCGCCAACAGGACCGTCAACCGACCGGTGGGACGCACGGACAACGCGCCCGCGCCCCGTCCCGCACGGGGCACCGGCGACGTGAGCGGACCGCGGGCGGGGTACGGTAGGACGACCCCGTCACGCGGGGCAGTGAACAGGAAGACCGGCACGAGCAGTTCGCGCACCCAGGTGGGGGCCTCTCCGGCTCCCGGGGGCGCACGGGACACGGAAGGGGGTCGCCAGATGATTGTTCTTCGACGAGAGATCGGGGACGTGCTGCGAGACGCTCGCCAGCGACAGGGGCGCACCCTGCGAGAGGTGTCCTCCGCCGCACGGGTTTCGCTGGGCTACCTCAGCGAGGTCGAGCGCGGTCAGAAGGAAGCGTCGTCGGAGCTCCTCGGCTCGATCTGCGAGGCGCTCGACATCCCGATGTCGTTGGTGCTGCGCGAGGTCAGCGACCGGGTCGCCGTCGCCGAGGGTCTGCTGATCCCCGACACCATCCCGGCCGACTTCGCGACGGCCGTGCTGGGTCGCCAGCATCCCGAGGGCACGGCACGCCGCGAGGACCTGCAGCCCGTCGGCTGACGGTCGGGCCGGGACCGGCCGCACCGGGAGCGGGGGCAGCGACGCCCGCCGTCATCCTGCTGCGGGCGGTGCCTGGCAGGTCGGACACCAGAAGATCGGACGGTCGTACGGGGGCTCGTTCGCCGTACCTTCCGCGACAGGCGTGCCGCACACGTGGCACGCCTTTCGTGTGCGCCCGTGCACGTGCCGCACGACGCCGGCGCGCGGGTCGAACCCGTGCCGCACCGTGCGCTGCATGAGCGTCCGCGCCGTGAGCAGGAGGCCCTCGAGGTCCTCGACGTCGCGGACGGGCGTCCACGGGTAGACGTGCTCGGCGAAGAGCGACTCGGCCGTGTAGATCGTGCCGATGCCGGCGACGAGGTGCTGGTCGAGCAGGGCCTCCGCGACGGGCACGCCCGTCGCGGCCCGCTCCGGCCGGTACCGGGGGCCGCTCCCGCCCGCCGCGTCGTCGGCCCGCATCCGCGCGGCCGCCTCGGGCAGCCCGGTCTCCGGGAAGTCGTCGCCGAGCACGTCGGGACCCAGCGGCCCGACGATCACGCGCTCGTCCGCGGTGCGCAGCACGTGCAGCATGCCGATCCGGTTCCCGACCGCCGTCCACCACTCGTTCGCGAGGACGACGCGCACGTTCGGCTCCGCCCCGCGCGCGTCGTGCGTGCCCGTCCGGGCGAGCCGCCACGACCCCTCCATGCGCAGGTGCGTGTGCAGGGACCGGCCGTCGTCGAACCGCGTGAACAGGTGCTTCCCGTAGGCCTGGTTCCCGACGACCGTCCGCCCGACCAGGTCGATCTCCGCGGCGCTCGGCCACCGCAGGTCCGAGCGGACCAGCACCCGGTCCTTGAGCGCCTCGTCGAGGCGGGCCGACACGAGACGCAGGATGTCACCCTCGGGCACGTGACCGCCCTCCGTGGTCGGGCACGCGCGACGACCGGCGCACGTCAGGCCGCCCGCAGGCCGCGCGGCGTCGCGCGGAAGCCGGCGTCGAGCAGCGCGCGCACCGCGTCGTCCGCCGGGGTCCGGGCCGTGCCGGCGCCCGCGAGGGCCTCGACGCCGTCGACGCGCTGCACCACGATCTTCCCGAGCGTGCCCGCCCGCACGGCGCGGACCAACGCCGCGCTCGCCTCGGCGAGGCGTGGGCCGTCCACGAAGGACAGCACGGACCGCCCGCCGCGCTCCACGTAGAGCGCGAGGTCGCCGTCGCTCAGCACGACGACGGCGCCCGCCTTGCGGCCCGGGCGGTGACCGCGCGAGCCCTCCCCGGTCGTGCCGTCCGTGCCGGGCGCGCCGGGTGCGCCCGGTCCGGTCGACGGGCGGGCGGGCCATGGCAGCGCCGCGCCGTAGGGGTTCGCCGGGTCCGTCGCGGCGAGCAGCACGGCGCCGGGACGCGGACCGCCGCGCGACGTCCGCGCGTCGGGGAGCGGGGCGAACGGGTCGGTCGCGGCCGCCGCGGCGTCGGCCTCGAGCGCGCGCTCGCGGTCCTGCGCGTCGGTCCGGAGCTGGTCGACCGCGCCGGGGAGCGCGAACTGCGAGCCGCCGAGGTGCTCGACGAAGTACCCGCGCCGCGCCGCCCCCGTGGCCTCCAGCTCGCTCAGCACGCGGTACACCGCGCGGAACGACCCCGCGACGCCCTCGGCGGGCGCGACGGCGCGCGTGAGCACGCCGTGGCGGTCGAGCAGGACGCGGGCGAGCGCGTGCGCCCGGCGGGTGGGGTCGGGCTCGCGCGGGGGCAGCGCCGACCACCGTCCGGCGCCGCCGCGCAGGGCCGTCTCGGGCGACGTCGGCGGTCGCAGGCCCGCGAACCGGCCGCGCGCGAGCGGCCGGGCACGCGCCGGGGCGCGCGGCGCGCGGTGGGTCCCCCCGGCGGCGCCGAGCCGTGCGCGCAGCGACCCGAGGCCGTCGTTCGTCACGTGGCCCGACCACACGAGGTCCCACAGCGCCTCGAGCGTCGGGACGGTCTCCGCGCCCGCGCGCTCGGCCAGCCGCGGGAGGAAGTACCCGCCCGAGCCCTCCAGCAGGTCGAGCAGCGTGGCGTGGAGGCCGGTCTCGGGCGCCGGGCCCGGGTCGGGCAGCGTGAGCGGCGCCCACTCCGCCAGGTGCAGGCTGACCAGACCGTCGCCGCCGCCCGAGCCGGGCAGCGGGGCGTGCCCGCACCACACGACCTCGCCGGTCGTCGTCAGCTCGTCGAGCATCGTCGGGGTGTAGTCGCTGACGCGCGCCGGGAGCACGAGGGTCTCGAGCGCCGACGCGGGGACGGCCGCGCCGGAGAGCTGCTCGACGACGCGCAGCAGCCCGTCGACGCCGCGCAGCGCGCCGAGACCCTGCCAGCGCGGGAGGAAGACGCCCAGCGTCTCGGCGGGGACGGGCTCCACCTCGGCGCGCAGCGCGGCGAGCGAGCGCCGGCGCAGGACGCGCAGCACCTCGGCGTCGCACCAGTCGTCGCCCGTGCCGCCGATCGCCTCCGGCCGCAGCCGCCCGCGCACGACGAGCCGGGCCGCCTCGAGCCGCTCGAGCGTCTGCACGACGACGGCGACGCCCAGCCCGAGGCGTGCGGCGAGGTCGGCGGCGGTGAACGGGCCGTGCGTGCGGGCGTGGCGGCGCACGAGGTCGCCGAGCGGGTCGGGGACGGGCTCGGTGAACACCTCGGGGATGCCGACGGGCAGCGCTACGCCGAGCGCGTCGCGCAGGCGGCCGGCGTCCTCCACGACCGCCCACTGCTGCGCACGCTCGGGCGCGACCCCCGCGAGCCGCACGGGCATGATGCGGCGCGCGGCCTCGAGCTCGCGCAGCCAGGCCGCGACGTCGGTGCGCACGTCCTCGCGGGTCCGCGCCGCGACCTCGGCCTCGGTGAGCGGGCCCAGCCGGCGCAGCACGTCCCACACGTCCTCGGCGTGCCGCGCCTGCCGCTCGGGCGCGAGCGCGCCGAGCTCGGCCTCGGTCCGCTCGATCTGGGCGGGGTCGAGCAGGTCGGCGAGCTGGGCCGCGACGCCGTCGCCGCCCAGGAGCTCGGCGAGGAGCGTGGGGTCGAGCGACAGCGCGGCGGCGCGGCGCTCCGCGAGCGGGGCGTCGCCGTCGTAGAGGAACTGGGCGGTGTACCCGAAGAGGAGCGACTGCGCGAAGGGCGACGGCGTCGGGGTCGTCACCTCGACGAGGCGCACGCGCCCGGCGGCGAGGTCGCGCATGAGGTCGGTGAGCGCCGCGACGTCGAAGTCGTCCTGCAGGCACTCGCGCGCCGCCTCGAGGACGATCGGGAACTCCGGGTACTCCGACGCCACCGACAGGAGCTGCGCCGAGCGCTGCCGCTGCTGCCACAGCGGCTGGCGCCGGTCCGGACGACGCCGGGGCAGCAGGAGCGCGCGGGCGGCGGCCTCGCGGAACCGCGACGCGAACATCACCGACCCGCCGAGCTCGTCGCGCACCGCGTCGAGCACGTCGTCCGGGTCGAGGAGCAGGTCCTCGACGCCGACGACGGGCGCGTCCCCGCCGAGGCCGCCCGAGCCGTCGGTCGCTCCCTCGAGCCACGAGTCCCCGGTGTCCGGGAGCCGCAGGACGATGCCGTCGTCGGCGTGCATCGCGGCGGCGTCGACCCCGTAGCGCTCGCGCAGGCGCGCGGCGAGCACGAGCGCCCACGGCGCGTGCACCTTCGCGCCGTACGGCGAGTGCACGACGACGCGCCAGTCGCCGAGCTCGTCGCGGAAGCGCTCGACGACGACCGTGCGGTCGTCCGGGACGCGCCCGGTCGCGTCGCGCTGCTCGCGCAGGTAGGCCAGCAGGTTGTCGCTCGCCCACGCGTCGAGGCCTGCCGTGCGGAGCCGGTCGGTCGCCGCGTC
This sequence comes from Cellulosimicrobium sp. KWT-B, assembly GCF_002127155.1. Lineage (NCBI taxonomy): Bacteria > Bacillati > Actinomycetota > Actinomycetes > Micrococcales > Promicromonosporaceae > Cellulosimicrobium > Cellulosimicrobium sp. KWT-B. The sequence goes on along the minus strand of NZ_NEDO01000006.1, from coordinate 118,923 downwards.
GGGGTCGGTGGCGGCGAGCGCGTCCGTCTCGCGCACCCACGCGCCGAGCGCACGGCCGAGCTCGGCGGGTCGGCCGGGGGAGTCGCCCTTCCAGAACGGCAGCCGCCCCGGGATGCCCGGCGCGGGCGTGACGAGCACGCGGTCGGGCGTGATGTCCTCGATGCGCCACGTGCTCGACCCGAGCGTGAACGTGTCGCCGACGCGAGACTCGTAGACCATCTCCTCGTCGAGCTCGCCGACGCGCTTGCCGCCGCGCGGGGCGCGGCCGCCCGCTGTGTCCGGGTCGCCCGCGACGGTCCCGGTCCCGGCGTCCGTGGCGAGGAACACGCCGTACATCCCGCGGTCGGGGATCGTGCCGCCGCTCGTCGCGGCGAGCCGCAGCGCGCCCGGTCGCCCGGTGAGCCGGCCCGACGCGCGGTCCCACACGATCCGCGCGCGCAGCTCGCCGAAGTCCTCGCTCGGGTAGCGGCCCGCGAGCATGTCGAGGACGGCGTGCAGCGACGCGTCGCCGAGGTGCGCGTAGGGCTCGCTGCGCCGCACGAGCGTCGCGAGCTCCGCGACCGTCCACTCGTCGACCGCGACCATCGCGACGACCTGCTGGGCGAGCACGTCGAGCGGGTTGGCGAGCACGTGGAGCTCCTCGATGCCGCCGGAGCGCATGCGCTCGGCGACGACCGCCGACGGCACGAGGTCGCCCCGGTGCGTCGGGAACACCACGCCGTGCGACACGGCCCCCACCTGGTGGCCCGCGCGCCCGATCCGCTGCAGGCCGGACGCGACCGAGGGCGGCGCCCCGACCTGGACCACGAGGTCCACCGCGCCCATGTCGATGCCGAGCTCGAGGCTCGACGTCGCGACCACCGCGGGCAGCCGGCCGTCCTTGAGCTCGGTCTCCGTGCGCGTGCGCTCGGCCCGGCTCATCGACCCGTGGTGCGCGCGGGCGATGACGGGCTCGACGCCCGAGCTCGCGCCCGACTGCGCCTGTACCTGCGCCGCGGTGACCGTGCCCGGGTCGAGCACGTCCTCGCCCTGGCGCTCGGCCCACAGCTCGTTCATGCGCGCCGTGAGGCGCTCCGCCCCGCGGCGCGAGTTCGTGAAGACCAGCGTGGAGCGGTGGTCGGTGACGAGGTCGACGACCCGCTCCTCGACGTGCGGCCAGACCGACGGGCGCGGCGGCCGGACGTCGGGCGCGCCCGTCGGGCGCGACGTCGCCGGGCCCGTGAGGTCGCGCTCGCCGGGGGGCAGGGGCGGCAGGCCGCCGTCCGACCGCGACCCGGCGTCCGGCACGAGCGCCGCCGTCCCGAGGTCCGAGAGGTCCGGGACGGGCACGACGACCTCGACCTCGATGCGCTTGCTCGACGGCGGCTGCACGACGACGACCTCGCGCCCGCCCTCGGCCTCGGGCCGGTGCCCGCCGAGGAAGGTCGCGACCGCCTCGACGGGGCGGACCGTGGCCGAGAGCCCGACGCGCTGCGCCGGGGGCCGCTCGTTCGCCTCGAGCAGCGCGTCCAGGCGCTCGAGCGACACGGCCAGGTGAGCGCCCCGCTTGGTGCCCGCCACCGCGTGGATCTCGTCGACGATCACCGTCTCGACGCCCACCAGCCCTGCGCGCGCCTGCGACGTCAGCACGAGGAACAGCGACTCGGGCGTCGTGATGAGGATGTCGGGCGGGTGGGTCGCGAGCCGGCGGCGCTCGCTCGTGGGGGTGTCCCCGGTGCGGGTGCCGACGACGACGTCCGGCACGTCGAGCCCGAGCCGCACCGCGGCCTGGCGGATGCCCGCGAGCGGCGAGCGCAGGTTCCGCTCGACGTCCGCGGCGAGCGCCTTGAGCGGGGAGACGTAGACGACGCGGCAGCGCGCCTCGCGAGCCGGGGCCTCGTCCGGGGGCGCGGCGAGGATCCGGTCGAGCGACCAGAGGAACGCGGCGAGCGTCTTGCCCGAGCCCGTCGGGGCGACCACGAGGGCGTGCCGGTCGCTCGACACGGCCTCCCACGCACCGGCCTGGGCGGCGGTCGGCGCGTCGAACGCACCCGAGAACCACGCGCGCGTGGGCGCGGCGAAGCGGGCGAGCGGGTCCGAGGTCACGCGCCCATTCTGGGGCTGCCCACCCACACGCGCCCGCCGCAGCGTGCCGGCGCCCCGGCGGCCCGCCCGTGCGCCCTCGGTGCGACCCCGGGGCGACGCGGTGCGGCCCGCGCGTCCCGGCGCGCGACCGGGCGGCCGCGGATCCGTGCAAGGCTTGGTCCGTGCGCTACCGCGAGTTCTCCGAGCTGGTCGACGAGGTGTTCGGTGCGGCCCTGGGCCGCGCCTACGTGCGCGAGCAGGTGCTGTCCGCGCTCGACGACCGGACCGCCGCCCAGGCGCTCGAGGACGGGGTCGAGCCGCGCGTCGTCTGGCACGCGCTGTGCGACGCGCTCGACGTGCCCGACGCGCGGCGCTGGGGGAACGACGACCACCGCCAGGCGCCGCCGCGCCGCTGACCGGCCCCGACCTGCCCGGCCCCGACCTGCCCCGACCTGCCCGGGACACGGGGACGCCCGAGGGGCGCACCCCGCCGTGCCCCGCGATGATGGCGGCATGAGCGTTCCCGCCCGCGGCCGCCTCGCCACGCTGCGCCTCACCGCCGCCGACGTGCGCGGCGCGGCCTGGTCGCTCGTCTCGACGGCGGCCGGGCTGGGGCTCGCGATCTGGGTCGTCCCCGGGGTCGAGGTGACCAACCCCTGGTCGCTCGTCCTCGCGGCGCTCGCGGTGGCGGTGGGCGACGCGCTGCTGCGCCCGGTGCTGCGCGGGGTCGCGCGCCGGTCCGGCGTCGTCGGCGCGCTCGTCTCGGGCGTGGTCGCCCAGGTCGCGGTCGCGTGGGCGGCGCTCACCTACCTCCCGGGGTTCCGCAGCGGGACGTGGACCGACGTCCTCGCCGTCCTCGTCATCGCGGCCGTGCTCATGGCGCTCGGGCGCTGGGTCGTCGGGGCGAGCGACAACGAGTACGTGATCGGGGACCTGCTCCGGCGCGCGCGACGCCAGGCGGGCGTGCCCCGGGGAGCCGCCGCGGGCGCCGCGGCGGAGCGCCCGGCGGGCCTGCTCGTCGTCCTGCTCGACGGCGTCGCGCGCCCCACGCTCGACTACGCCCTCCAGGCCGGCCTGGCCCCGACGCTCGCGCGGTGGCTCGGCGACGGCAGCCACCACCTCACGACGTGGTGGGCCCGTGTGCCCGCGACGACGCCGGCCTCGACCGTCGGGCTCCTGCACGGGTCGACCGAGCACGTCCCCGCCTTCCGGTGGTGGTCGCGCGCGCTGGGAAGGCTCGTCGTGACGAACCGGCCCGCGGACGCGGCGGCGGTCGAGGCGCGCACGAGCGACGGCGCGGGTCTGCTCGCGGGGGGCGGCGTGGCCGTCTCGACGATGTTCTCCGGGGACGCGGCGACGAGCCTGCTCGTCATGAGCCGGGCGCGCGAGGGCCTGGGGCCCGGACAGATGTTCGTGCACTTCTTCGCGAGCCCGTTCGTCCTCGTGCGCGCCGTGGTCGTCGCGCTCGGCGAGCTGCTCAAGGAGCTCTACCAGGGCTGGCAGCAGGCCGTGCGCGGCGTCGAGCCGCGCGTCTCGCGCCTCGGCTGGTACCCGGTGCTGCGCGCCGTGACGAACGTCGTGCTGCGCGACCTCAACACGACGCTCGTCGCGGAGCAGCTCGTGCGCGGGGCGCCCGTCGTCTGCGTCGACCTCGTGGACTACGACGAGATCGCGCACCACGCCGGGCCGCTGCGGCCCGAGTCGCTGCGCGCGCTCGAGGGACTGGACCGCGTCGTCGGGCTCTGGGAGCAGGTCGCGGCCGTCGCGCCCCGGCGCTACGACGTCGTCGTGCTCTCGGACCACGGGCAGTCGCTCGGCCCGACGTTCGAGCAGGTCACCGGGCGGTCCTTCCTCGACGAGGTGCGACGCCTCATGGCGCTCGACCCGCCCGGTGACGGGGCTCGTGCGGACGACGACGGCCGCGCGCGTGACGGCGCCGGGTCCGCCCGGGGTGAGGGCCGGCGTCGGGCGACGGCCCCGGACAGCGAGGCGTGGGGCCCCGCGAACACGGCTCTCAACGCGCTGCGGCCCGGGCAGCCGGACGCGCAGGCGGGCCGCATGCTCGTGGGCCCGGACCGCTCCGAGCGCCGCGCCGACGCCGCACCCGCCCTGCCCGAGCTGCCCGAGGTCGCGGTCGTCGGGTCGGGCAACCTCGGGATGGTGTGGTTCCCGCGCGAGCCGCGGCGCCTCACGGGCGACGAGGTCCGCGCCCGGTGGCCCGCGCTGCTCCCGGGTCTCGTCGCGAACCCCGCGGTCGGCGTCGTCGTCGAGCGCGGCCCGCGCGGGGAGGTCCGGGCGCACGGCCGTGGTGGCTCGCGCGACCTGCTGACGGGCGAGGTCGTCGGCGCCGACCCGGTCGCGTCGTTCGGGTCGCGCGCGGCGGCGGACCTCGTGCGCGTCGCCGGGCTGGAGGACGCCGGGGACCTCGTGCTCGTGTCCAGCGTCGACGAGGTCGGGATGGTGCACGCGTTCGAGGGCCTGGTCGGGTCGCACGGCGGCCTCGGCGGGGCGCAGAACCAGGCGGTGCTGGTGCACCCCGCGCACCTCGCGGTGCCCGACGACGAGCTCGAGGACGTCGACGGCACGCCGATGCTCGTCGGGGCGGAGGCGGTGCACCGCCGGCTCGTCGCGTGGCTTACCGACCTGGGGGTACGGCCGCCGGTGGCCGAGGACGCGCCGGGCCGGGGGAGCGGCGCGTGAGCGTCACCGTGACGTGGCTGGGCCACTCGAGCGCGGTCCTCGACCTCGCCGCGACCCCCGGCGGGCCGACGGTGCGGCTCGTGACCGACCCGCTCCTGCACCGGCACGCGGGCATGCTCCGCCGGCGCGGCGAGCAGCCGGCCCCGGTGTGGCGGGGCGGCGACGCCGTCCTGCTGTCCCACCTCCACCACGACCACGCCGAGCTGCGGTCGCTGCGGCTCCTCGGCGACGTGCCGGTCCTCACGGCGCCCGCCAACGCGCGGTGGCTGCGCGGCAAGGGGCTGCGCGGCGTCGGGCTGGGCGACGAGTGGCACGCGGTGGGCCCGCCGGGGGCCGGGGTCGAGACGCGGCTCGTCACCGCGGTGCACGGGCACCGGCCGATGCCGCACCGGCCCAACGCCGCGAACGGTCACCTCGTGCGGACCACCGGTCCCGACGGTCTGCGCGTGTGGGTGGCGGGCGACACCGAGCACCACCCCGGGATGGCGCACCTCCCGGCGCTCGCGGGCGGCCCGGTGGACGTGGCCCTCGTGCCGGTCGGCGGGTGGGGGCCGCGGCTCTCGGGCGGGCACCTGGGCCCGGTGCAGGCCGCGCGGGTGTGCGCCGAGGTCGGGGTGCGGGTCGCGGTGCCGGTGCACTGGGGGACGCTGCACGCGCCGGGCGGCCAGCACCTGCCGCGCGGCTGGATGGACCACGCGGGCGCGGCCTTCGAGGCGGCCGCGCAGCGCGAGGCGCCCGGGACGCGGGTCGTCGTCCTGCGGCCCGGCGAGTCGTGGTCCGCGGACGACGACGGGTGAGCCCGCGAGTCGCGGACACGCCGGGGCGGGTTCCGTGATCGAACACGTGTTCGGCTAGAGTTGTGCACAGGGCGCGCTCCGGCGGGCCCGGGACGCCGGTCCGGCACGACGGTCCCCAGGTCCGGGGCTCGTCGGAACCGCGTGTCGGTGGCTGCCCGTAACGTCGGGCCACAACGAACAGATGGACGTCGAACCGAAGGTGGACTGACATGCCCGCACCCGCAGACCGCGAGAAGGCGCTCGAGGCAGCCCTCGCCCAGATCGACCGGAGCTTCGGCAAGGGCTCCGTCATGCGCCTCGGCGAGGAGGGCCGCGCCCCCGTCGAGGTCATCCCCACGGGCTCCATCGCGCTGGACATCGCGCTCGGCATCGGCGGCCTGCCGCGCGGGCGCGTCATCGAGGTGTACGGCCCGGAGTCCTCCGGAAAGACGACCGTGGCGCTGCACGCCGTGGCCAGCGCCCAGCGCGCCGGCGGCATCGCGGCGTTCATCGACGCCGAGCACGCCCTCGACCCGGAGTACGCCAAGAAGCTCGGCGTCGACACCGACGCCCTGCTCGTCTCCCAGCCGGACACGGGGGAGCAGGCGCTCGAGATCACGGACATGCTGATCCGCTCGGGCGCGCTCGACATCATCGTCATCGACTCCGTCGCGGCCCTCGTGCCCAAGGCGGAGATCGAGGGCGAGATGGGCGACAGCCACGTCGGCCTCCAGGCCCGCCTCATGTCGCAGGCGCTGCGCAAGATCACCGGTGCGCTCAGCGCGTCCGGCACGACCGCGATCTTCATCAACCAGCTCCGCGAGAAGATCGGCGTGTTCTTCGGCTCTCCCGAGACGACGACCGGTGGCAAGGCGCTGAAGTTCTACGCCTCGGTCCGTCTCGACATCCGCCGCATCGAGACCCTCAAGGAGGGCACCGACGCGGTCGGCAACCGGACCCGCGTGAAGGTCGTCAAGAACAAGATGGCGCCGCCGTTCAAGCAGGCCGAGTTCGACATCCTCTACGGGGTCGGCATCTCCCGCGAGGGTGGCCTCATCGACATGGGCGTGGAGCACGGGTTCGTGCGCAAGTCCGGGTCGTGGTTCACCTACGGCGGCGACCAGCTCGGGCAGGGCAAGGAGAACGCGCGCTCGTTCCTGCGCGACAACCCCGACCTCGCGAACGAGCTCGAGAAGAAGATCAAGGAGAAGCTCGGCGTCGGGGCCAAGGTCGACGCACCGGCCGACCCGGCCGCCGGCGTGACCGTCGCGGCCGACGCCGCCGCGGCCGCTCCGGCCAAGGCGACCGCCGCGGCCGGCAAGGGGAAGAAGTCGCCGTTCTGATCGGCGAGCAGGACGGGGTCGAGGGTGCCGAGCCCGTCGACCCGTCCGCGGAGGACGACGGGCGCCGCACCGGCCGCAAGGCCGGGCGGCGCCCGCGCCCGTCGCTGCACGAGCTCGTGGAGCGCGGCGAGATCAGCGACGCCGACCTCGCCGAGCGCGCCCGCGAGACCGTCCTGCGCATCCTCACCGCGGCACCGAAGAGCCGCGCGGAGATCACGCAGTCGCTGGCGCGCAAGGGCTACCCGGAGCACGTCGTGCTGCCCATCCTCGACCGCTTCGAGGAGGTCGGGCTCGTCGACGACGCGCAGTACGCGGAGATGATCGTCCGCACGCGGCACGCCGAGCGGGGGCTGTCCCGCCGCGCGATCTCGACCGAGCTGCGCCGGCGGGGGATCGACGGCGAGGTCGGCGCGGCCGCGCTCGAGCAGGTCGACGACGACTCCGAGGCGGACGCCGCCCTGGCCCTCGCGCGGGCACGTCTCGCCAGGACCCGCGGCCTCGACCGCGACGTGCGCGTGCGACGGACGGTCGGCGCGCTCGCCCGCAAGGGGTACAGCCCCGGGCTGGCCTTCGAGATCGTGCAGCGCGAGCTCGACGCGGAGGAGTGACCGCTCGACCGGCCCGGACGGGCCGCCTGCGGCCCACCCTGTGGCAGAGCGGCCCGTCGCCCGCCCGAGCACGGGCGGGCGACGGGTGCGTCAGCGCACGGTGGACGTAGTCGGGGCGTCCTCCGTGGGGCCGCCCGCGACCGCCGTCGGGTTGCCGATGCCCGGTCCCGCAGCCGTGGCGCCCGCGGTGCGCCCGCTGAGGAAGCGTGAGAGCCACTGGGCCAGGGCGGTCAGGGCGTAGTTGATGACGATGAAGATGACCGCGGCGACCGTGAGGGTCTGCAGGGTGTTGCCGAAGGCCGTGCCGAGGATCTGCGCGGCCCGCAGCAGCTCGGGGTACGTGATGATCTGCCCGAGCGCGGTGTCCTTGAGCACGACGACGAGCTGGGACACGAGCGCGGGCAGCATCGCGATGAGCGCCTGCGGGAGCTGGATCGACCGCAGGGTCTGCCCGCGCGTCAGGCCGATCGCCACGCCGGCCTCTCCCTGGCCCTTCGGCAGGTTGCCGACGCCGGACCGGACGAGCTCGGCGATCACCGAGCCGTTGTAGAGCACGAGGGAGATCACGACCGCGAGGAACGGGGCGTCCGGGACCTTCTGCAGCCCCAGCAGGAGCCAGAAGAAGATCATCATGAGGAGCACCGGCACGGCGCGGAAGAACTCGACGACGACACCGCACGCCCAGCGCAGCGCGCGCACGTGCGAGAGCCGGCCGGAGCCGAAGACCAGCCCGAAGATCACGGCACCGACGATCGCGAACCCGGCGGCGCGCAGCGTGTTCTGCAGGCCCGGCAGGAAGAAGTTCTCCCACGCGTTGGCGGTGAAGACGGGACCCCACTGCTCCCACGAGAGCTGGCCCTTGCGTCCGAGCTCCAGCAGCACGAGCACGGCGATCCCGATCACGATCACGGCGCCGATCACGTTGCCGACGGCGATCGCGCGCCGGGCCCGGGGCCCGGGGGCGTCGAAGAGGACGGACTGACGCGGGGCGCTCATCGGCGGACCGCCAATCGGGTCGAGAGCGAGGTGGTGAGCAGGCCGATCGGGATGACGAGGATCACGTAGCCGATCGCGAAGGTGAGGAAGATCGCGTAGATGTAGTTCGAGTTGAACTCGATCATCGTGCGCATGAGGCTCGACGTCTCCGTCGTGACGCTCGCGGCGGCCGCGACGGTGGAGTTCTTGAGCAGCGCGATGAGGGTGTTGCCGAGGGGGGCGATGGCGCCGCGGAACGCCTGCGGGAGGATGACGAGGCGCGCGGCGGGAGCGAAGGAGAGGCCGATCGCCCGGGCTGCCTCGGCCTGGCCGATCGGCACCGTGTTGACGCCCGAGCGGATCGCCTCGCACACGAAGGCGGCGTGGTAGACGGTCAGGCCGATGACCGCGAACCGGAAGAAGTTCGTCGGGAAGTCGGGGGACAGGCTGATCTGCAGCTGGGTCCACACCGCGAGGACCATGAACGTCATGATGATCGTCAGCGGCGTGTTGCGCAGGAGGTTCACGTAGGTCGAGCCGGCCCACCGCAGGCTCGAGACGGGGGAGATCCGCATGAGCGCGAGCGCCGTGCCGAGGATCAGGGAGAAGATCGCAGCCCAGAACGTCAGCTGGATGTTCACCCAGAACGCTCCGAGCACGTCGTAGGTGCTGAGGAGCTCGGTGAACTGAGAGAGGTAGTCACCCACGGTTGGTCATCCTCCGGGAGGGCGTGGTCGTGGACCGACCGGACGAGGCCGGGGAGCGGAGCGCGGCACGCCGCGCTCCGCTCCCCGGCAGAGAGGTCAGGCGCAGGGGTCGACCGTCGGCGGGTTCTCGCTCGCGTTCGGCGTGTACCCGGTGCCCTCGGTGTTCTTGCTGACGAACTCCTCCCAGGAACCGTCCTCGATCATCTTCTCGATCGCGGCGTTGACGTCCTCGCAGACGTCGTTGTCCTGGGGCAGGCCGACGCCGTAGCGCTCGGTCGAGAACGGCGCCCCGACCACCTTCACCTTGCCCTGGTTCTGCGGCTGCGCCGCGAGGCCCGCGAGGATGATGTCGTCGGTCGTGACGGCGTCGACCTGGCCGGCCGTGAGCGCGGTGACGCACTCCGCGTACCCGGGGCGCTCGAGGAGCTGCACGCCCGCGGCGTACTCGTCCTTGATGCGCTGCGCCGACGTCGAGCCCGTGACGGAGCAGAGGTTCTTGCCCTCGAGCGACTCCGGGCCGGTGATGTCGGTGTTGTCCTCGGCGACGAGCAGGTCCTGCCCGGCGACGAAGTACGGCCCGGCGAACGCGACCGTCTCCTTGCGCGTGTCCGTGATGGAGTACGTCGCGAAGATCATGTCGACCTGACCGGTCTGGAGCATCGTCTCGCGCTGCGCGGACGGTGCCTCGACCCACTCGATCTGGTCCGGGGAGTAGCCGAGCTCGCCCGCCACGTAGGTCGCGACGTCGACGTCGAAGCCCGTGTAGGTCGACCCGTCCTGGAACCCCAGGCCGGGCTGGTCGAACTTGATGCCGATCTTGACCGTCTCGCCGCCGCCGTCGCCGCTGCCTCCGGCGGACTGCTCGGGGTCCGTGGTCGTGCTGTCGTCGCCGACGTCGCCGCTGCTGCACGCTGCGAGCGTGAGCGCGGTGAGAGCGGCCAGCACGGCAGCACCTGCGTGTCGTGTGCGCATCGTTCCTACCCTTCGTGAGTGGTGGTCGTCCGACGACGGTGTGCCTCGTCGGTCGGCCGGGTGTGGGGGGCCGGGCGGCCCGGTCCGTGGTGGTCGGTGCGTGGTGAGGGTGCGGGACCTCAGTGCGTGAGGATCTTGGAGAGGAAGTCCTTGGCCCGCTCGCTCTTCGGCGCGGTGAAGAACTCCTCGGGGTGCGCCTCCTCGACGATCTGGCCGTCCGCCATGAAGACCACGCGGTTCGCGGCCTTCCGGGCGAAGCCCATCTCGTGGGTGACGACGATCATGGTCATGCCCTCCTTGGCGAGCGAGACCATGACGTCCAGGACCTCGTTGATCATCTCGGGGTCGAGCGCCGACGTGGGCTCGTCGAACAGCATGACCTTGGGTTTCATCGCGAGGGCCCGGGCGATGGCGACGCGCTGCTGCTGGCCGCCCGAGAGCTGGGCCGGCATCTTCTGCGCCTGGTTCTTCACGCCGACCCGGTCGAGGAGGGCGAGGGCGCGCTCCTTCGCGTCCTTGCTCCGCTCGCGCCGCACCTTGACGGGCCCGAGCGTCACGTTGTCGAGGATCGTCTTGTGCGCGAAGAGGTTGAAGGACTGGAAGACCATGCCGACGTCGGAGCGCAGCCGCGCGAGCGCCTTGCCCTCCTGGGGGAGCGGCTCGCCGTCGACGAGGATCTCGCCCGAGTCGATCGTCTCGAGCCGGTTGATCGCCCGGCACAGGGTCGACTTGCCCGAGCCGGAGGGCCCGATGACGACGAGCACCTCGCCGCGCCGGACCGTGAGGTTGATGTCGCGCAGCACGTGGAGCTCGCCGAAGTGCTTGTTCACGTCGCGCAGCTCGACGAGCGGCTCACCGAGGACCTGCTCGGCGGGGAGGGGCTGAGCGTCCTGAGCGCTGCGCTGCGCGTCGGACGGCGAAGGGGTTTCGTCGGCCATTCCTGGACACTATGTCCCTTCTGTTGCACGGTGCCACCTCACCCGGCAACAACCGGGCAACAGTTCAGTAACACGGCACCCGGAGCCGTACCCTGGACGGTGATGTCCACGATCGCCCCCGCCCCCGTCCCGGCCGCCCCCGCACCGCACGCCACCGCCGCTGCGCCGGCCGACGACGCGCACCCCCGCACCTACGTCGTGCGCACCCTCGGGTGCCAGATGAACGTCCACGACTCCGAGCACATGGCGGGGATGCTCGAGCAGGCGGGCTACACGCGGGCGAGCGCGCAGGACGAGGCCGCGAACCGCGCGGACGTCGTCGTCATCAACACGTGCGCCGTGCGCGAGAACGCCGCGACGCGCCTCTACGGCAACCTCGGCCAGCTCGCCTCGGTGAAGGCCGCGCGACCCGGCATGCAGATCGCCGTCGGCGGCTGCCTCGCGCAGAAGGACCGCGGCACCATCGTTGAGAAGGCCCCCTGGGTCGACGTCGTGTTCGGCACCCACAACCTCGACGCCCTGCCCGTCCTGCTCGAGCGCGCGCGCCACAACGAGGCGGCGCAGGTCGAGATCGCCGAGTCGCTGCAGGTGTTCCCCTCCACGCTGCCGACGAAGCGCGAGTCCGTCTACGCGGGGTGGGTGTCGATCAGCGTCGGCTGCAACAACACGTGCACGTTCTGCATCGTGCCGCACCTGCGCGGCAAGGAGCGCGACCGCCGTCCGGGCGAGGTCCTCGCCGAGGTGGGCGCGCTCGTCGAGGCCGGTGCCATCGAGGTGACGCTGCTCGGTCAGAACGTCAACAGCTACGGCGTCGAGTTCGGCGACCGGGGTGCGTTCGCCAAGCTCCTGCGCGCGTGCGGGACGATCGACGGGCTCGAGCGCGTGCGGTTCACGTCGCCGCACCCGGCCGCGTTCACCGACGACGTCATCGCGGCCATGGCCCAGACGCCGAACGTCATGCCCCAGCTCCACATGCCGCTCCAGTCGGGCTCCGACCGCGTGCTGCGCGCGATGCGCCGCTCCTACCGCTCCGAGCGGTTCCTCGGGATCCTCGACCGCGTCCGGGCCGTCATGCCCGACGCCGCGATCACCACCGACATCATCGTGGGCTTCCCCGGCGAGACCGACGAGGACTTCGCGGAGACGATGCGGGTCGTCGAGGCGTCGAGGTTCTCCTCCGCGTTCATCTTCCAGTACTCGCCGCGCCCCGGGACGCCGGCCGCGACGATGGACGGCCAGCTCCCCAAGGAGGTCGTGCAGGAGCGCTTCGAGCGGCTCCAGGCGCTCCAGGAGCGGATCGCCGGCGAGGAGTCCGCACGCCAGGTGGGGCGGACGATCGACGTCCTCGTCGGCGAGGGCGCAGGGCGCAAGGACGGTGCGACGCACCGCGTGACGGGCCGCGCCCCCGACAACCGCCTCGTGCACCTCGCGCTCCCCGCGGCCGTCGTGGCCGGGGCGCCCGACGACGCCCCGTCCGACGGGACCGGCACGCCCGGGTCCGTGGACCCGCGCCTCGCGGACGACCTCGACGTCCGCCTGCCGCGTCCCGGCGACGTCGTCACCGTCGAGGTCACCCGCTCCGCGCCGCACCACCTCATCGCGGACTCGGCGCTCGCGGGCGGCACGTTCGCCGTGCGCCGGACCCGCTCGGGTGACGCGTGGGCGAAGCGCGAGCGCGCCCGCCTGGGCGGTGGCGACGACGACCACGGCCACGGGCACGGCGGCGGCGCGCCGTCCGGCCCGGTCGCCCTGGGGCTCCCGACGCTCCGCGCCTGAACGGCGGGGTCCGGGACCCCGACGGCGGGCGCGCACGACGGCGCCAGGACGTCAGTCGTCCAGGGTCCCCGGCGGGAGCTGGGCGCCGATGGCGTGGAAGAGCTGCACGGCCGTGCCGAGCCCGCACGAGACGGTCTGGGCGAGCTGGTCGTCGGTCGCGCCGTGCTCGAGGTCGACGGAGACCTCGGCGTAGAGCGCGAGACGTCCGCCCTCCTCGCGCACGTAGACCTTGGGCCAGATGCGCTCGCGGTTCCAGTCGTTGACGGTCTGGAGCGTGACGAGGCGCGACTCGACGGGGAGCGTCGTCGACCAGCGGCCGCGGACCTGGAGGATCTCCGACCGGTCCCCGAGCAGCAGGAACCAGAAGCGGTGACCGTCCCACGTACCCGTGATGTCGCCGTCGTCGTCCACGCGGAAGTGGTAGCCGCGGCGCGTCAGGTGGTCGCCGATGCGCGCCATCGACAGCGCGCGCGGCAGCTCCTCCTCGCGCGGGAGCGAGTCCGGCGCCTTGGGCCGGCGGTTGCCGAACAGGCGCGTGAACCAGTTGGTGCGGGCCTGCGTCATGGCGCCTGCCTCGCGGGGTCGGGGTAGAACTCGTCGAGCGCGTCGAAGAACATCGACCCCGTGCTCAGGCCGCACTGGAGGAGCTGGTCGAGCTGGTCGTCCGTCACGCCGTGCTCGAGGTCGACCGTGACCTCGGTGAAGACCTGGATCATCCCGTTGTCGCGGACACGCGTGTAGGTCTTGGGCCAGATCCGGTCGGCGTTCCACTCGTTGCAGAACTCGAGGATCTCCTCGAGGCGCTCGAGCGCGAGGTCGCGGTTCCACTGGCCGCGCACCTGGAGGATCTCGTCGTCGTTGCCGAAGAGCAGGAAGTAGAACAGGCGGCCGTGCCACAGCCCGCCGACGTCGCCGTCGGAGTCGACGAAGTAGCTGTACCCGCTGTCGGTGATCCACTCGACGACCCGCGAGAGCGTGAGCGGTGTGGGAGGCCGCAGGACGTCGGTCGCGACCTGACCCAGCTCGCGTGCCAGCAGGTCCTCGACCTGCGACTGCAGGTCGTCCGCCGGTCGGGCCGCGCCGGACCGGCCCCCGTCCTGCGCCCCGCCGGGATTCCCGTCCCGCCGGTCGTCGTCGTCCCGCGCCCCGAAGAACCTCACCTCCCTACCGTACTCGCGCGCGCCCGCGGACGCCGCATCGCGGGCCGTCCGGGGAGGCACGGCGAGGGTGGGGGAGCGGGCACCACTACGGTGGGACGGTGACCGTCCGCGCCGTCGTGCTCCCCGGAACCGCCCTGCTCGTCCCGGGAGCGGCCGGTGCCGCCTCGGTCCTCGGGCCGGTGCGCGACGCCGCGCTCGCGGCGCTCGCCGACCTCGTGGCGGGCCCGCCCGGTGAGGCGGGTGCGTCGGCCGTGGTCGTGGTCGCCCCGGGAGCCGCGCGCGCCCGCGGCGCCGCCCGGGCCTCGCTCGCCGCGGCGGGTGTCGCGGACCGGTGGATCGACCCCGCGTGGGCCGCCGCCACGCGACCGCTCGACCGACCCGTCGCCGGGACGGCCGCCTCCGTGGCGCTCCTCGCGCTCGCCGGTGCGGGCTGGACCGGTCCCGTCGACGTCGTGGAGCTCGGTGGCGCGGCGACGCGGACGGCGGCAGGTGCGATCACGGAAACGAGCTTGGAGACGAGTACGGAGACGAGCTCGGGGACGAGCACGGAGGCGGGTGCGGCGACGGAGACCGTCCTGGACGCCGCCCGAGAACTCGGTGCGGAGCTCGCCCGGGAGGGGGCGCGGCTCGTCGTCGTGCACGACCCGCGTGCGCCCCTGCCGCAGGCCGTGCTCGACGGGTTCGTCGCCGCGGCGGGCGCCGAGGCCGCGCCGGTCGCGACGGCCGACGAGCCGGACCCCGTCGCGGCGGTCCGGCGGTACGAGGTCCGCGCCCCCGCAGCCGTCGCCCGCCCGGCGGGGCCCGCCGCCCGCCCGGCGGGGCCCGCCGTCAGCCGCTGAGGCCCGTCCCGACGGCAGCCGCCTCGTCGTCGCGCCCGAGCCGGCGCAGTGCCGCGACCATCTCGTTGCCCACCATCGCGCGCGACTCCGCGTCGTGGACGATCGCGAAGCCCTCCATGGCCGACTCGAGCAGCTCCACCGCGTCCGTGTCCTTCCCCGCCGCGCAGCGCGAGCGCCCGGCGAGCCAGAAGGCGTGCGCCGCGTCGCGGACGTCCCCCGCACGGGCGAACTCCTCGGCGACGGACTCCGCGAGCGTCGCCGCCGCGTCGAGCTCGCCCGCGGTGGCGAGCAGACGGGCGCGCGTGTCGTCGAGGTCGCGGCGCTCGCGAGCGTCGGCCGCCGCGTCGCGCTCGACGAGCTCGGCGGCCCGCGGCGCCGGCGCGACGTCGGTGACCTCGCCCGCTGCGGCCAGGTCGTCGAGCGTGCGCTCGACCTGGGCCAGGGCGGCGGTCACGTCGCCCCGCCCGGCCTCGAGCCGCGCGTAGGCACGCACGACCTGCCCGACGAACCGGGGCGCGACACCACCGGCCCGCAGGAGCGCGAGCGCGTGCAGGAAGGCGGGCGCGGCGCCCTCGTCGTCGCCCTCGAGCGCGGCGAGCTGCGCCGCCTCGGCGAGCGCGAAGCCGGCGCGGTCGAGGTGGCCGGAGCTCTCCAGGTGCGACGACGCGCGACGCAGGAGGCGTGCCGCCCGGACCGGGTCGTCACCCGCGACGTCGTCGGCGAGCGCGAGCAGGCCGTCGGCGTCGGTGGGCTCGTCGGTGCCCTCCGCCGGGACTCCGCCGGTGACCGCGGACTCCTCCGGCGCGAGCCCGGCGGGGAGGTCCGACGGACCGCTCGTCGCGCCCTCGGCCACGGCGACGGGCCGCGGCGACGCAGGCGGGGCGTCCAGGGAGAGCACCGCCAGGTCGACGGGGAGCGTGCGCGCGCCGCGCTCCCACGCGGCGCGCAGCCGCTCGGACGCCGCCGTCGTGCCGTTGCGCGCGTCGAAGGACTGCGCGAGGGCGGCCGCCTCGCCGCGCACCCACGCGTCGAGCTCCGCGAGCGTCGTCGCGGGAACGTCCCGCAGGGCGAGCGCGGTGTCGCCGTGGTCGGCCCGCAGGACGCCCGTCGCGACGCTCACGCTCGTGAGGAAGCCGAGCCGGTCGCCCGGCGAGTCCGCCTCCGTGAGGAAGGCCTGGTGCTCCACGAGCAGGCGCAGCGCGCGCGACGCGTTGCCCGTCCGGGCGAGGAACTCCACGTGACGACCCTTCGGGCCCGTCATCGTCACCCCGGTGTCGAGGTGGCGCAGCCCGCGGCGGTGCGTGCGGGCCGCCGCCTCGGCGTCGCCGACCTCCACGTACGCGAGCTGGAGGTGGGACAGCATGTCGCCCGGCTCGGTGGCGCACGACGGCGATCCCTGGAGCACGCCCTCGAGCAGGCGGATGCCCTCGTCGTGCCGGCCCGTCTCGAAGAGGTACGCCGCGCGGTCGCCCGGCTCGCACGCCTCGCACTGCGAGTAGTCGTCGCGCGGGGTCGCGACCCACGCGCGGTACGCGTCCTCGACGTCCGCGCCGCCACGCTCGCGCGCCCACTCGAAGCGCTCCAGGGCGACGGCGTTCGTGCCGTTGCCCGCGAGCGCGTACCGGCGCGCCATGTCGTCGAGCGTGCGCTCGATCTGCGCGGCGGGGACGTCGGGGAACTCCATGAGGTGCCCGACCATCCACTTGAACGACCAGAACAGCGAGTGCGTGTCCTCGGCGTCGAAGTGCTCGGGGTGCTCGTCCCACCAGCGCAGCATCTTGGTGAACGGCAGGTACGCCTTGGTCACCTCGCCGCCCCACACGTACGACTCGACGAGGACGAACTGCGCGTAGGCGCGCGCGGCGTCAGGGCCCTCGGCCTCGACGCGCTCGAGCTCGGCCGCGGCGGCCGTGGAGCGCGCGAGGCCGTAGGGCATGCGGCGGACGTCGTACAGGGCGGCGTTCACCTGGTCCACGGACCGGGTCATCGGTTCTCCTCGTCGGCAGGGGGGTCGGGTTCCGTGGCGGGGTCCTGCCCGGCCGCGAGGGCGCGGGCGAGCAGGAGCGACAGGGAGTCGTTCATGAGGGTCGCCTCGACGGGCTGGAGCGCCTTGCCGGACGCGAGCACCGCCGTGACGTAGAGGGAGCGGGCACCCGCGGCGCGCACCTGCGCGTCGGGGCTCGCGAGCAGGTCGCGCACCGTGGCGTTGGCGTCGTTGAGGACCAGGCGGCGGGGGCGGGCCGGGGCGCTGAGGCCCGCGAGGATCTCGCCCCAGAGGTCGTCCGTCTCCGCGACGCGGGCGGCCTCGCGCGCGTGGTCGCCCTCGCGGTCGTGCAGGAGCATGGCCGGGAGGGCGTCGGGCTCGTACCGGCGCAGCACGACGTCGCAGTCCTGCTCGGCGAGCGCGGCGTCGAGCGACGCGAGCGCGTCGGCGACCTCGAGCTCGCGCAGCGGCTCGACCTCCGTGAGGACGTGCGCGACGTCCGCGGCCGAGACGGGCGACAGCCGCCACTGCGGGAACCGCGCCGCGACGCGCTCGAGCAGGTCGGCGTCGTAGACGTAGCCGCCGTTGACGACCGCGAGCCCCTGCGCCGCCGCGACGGGCGCGATGCGCCGGAACTCCTCGACGCTCGCCGTGTACAGCAGGCGCCCGTCGGGGTGGTCGGTCGCGAGGTCCGCCAGCGTCGTGGCCCCACTCGTCGTCTCGAAGGGCAGCACGCGCGCGGCGACGTCGAGCATCTCGTCGTCGGTGAGCGCGAGCGCGCGCACGGCGAGGTGGTGGGTCTCGAGGAAGCGCCGCGCGAGGACCGAGTCCGTCGCGAGCGTCTCCAGCAGCCACCGTCGCACCTGCGCCCCGAGCGCGTCGCGGGTCGCGAGCAGGACCTCGTCCTCGTACAGCCCCTCGCGCGACGCCGTCGGGCGCAGCACGGACGCGTCGAGGACGCACCGCACGAAGAACGCCCACGGGGGCAGCAGGTCGTCGACCGCGCTGCCCAGGAGCATGCGCTTGAGGTAGACCCGGTGCCGCGACGTCGTGGTCGGCGCGACCGCGGCCGGGAGCACGTACGCGACGCCCGTCAGGCCGGCGAGCGGCAGGTCGAGGTCGATCCGTGCGAGCGGGGTGAAGCCGAGCGTGCGCTCGGCGTAGCCGGCGAGCGCGGCGTCGCGGGCCGCGGGCGTCGGGTGCGCAGCGCGCCACGGCAGGTCCTCCCCGCTGAGCCGGCGCACCGCGACCGGGGCGTCGCCGCCCGCGCCGCCGTCACGGCCCTCGCCGGGGCCGCCGTCGAGACGCGTCTCGACGAGCAGCTCGACCGGCAGGAGCGAGCCGAAGTCCTGGGCGAGCGCGACCACCGACTCCGGGGCGAGCCAGTGCTCGGTGTCCCGCCGCGGGTGCAGCCGGACGACGCTCCCGGGCTCGGCGGGTGCCGCCGGGTCGTCCGGCGCGAGCTCGACGAGCTCGTACCGGCCGTCGGCGCGGCCGCGCCAGCGCACGGGGACGGGCGCGTCGCCCGACGCCGTGCGGCGAGCGGAGCGCGAGACGAGCTCGATCTCGTCGGCGACCATGAACGCGGACAGGAGCCCGATGCCGAACTGACCGAGGAACTCCTCGCGACCCGTCCCGAGCTCGACGTCGCGCTTGGAGCTGCGCCCGATGGTCGCGAGCAGCTCCTGCGCCTCGTCCCGCGCGAGGCCGACACCCGAGTCGTGCACCTCCAGGCCTCCGTCGGGCAGCGGACGGAGCAGGATCCGCGCCGGCGCCTGCGGTCCCTCGAGCCCGGCGCGCGCGGTGATCGCGTCGACGCCGTTCTGCAGCAGCTCGCGCAGGTAGACGCGGGGGCTCGAGTACAGGTGCCGGGCCAGGAGGTCGACGACGCCCCGCAGGTCGACCTGGAAGGCCGTCGTCGCCTCCTCGCCCGGGGCGCCGTCCGGAGCGGTGCGGCCCGCGGTGGTCTCGTGCGTGCCGGTCACCGCGCGTCGACGTCGGCGCCGCCCTCGGCCACGGTCTGCGCGGCCGTGTCGGGGAAGCGGGCGTCGAGCGCGTCGAAGAACTGCAGGCCCGTGAACAGGCCGCACTCGATGAGCTGGCCGAGCTGGTCGTCCGCGACGCCGAACTCCAGGTCCGTCGCGACCTCGGTGTAGACCGCGAGCTGGTCGTCCTCGACGCGCGCGTAGACCTTCGGCCAGATCTTGTCGCGGTTGAACTCGTTGGCGACGAGCGCGACCTGCGCCTCGGCCGACGCCGGGAGCGTCCGGTTCCACCGGCCGCGGACCTGCAGGATCTCCTGCTTCTCACCCATGAGGAAGAAGAAGAACACCTTGCCGTCCCAGTTGCCGCCCAGGTCCCCGTCCGAGTCGACGAAGTACCGCCACTCGCGGCTCGTGAGGAACGCCTCGACGCGCTCGCGCGTCAGCGGCGCGTTCTGGCTCGTCGGTGCGGCGTCCGGCTTGGTGAAGAAACCCATGTTCTCGAGTCCTTGTCGTCTGAGAGGTCGTGCGAGGTCGTCGTGCTGAGGTCGTACGCGTCGGTGCGCGCGGGCGGACCGACCACGGACACCCTACGCATCCTCGCCCACACGCCTCGGGCCGCCGACCGCCCGGACGGTACCGTTGCGCGGGTGAAGACCGAGCACGACCCCGCAGGCCCGGGCGTCGTCGTCGCCGTCGTCGGCCCGACGGCCACGGGGAAGTCCGACCTCGCCCTCGACCTCGCCGAGCGCCTGTCCGTCCCCGGGGCGCCCGCGGAGATCGTCAACGCCGACGCCTACCAGCTCTACCGCGGCATGGACGTCGGGACCGCGAAGGTCCCCGTCGCCGAGCGCCGCGGCGTGCGCCACCACCTCCTCGACGTGCTCGACCCCGCCGAGGACGCGTCCGTGGCCCGCTACCAGGCCGAGGCCCGCCGCGTGCTCGACGAGATCGCCGCCCGGGGGGCGCGCGCCGTCGTCGTGGGCGGCAGCGGGCTGTACGTCCGCGCGCTCCTCGACGACATGCGCTTCCCGGGCACGGACCCCGCCGTGCGGGCGGCGCTCGAGGCGCGCGCCGAGGAGCAGGGCCCGCGCGCGCTGCACGACGAGCTCCTCCGGCGCGACCCCGCGGCGGCCGCGAGCATCGGCCCGGCCAACACCCGCCGGCTCGTCCGGGCGCTCGAGGTCATGGAGCTCACCGGCGAGCCGTTCACGGCGAACCTCCCGCGCCAGGTCTACGTCCGCCCGACCGTGCAGATCGGTCTCGACTGCGACCGGGCCGTGCTCGACGCGCGGGTCGCCGGCCGCGTCGAGCGGATGTGGGAGCAGGGCCTCGTGGCGGAGGTGCGCCGCGTCGAGGCGCGCGGCATGGGCCGCACGGCCCGGCGCGCCGTCGGCTACGCGGAGGTGCTCGCCGCGCTCCACGGCGAGACCACGCAGGACGCCGCGCGCGAGGCCGTCACCGCGAACACGCGGCGCCTCGCGCGCAAGCAGATGGGCTGGTTCGGCCGGGACCCGCGCGTCGGGTGGCTCGACGCGCAGTCGCCGACGCGCGTCGAGGACGCTCTCGCGCTCGTCGCCGCGGCGGACGAGCGCGCTGCCGCGCAGGGCACGGACGGGCACGACCCCGCGACCGTGCCGGGCATCGCCGTCGGGCCGGACGAGGCGGACAGCGGCGTGCCCGTGCGCCGTAGTCTGGGCTCATGACGCGCACCCGCTTCGCCAAGGGCCACGGGACCCGCAACGACTTCGTGCTCCTCGCCGACACGAAGGGCGAGCTCGACCTCACGCCCGAGCTCGTGCGCGCGCTCGCCGACCGCCGCGGCGGCGTCGGGGGGGACGGCGTCATCCGCCTCGTGCCGACCGCGCTCGTCCCGGAGTCGCGCGACGTGCTCGCGGAGGACCCGCACGCCATCTGGTTCATGGACTACCGCAACGCCGACGGCTCGGTCGCCGAGATGTGCGGCAACGGGGTCCGCGTCTTCGCGGCCTTCGCTGAGCGCCTCGGGCTCGTGAGCTTCGCCGGCGGCACCGAGGTCCCGGTCGGCACGCGCGCGGGCGTCAAGCGCGTGCGCAAGGAGGACGACGGCTGGTTCGCCGTCGACATGGGCCCGTGGTTCCTCCCCGGCGGGCGCCCCGCGCTCCAGGACGGCTACGACGCGACCGTCGTCGTGCGGGGCTGGGAGGTGCCGCGCCCGGCGCTCAGCGTCGACCTCGGCAACCCCCACACCGTCCTCGCCGTCGCGCGCGAGGACGTGCTCGAGCGCGCCGACCTCACCGAGGCGCCCGTCGTCGAGCCGCACCCGTCCCACGGGACCAACGTCGAGCTCGTGGTGCCCCTCGGCGAGACGACCGCGGACGACGGCACCGTCGTCGGGCACGTGCGCATGCGCGTGCACGAGCGCGGCGTCGGGGAGACGCCGTCGTGCGGCACGGGCGCGTGCGCGGCGGCGCTCGCGGTCCGCGTGTGGGGCGGCCCCGACGCGCCGGACACCTACCTCGTCGACGTCCCGGGCGGCACGGTGCGCGTGCGGGCGCTCCCGGGCGGCCGCGTCGAGCTCGCCGGTCCCGCGGTGCTCGTCCACGCGGGGGAGATCGACCTCGCCGCGCTCGTCCCGGGGACGCCGGTCCCGCCGGAGGACGACGCGCATCAGGGCGAGGACGGCCACGTGACCGCCCAGCCCGCCGAGCCGGTCGCGGCGGAGTCCGAGGGCGACCGCGCGCCGGTCTGACCGCCGGCTCAGCGGGGCGCGACGACCTCGAGGACGCGGAACCCCTTCGCGCTCGCGGCGCGCTCGACGACCGCGCCCGGCAGGAGCGGGGGCAGCGCCTCGGCGAGCCAGCGCTGGAGCGAGTCCGAGCCCAGGTTGCGCTGCACCACGAGGTGCGCGCTCGCGCCCGGCGCGAGCCGGGGCAGCCAGTGCAGGAGCATCCCGTGCAGGACGTCCTTGCCGACCCGGATCGGCGGGTTCGACCACAGCGCGGCGAGCGCGACGTCCTCGGGCACGTCGTCCGGGAGCACGGCCTGGACGTTGTCCAGCCCGAGACGCTGCGCGTTGCGGCGCACGAGGTCGAGCGCGCGCTCGTTGACGTCGACGGCCCACACGGTCGCCTCCGGCGCCTCGAGGGCCATCGTCAGGGCGACCGGGCCCCAGCCGCAGCCGAGGTCGAGGACGTGCGCGGGGCCGTCGTCGGGCCGGGCCGCGAGGACGTCGTCGAGCGGCGGGGTGGTGCGCAGGAGCACCTGCGTGCCGAGATCCAGCCGGCCGGGGGAGAAGACGCCCGAGGCGACCTCGACCTCGACGTCGCGGCCCGCGAGCCGCACGGAGATCGTGCGGCGCTCGGCGGCGGACGCGGGCCGGGCGGTGAAGTAGTGGTCCGCCGCGCCGTCGGGCGCGGCGTCGACGGCGGGGTCCTGGTCCTCGGTCACGTCGGCCGATCCTACGCGGGCGCGCCCACGTCACGAGGCGGTACGGCGCACCGGGCCGCCCGTCGTGGGCTTAACCACTGGCCTCGGGACGATTTCGCGTGCCACGCTTGTTGTCACACCCGGACGCACGAGCGCCCACCACCGACGGAAGGCGGCACATGAGCCCAACCCCTGCGAACACTCCGAACCCCACCTCGGCTCAGGACGAGCCGACCGGCGCGACGCGGGACATCGCGAGCGACGTCGTGGCGCGGGTGCTCGCTCGGGCCGGGACGGCACGCGCCGAGGGCGGCACGGTCCACACGGAGCACGACGGCGAGCAGCTCGAGCTCGAGGAGCGCAGCGCGCTGCGCCGCGTCGTCGGCCTGTCGACCGAGCTCGAGGACGTCACCGAGGTCGAGTACCGGCAGCTGCGCCTCGAGAAGGTCGTGCTCGTCGGGCTCTGGAGCCCCGGCGCCGACCCGCGCGAGGACGGCGCGCCCACGTCCGCCGAGGAGGCCGAGATCTCGCTGCGCGAGCTCGCCGCCCTCGCGGAGACCGCGGGCTCGCAGGTGCTCGACGGCGTGATCCAGCGCCGCGCGAAGCCCGACCCGGGCACGTACCTGGGCTCCGGCAAGGCCGCGCAGCTCGCCGACGTCGTCGCCGCCAGCGGCGCGGACACGGTCGTGATCGACGGCGAGCTCGCGCCCTCCCAGCGGCGCGCGCTCGAGGACATCGTCAAGGTCAAGGTCATCGACCGGACCGCGCTGATCCTCGACATCTTCGCCCAGCACGCCAAGTCGCGGGAGGGCAAGGCCCAGGTCGAGCTCGCCCAGCTCGAGTACCTCCTCCCGCGCCTGCGCGGCTGGGGCGAGTCGATGTCCCGCCAGGCCGGTGGCCAGGTCGGCGGCGCCGGCGCAGGCATGGGGTCGCGCGGTCCCGGTGAGACGAAGATCGAGCTGGACCGCCGGCGCATCCGCAACCGCATGGCCAAGCTGCGCCGCGAGATCCAGGCGATGGCCCCGGGGCGCGAGACGAAGCGCGCGTCGCGCAAGCGGCACGCCGTGCCGTCCGTCGCGATCGCGGGCTACACGAACGCGGGCAAGTCGAGCCTGCTCAACGCCATCACCGGCGCGGGCGTGCTCGTCGAGAACGCGCTGTTCGCGACGCTCGACCCCACGGTGCGCCGCACGCGCACCGAGGACGGCCGGGTCTACACGCTCGCCGACACCGTCGGGTTCGTGCGCGCGCTGCCGCACCAGCTCGTCGAGGCGTTCCGCTCGACGCTCGAGGAGGTCGGCGACGCCGACCTGCTGCTGCACGTGGTGGACGCCTCGCACCCGGACCTGGAGGGCCAGATCGCGGCGGTGCGCCACGTGCTCGCCGACATCCCGGGCGTGGAGGACCTGCCCGAGGTGATCGTGCTCAACAAGGCGGACCTGGCCGACCCGGAGACGATCGCGCGCATCCGGCTGCGCGAGCGCCGCACGGTCGTCGTGTCGGCGCACACGGGCGAGGGGATCGAGCACCTGCGCGAGCTCATCGCGCACGAGCTCCCGCGCCCGGACGTCGAGATCGACGTCGTCGTGCCGTACCACCGGGGCGACCTCGTGCACCGCGTGCACACCGAGGGCGAGATCGACCACGAGGAGCACACGCCCGAGGGCACGCTCCTGCGCGGCCGCGTCGCCCAGGCGCTCGCGACCGAGCTCGTGGGCGCCTCCGCCGGGAGCTGAGCCGCCCCCCGGGGACTCCCGGCGGAGCGGCGGGCCCGCCCGCTGGACCCGCCGTCGGCCCCACGCACGACCCCGCGTAGCCACGGCTGCGCGGGGTCGCGTGCGTCCCGGGCCGGTCCCGGGCCGGTCCACAGGGCCCCCGCCGCGTGGGTGCCCGACCGTAGAATCGGCAGGTGCCCCCCTCCACCCGTACCGCTCCCGTGCCCGACCGTCCGGACACGGAGGCGCCCGGGCAGGCGGCCGGTGATGTGCCCGCCGTCGAGGAGCTCCTCGATCTCGCGGTCACGCGCCTGGGCGGCGCGCGGCGCGACGGCCAGCGGACCATGGCGCGCGCCGTCACGGACGCCATCGAGGGTTCCGAGCACCTCGTGGTCCAGGCCGGGACCGGGACGGGGAAGTCGCTCGGGTACCTCGTGCCGGCCGTGCGCCACGCGGTCGCGACCGACGAGCGCGTCGTCGTCTCGACGGCGACCCTCGCCCTCCAGCGCCAGGTCATCACGCGGGACCTCCCGCTCGTGGCCGACGCCGTCGCGGACCGCCTCCCGCGGCCCGCGTCGATCGCGCTCCTCAAGGGCTGGCACAACTACCTGTGCGTGCACAAGATCGCGGGCGGCTACCCCGCGGACGAGACCACGCTCTTCGACCTCCCCGGCGAGGCGGCGGGCGCCGCCGACCACCCCGCCGCGCGCGGAGGGACGAGCATGGCGGCCCTCGGCGAGCAGGTCGTGCGCCTGCGGGAGTGGGCCGACGAGACGCCCACGGGCGACCGGGACGACCTCGTCCCCGGCGTGAGCGACAAGGCGTGGCGGCAGGTCTCCGTCACGGCCCTGGAGTGCCTGGGCCAGCGCTGCCCGCTGCTCGCCGAGTGCTTCCCCGAGCGGGCGCGCGCCGCGGCGCGCGAGGCCGACGTCGTCGTGACGAACCACGCGATGCTCGGCATCGCGGCCATGGGGTCGCCCGGGGTGCTGCCCGAGCACGACGTCCTCGTCGTCGACGAGGCGCACGAGCTCGCGGACCGCGTCACGGCCGCCGCGACGGTGGACCTGTCGGTCCCGGCGATCGAGAGCGCGGCGCGCCTCGCCCGCCGCCACGGCGGGGTCACGACGGACGCGCTCGACGCCGCGTCCGCCGCGCTCGGCACGGTCGTCGGGTCGCTGCCCGCAGAGCGCTTCCCCGACGGCCTGCCCGACGCCGCACGCTCCGCCGTCGCGGCGGTGCGGGACGCCGCGCGCGAGGTGCTCTCCACGCTCAAGCCCGAGACCGGCGTGACCAAGCCGGCCCAGCCGGACACGGGCCTGAAGATGGCGCAGTCGACGATGCTTCAGCTCTTCGAGGTCGCCGAGCGCATGGCGGCCGACCCCACGGGCCACGACGTGCTGTGGTGCTCGCGGCCGGGGGAGGGCGGCTGGTCCGGCGACCGCTTCGGCGACGGCGCGAGCCGCCTGCACGCCGCCCCGCTCGGCGTGGCGGGTCTCATCCGCACCCACCTGCTGGCGGAGCGCACCGGCGTCTTCACGTCCGCGACGCTCGCGCTCGGCGGGAGCTTCGACGCCGTCGCGCGCACCTTCGGGCTCGGCCCCGCGGCGACGGGCGGAGCCGCGGACGCGGGCGACGGCGACGCGCCGCGCTGGCGCGGGCTCGACGTCGGGAGCCCGTTCGACTACCCGCGCCAGGGCATCCTCTACGTCGCGAAGCGCCTGCCGGCGCCCGGCCGCGAGGCGTCGACCGAGCACCAGCTCGACGAGATCGCGGCGCTCGTCGAGGCCGCCGGCGGTCGGACCCTCGGCCTGTTCTCCTCGCGGCGTGCCGCGGTGGCCGCGGCCGAGGCGATGCGCGAGCGGCTGGACGTGCCGGTCCTGTGCCAGGGCGACGACCAGCTGCCGACCCTCGTGCGGGAGTTCGCCGAGGACCCGGCGACGTGCCTGTTCGGCACGCTGTCGCTGTGGCAGGGCGTGGACGTGCCCGGGCCGTCGTGCCAGCTCGTGCTCATCGACCGCATCCCGTTCCCGCGCCCGGACGACCCGGTGAAGTCGGCGCGGGCTCGGGCCGTCGAGGCCGCGGGCGGCAACGGGTTCATGCAGGTCTCCGCGACGCACGCGGCCCTCCTGCTCGCCCAGGGTGCCGGGCGGCTCGTGCGGTCCACGGCCGACCGCGGGGTCGTCGCGGTCCTGGACCCACGGCTCGTGACGGCGCGCTACGGGTCGTTCCTCACGCGGTCCATGCCGGGGTTCTGGCAGACGACCGACCGCGACGTGGCCACCGCTGCGCTCCGCCGCCTCGCCGCCCTAGGCTGAGCCCTTTCCAGCGACTTCACGGAGGCGACATGACGAGCACGTCACCGCAGGGCACCGGCGACGCGACCACGGGCGGTCCGGGAGGGGGAGCGCGGACCACGAAGCTCGCGATCGTCGGCGCCGGTGCCGTCGGCTCGACGCTGGCCTACGCCGCGCTCATGCGCGGCGCGGCGCGCACGGTGGCGCTCCTCGACGTCAACCGCGCGAAGGTCGAGGCCGAGGTCCTCGACCTCCAGCACGGCATCCAGTTCATGCCCATGGCGCGCGTCGAGGGGTCCGACGACGTCGCGGTGTGCGCGGGGGCCGACGTCGTCGTGGTCACGGCCGGCGCCAAGCAGAAGCCGGGTCAGACGCGCCTCGACCTCGCCGAGGGCACGATCGGGCTCATGCGGACGATCCTGCCGGGCCTCGTGGAGGTGGCCCCGGACGCCGTCTACGTCATGGTGACCAACCCCGTCGACATCGTCACGTACGCGGCGCTCAAGTTCTCGGGGCTGCCCCCGACGCAGCTCTTCGGCAGCGGCACCGTGCTCGACTCCTCGCGGCTGCGGTTCCTCGTGGCGCAGCACTGCGGCGTCGCGGTGCAGAACGTGCACGCGTACATCGCGGGGGAGCACGGCGACAGCGAGATCCCGCTCTGGAGCTCCGCGACGATCGGCGGCGCGCCGCTGCTCGAGTGGCAGGGCATCGGCGGTCGGGGACCGCTCACGGGCGACGTGCGCGACGAGATCGCGCGCGAGGTCGTGCAGTCGGCCTATCGGATCATCGAGGGCAAGGGCGCGACCAACTACGCGGTCGGGCTCGCGGGCACCCGGATCATCGAGGCGGTGCTCGCCGACGAGCACCGGGTGCTGCCCGTGTCGACGCTCCTCGACGGCATCTACGGGCTCGAGGACGTGTGCCTGTCGCTCCCGACGCTCGTCGACCGCCGGGGCGCGACGGAGCGCGTCGAGGTGCCGCTGGCGGACGACGAGCTCGCGGGCCTGCGCTCGTCCGCGGAGTCGCTGCGCGCGGTCGCGCGACGCTTCGGGCTCTGAGCCCACGGGCCCGTCGGGCCCCGCACGACGAGAGCCGGGCGGTCGAGGGACCGCCCGGCTCTCGTGCTGTCCGGAGCCCGCCCGCAGGCGCCCGGAGTCGGCTCGGGGACCGTTCAGAGGCTGCGCAGGACGGAGACGACGCGCCCCAGCACCTGGGCGTCGTCACCGGGGATCGGGTCGTACGCGGCGTTGTGCGGCATGAGCCACACGTGGCCGTCGGCGCGCCGCAGGCTCTTCACGGTGGCCTCGCCGTCGATCATGGCGGCCACGATCTCGCCGTTCTCCGCGACCGGCTGGCGCCGCACGACGACCCAGTCGCCGTCGCAGATCGCCGCGTCGATCATCGAGTCGCCCTGCACGCGCAGGAGGAAGAGCTCCCCCTCGCCGACGAGCTGGCGCGGCAGCGGGAACACGTCCTCGACGACCTGCTCCGCGAGGATGGGGCCACCGGCGGCGATGCGGCCGACGACGGGGACGTACGACGGCGCGGGGTGGGCCTCGTCGTACGCCGGCTCGGGGGTCGTGCCGGCCGGCGCGAGCGGGGTGGCGCGGCGGGCGTCGTCGGGCTGGACCACCTCGATGGCGCGCGGGCGGTTCGGGTCGCGCCGCAGGAAGCCCTTGCGCTCGAGCGTGGTGAGCTGGTGCTTGACGGAGGACGGGCTCGTGAGCCCGACGGCCTCGCCGATCTCGCGCATGCTCGGCGGGTAGCCGCGCTGCTCGACGCACGCGCGGATGGTCTCGAGCACGAGCCGCTGACGCGGGGTGAGCCCGTCACCCCCTGCCGACCCGTCCGGCAGCTCGCGCACCTCGGCGAGCCCCCGTGCCCTGTCCGTGCCTCGTCCCGCCATGGTCGCTCCGCCCTCGTCCGTCGCGTGCCGCCGGCGCCAGCCGGGCCTGCGGCCTCCCCTCCCCGGGACGTGCGCCCCGGGACCTCGGTCGCCCCTCCGGGTCCGAGCGGACATGTCCGGCGAACCGACCTGACCCCAGGCTAGGGGAGGATGCGACACGAATCAAACACCTGTTCGAGCATGTCTCGACTCTGTGGGTCGTTCGTGATAGACCTTCGTACAGATGTTCTACGTACAGGTGTTCGACCCGAGGGGGTCGGCGCGGAGATGAGACGGGCGCGCGGGTCCGATCGACCGGGGAAGGCGATCGGGCTCGCGGGCCGGGACGGAGGGGACATGAACACGGTGGCGATGGCGACGGCGGCACCGTCCACGCTCGGGCGAGGCGGTGCGGCGGTGCGAGGCGTGCGCCCGGAGGCGCCGCTGCGGCTCACGCGACGCGGCCGTGCGGTCCTCGTGCTCCTCGTGGCCGTCCTGCTCGTCCTTGCGGCGCGGGTCGGCCTGGCTGTCGCGGCCGGACCCGGGGAGCCGGTCGAGGTCCGCGTCCACGTCGTGAGCGCGGGGGAGACCCTGTGGGAGCTCGCCCAGGGCGTCGCGACCCCGGGCGAGGACCTCCGTGAGGTGGTCAGCGGGCTCGTCGAGCTGAACGGTCTGTCGTCGTCGGGCGTGCAGGCCGGCCAGACCATCCTGCTCCCGGTCGCCGAGCGGTGACGGTGCGCTCGGGAGTGGCCCGGGTCCTGTGACGCAGCACACGGTGCCGACGTGCGACAGGCTGCGGCTCGGGGTTGCGCCAGTGCGTTAGGTCCGCCTAAGTTAGTGTCACCTCACACGCCGGCTGGGGGGCTGGGCGGACGAGGCGAGGAGTCTGCGGACCACCGCGACTCCTGTGCACGTCGCCGCGCGCGAGGCGAGTCGCGCGCGAGATGGGGACGGGGGCGTCCCGACGGGGGCGGTCGACCACGACCGCCCCCGTTCTGCTGCCCGTGGCCGGGCGCGGCGTCGGCGTGTTGCACCGCGCGCCCGCGACGGCATACGTTCGTCGCGCCGACCTGTCGGCGCGACCCGCGGAGGAGCCCGCCATGCACTGCCCGTTCTGCCGTCACGCGGACTCCCGCGTCGTCGACTCCCGCACGTCCGACGACGGTGCCTCCATCCGCCGGCGACGCCAGTGCCCGGAGTGCAACCGCCGCTTCACGACGATCGAGACCGCCAGCCTGTCCGTGGTCAAGCGGTCCGGAGTGACCGAGCCCTTCTCGCGCGAGAAGATCGTCAACGGCGTCCGCAAGGCCTGCCAGGGGCGCCCGGTGAACGAGGACGACCTCGCCGTCCTCGCGCAGCGCGTCGAGGAGACCATCCGCGCGAGCGGGAGCGCCGAGCTCGACGCCTACGAGATCGGCCTCGCGATCCTCGGGCCGCTGCGCGAGCTCGACGAGGTTGCCTACCTCCGCTTCGCGAGCGTCTACCAGGCGTTCGACTCGCTCGAGGACTTCGAGAGCGCCATCACGTCGCTGCGTGTCGACCGGGAGGAGCGCGAGGCGGCGGCGGGCCGTGCGGCGGCCGAGGCCACCGACGACGCCGCGACCGACCGCGAGGCGGCACCCCAGCCCTGACGGTCACGCGACGGTTCCGCGCCGCGTGACTCGGCCCGAGGCTCGTGCCTCGCAGCCGGACACGGCTACAGGTCGCTGGACCGCGACGCCCAGATGTTGATGCCCGTGTCCACGGGGAGGTCGTCGACGGCCGCGAGCTCCTCGGGGGAGAGGTCGGGAGCGTCGAGGGCCGCGAGGTTGTCGTCGAGCTGGCGCGTCGAGCTCGCGCCGAGCAGGACCGACGTGACGCGCTCGTCGCGCAGCGCCCAGCGGATCGCCGTGGACGCGAGCGTCCGCCCGTGGGCGCGCGCGAGCGCGTCGAGGTGGCGCACGCGGTCGAGGTTCTCCTCCGAGAGGAACGCCGGGCGCAGCGGCCCGCCGCGCGCTGCGCGCGACCCGTCCGGGACCCCGTGGAGGTAGCGGTCCGTGAGCATGCCCTGGGCGAGCGGGGAGAACGCGACGACGCCGAGCCCTTCGTCGCCCGCGACGTCGAGCACGGTGGCCCCTGCCTCGTCGGGGGGGTCGGGGGCCTCGATCCACCGGTTGAGCATGGAGTAGGAGACCTGGGTGACGACGAGCTCGACCCCGACGTCGGCCGCGACCCGCAGGGCCTCGCGCGTCCGGCGCGCCGAGTACGACGAGATGCCGGCGTAGCGGGCGCGCCCCGACCGGACCGCCGTCGCCAGCGCACCGATGGTCTCCTCGAGCGGGGTGGAGGGGTCGTAGCGGTGCGAGTAGAAGATGTCGACGTGGTCGAGCCCGAGCCGGCGCAGCGACGCGTCGAGGGACGAGAGCAGGTACTTCCGGGACCCGCCCTCGCCGTAGGGACCGGGTCCCATGCGGTAGCCCGCCTTGGTGGTCACGACGAGCTCGTCGCGCACGGGCCGGAGCTCGCGCGCGAGCAGCCGGCCCAGCGACTCCTCCGCGGCGCCGCCGGGCGGCCCGTAGTTGTTCGCGAGGTCGAGGTGCGTCACGCCACGGTCGACGGCGTGCAGCACGATCTCGCGCTGCGTCGAGAAGGGGTCGGCGACGCCGAAGTTCTGCCAGAGCCCGAGCGCGACCTCCGGCAGGCGCAGGCCGCTCCGGCCGAGCGCGCGGTGCGGGAGCTCGGCACGCGCCGGCGCGGGACCGCCTGTGGCGTGGGGAGGAGCGGGGGAGACCTGCGGCGTGGGATCGGGCGACACGTCCCGACGCTACCCGACGGCGTTCGCCACGCGGTCGTCGGCGCTCGCGGCGCGGTCGCCAGCGCCGGCGCCCGCAAGGCCGGGACGGCCGGTCCGAGCGGACAAATCAGGTGGCGTCGGGCCGCCCGGTGGGGGAGGCTGGCGGGGTGCCCGCAGCGTCGGGCCGACCGCAGTGCCCCCACCGAGTTCCCCGTCGACGAGGAGACCGCCATGGCGTCCGACCAGCAGCGACCCGCTGCAGAGACCGCACCGACCGAGGAGGCCAAGGCGAAGTTCCGGGAGGCGCTCGACCGGAAGAACGCCGCGCGCCACCGCACGGCGGACGGCGAGTCGAACACGGGCTCCGTGCACGGCTCGGAGACCGTCGGACCGGTCCAGCGCACGTTCCGCCGCAAGTCCGGCTGAGCAGCACCCCCGACGTCCGGTCGTCCCCTGCGGGGCGGCCGGACGTCGTGCGTCCGGGGGACTAGGGCTCCGCGCGCGCGAAGCGTCGTCCGGTGAGCTCGTGGGCCTCGACCACGACCCACTCCTCGGTCGGGACGTCGACGGTGGGGACGAGCGGGTCCGCACCCTCCCGGACGGGATCCACCTCGTGCTCGGTGCGCAGACGGTGGGCGGTGCCGCGGGCGACGACGCTCCACGCCCCGTCGTCGTCGACGTGGTCCCACTCCAGGGCGACCCGCTCGTTGATCGCGAGCGTCGCGAGCTTCGTGCCGGGGACCGTGCGGAACGCGAGCGTGCGCTCGTGCGCCCGCACGGTGACGGGGTAGATGTCCGGCTCGCCCCGCACGCTCACGGCGAGGCGTGCGACGTGGGTCCCCTCCACGAGGTCCCACGACGCGTCGGCGTCGAGGATCTGCGGCGCGTCGTGCGTGTATCCGGTCATGCCTCATCGTGGCACCGGCGCGCGAGAGGCGCTCAGCGGCGAAGGTCACGGCCGCCGGGGACCTTCGCCGCGTGCGGACGGGCCGCGCGCGGCGAAGGCTCGCCCGCTGCGTCAGTCGAGGATGCGCAGGGCGATCGTCTGCTCCATCGCGGCCAGCGCCTCGATGACGGCGGGCTCCACGCGCGAGCCGACGTCGGTGACGACGTAGCCGATCTCGCCGCGGGTGGCGAGGAGCTGGCCCTCGATGTTCGTCCCGTGCTCGGCGAGGGTCGCGTTGACGGCGGCGAGGACACCGGGGGTGTTGCGGTGCAGGTGCGTGATGCGCGTGATGCCCGTCGTCTGCTCGAGCGCGAGGTTCGGCACGTTGACGCTGAGCGTCGTGGAGCCGGTGGTGAGGTAGTCGCGCAGCTTGGCGGACACGAACTGCCCGATCGCCTCCTGGGCCTCCTCCGTCGAGCCGCCGATGTGCGGCGTGAGGATGACGTTCGGCAGGCCGCGCAGCTCGGAGTCGAACGCGTCGCCCTTGCGCTTGGGCTCGTGCGGGAAGACGTCGACCGCGGCGCCGGCCACGCGGCCCTCGACGATCGCCTCGCGCAGCGCGCCGTAGTCCACCACGAAGCCGCGCGACAGGTTGAGGAAGATCGAGCCCGGGCGCATGCGGGCGAACTGCTTGGCGCCGAAGAGCCCGGCGTTGCCCTGGCGCCCGTCGACGTGGAGCGTGACGACGTCGGCCTGCTCGAGCAGCTCGTCGAGCGTGTCCATGCGGCGCGCGTTGCCGAGCGCGAGCTTCTCCGCCGTGTCGTAGAAGACGACCGACATGCCGAGGTTCTCGGCGACCACCGAGAGCTGCGTGCCGATGTTGCCGTAGCCGACGATGCCGAGCGTGCGTCCACGAACCTCGTGCGCGCCCTCCGCCGACTTGTCCCAACGCCCCTCGTGCAGCGCGCGGTCGCGCTCGGTGAGGCGGCGCGTGAGCGCGATGATCTCGGCGAGCGCGAGCTCGACGACGGAGCGGGTGTTCTGGAACGGCGCGTTGAACACGGCGACGCCCTGCGTCGCGGCCGAGCGCAGGTCGATCTGGTTCGTGCCGATGCAGAACGCGCCGAGCGCCACCAGGTCGGGGGCGTTCTCGAGCACGTTCGCCGTGACGTTCGTCTTGGACCGGATGCCGAGCAGGTGGACGCCGTCGAGCGCCTCGATCAGCTCGGACTCGTCGAGGGCCCCGGTGCGGACGGTGACGTCGATGCCCGCGGCCTCGAGGTTCGAGGCGGCGAGGGGGTGCAGGTTTTCGAGGAGGAGGGCGCGTAGCACGCCCCCATGGTGCGCCCGTCCCGCGGTCCGGACCAAACGGGTCTTGACCCTCGGGACGAGGTGACCCCGCGTCCGGACCCGACCGCTCTCAGGCTCGGGCGCCCCGTGCGTCGTCCGACGGCGCGGGGGCGACCCCGGCGGGCAGCGGGCGCGCGTGCACGACGACGAGGCGCTGGGTCGGCCGCGTCATGGCGACGTACAGGTCGGACGGGCCCGAGGGCCCGGTCGCGACGTCGGCGGGCTCGACCAGCACGACGGCGTCGAACTCCAGCCCCTTGACCTGCACCGGGTCGAGCACGACGACCGGGTCCTCGCCGGCCGCGTCGGCGAGCCCGAGCGCGGCCCGCAGCGCGGGGACCGCGGGCGCGGCCGCGACGACGGCGACGCGGCCGGACTCCGCGGCGACGAACTCGGCGCGCGCGGCCTCGGCCTCGGCCCGGACGCGTGCCTCCAGCGCGCCCGGTGCCACCTCGACCACGCGCAGGGCGTCCTCGACGTCGCGCGCGGACGTGAGCGGCGAGACCGGGAGGCCGGCCGCGACGGCCGCGCGTCGGGCCGCGTCCGCGACGGAGGCCGGGGTGCGGTAGTTGACCGTGAGCTCGGCGAGCCGCCACGCGTCGCGGAAGACCGGCTCGAGCATGCCCTTCCACGACCGGGCACCCGCGAGCGAGGACGTCTGGGCGACGTCGCCGACCACCGTGAACGACCGCGTCGGGCACCGGCGCACGAGCATGCGCCACGCCATGGCGGACAGCTCCTGCGCCTCGTCGACCACGACGTGGCCGTAGGTCCACGTGCGGTCCTGCGCGGCGCGCTCGGCGGTGGTCAGGCGGGGGCCGCTCGCGGCGAACCGCTCGGCGAGCACGTCGGCCCCGACGATCCCGCCGCCCGCACCGGACGACTCGAGCACCTGCCGCGCGTACTCGAGGTCCTGCGCGCGCTGCGCCGCGCGCGCGGCGGCCTCGGCCCGCTCCGCCTGGTCGTCCTCGCCGAGGAGCTCCGCCGCCTCGTCGAGGAGCGGCACGTCCGCGGGGGTCCACGGCGCACCCTTCGCCCGCTCGAGGAGCCGTCGGTCCTCGGGGGAGAGCTCGGGCGCGGCCTCGGCGAGCCGGTGCGGCTTGGTCCACAGGTCCTCGACGAGGCGCTCGGGCGTGAGCGGCAGCCAGGCCAGGTTGAGCGCGACGCGCACGTCGCGGTGGGAGCGCAGGTCCTCCAGCGCGAGCGCGCGGTCCTCGCCGACGAGCGGCTCGCCGAGCTGGCGCCCGTACTGCTCGACGAGGCGCGAGAGCATCTCGCGGACGAACGTGACGCGCGCGAGGTTGTGCGGCTTGTGGGTGCGCCGTGCCTTCGCGATGGCGTCGCGCACGTCGCGGCGGCGGATGACGAGGTCGTGGCCGTCGAGACGGACCTGCACGTCGGCCGCGGGCACGCGCTCGCGCGCGCGCACGGCCCGGCGGACCGCACGGGCCATGACCGCCCGACCCTTGACGCGCGCGACGCGCGGGTCCTCCTCGCCGTCGGCGACGACGCCGGGCAGGAGGTCGGCGATGGTCGTGCTCACGACGCCGGTCTCGCCGAGCGACGGCAGCACCTGGTCGATGTAGCGCAGGAACGAGAGGCTTGGGCCGACGAGCAGGACGCCCGAGCGCTCCAGCAGCCGCCGGTGCGCGTACAGCAGGTAGGCCGCGCGGTGCAGGGCGACCGCAGTCTTGCCCGTGCCGGGCCCGCCCTGGACGACGAGCGCCCCCGCGAGCTCGGAGCGGATGATCGCGTCCTGCTCCGACTGGATCGTGGCGACGATGTCGCCCATGCGCCCGGTGCGGCCCGCGGCCATCGCGGCGAGCAGCGCGCCCTCGCCCGAGAGCGTCGTGCCGGTCACGGCCTCCGGGGCGTCGAGGTCGAGGAGCTCGTCCTCGAGCCCCGTCACGGCACGACCGCGCGTCACCAGGTGCCGACGGCGCACGACGCCGTCCGGGTGGGCCGCCGTCGCGCGGTAGAACGCCTGGGCGGCGGGCGCGCGCCAGTCCGTGAGGAGGCTCGAGTGCTCTTCGTCGGTGAGGCCGATGCGCCCGACGTAGCGCAGGGTGCCGTCGTCGAGGTCGAGGCGGCCGAACGCGAGGCGGTCCTCGACCGCGTCGAGCTGCGCGACGCGGTCCTCGTACAGCGTCGCGAACGCGTCGCGCTCGCTGCGGTTCTGCGGCGAGCCCGACGGGCCGGACCGTCGGACCTCGTCGAGGCGTGCC
Source organism: Cellulosimicrobium sp. KWT-B (assembly GCF_002127155.1). Lineage (NCBI taxonomy): Bacteria > Bacillati > Actinomycetota > Actinomycetes > Micrococcales > Promicromonosporaceae > Cellulosimicrobium > Cellulosimicrobium sp. KWT-B. The sequence continues at coordinate 83,563 of NZ_NEDO01000006.1, read as the reverse complement.
CGGGCGGCCGCCCGCAGCTCGTCGAGGCGCGCGTAGAGGGTGTCCACGACCTCCTGCTCGAGCCGGAGCTCGTCGTTGCGTCCCACGCTGTCCCTTCCTCGACCGGCGCCGCGCCGCCCGCGCGGCCGTCCATTATGGCGTACGACGGCCGTCCCGGGGACCGGCGACCGGCGCGTCCTGGCGCCGTGACCGGGCCGGACGCGCGCCTGCGGCTAGGATCGTGGCCCATGGCGACCAGAGGGGAGCGGGCGTCGTGACCGGGAGCGAGCGTCGAGCCCCGGGCCGACCCTCCGCGCGCGGCGACGACGCCGCCGGACCGGACCAGGCGCACCCGGGGCGCGCCGTGCTGGCCCCGACGGACGAGCTCCGGATCCTGCTCGTGGAGGACGACGACGGGGACGCGATCCTCGTCGAGGAGCTGCTGGCCGACGGCAACCTCAAGGTCGAGCTGCACCGCGCGACGACGCTGGACGGCGCCCTCGAGATGGTCGTCTCCCACGACGTCGACTGCGTGCTGCTGGACCTGGGCCTGCCCGACTCGGTGGGCCTGTCCGCCGTCGAGCGCGTGCGCGCGGGGTCGCGGCCGCCGGCGCTCGTCGTCCTGACCGGCCACTCGGGCATCGACCTCGGCGTGCAGGCGGTCGCCGCGGGCGCCGACGACTACCTCGTCAAGGGGGAGGTCGACGGCGACCTGCTCGGGCGGTCCGTGCGCTACGCGGTCCAGCGCCGCATGTCCGTCGAGCAGCAGCGCGCGCTGTACCGCAGCGAGGTCCGCGCGGCCGAGACCGCGCGCCTCGAGCGCGCGCTCCTGCCGACCCCGCTCGTGCAGGACGACCGCCTCGACGTCATGGTCGGCTACGTGCCGGGCGGCAACGGCCTGCTCGGCGGCGACTTCTTCGACGCGGTCGAGCGCCCGGACGGGACGGTCCTGTGCGTCATCGGGGACGTCGCGGGGCACGGCCCGGACGAGGCCGCGCTCGGCGCGACGCTGCGCACGGCCTGGCGCACCATCGTCCTCAGCGAGACCCAGCCGGAGGCGATCCTGCCGCTGCTCGAGCGCGTGCTCGTGCCCGAGCGCGCTCGCCCGGAGGTGTTCGTCACGCTCTGCCAGGTCGTCGTCTCCGCGGACCGCCGCAGCGCCGAGGTCTACCTCGCGGGCCACCTCGCGCCGCTGCTGCTGCGCGACACGGCGTCGGAGATCACGCCGACGTCGCGCGGCCGCGCCCTCGGCATCCCGGTCGCGGGCGGCTGGACGTCGCAGCCCGTCGAGCTCGGCGAGCGCTGGGCCCTCATGCTCTACACCGACGGCCTCGTCGAGGCGACCGTCGCGGGAGCCGGGGCGGGCGACGCGCGGACCCGCCCCGAGCGCGTCGGGGTCGACGGCCTGCGCCGCGCCGTCGACAGCGCGCTGGAGCAGGGCGTCGAGGGCGTCGTCGAGCGGGTCTTCCGTCGTGTGCGCGACCTCCACGGCGGCCCCCTCGCGGACGACGCTGCTCTCCTCGTGCTCGGGTGGGACGGCGAGGGCACCTCCCCGGGCGAGCGGTCGGCGACCCTCGCGGACTCGGACGAGTGGGCCCGGTGAGCGCCGCCGGCGACCGCAGGCGCGCGGGCGAGCGTCGTGCCCCGACGCTGCGTCGGCGGCTCGGCTGGGCGCTCGTCGTCGCCGGGGTGATCCTCCTCGGCGTGCTGGCGACGTCCGCGATCGCGCTGTCGCGCGTCCTCACCCTCCAGACCGACGTGACAGGGCCGTTCTTCGACGCGGTGAGCGAGGCGGACGGCGCGTACGTCGGCCTGCTCGACGCCGAGGTCGCGGTGCGCGCGTACGTCGCCACGGGCGACGCGACGGCGCTCGAGGCCTACACGCGCGCGGTGGGCGTCGACGCCGAGGGCGTCGTCCCCGACGCCGCGCTCGTCGACCGTCTCGGCCTCGACGACGAGCTCGCCGGGACGCTCGCCCAGGCCGAGTCCTCGGTGCGCGCCTGGGTCTCCGACGCGGCCGAGCCCGCCATCGCCACCACCGAGGCGCAGGGTCCCGGGCGCGTGCGCGCCGTCGACCAGGCGCGCGGCGCCGAGCTCTTCGCGGCGGCGCGCGCCGACACCGCGCAGTACGTCGACCAGCTGCGCGACGAGCGCGTCGAACGCCTCGACGCGCTCGACCGGTGGAGCCGCGCCCTGTTCGGGAGCGTCCTCGTCCTCGTCGGCTCGGCGCTCGCGGTCGGCATCATCCTGTGGGTCTGCCTCAAGCGCTGGGTCACCGAACCCATGGCCGAGCTCGCGCACCGCGTGCGGCGCGTGAGCTCCGGGAGCCTCGACGAGCCGGTCGTCACGTCCGGGCCCGCCGAGATCGCGGACCTCGCGCAGGACGTCGAGCACATGCGCGTCGAGCTCGTCAGCCAGGTCGCGGAGATCAAGGCGTCGCACGAGGACGCGGCGCGCTCGCACGAGCTGCTCGCCGAGCAGGCGCGCGAGCTGGAGCGCTCGAACCGCGACCTGGAGCAGTTCGCGTACGTCGCCTCGCACGACCTCCAGGAGCCGCTGCGCAAGGTCGCGAGCTTCACGCAGCTCCTCAAGAAGCGCTACGGGGGCGAGCTCGACGACCGCGCCGACCAGTACATCGACTTCGCGGTCGACGGCGCGAAGCGCATGCAGCGCCTCATCCAGGACCTGCTCGGGTTCTCCCGCGTCGGCCGGACGGGCACCGAGCGCGTCGACGTCGACCTCGAGGACGAGCTCCGGGGCGTGCTCGAGGACTTCTCCGACAAGATCGCGGAGTCCGGGGCGCGCGTCACGCACGACCCGCTCCCCGTCGTCGTGGGGGAGCAGGCGCTCCTGCACCAGCTCCTCGCGAACCTGGTCGGCAACGCGCTGAAGTTCCGCCACCCGGACCGGGCGCCCGTCGTGCACGTCGGCGTGCTCGCCCGCGACACCCACTGGGAGCTGTCGGTCGAGGACAACGGGATCGGCATCGACCCGCAGTACGCCGACCGCGTGTTCGTGATCTTCCAGCGCCTGCACGCCAAGGACGTGTACGAGGGCACGGGCATCGGCCTCGCGCTGTGCAAGCGCATCGTCGAGTACCACGGCGGGCGCATCTGGATCGAGCCGCGCGAGGGCGGGACGACCATCCGCTTCACGCTCGCCCACGCCTACGTGCAGGCCCAGGTCGGCTACGCTCGCTCCGACCCCGGCGGCGCCGGTCCGGACGCTCCGGCCCCCGCGCGCCCCGACGACGAGGAGAGCCCCGCATGAGCCACGGCAGCAAGCCGATCGACGTCCTCCTGGTGGAGGACGACCCGGGCGACGTGCTCATGACCCGCGAGGCGTTCGAGGACCACAAGGTCACCAACCGCCTCTCGGTGGTGTCCGACGGCGTGAGCGCGCTGCAGTTCCTGCGCAAGGAGGGGGAGCACGCGGGCGCCCCGACGCCCGACCTCATCCTCCTCGACCTCAACCTGCCCCGGATGGACGGGCGCGAGGTCCTGGCCGAGCTCAAGGCCGACGACGCGCTGCGCAAGATCCCCGTCGTGGTGCTCACGACGTCGGAGGCCGAGGAGGACGTGGTGCGCAGCTACTCGCTGCACGCCAACGCCTACGTCACCAAGCCCGTCGACTTCGACCGCTTCATCGACGTCGTCCGGCAGATCGACGACTTCTTCGTCTCCGTGGTGCGCCTCCCCGGTCGCTGACCGCCGGCGCAGCCGGCCGGGAATGATCCCTGGCCCGGGGCGCGTTACCTCGTCAGGCCCGCAGCGCGCCACCGGCGGCGCACGGGCGAAGGACGTGACGAGGAGGATGCATGCTGGACCCTCGCGGGATCTACGAGCTCGACGAGCAGGCCGTGGCGCGCCTGTGGCCCACGCCGCCCGAGGCGGGCTCCGGGCCGGTGCTGCTGCACGCGGTCGCGGGGTTCGTCGACGCGGGCAGCGCGGGAGAGGTGGCCGTCGACCACCTGCTGGAGATCGGCGAGGTCACCCGCCTGGTGACGTTCGACGCCGACCAGCTCATCGACTACCGCTCGAAGCGGGCCACGATGACCTTCAGCACGGACCGCTGGTCCGACTACGACGAGCCCTACCTCGTCGTCGACCACGTGCGCGACGCCGAGGGCACCGGCTTCCTGCTGCTGCACGGCGCCGAGCCGGACGTCCAGTGGGAGCGCGTGGTCGCCGCGGTGCGCGACGTCGTCGAGCGCCTGGGCGTCTCGCTCGTCGTGGGCTTCCACGGCATCCCGATGGGCATCCCGCACACGCGGCCGCTCTCGGTGACGGCGCACGCCACGCGCCCCGAGCTGCTCGGCGAGCACACGTCGTGGTTCGGGACGGTCAAGGTCCCGGCCAGCCTCGCCGCGCTGCTCGAGCTCCGGCTCGGGCGCGCCGGCCACGACGCCGTCGGCTACACGGTGCACGTGCCGCACTACCTCGCCCAGTCGTCGTACCCGCCCGCGGCGGTCGTCGCGCTCGAGCACGTCCAGCGCGTGACGGGCCTCGACCTCGCCACCGGCGGCCTCGCGGACGCGGTCCAGGACGCGAAGACCGAGGTCGAGCGCCAGGTGCGCGACTCCGAGGAGGTCGCGGCCGTGGTCCGGGCGCTCGAGGAGCAGTACGACGCCTTCGCCCGCTCGGTCGGACGCACGAGCCTGCTCGCCGAGTCGGCGCCGATCCCCACGGCCGACGAGCTCGGCGCGGAGTTCGAGCGCTTCCTCGCGCAGCAGTCGGGGGAGTGACGGCGCCCTCCTCCACTCAGGGGAGTATGTGCCGAAAAATCAGCACGAGAGGGCCCGTTCTCCGTGGCGGACCTGACGTGGTCCATGCCACACTGTGGCCTGTTGCAGTGACGTACTTGCGCACGACCCGGTGCACGGCCGGTACGTGGGTCCGCCCGGCGGGGCGGTCCGGCGTCGGGCCTGCCGGCCGCACACGGCCGGGGCGCCGGCGAAGGACGTGGGACATGGCATTGCGGCGCACGGGGGTGGACGAAGGGTCCGCCTGCTGATGTCCCCGGATGGACAGAAGGTCAGAGGAACAGCATGGCGCAGGGTTCTGTGAAGTGGTTCAACGCCGAGAAGGGCTTCGGCTTCATCGCGCAGGACGGCGGCGGTGCCGACGTCTTCGTGCACTACTCGGCGATCGAGACGAACGGGTACCGCACGCTCGACGAGGCGCAGCGGGTCGAGTTCGAGATCACCCAGGGGCCGAAGGGCCCGCAGGCGGAGAAGGTCCGCCCGCTCTGACGTCCACGACGTCCTGCGGTCGGGTCACCCGGTCGTAGCAGCAGCGCAGGAGCCGCGTCCCCTCCGGGGCGCGGCTCCTGGCGTGTCAGCCCTCGCCCGTCGCCCCTGCGTGCTCGTCGGGCGCCGGCCGCGCGGGCGTGGTGACCCCGGGAGCGGGCCCCTCGGAGGCGGGGTCAGCGGGCGTGGGGTCCGGGAGGGGCGCCGCCGGGCCGACGAAGGTCCGCAGCTCGCTCCCCACGAGGACGCGCGCGGGCACGGCCAGCGAGCGCACGGCGCGCGCGAGGCCCGGGCCGGTCAGGGCAGGCCCGGCACCGCCCGGCGCGACCGCGGCGAGCACCACGTTCCCGTACCGGCGGCCCTTGAGCTGTGCGGGCTCGGCGATCGCCGCGACGCGCCCCTCGTCCACGGCGCCGTCGCCCGCGCCGCCCGCGAACGCGGCGGCGAGCGTCGCGAGCTCGCGCCGAACCGACGCGAGGGGCGGCCGGTCCGCGCAGTTGACCAGGTAGACGCCGCCCGGTCGCAGGACGCGTCGCACCTCCTCGGCCATGCCGAGGGTCACGAGGTGGTCGGGCGTGCGGTCGCCGTGGAAGACGTCCCGGACCACGACGTCGAACGACGCGTCGGCGAGCCCTTCCACCGCGTGCCGGGCGTCGTCGGGCCGCAGCCGCAGGCGCGGGGAGCGCGGCAGGTCGAACCAGGTGCGGACGAGCTCCAGGAGGCGCGCGTCGAGGTCGACCCCGAGCTGCGTCGAGCCGGGCCGGGTGTGCTCGACCCAGCGCGGCAGGCTGCACCCGGCGGCGCCGAGGTGCAGCGCACGCACGGGTCCGGGGTGCAGCTCGTCGACCACCGCGGCCATCTGCTGCATGTACTCGAACGCGAGCATCCCGGGGTCGTCCAGGTCGAGGTACGAGCTCGGCACCCCGTTGACGTAGAGGGTGACCGCGGACGGGCGGTCGGGGTCGCGCTCGACGCGTGCGGTGCCCGTCGTGGTCGCGACGGGCTCGTCCGGGAGGTCGGACGCCGCTGGCCCGCCACGCGCGGCGCCCCGACGCCGGGGCGGTGTGGGTGGTGCGGAGGACCCTGGAGGGCGTCGGGAGGTGCGGCGAGCCATGTGCCCACCGTACGGGCTGCCGACACTCGGCACGTTGACAGGATCGAACAGGTGTTCGATAGTGGAGCAGGAGGTGCGCGATGTCGAACGAAGCAGGCGCGAGGGCGCAGGTCGTGGTTCCCGCCGAGGTCCGGCGGCTGCTCGCCCGCGCGGACGCGGAGCTCGTCGCGGCTGCGCTCGCGCAGGACGCGGGGGAGCGGTTCGTCCACGCCCACCTCGGTGCGCTGCGGGCCGCGTCCGCGGTCGTCGCGCTCCGTGCGCGCCCCGTGCGGCGTGGGCGCGCCCGCTCGGTGTGGGAGCAGCTCGCGGACGCCGAGCCCGCGCTCGCCGCGTGGTCGGTGTACTTCGCGAGCGGCGCGCGCGTCCGTGCCGCCGTGGACGCCGGGCGGATCGACGAGGTCGACCCGCGTCGCGCCGACGAGCTCGTCGCGTGCGCCGAGGACTTCCGCGACGAGGTCGCGATGCTCGTCGACCCGGACGCCGGCTTCGTCCGGCTCCCCGGGCTGCGGACGGTGGCGTCGTGACGACCCGGCCGGTCGGCCCGCGGGCACGGTGAGCACCCGATGAGCCGGGGTCCTCGTGCCGTCGTCCGCCGGGACTGGGGGGACGACGAGAGCGGCTGCTCGATCCTGCACGTCGACATGGACGCGTTCTTCGCCTCGGTCGAGCTCGCGCGGCGTCCCCAGCTCGTCGGGCGACCGGTCATCGTCGGCGGTGCCGAGCGGGGCGTCGTCCTGGCCGCCACCTACGAGGCGCGCGCGTTCGGCGTCCACTCGGCGATGCCCATGACGACCGCCCGCCGGCTGTGCCCGCAGGCGGTCGTCGTGCCGCCGGACCACGCGCGGTACCACGAGGTCTCGCGCTCGGTCATGGCCGCGCTCGGGGAGATCACCGCGCTCGTGGAGCAGGTGAGCGTCGACGAGGCGTTCCTCGACGTCAGCGGCGCGCGGCGCCGTCTCGGGCCGCCCACGCGGATCGCGGCCGCGCTGCGGCGTCGGGTCCAGGCGGACCACGGGATCACGTGCTCGGTCGGGATCGCGACCACGAAGTTCGTCGCGAAGCTCGCGTCCACGCACGCCAAGCCCGACGGCATGCTGCTCGTGCCCGCCGCGGCGACCGTGCCGTTCCTGCGCACCCTGCCGGTCGGGGCGCTGTGGGGCGTGGGCGAGCGCACGGAGGCCGTCCTCGCGCAGTGGGGCATCCGGACGGTCGCCGAGCTCGCCGACACCGACGTGGCGTCCCTGCAGACGGCGGTCGGCAAGGTCTCCGGGGCGCACCTGCACGACCTCGCGTGGGGTCGCGACCCGCGCCCCGTCCAGCCGGAGCGCTCGGAGCGGAGCATCGGCGCGGAGACGACGTTCGAGCACGACCTGCGCGACCTCGCCGCCGTGCAGGCGCGCGTGCTCGAGCTCGCCGACCGGTGCGCCGGGCGGCTCCGGCACCAGGGCCTCGTCGCCCGCACGGTGAGCGTGAAGGTCCGCACGAGCGACTTCCGGACCGTCACGCGCGCCCGCACGCTCGGCGCCCCGACGGACGTCGCGCGCGAGATCTACCTCGTCGCGCGCGAGCTCGTCGCGGGGGTGGACCTGCGAGGGCTCGCGGTCCGGCTCGTGGGGGTGCGTGCGGAAGGTCTCGAGCCGCGCGCGGAGGCCGTCGTCCAGCCCACGCTCGAGGAGGCCGTGGTGGAGACGAACGCCGTCCGACGGCGCGCGGAGGAGGCCGTCGACGCCGTCCGCGGCCGTTTCGGGGTGAGATCCATCGCGATGGGGCCCGCCCGGGCCCGCTCGACTACCACCCCCGCGGATGTCGATCTATCCTGAGGGTGTCACACGACCGCCGTGGAGAATCGGGGTGCTCATGCCTCTGTCTGAGTACGAGCAGCGGGTCTTGGAGCAGATGGAGCGCGCGCTCACCTCGGACGATCCGCGGTTGGCGAACACGCTCCAGGCCCCTCGACGTCGCTCTGCGCTGCGCTACGTCCTGGCCGGTGTCGGCGTCGTGGGAGGGCTGCTCCTGCTGGTGCTGGGCGCCGCGCTCTCGCAGACCTGGCTCGGCGTCATCGGCTTCGTCCTCATGTTCGCCGGCGTCGTGCTGGTCTTCCAGGCACCGCGCGCCTCCCGCAGGGGACCGGTCGGCACCGTCGAGGCCGACGGCACCGTTCGGCCGGCCGCAGCGAGCAGGACGTCGCGGAAGCCGTTCCTCAGCCGACTCGAAGAGCGCTGGGACCGTCGGCGCGAGCAGGACGGTCGCTGAGCGACCTCTCGATCCCCTCGACGGCAGCGTCGACGAGCGCCTGGAGGCGCTCCGGGCTGACCGTCTCGCGCGGACGCGGGGCGTAGCGCTCCGCCTCGAGGGCCGACGCGAGGGCCGTGAGCGTCTCGGCCAGGTCCTCGTCCTCGGCATCCGCCCCGCGCCGCGTCTGCAGGGTCGCGACGACGACGGCGGGCACGCGGCGCGGCGTCGTGGACGACGGCCAGCGCACGTCCAGCGCACCCAGCCGTGCGACGAGCTCGGCCCACGCGTCCTCGGCGTCCCGCAGGCTCTCCGCCTCCGTGCGTCGGCGCAGCACGAACCACAGCCCTGCCGCGAGCACCGCCGCGACGAGCAGCGCCACGCCCACGACGAGCGGCCACGAGGTGGAGTCCTCCTGCGTGCCGTCCGTCGTGCCGCCGGCCCCCGGGGCGGTGGGGGTCGGGGTCGCCGGCGCTGACGGCGCGGCCGTGGTGGCGCCCGGCGTCGGGACGTTCCCCGGGTCGGCCGGGCCGCCGGGCGTGACGGCGACCGGGGTGGCCCACGTCGGCGTCGGACCGGTCTGCTGGGCGGGCGTCGGCTCGAAGCGCACCCAGCCCTGGCCCGGGAAGTACAGCTCGGGCCACGCGTGGGAGTCGCGACCCGTGACCTGGTAGCTCGACTCGTCGACCCGCTCGCCCGGCAGGAACCCGACGCCCAGCCGCGCGGGGATGCCGAGCGTGCGGGCCATCATCGTCATCGACGTCGCGAACTGGACGCAGTAGCCCGTCCGGTCCTGGAGGAAGTCCCAGACGGCGTCGCCCGAGGCGCCCGGGGGCACCTCGGTGGAGTACGTGAACTGCGAGATGTCGCGGAAGTAGGTCTGCAGCGCGAGCGCCTGGTCGTAGCGGGTCGTCGCGCCGTCGACGACGGACGTCGCGAGGTCGCGGATGTCCTGCTCGTGCTCCGTCGCGGGCACGTCGAGGTAGTTGGGGTCGTCCGGGTCCGCGCCGCTGGCGCCGCGCAACGCGTCGGCGTCGAGCGGCCGCGGGAAGACCGTGACCTCGTAGGACGTGCCCGCGCCCGTCGGCTGCTCGCCGAGCACCTCGTCGCGCACGTCGTCGTACGCCCAGTCGCCGTCGATGCCGACGGCGCGCGGCTCGGTCGGGAGCGGCAGCTTGGTGTCGCGCAGCGACTCGAGCGTGACGCGCAGCGACGTGGGGTCCCCGGTCGCGCCCGGGTCGTCGGGCCACAGGAGCTGCTCGCCGCCGTCGATGGGCGTGCCGTCGCGGTCGGCGCCGCGGCGCCAGTTGGTGCCGTCGAAGCCGGTGAGCGTGAAGACCCGCAGGGGGCCGACGCCCTCGCCGTCGGTCCGATAGCGCAGGACGACCTCGCCGGACCGCTCGGCGAGGTCGCGCCGCATGTCCAGGTCGTCGGAGAGCCGGACGGTCTGGCCGGTCGAGGAGAAGAGGCGCGACCACGACGCCGACGCCACCTCGGGGAGCGAGGCGCTCGCCGACCCGAGGCCGAGCGCGGTGACCGCCACGGCGACAGCCACGACGAGCGCGCCCGCGGCACGCAGGCCTCCGGCGGCGCGGTCCTCCGGGCGTCGCGCGGACGCCCCGCGGCGGACCGCGCGGTGCGGGTTGTCCACGGCGAGGAGGAGCACGAGGGCGGTGACCGTCACGACGAACGCGAGCGGCGGGACCTCGCCGACGATGACGAGCCCGGGCACCCACAGGGCGAGGAGCGGCAGCGCGACTCCCGCGCCGAGCCGCAGCCCGCCGGCCATGAGGTCGGCGACGACGAAGACCACGACCGCGCCGCCGACCGCCAGGAGCGCGATGGGCAGGCTGGGGTCGATCGGGGCGACCTCCGCGAGCGTGAGGTCGCGCGCGGTGCCCAGGCGGGACAGGACGCGGTCCACGTTGGACAGGCCGATGAGGAGCGAGAACCGGTCCGTCGGCCCGCCGTACAGCCCGAGCAGGGCCCACAGCCCGACGACGAGCCCCGCGAGCGACGGCAGGAGCGCCGCCGGCGGTGCGAGCACCTCGCCGCGCGCCGCGTGGCTCCGCTCGAGCGCCCAGCGGCTGAGGCCGGTGACGAGCGCGAGGACGACGACGACGCGCACGACCGTGCCCGTCCAGCCGCCCGGCCCGACGACGCTCCCCAGCGCGTGCGTCGACGCGACGACCGCGGTGGCGACGAGTGCGCTCGTCGCGAGCACGCGCAGGCCCGCGGAGTCCGAGGTTCCCGGTCGGGGTGCGGTCATCGTGAGCCTTCCGCGAGCAGGGTCCAGGCGTGCTCGAGCGACGCGGACGGGTCGACGAGCGCGGCGTGCCACCCCGTCGAGCGCAGCGCGGTGACGGTCTCGACGGCGTCGGCGTGCTCGGGGGCCCACGGGCGGGTGCTCACCACGAGCGCGCGGTGGACGCCGTCCCCGGCCATCGCGGCGACGGTGTGCCGCGCGACGGAGCCGAGCGGGCCGAGCACGGCGACGGTGATCTCGCCCGGGCGGCGGTCGCGTCGCAGCGCCTCGCAGGTCGTGACGACGGAGCGGTCGGCGTCCGCCACGACCTGGTGCCCGTGCAGGTCGACCGTGGCGTCGAGCAGGTCGGCCGGGCCCTCGCCGGACCGGTTGACGCGGAAGCCGGTGCCGGGGACCACCGCGGCGAGCGACGTGGGGACGAGGCGGACGGGGTGCCCCGCCTGGAGCAGCGACACCCCGATCGACGCCGCGCACTCGACGGCCCACTCGCCGTCGGCCAGCGCCCGCGGGCTCGACGCGGCGAGCTCCGGGTGGGGCAGGAGGCCGCGGTCGAGGAGCACCGTCACGGGCGGCAGGCCCGCGCTCTCGTCGGAGCGCACCATGAGCTGGCCGCGGCGCGCGGCGCTGACCCAGTGCACGCGGCGGGGGTCGTCACCGGCGACGTAGTCGCGCAGGACCGAGTCGTCGCTCGACGCGAGCCGGGCGCCGGAGGCCGAGCGCTCGTGCTCGCCGAACGCGCGGCTCCCGCGCACGGGCAGCTCGACGGTGCGCGGCCAGACGGCCACGGCCGTCGGGTCGCCGAGCTCCTGCGTCGCGCTGACGAGGCCGAACAGGTCGGTCCGCGTCGTGAGGAGCGGGCCGAGCGGCCACCGGCCGCGGCGCAGCGGCCGCAGGCGGTACCGCACGGCGATGTGGTCGCCGACCGTCGCGACCTGCGCGCGCAACGAGCCCTGGTCGGACAGCTCGTGCGCGGCCTGCTCGCTGATGCGCAGGCGCGCGAGCGTGGAGGCCGTCGACGACGTCGTGCGCGCCGCCGCGACGGTCAGGCGCGCGGTCGTGAGCTGGCCGCGCACGGCGGGGTTGGGCTGCACCCGGCGCGTCACGTGGAGCGCGCCGCGCCCCCGGTCGATGCGCCGGGCCGCCATCCAGCACCACGCGGCGCCCACGGCGAGGAGGCCCGCCGCGCCGAGCCCGACGAGGTCCGGCAGGCCGAGCGTGACGCCGAGCACCACGAGCGCGGCGCCCGCACCGAGGACCACGGTGCCGCGGCGGGTCGGGCGCGCGCTGGCGAGGCTCCTGGTCCTGCGCCGGAGCCGCGCGAGGAACGACGGGCCGCGCACGTCAGCGTCGCTCGGTCGCGTCCAGCGCGGGGATCGGCGTCTGCGCCACGAGGGACGCGACGACGGCCTCGGCGTCCTGGCCCGAGAGCCGTGCCTCGGTGGTGACGACGAGCCGGTGCGCGAGCACGGGCACCGCGAGGTACTGCACGTCGTCGGGGAGGACGTGGTCGCGCCCCGCCATCGCGGCCAGGGCCTTCGCCGCGCGCAGGAGCTGGAGCGTCGTGCGGGGGGAGGCGCCGAGGCGCAGGCCCGGGTGCTCGCGCGTCCCGGTGACGAGCGCCAGGACGTAGCGCTTGACGGCCGTGGACGCGTGGACCGAGCGCGCGACCTCGGCGAACCGCAGCACGTCCGCCCCGGTGGTCACGGGCCGCAGGTGCGCGAGGGGGTTGTCCGTCTCCTGGCGGTCGAGCATCCGCAGCTCGGCGTCGACGTCGGGGTACCCCACGGTCAGCCGCGCCATGAAGCGGTCGCGCTGGGCCTCGGGGAGCGGGTAGGTGCCCTCCATCTCGACCGGGTTCTGGGTCGCGACGACGAGGAACGGGCTCGGGAGCATGTGGGTCGTGCCGTCGACCGTCGTCTGGCCCTCCTCCATGCACTCCAGGAGCGCCGACTGCGTCTTGGGGGAGGCGCGGTTGATCTCGTCACCGATGACGATGTTGGAGAAGACGGGGCCGGGCCGGAACTCGAACTCGTGGTTCGCGGCGCGGTAGATGTTGACGCCGGTGAGGTCGCTCGGCAGGAGGTCGGGCGTGAACTGGATGCGGCCGACCTTGCAGTCGATCGTGCGCGCCAGCGCCTTGGCGAGCGTCGTCTTGCCGACGCCGGGGACGTCCTCGACGAGGAGGTGACCCTGTGCCAGGAGGACGGCGACGGTGACGGTCACGAGGTCCGGCCGCCCGGTGACCACGGACTCGATGCCGGAGCGGATCCGTCCGGTGGTCTCGACCAGCTCGTCGAGACCGGCGAGGCGACCTGACCCGGGCTCGTCGGAGGGCGCGACAGGGGCGATGTCGGGGAGCACGGGGACCTCCGTCGTCGGTGGCGCAGGGCCGCGGACCGGCGAGACCGCGGGTGGGAAGAGCCTAGTAGACGGGGGGAGGTCCGCCGACCCCGGCCCGGGGGCCGCCCCGACCGGCCCGTGCCCCTCCCTCTCCCTCCACGGGCACCGGGGCGCCGCCGCCCAGGACCCGCCGAACGGCTCCCGGAAGCGGTCGCCGCCCGACGGCGGCCCTCGGGAGGCGGGCGCGACGCGCCCTGGGGAGTCCTCCCCTCCACCGCGCTCCAGCCCGTCTGACCTGCGGAGATCCTGCGAAGACGGGTGAAACCCGGGACTTTCGCCGAGAGCGGTGGAGGGAAGTGGAGTACCGTGGAGCAGAAGGGAGCAGGAGGGGAGGTGCCAGGTGCATGTCCGGCTTCGTGGACGACGTGCTCGGCGGTTCCTCCGGCCTGCTCCTGGGCACCTTCACGCCGCGTCTGGACGACAAGGGGAGGCTCATCCTCCCCGCGAAGTTCCGGTCGCGGCTCGCACCGGGTCTCGTCATGACGCGGGGGCAGGAGCGCTGTCTGTTCCTGCTGCCGATGGACGAGTTCCGGCGCATGTACGACCAGATCCGGCAGGCGCCGGTGACGAGCAAGCAGGCCCGGGACTACCTGCGCGTCTTCCTCTCGGGGGCGAGCGACGAGATCCCGGACAAGCAGGGACGTGTCTCGATCCCCGCGCCCCTGCGGGCGTACGCGGGGCTCGACCGCGACGTCGCCGTGATCGGCGCCGGCACGCGCGTCGAGATCTGGGACGCGCAGGCGTGGGAGACGTACCTCGCGGAGCAGGAGTCGGCGTACTCCGACACCGCGGAGGAGGTGTTCCCGGACCTGCGCTTCTAGGGCCGAGCACCCCCGGCTCCGCACGGTGAGGCCTCCTCCCGCCCGGTCTGGCGCACTTCCCCGGCGCCAGAAAGGACGCGGAGGGAGACCTGACCGTACGGGGCCCGCAGCACAGCACGACCAGCAGCAGCACCGGAGCACGACGACCAGCACGGAGAGGAGGAGGACGTGACGAGCACCCCCGACGACGCCGCCGAGCGGCACGTCCCGGTCCTCCTCCAGCGCTGCGTCGACCTGCTCGCGCCCGCGCTCGGCGAGCCGGGCTCCGTGCTCGTCGACTGCACGCTCGGCATGGGCGGCCACACGGAGGCCGTCCTGGAGCAGGTGCCGACGGCGCGCGTGGTCGGCATCGACCGCGACCCCGAGGCGATCGACCGCGCGTCGCGCAGGCTCGCCCGGTTCGGCGACCGCTTCCGCGCCGTGCACGCCGTGTACGACGAGATCGAGGACGTCGTCGCGGACGTGGTCGGCGCACCGGTCCAGGGCGTGCTCATGGACCTCGGCGTCTCCTCGCTCCAGATCGACGAGACGGAGCGCGGGTTCTCCTACGCGCACGACGCCCCGCTCGACATGCGCATGGACCCGACCGTGGGTCTCACGGCCGCGGACGTGCTCAACACCTACGACGAGCGCGCGCTCACCCGGATCCTGCGCGACTACGGCGAGGAGCGGTTCGCCCAGCGGATCGCGCGGGCCGTGGTGCGCCGGCGCGAGCAGCAGCCGTGGGAGCGCAGCGCGGACCTCGTCGACCTCGTCCGCGCGTCGATCCCGGCGGCCACCCGCACGACGGGCGGCAACCCCGCCAAGCGCACGTTCCAGGCGCTGCGCATCGAGGTGAACGGCGAGCTCGAGGTCCTCGAGCGCGCGGTCCCCGCCGCGGTGGACGTGCTCGCCGTGGGCGGGCGCATCGTCGTCGAGTCGTACCACTCGCTCGAGGACCGCATCGTCAAGCGCGTGCTCGCCGCCGGCGCGACGATCAGCGCGCCCGCCGGCCTGCCGGTCGTGCCCGAGCAGGACGAGCCGTACCTGCGCCTGCTGACCCGGGGGGCCGAGGAGGCGCCGGCCGGGGAGCGCGAGACGAACCCGCGGTCTGCGTCCGTGCGCCTGCGTGCCGCCGAGCGCACCCGCCCGACACCGCCGCACCGCCGCCCGTCCGCCGCTCGCCGCTCGGCGGCGCCCGGCCACCGACCGACCGACCGACCGCACGACCCGGGGGAGACGACACGATGAGCGCACAGAGGTCGACCGCCGCCCGCCCGCTCCCGCGCCCGGCCCGGCCGGCGCCCGCACCGCGCCCGTCGCTGACCGCCCTTCCGGGCGGCGCGTCCGAGCGGGCGCTGCGCTCGCGTCTCGAGCTCGTCCGGGCGCCGCTGCAGGCGCGCTCCAAGGTCCCGTTCCTCGTCGTCTGCATGTCGATCCTCGGCGCCGCGCTCCTGTGTGCTCTCCTGGTGAACACGACGATGGCGCGCAACTCCTACGAGATGTCGGAGCTGCGCCGGGAGGTGAGCCGCGTGGCCCAGGACACGCAGAGCCTGCAGCTGCAGGTCGCCGAGCAGAAGACGGCGCTGCCGGAGACCGCACGCGGTCTCGGCATGGTCGAGGCGCAGGACCCGGCGATGGTCCGGCTGTCCGACGGCACGGTGCTCGGCGTGGCGCAGGAGGGGGCGGGGGAGTGACGCAGGGCACGGGCGCCGGGCGCACCGGCCGGTCACGACCGGCGGCGGGCACCCCGCGTCCCCGTCCCGCCACCGCGGCCTCCCGGGCCTCCTCGGGGGGCCGTCCTGCGTCCGCCGGTCGGGCCGCGGGTGCGCGCTCCGGTGGTCCTGCGCCCGCGCGTGCCGCCTCGACGGGCGCCGCCTCGGGGCGCGCCACGTCCGGTCGTGCCTCGACGGGGCGCACCACGTCCGGTCGCACGTCGACCACGCGCAGCACGTCGGGGCGCGCCCCGGTGTCGCGGGCGCCGCGCGGCGCCGGCCGCCCGCCGGCCCGTCCGGCCCGGGGGACCCGCGAGCCGGGCCGGCCCGAGCGTCGGCAGCGCTGGCTCATCGTCGTGGCGGGCGTGATCACCGCGGTGTTCATCGCGCAGCTCGTCAACGTCCAGGTGCTCCGCGGGCCCGCGCTCGCGGCCGAGGCCCAGAACGACCGCACGCGCAGCTCGACGACGATCGCGCACCGCGGCGACATCACGGACGCCGACGGCGTGGTGCTCGCGACCTCGGTGGACCGGTACACCGTCGCGGCCGACCTCCAGGCGATCGCGAGCTTCGAGCCCCGTACCGGCGACCTCGTCAACGGGGAGCCGCTCGAGGAGGGTGGCGCGGTCGGCGTCGCGAAGCTGCTCGCCCCGATCCTCGACCGGTCCGCGGTCGAGCTGGCGGCCGACCTCGTCGGCACGTCGCGGTACCTCGTCCTGGAGAAGGACGTCACGCCCGAGGTGCAGCGCCAGATCGCCGACCTGCGGCTGTCCGCGTTCGTCAGCACGACGATGACGAGCGAGCGCACGTACCCGGCGGGCACGGTCGCCGGCAACCTCGTGGGCTTCGTCAACGACGAGCAGACGGGCGGGGGCGGCATCGAGGCGTCGTACGACGACGTCCTGGCCGGGACGCCGGGCTCGCGCCGGTGCGAGGCAGGGCTCGGCGGACAGCTCATCCCGACGGGACGGTGCGACGTCGTCGAGGCGGTGCCCGGCCTGAACGTGCGCCTCACGACCGTGCGCGACGTGCAGTGGAAGGCGCAGGACGCGATCGACCGGGCGGTGAGCGAGACGGGGGCGGAGTACGCGATCGCCGTCGTGCAGGACGTCCGCACGGGCGAGGTGCTCGCGCTCGCGGACTCGGGCACGGTGAACCCGAACGACCGCTCGACGGACGCCGTCGCCCGCCCGAGCCGTGCCGTGGCGAACGTGTTCGACCCCGGGTCGACGGGCAAGGTCATCACGATGGCGGCGGCCATCGAGGGCGGCCACGCGGACGCCGGGTCGCGGTTCGAGGTGCCCGACCGCTACACGACCCCGAACGGGCAGACGTTCAAGGACTCGCACGACCACCCCGTCGAGCGCCTGACGCTCGCGGGCATCCTCGCGGAGTCGTCGAACACGGGCACGGTCCAGGTCGGCGAGAAGATCCCCAAGCAGGTCCGCTACGACTACCTGCGGAAGTTCGGCTTCGGTCAGAAGTCCGGCCTCGGGCTGCCCGGCGAGTCGGCGGGCATCCTGCACCCGGCGGACTCGTGGGACGGCCGCACCGAGTACGCCGTGCTCTTCGGCCAGAGCGTGTCGGTCAACGCCATCCAGGCGACGAGCGTCTTCTCGACGATCGCGAACGGCGGGGTCCGCACGACGCCGAGCATCGTCGCCGGGACGACGGACGAGCGCGGCGAGCTCGTGCCCGCGGAGCGCCCGGCGCCGGAGCGCGTCGTGTCCCAGGAGACGGCGGACACGGTGCTGCACATGATGGAGTCCGTCGTGGAGGAGGGCACCGGCTCGAGCGCCTCGGTGCCCGGCTACCGCGTCGCGGGCAAGACCGGCACCGCGGAGGCGGCGGGCGAGGACGGGCGGCTGTCCGGGATCATGGCGTCGTTCATCGGCGTCGCGCCCGCGGACGACCCCCGCTACACCGTGTCGGTCTTCCTCAAGAACCCGCACTCGTCGATCTTCGGCGGCGTCGTCGCGGCGCCGGTGTTCAGCGAGATCATGGGCTTCACCCTCGAGCACGAGGGCGTCCAGCCGAGCACCGAGCCCTACGTGCCGCTCCCGACGACGTGGTGAACCTCACCGCCCCTCTCCCGGTCGCCGGTGAAGGTCCCGTGAAGCGCGCCCCGGCCCGGGTGCACCGGCCCGCGGGCTTGCGGGGCGGCCCGTCCCGGCACGGTAGGTTCTACACGTGACATCCCCGATCGACCGTCTTCGCCCTGCCACGACCACCCGTCGGTCGGTGGCGGACCTGGCAGCACGGTTCGGGCTCGACGTCCGCGCGGGTGGCGCGGCCGCCGCACCGGGCTCCGTCGAGGTGTGGTCGGTGGCGTCGGACGACCGCACCGCCGACGCGGGCGACCTCTTCGTGGCGCTGCCCGGCGCCCGGGCGCACGGGGCGCGGTTCGCGCCCGCCGCCGTGGGCCGCGGCGCCCGTGCCGTCCTCACGGACGCCGAGGGCGCCGACCTGCTCGCGGACGTCGGCCTCGACGTGCCGGTGCTCGTCGCCTCCGACCCCCGCGCGCTCCTCGGCCCCGTCGCGGCCTGGGTGTACGGCGCCCCCGCGCAGGACCTCACGACGTTCGGCGTGACGGGCACGAACGGCAAGACCACGACGACGTACCTCGTCGACCACGCGCTGCGCGCGCTCGGCTGGACGGGCGGCCTCATCGGCACCGTGGAGATGCGCTCCGGCGACCGGGTGCTGCCGAGCCGCCTGACGACCCCGGAGGCGGCCGACCTCCAGGCGCTGCTCGCGGCGATGCGCGAGGACGGCGTGCGCACGCTCGCGATGGAGGTCTCGTCGCACGCGCTCGCGCTCCACCGCGTCGACGGGCTCGTCTACGACGTCGTGGGCTTCACGAACCTCAGCCAGGACCACCTCGACTTCCACGGCGACCTCCAGGAGTACTTCGAGGCCAAGGCGCTGCTGTTCACGCCCGAGCACGCGCGCCGCGGCGTCGTCGTGGTCGACGACGCGTGGGGCGAGCGGATGGTCTCGGCCGCGCGCGTCCCGGTCGCCACGCTGCGCGTGAGCCCGACCGCGGCGGGCGACGAGCAGCCCGCGGCGGACTGGACCGTCCACGACGTCGAGCCGTCGGAGGCGGGCGGCTCGGCGTTCACGCTGCGGCACCGCGACGGCCGCAGCGTGCGCACGACGACGTCGCTGCCCGGGCACTTCAACGTCGCCAACGCCGCCCTCGCCCTGGCCCTCGTGCTCGAGGCGGGCACGGACGCGCGCGACCTCGAGACGGCCCTCGCGGCGACCGGCGGGCTCGACCCGGCGGTCCCGGGTCGCATGGAGGTCGTCTCGGAGCCGCCCCACCGGCCGCGCGTCGTCGTCGACTTCGCCCACAACCCGGACGCTCTCGCCCTCGCGCTCGACGCGCTGCGGCCCACCACGACGGGCCGGCTCGTGGTCGTGTTCGGCGCGACCGGCGACCGGGACCGCGGCAAGCGGCCCACGATGGGCGGCGTCGCGGTCGAGGGCGCCGACGTCGTGGTCGTGACCGACGACGACCCGCACGGCGAGGACCCGGCCGCGATCCGCGCGGAGGTGCTGCCCGGCGCCCACGCGGCGCGCGAGGCCGCGGCCGCCGCACCCGAGCCGCGCGACGTCGTCGTGCTCGAGGTCGCGCCCCGCGCCCGGGCGATCCGCGAGGCGATCCTCGCCGCGGGCCCGGACGACACGGTGCTCGTCGCGGGCCGCGGCCACGAGGTGTGGCAGGAGATCGCCGGCGTCGACCACCCCCTGGACGACCGCGTCGAGGCGCGGGCCGCGCTCGAGGAGCGCCCCGCGACGACGCCGCCCCACGACACCCCCGACCTGAAGGAGCACCACGCATGATCGAGCTCACTGCGGCGCAGGTGGCCGCAGCGACCGGCGGACGCCTGTCCGCCGACCCGGAGGTCCGGGTCGGGGGGCCCGTCGTCGTCGACTCGCGCCGGGTCGCGCCGGGGTCGCTCTTCGTGGCGCTGCCGGGCGAGCACGTCGACGGTCACGACTACGCCGCCGGTGCCGTCGAGGGGGGCGCGACGCTCGTCCTCGCCGCGCGCGAGCTCGACGTGCCGTGCGTCGTCGTGGACGACGTCCAGGCCGCGCTCGGCGAGCTGGCCCGCCACGTGCTCGCGACGCTGCGCGAGCGCGGCGACCTGCGCGTGGTCGGTGTCACGGGCTCCGTGGGCAAGACCACGACGAAGGACCTGCTCGGCCAGCTCCTGCGCCCCGAGGGTCCCACCGTGGTCCCGCGCGGGTCGTTCAACAACGAGATCGGCCTGCCGCTCACGGTGCTGGAGGCCGACGAGTCCACGCGCTTCCTCGTGCTCGAGATGGGCGCGAGCGGCGTGGGGCACCTCACCTACCTCACGCGCATCGCGCCCCCGGACGTCTCGGTCGTGCTCGTCGTGGGCAGCGCCCACCTGGGCGAGTTCGGCGGGATCGAGGCCGTGGCGCGCGCCAAGTCCGAGATCGTCACGGGCCTCGCGCCCGGCGGCGTCGCCGTGCTCAACGCCGACGACCTGCGGGTCGCGGCGATGGCCGACGTCGCGCCGGGGGAGGTCGTCACCTTCGGGACGATCCCCGCGGCGGACGTGCGCGCGGAGGACCTGGGCATCGACCGCACGGGCCGGGCGTCCTTCACGCTGCGCGTGCGCCCCGGCGCGTCGGGCGACGCGACGCGCGGCGAGGGCACGAGCGCGCGCGTGACCCTCGGCCTCGTCGGCGAGCACCACGTCACGAACGCGCTCGCGGCCGCGACGGCCGCGCTGCGCCTCGGCGTCGCGCTGCCCGACGTCGTGGCCCGGCTGTCCGACGCGCGTGCCCTGAGCCCGCACCGGATGCAGGTCACCGAGCGTCCCGACGGCATCACGGTGATCGACGACTCCTACAACGCCAACCCGGACTCGATGCGCGCCGCGCTCAAGGCGCTCGCCGTCATGGCGGGGCGCGACCGGCGGTCCGTCGCCGTGCTCGGAGAGATGCTGGAGCTCGGCGAGGACTCGCGCGTCGCGCACGACGACATCGGCCGGCTCGTGGTCCGATTGAACGTCAAGCTGCTCGTCGTGGTCGGCGAGGGTGCCGGCGGGATCCACGACGGCGCGACCCAGGAGGGGTCGTGGGGCGACGAGACGCGCTTCGTCCCCGACGTCGAGGCGGCGTCCGCGCTGCTGCGCGACGAGCTGCAGGAGGGGGACGTCGTGCTCGTGAAGGCCTCGAACGGGTCCGGGCTGTGGCGGCTCGGCGACGAGCTGGCGGCCGCTGGCGCCGGTGCGGCAGGAGGTGAACGCGCGTGATCGCGATCATCGTCGCGGCGGGCGTCTCCCTGCTCGTCGCGCTCTTCGGGACGCCGCTGTTCATCCGGTTCCTCGTGCACCGCAACTACGGGCAGTTCGTCCGCCAGGACGGCCCGACGGCGCACTTCACCAAGCGCGGGACGCCCACGATGGGCGGGGTCGTCATCATCGGCGCGACGCTGCTCGGCTGGGCGATGTCGTACGTCGTCTCGGGGCGGTTCCCGAGCGTGTCCGCCCTGCTCGTCCTGTTCCTCATGACGGGGCTCGGGATCGTCGGCTTCCTCGACGACTTCACGAAGATCCGCAAGCAGCGCAGCCTCGGGCTCACGGCCCGGGCGAAGATCATCGGCCAGGGCGCGGTCGGGATCGCGTTCGCGGTGCTCGCGCTGCAGTTCCCCAACGAGCACGGCCGCACGCCGGCGTCGACGCGCATCTCCTTCCTGCGCGACACGAACCTCGACCTCGCGTTCGCGGGCGTCACGGTGGGGCTGATCCTGTTCGTGCTCTGGGCCAACTTCCTCATCACCGCGTGGTCGAACGCGGTCAACCTCACCGACGGTCTCGACGGGCTCGCGACGGGCGTCTCGCTCATCGTGTTCGGCTCGTACGTGCTCGTGGGCATCTGGCAGCTCAACCAGACCTGCCAGCGCCTGGCGTCGGCCGGGCCGAGCTGCTACGAGACGCGCGACCCGCAGGACCTCGCGATCGTGGCCGCCGCGATCGTCGGCGCGTGCTTCGGGTTCCTGTGGTGGAACGCCAGCCCCGCGAAGATCTTCATGGGCGACACGGGCTCGCTCGCGCTCGGCGGCGCGCTCGCCGGCCTGTCGATCCTCACGCGCACCGAGTTCCTCGCGCTCATCATCGGCGGGCTCTTCGTCATCATCGTGCTCTCCGACGTCATCCAGATCGGGTTCTTCAAGATGACCGGGCGGCGCGTGTTCAAGATGGCGCCGCTGCACCACCACTTCGAGCTGTCCGGGTGGGGCGAGGTCACGATCGTCATCCGCTTCTGGCTCATCGCCGGGCTGTTCGCGGCGCTCGGCATCGGGATCTTCTACGCCGAGTGGGTGGTCGGCTAGTGGCACGCGACCCCCACGACCTCGCCGTCCCGCTCGAGCGTGCGCGCGTCGTCGTCGCCGGCCTCGGGGTGTCCGGGCGCGCCGCCGCGGCGGCGCTCCGCCCGCGCGCGGCGTCGGTCGTCACGCTCGACGACGGCGCTGCCGACGCCGACCTGCACGACGCGGCGGACGTGGACCTCGCGGCGACGGACCTCGTCGTCGTCTCGCCGGGCTGGCGCCCGAACCACCCGCTGCTCGTGGCCGCCGCGGAGCGCGGCGTGCCGGTGTGGAGCGAGGTCGAGCTCGCGTGGCGCCTGCGCGTCGCCGGCCCGTCGGGGCGGCCCGCGCCCTGGCTCGCCGTCACCGGGACGAACGGCAAGACGACGACCGTCGAGATGCTCGAGACGATCCTGCGGACCGCGGGCCTGCGGACGGCGGCGGTCGGCAACGTCGGGACGCCCGTCGTCGAGGCCGCGCTCGACCCGACGCTCGAGGTGCTCGCGGTCGAGCTGTCGAGCTTCCAGCTCCACTTCACGCACACGACGTCCCCCGAGGCGGGCGCCGTCCTCAACGTCGCCCCCGACCACCTCGACTGGCACGGCGGCATCGACGCCTACGCGGCCGACAAGGGCCGCGTCTTCGAGGACGCCCGGGTCGCGTGCGTCTACAACGTCGCGGACCCTCGCACGGAGGCGCTCGTGCGCGAGGCGGACGTCGTCGAGGGGGCCCGCGCCGTCGGCTTCACGCTCGGCGCCCCGGCGCGCGGGCAGCTCGGCGTCATCGAGGACGTGCTCGTGGACCGCGCGTTCCACGCGCCCGCGGACGCTCCGGACCGGCACACGCACGCCGCCGAGCTCGCGACGCTCGGCGACCTGTCGCACCTCGCGGGCGCCGACGGCGCCGTGCCCGCCCACGTCGTGGCGAACGCGCTCGCGGCGGCCGCCCTGGCACGGGCGCACGGCGTCCCGGCCGTCGCGGTCCGCGACGGGCTGCGCGCGTTCCGCACGGGGTCGCACCGCATCGAGCAGGTCGCCTCGGTCGACGGCGTCGCCTACGTCGACGACTCCAAGGCGACCAACGCGCACGCCGCGTCCGCGTCCCTCGCCGCGTTCGCGCCCGGGACCGTCGTGTGGGTCGCGGGCGGCCTCGCGAAGGGAGCGTCGTTCGACGACCTCGTCGCCGCGCGCGCCGACCGGCTGCGCGCCGTCGTGCTGATCGGCGTCGACGCCGAGCCGTTCGCCGGTGCGCTCGCCCGACACGCGCCCGATATCCCCGTCGTGCGCGTGGATCCTGGCGACACTGGGACCGTGATGCCCCGCGCCGTCGACTCCGCCCGCCGCCTCGCGCAGGCCGGCGACACGGTGCTGCTCGCGCCCGCCGGCGCGTCGATGGACCAGTTCCGCTCGTACGCCGCGCGCGGCGACGCGTTCGCCGAGGCGGCGCGCGCCCTGCGCCCCGACCACGGGTAGGCCGGGAAGCCCATGACCCAGACCGCGAACGGGCGAGGCGCGCCCTCGACGCGCACCGTCCCCCGGGCCGGCACGAGCCGGACGGTGCCGCGGGGCCGGGCGACGACCCGCGAGCCGCGGCGCCCGCGGCCCGAGCCCGCCGAGCGCCCGTGGCTCGGCCAGTGGAACAGCACGGTGACGAGCTACTACCTGCTCGTCGGCGCGACGGCGCTGCTCGCGATCATCGGTCTCGTCATGGTGTTCTCCAGCTCGGCGGTCACGCAGATCGCCGCGGGCAAGTCGCCGTTCGGGGCGTTCCTCGACCAGGCGAAGTTCGCCCTCATGGGCCTGCCCGTCCTGCTCGTCGCCACGCGCGTGCCGGTCGACTGGTACAAGCGGCTCGCATGGCCCGCGCTCTTCGTGGCTCTCGGGCTGCAGATGCTCGTGTTCACGCCGCTCGCGAAGAACGTCAACGGCAACACGGGCTGGATCGACCTCGGGCTCTTCACGTTCCAGCCGGCCGAGGTCGCGAAGCTCGCGCTCGCGCTGTGGCTCGGTGTCGTGCTCGGGCGCAAGCAGCGGATGCTCGGGCAGTGGCGGCACGTGCTGATCCCCGCGGTCCCCGTCGCGGTCGCGGTCGTGGGCCTCGTGCTCGCGGGTCACGACCTCGGCACGGCGCTCGTCGTCATGGCGATCATCGCGGGGGCGTTCTTCGTCTCGGGGGCCGACGGGCGCCTGCTCGCCCTCGGGGCGGGCGGTGCCGCCTTCGTCGTCGGGTACGTCTTCATCCTCAACCAGTCGGGCGGCGACCGGCTCTCGCGCATCATGGCGACGTACCGCGAGTGCACGGACACCCTCGGCGAGTGCTACCAGTCGATGCACGGTCTGTACGCGCTCGGCACGGGCGGGCTCACGGGCGTCGGTCTCGGGGCGAGCCGCGAGAAGTGGTCGTACCTGCCGGAGGCGCACAACGACTTCATCTTCGCCGTGATCGGCGAGGAGCTCGGGCTGCTCGGCACGCTCCTCGTGCTGGGGCTGTTCGTCATCGTCGGAGTCGCCACGAGTCGGATCGTGCGTCGCCACCCCGACCCCTTCGTGAAGATCACGACGGCCGGGATCGCGTGCTGGATCGTCGGCCAGGCGTTCATCAACATCGGCGTCGTCATCGGGCTCCTGCCCGTGATCGGCGTCCCGCTGCCGCTCGTCTCGGCGGGCGGCTCCGCGCTCATCATGACGATGGCCGCGCTCGGCGTGCTCATCTCGTTCGCACGCTCGGAACCGGGCGCGGCCGAGGCGCTCGCCGCGCGGGGGAGCGTCGTGCGGCGCTCGCTCGCCGTCGTCGGCCGGGCGGCGCGCCCCCGGCGCCGGACCGCGCGATGACCTCCCCGGCGGTCGCAGCCGCTCCGGCCGCGACGCCGGACCCGTGGGACGCCCCGCGCCCCGCACGACAGACCTCCGCACGACGGACAGGACGCGGCACCTGCCGCAGGGAAGGACGACGAGGTACGTGACGACGATCGGTTCGGTGGTGCTCGCAGGCGGCGGGACGGCGGGGCACGTGAACCCGCTCCTCGCGGTGGCGGACGAGCTCCGGGCGCGTGAGCCCGGCGTGGTGGTGACCGCGCTCGGGGTCGCGGGCGGCCTCGAGGACGACCTGGTCCCCGCCCGGGGCTACCCGCTGCGGCACGTGCCGCGCGTCCCGCTCCCGCGCCGCCCCAGCGCGGAGTGGGTCAACCTCCCGGGACGCCTCAAGTCCGCCGTGGACGCGGCGGGCGCCGTCATCGACGAGACCGGCGCGCGCGTCGTCGTCGGCTTCGGGGGCTACGTCTCCACGCCCGCGTACCTCGCCGCGCGCCGTCGCGACGTCCCGGTCGTGATCCACGAGCAGAACGCGCGCCCCGGCCTGGCGAACCGCCTCGGTGCCCGGTGGGCCGCGCGCGTCGGCGTGACGTTCGAGGGCACGCCGCTCAAGGGCGGCGTCGTCACCGGGCTGCCGCTGCGCCGCGAGATCCAGGACCTCGTGGCCGCGCGGGCGGCGGACGCCGCCGGGGTGCGCGCGGACGCCGCGGCGCGCCTCGGCCTCGACCCCCGCGCGCGCACGCTCGTGGTCACCGGCGGCTCGCTGGGGGCGCAGAGCCTCAACGAGGCGGTCTCCGGTGCCGCCGGCGCGCTCGTCGGGGCGGGCACGCAGATCCTCCACCTGACGGGCAAGGGCAAGGACGGCGCGGTGCGCGAGGCGGCGGCCGGTGCCGTCGCGGGCCACCCCGGCGCGCGCTACGACGTGCGCGAGTACCTCGCCGAGATGCAGCTCGCGCTCGCGGTCGCGGACCTCGTCGTGTGCCGCGCGGGCGCGGGCACGGTGGGCGAGCTCGCGGCGCTGGGCATCCCGGCCGTCTACGTGCCGCTGCCCATCGGCAACGGGGAGCAGCGGCTCAACGCCGGCCCCGTCGTCGCGGCGGGTGGCGGCCTGCTCGTCGACGACGCGCAGCTCGACGCGGCGTGGGTCGCGCGCGAGGTCCCGGCGCTGCTCGGTGACCCGGGCCGGCTCGACGCGATGGCGGCGGCCGCCGCGGGAGCGGGCGTGCGCGACGGCGCCGCGCGGGTCGCGGACCTCGTCGCCGAGGCCGTCGCCGCTGCGTCGGGGGCACGGGCGTGACGGCGGCGTCGGGCGAGGGCCCGCTCGCGCTCGAGGCGCTCGGCACGGTCCACCTCGTCGGCATCGGCGGCGCGGGGATGTCCGTCGTCGCCCGTCTCCTCGCCGCGCACGGCGTCCCCGTCCAGGGCTCGGACGCGCGCGAGGGCGACGCGCTCGCCGCGCTGCGCTCCGACGGCGTCCGGGTGTGGGTGGGGCACGACGCCGCGCACGTCGCCGGCGCGGACACCGTCGTGGTGTCGAGCGCGGTGCGCGAGACGAACCCCGAGCTCGCCGCGGCGCGCGCGGCCGGGCTGCGCGTGCTGCACCGCTCGCAGGCGCTGGCCTCGCTCATGGCGCGCGGCCGGTCCGTCGCCGTGGCGGGCGCGCACGGCAAGACCACGACGTCCGCGATGATCGCGACCGTCCTGCGCGGCGCGGGCCTCGACCCGTCGTTCGCGATCGGCGGCACGGTGCTCACCGAGGACGGCCCCGTCGCGGGCGGCCACCTCGGGTCGGACGTCCTCGTGGCCGAGGCCGACGAGTCGGACGGGTCGTTCCTCAACTACGCCCCCGACGTCGCCGTCGTCACCAACGTCGAGCCGGACCACCTCGACCACTACGGGTCGCGTGCCGCGTTCGAGCAGGCGTTCGTCGACTTCGCCGCGCGGATCGTCCCGGGCGGGACGCTCGTCGCGTGCGCCGACGACGCGGGGGCGCGCGCCCTCGCGTCGTCCCACGCCCGGGCCGGGGGAGCGGTGGTCACGTACGGCACGTCCGCGGACGCCGACGTGCGCGTCGCGGACGTGGCCCCCACCGACGAGGCGGGTCGACCCGGAGTGCGGGCGTCGCTCACCGGAACGGTCGGTGCGGCGCGCCTCGACGGGCTCGAGCTGCTGCTGCGCGTGCCGGGGCACCACAACGCGCTCAACGCGACCGCGGCCGTCGTGACGGCGGTCGTGCTCGGCGTCGACCCGGCGGCGGCGGTCGCGGCCGCGCACGGCTTCCTCGGCACCGGCCGTCGTTTCGAGGCTCGCGGCGAGGCGGGCGGCGTGCGGGTCGTCGACGACTACGCGCACCACCCGACCGAGGTCGCCGCGCTGCTCGCCGCCGCCCGGCCCGTCGCGGCCGGCGGCCGGGTGCTCGTGCTGTTCCAGCCGCACCTGTACTCGCGCACCGCGACGTTCGCGCGCGAGTTCGCGCAGGCGCTCGCGGGCGCGGACGAGGTCGTGGTCACGGGCGTCTACGCGGCGCGCGAGGAGCCGGACCCGGCCGTGAGCGCGCGCACGATCACCGACCTGGTCGACGCTCCCGGCGTGGTCGTCGCCGCGGTCGAGGACCGCGTCGAGGCGGCCCACCGCGTCGCGGACGCCGCCCGCCCGGGCGACCTCGTGCTCACGGTCGGAGCGGGGGACGTCACGGAGCTGGGTGCCGTCGTCCTCGAGCGCCTCCGCGCGCGTCGCGACGGTGCCCCGGCGCCCGGAGGAGGCGAGGCCTGATGCGTCCGCCGCCCCAGCCTCGTCCCGCCGCGCCGCGGCCGGGCCGGTCGGGCGCGGGCGAGCGGGCCGGACGGCCCGCGGCCCCGGACCCCGCGAAGCCGGCCCCGAGCTCCGCGAAACCGGCCCCGCCCGCCGGCGCGCGCCGGGCGCCGGTCGAGGACACGGCGACGCGACCGGTGCGCCGCGTCGCGGCGCCGGGCTCCGAGCTCGTGCGCTCGTCGGGCGGCCGACCCGGCACCGGTCGTCCTCCGGCCGCGCGCGGTGGCGGCAGCCGGGGCGCCGGCACGACGACGTCGGTCCCGCGCGGCGCGTCGGCCGCCCCGATCGGGGTCGTCTCGCACGGCATGGCCGAGCGGCTCGCCGAGCGCGACGCGATGCGCCGCCACCGGGTCCGCACGCGCGTCCTCGGCTGGGCCGCGGGGCTCCTCGTCGTCGCCGGTCTCGCGTGGGTGGCGTTCTTCTCGCCCGTGCTCGGCCTCGACCTCGACAAGGTCACGGTCTCCGGCGAGGGCACGGTGATCGACCCGCAGCAGGTCCGCGACGTGGTCGCCGCCGCGGACGGCGTGCCGCTGCCGCGGCTCGACACGGTCGCGCTGCGCGAGCAGGTGCTCGACCTCAACGGCGTGCGCGACGTCGAGATCCGGCGTGCGTGGCCCTCGGGGCTGGCCGTGCTCCTCGAGTCGCGCGAGCCCGTCGTGGCGGTGCCCGTGGACGACGGCTTCGCGCTGCTCGACGCGGACGGCGTCCACGTGCGCACCGACCCGGTCGTGCCCGAGGGGCTGCCGGAGATCGACGCGCCGCTCGACGACCAGGGGGCGCGGGCGCTCGACGCCGCGCTCGTGCTGCTCAACGCGCTCCCGGCGGACCTCCACGCGCAGGTCGCGGAGGTCTCGGCGCCGACGCGCGACGCGGTCCGCATGACGCTGCGGGACGGGGTCGTCGTCGAGTGGGGGAGCTCCGAGGAGGCGGCGCTGAAGGTGCGCGTCCTGCAGACGCTCCGGGCCGTCCCGGAGAACGCGGGGGTCACCGTGTATGACGTCTCGGCCCCGCGGCTCCCGGTGACGCGGTGAAAGCGCGCGTGGCGATCCCCGACACGCGCGAGGCGGTCGTTGATGATGGGCACGTCGACACCTACGGTCGACCCATGAACGACCTGACATAACTATAACCCTCTACTTGAGGGTGAAGGTTCAGGGCTGACCGATCGAGAGGCATTGACGTGGCAACTCCGCAGAACTACCTAGCAGTGATCAAGGTGGTCGGCATCGGCGGTGGGGGCGTGAACGCCGTCAACCGGATGATCGAGGTCGGCCTCAAGGGTGTCGAGTTCATCGCCATCAACACGGACGCCCAGGCGCTCCTCATGTCCGACGCGGACGTCAAGCTCGACGTCGGCCGCGAGCTCACGCGCGGTCTCGGCGCCGGCGCCGACCCGGAGGTCGGCAAGAAGGCGGCCGAGGACCACGCCGAGGAGATCGAGGACGTGCTGCGCGGCGCGGACATGGTCTTCGTCACGGCGGGCGAGGGCGGCGGCACCGGCACGGGCGGCGCACCGGTCGTCGCCCGCATCGCGCGCTCGCTCGGCGCGCTGACCGTCGGCGTCGTGACGCGGCCCTTCACGTTCGAGGGCCGCCGCCGCTCGGTCCAGGCGGACCAGGGCATCGAGAACCTGCGCAACGAGGTCGACACCCTCATCGTCATCCCGAACGACCGCCTCCTGTCGATGTCGGACCGCAACGTCAGCGCGCTGCAGGCGTTCCACCAGGCGGACCAGGTGCTGCTGTCCGGTGTCCAGGGCATCACCGACCTCATCACGACCCCCGGTCTCATCAACCTCGACTTCGCGGACGTCAAGTCGGTCATGCAGGGCGCGGGCAGCGCCCTCATGGGCATCGGCAACGCGCGGGGCGACGACCGCGCCGTGCAGGCCGCCGAGATGGCGATCTCGTCGCCGCTCCTCGAGGCGAGCATCGACGGCGCCCACGGCGTGCTGCTCTCCATCCAGGGTGGTTCCGACCTCGGCCTGTTCGAGATCAACGAGGCGGCGCGCCTGGTCCACGAGGCCGCGCACACCGAGGCGAACATCATCTTCGGCGCCGTGATCGACGACGCGCTGGGCGACGAGGTCCGTGTCACCGTCATCGCGGCCGGCTTCGACGGCGGTGCCCCGCAGGTGCGGGGCGACGCGCGCGCGCTCGGCCAGGTGGCGGGCGCGCAGCGCCCCGCGACGAGCGCGATCCCGGTCGTGCCCGCCGCGCGGGCCGTGCCGCCGGCTCCGACGACGGGCGCGCACACGCTGCCGCGGCCGGTCGTGCCGATCCAGCCGGAGGCCGACGACGTCCCCGTCACGCTCGACGGCGGTCACGGCCCGGTGCCGGTGCAGCCGGTCGCCCCCGCGCCGTTCACCGTGGTCGGTTCCGGCGACGCCGGGAACCACAACGCGGAGGCGGTGCCGGGCGGTCAGAACGAGGGCGTCGACGTGCCCCCGCGGATCTTCGACGAGGAGCCCCCGCGCCGCAAGGTCGAGGAGCTCGACGTGCCCGACTTCCTCAAGTGACGGTGCGCGACCGCGTGGCGCGGTGCGGGGCCGCGTGAGCGCCGGGACCGTGCAGGACGGGAGGGGTGGTGCCGACGGCGCCGCCCCTCCCGTCGTGCTCGAGGTGGACCTCGGGCCGGGGGTGCGCGCCGGCTTCACGACGCGCGACGGCGGGCTCTCGCCGGCGCCGTGGGACACGCTCAACCTCGGGCTGAACGTGACCGACGACGCCGACCGGGTGCGCGCCAACCGTGCGCGCGCGGCGGCGTGGCTCGGCGTGCCGGCGTCCTTCGCGACGCAGGTGCACGGCACCCGCGTCGCGACGGTGCAGCCTGCGCCGCGCGGTGCGGACCCCGTCGACACGGTGGGGGAGGCGGACGCCCTCGTCGCCCCGTCCCGCGGCGCGGGCCTGGGCGTCCTCGTGGCCGACTGCGTGCCCGTCCTCCTCGCGGACGCCGAGGCGGGCGTCGTCGGCGTCGCGCACGCCGGGCGCCGCGGCCTCGCGCACGGGGTGGTCGACGCGGCGCTGGCCGCCCTCGTCGCCGCCGGCGCGCGGGTCGACCGGGTGCGGGCCGCCGTCGGGCCGAGCGCGTGCGGGCGGTGCTACGAGGTGCCCGCGTGGATGCGCGACGACGTCGCGCTCGCACGTCCGGCCACGTGGTCGACGACGTCCTGGGGGACGCCGGCGCTCGACCTGCCCGCCGGGGTCGTCGCCGACCTCGTCGCGGCGGGCGTGGCGGACGTCGTGCGCGTCCCGGCGTGCACGATCGAGGACGAGCGGTTCTTCTCGCACCGTCGGGCGGCGCGCCGCGGCACGACGACCGGCCGGTTCGCCGGGCTCGTGGCGCTCACCGGCGCGTGAGACGGCTCGGTCCGACCTCCGCACGAGGTTGCGCACGCCGGGCGTGTCGTCCGGGGCTCGCCGCGCACCCTCGGTTAGCGTGAACGCACCGGTCCGACGGCCGGTGGACCGAGGATCGATCGAGGACGGAGCAAGGCCCATGGCGGGAGCGCTGCGCAAGACCATGCTGTATCTGGGCCTCGCTGATGATCGCGGCGAGGACGAGCAGGACGAGTACGTCGACGAGCTCGACGAGACGGGGGCGGACGTGGCGCACGACTACCAGGCACCGGTGACGCCGCTGCACCGCGCGCTCGGGCCGCGCGAGGTGCCGCAGACGAGCATGTCGGCGGCCGAGCTGCGGCGGATCACGACGGTGCACCCGCGGTCGTACAACGACGCGCGCGTGATCGGCGAGGCGTTCCGCGGCGGCACCCCCGTGATCATGAACCTCTCGGACATGGACGACGCGGACGCGAAGCGCCTCGTCGACTTCTCCGCGGGCCTCATCTTCGGGCTGCACGGGGCCATCGAGCGCGTCACCAACAAGGTGTTCCTGCTCTCGCCCGAGCATGTCGAGATCACCGGCGAGGAGCAGGCCGCCGCGCCGGCCCCCGGTCGCGCGGGCTTCTACAACCAGAGCTGAGCGTGCGCGCGGCGCGGTGCACCCGCCGAGCACGCGCCGCACGCACGGAGGGACGGACGCGGTGACGCGCCCGTCCCTCCTGCGCGTCCGCCCTGGGCGTAGCGCGTGTCCCCGGCGGGGCCGGGGGCGGTGCGTCTGGCACAGTTGACCCGTGATCTGGGACCTCATCACAGGCATCGTCGGATTCCTGCTCTGGCTCTACCTGCTGCTGCTCATCGGTCGGCTCGTGTTCGACTGGGTGCAGTTCTTCGCGCGCGACTGGAGGCCCCGGGGGGTCCTGCTGGTGCTCGCCGAGGTGATCTACTCGGCGACGGACCCGCCCCTGCGCGCGCTGCGCCGGCTCATCCCGCCGCTCTCGCTGGGTCAGGTGCGCCTCGACCTCGCGTTCATCATCCTGTTCTTCGCGGTGACGATCGCGGCGCAGATCGTGTCCTCGCTCTGAGACGCACGTCACCCGATCGGGGTGTCCGGACGGCCCGGACCGGGCCGCTACGTCCGGTTCGCCCCGACCCCCACCGCACGCCCGCGCACGCTGCACGCCGTCGGCACGGTTTCGACGGCGCGCGACGGCGCGGCTGCACCCGCCCCTGAGGGCAATGTCCGCTACTTTGGAGTCTGGTGATCGCGAGGTCGCCCGGACCGACACGCAAACGCTATGAGGTGAACCGATGGCACTGCTCACTGCAGAGGACATCCTGAACAAGAAGTTCTCGGCGACGAAGTTCCGCGAGGGCTACGACGTCGAAGAGGTCGACGACTTCTTGGACGAGGTGGTGAGGACCCTCAACTCCGTGCAGGAGGAGAACGAGGACCTCAAGTCGAAGCTCGCTGCGGCGGAGCGTCGTCTCGCCGAGCTCAGCCGGGCCGACGCGTCCAGCGCTGCGGTGCAGCCCCCCGTCGTCGAGACGCCGAAGGCGCCCGAGCCGGAGCCGGAGCCCGTGCGCCCCGCCCCGATCTCGCAGGCCGTCGTCACGAAGAACGCGGCGGAGCCCGAGTCGGCGACGGGCATGCTCCAGCTGGCCCAGAAGCTGCACGACGACTACGTGCGCTCCGGCCAGGAGGAAGGCGACCGCCTCATCGCGGAGGCCAAGGAGGAGGGCTCGCGCATCGTGCGCGAGGCCGAGGAGACCTCGCACCGCACGCTCTCGCAGCTCGAGCAGGAGCGTTCGCTCCTCGAGCGCAAGATCGACGAGCTGCGGATCTTCGAGCGCGACTACCGCACGCGTCTCAAGAGCTACCTGCAGAACCTGCTGGGCGACCTGGACAACCGGGGCAGCGCCCTCCCGCCGCGCAGCAACGTCGGCGGGGCGAGCCGCACGAGCGACCTCGCTCCCGGCATCTAGCACCTGCGTCGACCGTCCGGCAGCGGCCGGTACGCCTCGCACCTGCGCCTTCACTCCCGCCTCGGCGGACCGGCGTGGTGTGTTGTGCGTACCGGCCGCTGCGTCTACTCTCGCGTGACTCGAACTTGGAGGGGCGACATGACCAAGCTCACCACCGCGGCCCGTTCGGCCGTGCGCGACCGTTTCCCGAACCTCGCGAAGGACGTCAAGTCCTTCCCCGTGCGCGACGGGGAGGAGCCCTGGACCCTGCGGGAGGCCGAGGAGCTCGCCGCGGAGCTGCTCGCCGAGAAGGAGCGGCTGGAGGGGGAGCTCGCCGTCGCGGACGAGGAGCTGTCGAACCTCCTGCGCCACTCCGGTGACGGCGCCGGCGACGACCAGGCCGACTCGGGGTCCAGCGCCCTCGAGCGCGAGCAGGAGCTGACGCTCGTCAACAACGTGCGCGACCTCCTCGCGCAGACGTCGCACGCGCTCGACCGCATCGCGGCCGGCACGTACGCGACGTGCGAGGAGACCGGGCTGCCGATCGGCAAGGCGCGCCTGCAGGCGTTCCCGCGCGCGAACCTCTCCGTCGAGGCCAAGCAGCGCGCCGAGCGGCGCTGAGCACCGGGCCGTCGCGGGGCCGCGTCGACCGGGGCGACGACGTGGCAGACTTGCCGCCGATGTCCACCTCCGCGCGCCCCGAGCCCACCGATCCCGCCGACGTCTCCCCGCAGGCGACCGCCGACCCCTCCGCAGGAGCCGTCCGGCGCGGTCCGCGGCGCGTCCTCGTCGTGTGGACCGTCGTCCTCGCCGTCCTCGTCCTCGTGCTCGACCAGCTCACCAAGTGGTGGGCGGAGTCGAGCCTCACGCTGGGCGACGACACGATCCCGCTCGTGGGGTCGCTGCTCGGCCTGCGGCTCATCTACAACCCGGGTGCGGCGCTCTCCATCGCGACCGGTATGACGTGGCTCCTGACGATCGTCGTGGTCGCGGTCGTGGTCGTGGTCGTGCGCATGGTGAGCCGCATCGGCTCGCGCGCGTGGGCCGTCGCGCTGGGCCTCCTGCTGGGCGGCGCGCTCGGGAACCTCGTCGACCGCTTCTTCCGGGAGCCCGGCTTCGCGCGCGGGCACGTCGTCGACTTCATCGCCTACGCGAACTGGTTCGTGGGCAACGTCGCGGACATCGCGATCGTGGCCGCGGCCGTGATGATCGCCGTCCTGTCGGTGCTCGGGATCGGGCTGGACGGGACGCGCCACGGCGGCGACGACGCGGACCCCGGGACGAGCGCGGACGACGCCGTCGAGCCGACGTCCGGGCCCGCACCCGAGCCGACCGCCACGCGGACCGACGACGAGGGGGCGCGGTGAGCCTCCGGTCGCTCCCGGTGCCCGACGGCCTCGCGGGCGAGCGGGTCGACGCCGGGCTGTCCCGGCTCCTCGGCCTCTCGCGGACGCGGGCCGCCGAGCTCGCCGCGGGCGGCGCCGTCCGCCTCGACGGACGCGAGGTCGGCAAGTCCGACCGGCTCGTCCCGGGCGGGTGGCTCGAGGTCGACGTGCCCGACGCCGCGCCCGCCGTCGAGGTCGTCGCGGAACCCGTGCCGGGCATGGGCATCGTGCACGACGACGACGACCTGGTGGTCGTCGACAAGCCCGTCGGCGTCGCGGCCCACCCGTCGCCGGGCTGGACGGGCCCGACCGTCGTCGGCGCCCTCGCGGCCGCGGGGTACCGGATCTCGACGTCGGGCGCCGCGGAGCGCCAGGGCATCGTGCACCGCCTCGACGCCGGGACGTCGGGGCTCATGGTCGTCGCGAAGAGCGAGGTCGCGTACACCGCGCTCAAGCGCGCCTTCAAGGAGCGCACGGTCGAGAAGGTCTACCACGCGCTCGTCCAGGGCCACCCCGAGCCCACCACCGGGACGATCGACGCGCCGATCGGGCGGCACCCCAGCGCGGACTGGAAGTTCGCCGTCACGGCGGAGGGCAAGCCCTCGGTCACGCACTACGAGGTGCTCGAGATGCTGCCCGCCGCGTCCCTCGTCGAGGTGCACCTCGAGACGGGTCGCACGCACCAGATCCGGGTGCACTTCTCCGCGCTGCGGCACCCGTGCGTCGGCGACCTCACGTACGGCGCCGACCCGGTGCTGGCCTCGCGCGTGTCCCTGACGCGCCAGTGGCTGCACGCGATGCGCCTCGGGTTCGAGCACCCCACGACCGGGCAGTGGCTCGAGCTGACGAGCGAGTACCCGGACGACCTCGCGCACGCGCTCGAGGTGCTGCGCGGGGCGTACGCGTGACCGTCGCCGCCTCGGGGTCGGGCGACGCCCGGCTCGCCGTGGAGCGCGTGGTCGACGACGCCGGGCTGGCCGCCGCGCACGCGCTGCGGCTCGCGGTGTTCGTCGACGAGCAGGGCGTCCCGGTCGAGGAAGAGATCGACGACCTGGACACCGCGGGGACGACCACGCACGTGCTCGTCCGGGACCGCGAGCGGGGCGGGGAGGTCGTCGGCACGGGCCGGCTCCTCACAGACCCCGCGCACCCGGGAGAGGTGCACGTCGGCCGGGTCGCGGTCGCCGCGGTCGCGCGCGGCACCGGCGCGGGCGCCGCGGTGATGCGTGCGCTGGAGGAGGTCGCGCTCGCCGAGCACGCGGCCCCCGGACCGGACGGACGCCGCGCCGTGCGCGTGCTCCTCTCCGCCCAGGTCCAGGCGATCGGCTTCTACGAGCGGCTCGGGTACGCCGTGTCCGGGCCCGTCTACCTCGACGCGGGCATCGACCACCGCGACGCCGCCAAGACCCTCACGACCGACGTCTGACCGGTCTCGGCGGGGCGCCGCGGGTCGTCCGCGTGACGTGCCGCACGACCCGCCGCGACCTCGCGGGAGTGTCGGTGGTGCACGCCTAAGATCGGTGCATGCCAACCGCGACTGAGGACTTCGTCCACCTCCACGTCCACACCGAGTACTCGATGCTGGACGGCGCGGCCCGGATCGGGGACCTGTTCGACGAGGTCGAGCGCCTGGGGCAGAAGGCCATCGCGACGACGGACCACGGCTACGTGTTCGGGGCGTTCGAGTTCTGGTCGCGGGCGCAGGCGAAGGGCATCAAGCCGATCATCGGCGTCGAGGCGTACGTCACGCCGGGCACGAGCCGGTTCGACCAGACGCGCGTGCGGTTCGGGCAGCAGGGGCAGGAGTCCGACGACGTCTCGGCGCGCGGTGCGTACACGCACATGACGCTGCTCGCGAAGGACAACGAGGGTCTGCACAACCTGTTCCGGGCGTCGTCGCTCGCGTCGCTCGAGGGGCAGATGGGCAAGTGGCCGCGCATGGACCGCGACCTCCTCCAGCGCTACGGCAAGGGCCTCGTCGCGACGAGCGGGTGCCCGTCGGGCGAGATCCAGACGCGCCTGCGCCTCGGCCAGTGGGACGAGGCGGTGCGGACGGCGGGCGAGCTCCAGGACATCTTCGGCCGCGAGAACTTCTTCGTCGAGCTCATGGACCACGGGATCGACATCGAGACGCGGGTCACGAAGGACCTCCTGCGCCTCGCGGAGACCATCGGCGCGCGCCTCGTCGCGACGAACGACCTCCACTACGTGCGCGAGGAGGACGCCTCCAGCCAGGAGGCGTTGCTCGCGATCAACTCCGGCTCGACGCTCGACGACCCGGACCGGTTCAAGTTCGACGGCACCGGCTACTACGTGAAGTCGGCGGCCGAGATGCGCCGGGTCTTCGCGGAGCTCCCCGAGGCGTGCGACAACACGCTGCTCATCGCCGAGCAGTGCGAGGTGTCGTTCAACACGAAGGCGAACTACATGCCGCGGTTCCCCGTCCCCGAGGGCGAGGACGAGACGAGCTGGTTCGTCAAGGAGGTGGAGCGCGGGCTGCACCGCCGGTACCCGAACGGCATCCCGGACGCGGCGCGCAAGCAGGCGCAGTACGAGACCGAGGTCATCATCCAGATGGGCTTCCCGGGGTACTTCCTCGTGGTCGCCGACTTCATCAACTGGGCCAAGGACCAGGGCATCCGCGTCGGACCGGGCCGTGGCTCGGCGGCGGGCTCCATGGCCTCCTACCTCATGGGCATCACTGAGCTCGACCCGCTGGAGCACGGGCTGATCTTCGAGCGGTTCCTCAACCCCGAGCGCGTCTCCATGCCCGACGTCGACGTCGACTTCGACGAGCGTCGGCGCGGGGAGGTCATCCGGTACGTCACGGAGAAGTACGGCGACGACCGCGTCGCCCAGATCGTCACCTACGGCACCATCAAGGCCAAGCAGGCGCTCAAGGACTCGGCGCGGCTCCTCGGCTTCCCCTTCGCGATGGGGGAGAAGCTCACCAAGGCGATGCCGCCGGCGGTCATGGGCAAGGACATCCCCCTGTCGGGGATCTTCGACCCCAAGCACGAGCGGTACTCCGAGGCGGCGGAGTTCCGCCAGCTCCACGACACCGACCCGGAGGCGCAGCGCGTCGTCGAGCTCGCGAGGGGTATCGAGGGTCTGAAGCGGCAGTGGGGCGTGCACGCGGCGGGCGTCATCATGTCGAGCGACCCGCTCATCGACATCATCCCGATCATGCGCCGTCCTCAGGACGGCGCGGTCATCACGCAGTTCGACTACCCGACGTCCGAGGGCCTCGGCCTCATCAAGATGGACTTCCTCGGGCTGCGGAACCTCACGATCCTCGACGACGCGCTCGAGAACATCGAGATGAACGGCAAGGAGCCGATCGAGATCGAGTCGCTCACGCTCGACGACAAGGCGTCGTACGAGCTGCTCGCGCGCGGTGACACGCTCGGCGTGTTCCAGCTCGACGGCGGCCCCATGCGCGCGCTCCTGCGCCAGATGAAGCCGGACAAGTTCGACGACCTCTCGGCCGTCATCGCGCTGTACCGCCCGGGCCCGATGGGCATGAACTCGCACACGAACTACGCGCTGCGCAAGAACGGGCTGCAGAAGATCGAGCCCATCCACCCGGAGCTCGAGCAGCCCCTCGCGGAGATCCTCGACGAGACCTACGGCCTCATCGTCTACCAGGAGCAGGTCCAGAGGGCCGCGCAGATCCTCGCCGGGTACTCGCTCGGACAGGCAGACCTGCTGCGGCGCGCTATGGGCAAGAAGAAGAAGGAGATCCTCGACAAGGAGTTCGTGCCGTTCCAGGCGGGCTGCCGGGAGCGCGGGTACTCCGACGCCGCGATCCAGGCGGTCTGGGACACGCTGGTCCCGTTCGCGGGCTACGCCTTCAACAAGGCGCACTCCGCCGGGTACGGCCTCGTGGCGTACTGGACGGCGTTCCTCAAGGCGAACTACCCGACGGAGTACATGGCGGCGCTCCTGCAGAGCGTGCGCGACGACAAGGACAAGCTGGCCCTCTACCTCAACGAGTGCCGCCGCATGCACATCACCGTGCTCCCGCCGGACGTGAACGACTCGGCGGCGAAGTTCACCGCGGTGGGCGGCGACATCCGCTTCGGTCTCACGGGCGTGCGCAACGTCGGCGCGAACGTCGTCGACGCGATCATCCGCACGCGCGAGGAGAAGGGCGCGTTCACGTCGTTCACCGACTTCCTCGACAAGGTGCCGGCCGTGGTGTGCAACAAGCGCACCATCGAGTCGCTGATCAAGGCAGGCGCGTTCGACTCGCTCGGCCACGCGCGGCGCGCCCTGCTCGTCGTGCACGAGCAGGCCGTCGACTCGGTCATCAGCGTCAAGCGCAAGGAGGCGGAGGGCCAGTTCGACCTCTTCGCCGACTTCGGGGGCGCCGACGCCGAGGACGGCATGTCGTTCTCCGTCGACGTGCCCGACCTCCCGGACTGGGACAAGAAGCAGCGCCTCGCGTTCGAGCGCGAGATGCTCGGCCTGTACGTGTCCGACCACCCGCTGTCCGGGCTCGAGCACGTGCTGACGCGTGCGGCGGACACCGGGATCGCGAACCTCCTCGCCGACGAGGGCCGGCCCGACGGCTCCACCGTGACGATCGCCGGCCTCGTGACGTCGCTCCAGCGCAAGATGAGCAAGAACGGCAACCCGTGGGCCGCGGTGACCATCGAGGACCTCGAGGGCGCCGTCGAGGTCATGTTCTTCGGCGAGACGTACCTCGCGTACTCGACGGTCCTCGCCGAGGACCAGGTCGTGGTCCTGCGCGGGCGCGTGCGTCGGCGCGACGACACGATGCAGCTCCAGGCGATGGAGGTCTCGCTCCCGGACATCACCGTGGGCGCGGAGTCGCCGCTCGCCGTGAAGGTCTCGCACACGCGCTGCGTCGAGCCGATCATCCTGCGCCTGCGCGAGGTCCTCGCGACGCACCCCGGCTCGGCCGAGGTGCACGTCCAGGTCCTCGAGCCCGGCAAGACCACGGTCGTCCGCGCGGGCGACGGGTTGCGGGTCGAGAAGTCGCCGGCGCTGTTCGGCGACCTCAAGGCGCTGCTCGGGCCGTCCTGCCTGCTCTGACACGCCGACGCCCCCGGTCCGGCACTGCGCACGGTCCCGCCGTGCAGACGGTGCCACCGCCCGGGCGGTGCCGTCCTGCCCACGCTGCGGCGCACCCACGGCGGCTCGTCGGCGGCGTGTGACCACCGGCACGAGACGGCTCCGGCCGGTGCCGGGCGGGCCGCGCCTAGACTCGCGAGCGTGATCCGACTCAACCCCGAGCAGCGCGTCTTCGTCACCGAGCGGCACCTGGCTACGCTCACGACCCTGCGCGAGGACGGGAGCCCGCACGTCGTCCCGGTGGCGTTCACCTGGGACCCGGACGCGGGTGTCGTGCGGATCACGACGAACCGTGGGTCGGTGAAGGCGCGCAACGCCCGCCGGACCGGGCAGGACGGGGCGCACCCGCGCGCCGCGGTGTGCCAGGTCGACGGCGGGCGGTGGCTCACGCTCGAGGGGACGATCGAGGTCGTCGAGGACGCGGAGGAGGTGGCGGACGCCGTCGCGCGCTACGCCCGCCGCTACCGCCCGCTGACGCCCAAGCCGGAGCGCGTGGTGCTGCGCCTCACGCCGGACAAGGTGATGGCCTCGACGTACATGGCCTGACCGTGCCCGACGAGTCGTACCCGCCGCTCAGGCGACGGTCGCGCTCTCCCCGCCCTGCGGCCGGTCCACCGTGACGACGTCGCCCCGGTGCAGCTGGCGTCCCCGGCGCGTGTCCACCTCGCCGTTCACGCGCACCTCGCCCTCGGTGACGAGCTCGCGCGCCTCCGCGCCGGACTCGGCGAGCCCGGCGAGCTTGAGGAACTGGCCGAGGCGGATGACGTCGTCGGAGATCTCGACCGGGCGGGCGTCGTCGGAGGCGTTCATGACGCCATTCTCCCCGGCGCCGCGTGCCGCGACGACACGACTCCCGACGAGTACGCGCCGGCGCAGGGCGGCCGCCAGGACGACCGGTGGGCGAAACGCGCTCGTCGCGGACCTCCCGGGCTCCTAGACTCGTCGCATGATCTCCCGCATCGATCTCCGAGGGCGTTCCCTGTCCGCACGCGAGCTCGCCGAGGCCCTGCCGCGCGCAGAGGTCGGCGTGGAGGACGCGGCGCATCGGGTCGCGCCGATCCTCGAGGCGGTGCGGACGCGCGGGGCCGAGGCCCTGCGCGAGTACGCCGAGCGCTTCGACGGCGTGCGGCCGGAGCACCTGCGGGTCCCGGCCGACGAGATCGCCGCGGCGCTCGCGGCGCTCGACCCGCAGGTCCGGGCAGGGCTCGAGGAGTCGATCCGCCGGGTCCGGCTCGTGCACGCGGCGCAGCGCCCGCAGGACTTCACGGTCCAGGTCGCGCCGGGCGCCCAGGTCCGCCAGCGGTGGGTGCCCGTGCGCCGCGTCGGGCTCTACGCGCCCGGTGGCCTGGCCGTCTACCCGTCGTCCGTCGTGATGAACGTCGTCGCGGCGCAGGAGGCGGGCGTGCCGAGCCTCGCCGTCGCGTCGCCGCCGCAGCGGGACAGCGGCGGCCTGCCGCACCCGACGATCCTCGCGGCGTGCGCGCTGCTCGGCGTCGACGAGGTGTACGCCGTCGGCGGGGCGCAGGCGGTCGCGATGTTCGCGTACGGCGCGGCCGGCAGCGAGCCGCAGGACGGCGACGTGCTGTGCGAGCCGGTCGACGTGGTGACCGGCCCCGGCAACGTCTTCGTCGCGGCGGCCAAGCGGCTCGTGCGAGGCGTCGTGGGCATCGACGCGGAGGCGGGCCCCACCGAGATCGCGGTCCTCGCCGACGCCTCGGCGGACCCGGGGCACGTCGCGGCCGACCTCATCAGCCAGGCGGAGCACGACCCGCTGGCCGCCGCGGTGCTCGTCACCCCGTCGGTCGAGCTCGCCGCCGCGGTCGAGGCGCGCCTCGCGGACCTCGTGACCGCGACGAAGCACGCGCAGCGCGTCGCGCAGTCGCTCGCGGGCCCGCAGTCCGCGATCGTGCTCGTCGACGACCTCGAGCACGGGCTGCAGGTGGTGGACGCCTACGGCGCGGAGCACCTGGAGATCCAGGCCGCGGGGGCGGCCGAGCTCGCCGAGCGCGTCACGAGCGCGGGGGCGATCTTCGTCGGGCCCTGGTCGCCGGTCTCGCTCGGCGACTACATGGCCGGCTCGAACCACGTCCTGCCGACGGGCGGCTGCGCGCACTTCTCCAGCGGGCTCGGCGTGCACAGCTACGTCAAGGCCGTCCAGGTGGTCGAGTACGACCGCGACGCCCTCGAGGACCTCGCGGACCGGATCGTCGCCGTGGCGAACGACGAGGACCTCCCGGCGCACGGCGAGGCGGTGCGGGCGCGGTTCCTGTGACCGCCGGTCGGTCCGGCGTGCCGCACGACGGCGGCCTGCACGGGGTCTCCGCGCGGGACGCCGTCGTGCGGGTGCGGCGTGCCGTCCCGCGCGACGCGGCCGACCTCGTGTCGTTGCGCGTGCACCTCATGCGCGCGATGGGCGAGCCCGACGCGGAGGACCCGACGTGGCAGGGCCGGGCGCGCGCGTGGTTCGCCGCGGGTCTGGGGACTCCCGACGTCGTCGCGTTCGTCGTCGACGCACCGGGACGCCT
Source organism: Cellulosimicrobium sp. KWT-B (assembly GCF_002127155.1). Lineage (NCBI taxonomy): Bacteria > Bacillati > Actinomycetota > Actinomycetes > Micrococcales > Promicromonosporaceae > Cellulosimicrobium > Cellulosimicrobium sp. KWT-B. The sequence goes on along the minus strand of NZ_NEDO01000006.1, from coordinate 41,526 downwards.
CGCGGCGTGCGCGCTCGTCGAGCTGCACCGCTCCGCGCCGTCGGCGCGCAACCCACGCGGCACGACGGCGCACCTGTCGAACGTCTGCACGCACCCGGCCGACCGCGGCCGGGGGTTCGGGCGTGCGTGCGTCGGAGCGGCCCTCGACTGGGCCCGCACGGCGGGCGCGGACTCCGTGTCCCTGCACGCGACGCCGGAGGGCGAGCCCCTCTACCGCTCGTTCGGCTTCGTGGACACGACGTACACCGAGCTGCGCCTGCGCTGGTGACGCGGCCCGGTGTCTGGCGCGTCCGCGTCAGCGCACCCCGAGCACGAACGGGTGCACCGCCGCCGCCCCGGCGCGGCGCAGCAGGCGCGCCGCGACGGTGAGCGTCCACCCCGACTCGGTGTAGTCGTCGACGAGCAGCACGCGGCGACCGGCGAGACCCGCGCGCGCGGCGTCCGACAGCTCGAGCTGGAGGCGGCCCGCGACGCCCGCGAGGCGCGTCGCGGAGTTCACGTCGTGCCGGCCCGGCTCCTCGCGGCCCGGGACCGGCCCGACCGCGCCGATGAGCGGCTTGCCGAGGTAGCTCGCGAGCCCGTTCGCCAGGTGGAACGTGAGCCGCGGACGCGTCGCGGAGCGGACCGCGACGACGCCGTCCACGAGGAGCCGCCGCTCGGCCGGGGCCGTGCCGTCACGGGTGTCGTCGTCGGCCCCGGTCTCCGGGTCCGGCTGCGGGGCGGACTCGTAGAGCTCCGCCCAGTCGTCGAGGACGCGCGCGGCGGCGCGCCGGAGCGCGACGGGGGTGTCGCCGTCGGGCGTCGTGACCGCGAAGAGCTCACGCAGCGGCGCGGACCAGCCGAGCCCGTCGAGGCGCGCGACCGCGCGCCCGGTCTCCGCGAGCTCGTCCGCACCCAGGCGCCCGCGCAGGTCGAGCCCCAGGCGGTCCATGCCGCTCGGCCACTGCCGACGGGCCACGACCTCGACGCCGGGGCGGTCCATGTCGGCGCGCGCGGCGGCGACGGCCTCCGCGTCGGGGAGCGCGGGCAGCGTCACGCCGCCGCACGTGTCGCAGCGGCCGCACCGCCACCCGTCCTCGAGCTCCGGGTCGTCGAGCGCGGCGCGCAGGAACGCCATGCGGCACCCGTCGGTGGCCTCGTAGTCGAGCATCGCCTGCTGCTCGGCCGAGCGCGTGGCGTCGACGCGTGCGTAGCGCTCGGCGTCGTACGTCCAGGGCTCGCCCGTGGCCTCCCAGCCGCCCTTGACGCGCCGGACCGCGCCGTCGACGTCGAGCACCTTGAGCATGCCCTCGAGGCGTGACCGCTTGAGGTCGACCTGCGTCTCGAGCTGCGCGACGGACTGCGTGCCGCCCGCGCCGAGGGCGTCGAGGGTCGCGCGCACCTGGTCCTGCGGCGGGAACGCGGTGGACGCGAACCACTCCCAGATGCGGCGGTCCTCCTCGCCCGGCAGGAGCACCACGACGGCCGAGTCCACGCCACGGCCCGCGCGCCCGACCTGCTGGTAGTACGCGATCGGCGAGCTCGGCGCCCCGAGGTGGACGACGAAGGCCAGGTCCGGCTTGTCGAAGCCCATCCCGAGCGCGGAGGTCGCGACGAGCGCCTTGACGCGGTTCTCCTTGAGGTCCTCCTCGAGCCGCTCGCGCTCGGCGGGGTCCGTCTGGCCCGTGTACGACGCCACGGCGAGACCGGCGGCGCGGAGCTGGCTCGCGACCTGCTCGGCGGCGGAGACGGTGAGGCAGTACACGATCCCCGAGCCGTCGACGTCCTGGAGCGCCTCGACGAGCCACGCGACGCGCGTCGGCTGGTCGGGCAGGCGCAGCACGGCGAGGTGCAGAGACTCGCGGTCGAGGCCGCCGCGCAGGACCAGGACGTCCTCGTGGGCCGCTCCGCCCGCGACGTCGCCGGCCGCCCCGCCCGCGGCGTGCGCCGCGGTGACGCCGAGCTGCTCCGCGACGTCGGCGGTCACGCGCTCGTTCGCCGTCGCGGTCGTCGCGAGCACCGGGATGCCGGGCGGCAGGTCGGCGAGCAGGGTGCGGATGCGCCGGTAGTCCGGCCGGAAGTCATGGCCCCAGTCCGAGATGCAGTGCGCCTCGTCGATGACGACGAGGCCGGCGTCCGCCGCGAGCCGGGGGAGGACCTCGTCGCGGAAGCCGGGGTTGTTGAGCCGCTCCGGCGAGCACAGGAGCACGTCGACCTCGCCGTCCGCGATCGCGCGGTGGACGTCGTCCCACTCGGTGACGTTCGCGGAGTTGATCGTCACCGCCTTGATCCCGGCGCGCGCGGCGGCCGAGATCTGGTCGCGCATGAGCGCGAGGAGCGGGGACACGATCACCGTCGGGCCGGCGCCGCGGTCGCGCAGCAGCCGGGTCGCCACGAAGTACACGGCCGACTTGCCCCACCCGGTGCGCTGCACGACGAGCGCACGACGGCGGAACGCCACGAGCGCCTCGATCGCGCGCCACTGGTCCTCGCGCAGCGTCGCGTCGTCGCGCCCCACGAGGGCGCGCAGCGCGGTCTCGGCGTCCTCGCGCAGCGACTGCCCGTCGAGGAGGCCGCGCAGCATGGCGAGCTTGGCGCGCTTGGCGGCCTCGCCGCCGTCGGCCGCCGGGACGGGCGTGGGGTCGCCGCCCCGAGCGCCCGCGCCCGGGACCTCGCCGCCGGCCGTGCGCGCGGCGGGAGCCACGGTCGCCGGTACCTGCGGCGCCGCCCCCGCCCACGGGTCGCCGAAGGGGTCGGCCGGCTCGTCGAGCGGCGGCTCGTCGGCCGGGTCGAAGGGCAGGTCGGCGTACGGGTCGGTGGGGCTCACCCGCACGATCGTAGGCGCACCCGCCGACCCTCGGGCCGTCGTGCACAGCCCCGGCCCGCGACCCGGTCGGGGGTCACGGGCCGGGACGACGCGAGCGGCAGCGGCGCGACGTCAGGAGCGCATGTCCATGACGACGCGCCCGTCGATCCGGCCCTCCTCCATCTCGGCGAAGATCGCGTTGATGTCGTCGAGCGGACGCACGGTGTACGTCGGGGTGATCTTGCCGCGCGCGAAGAAGTCGAGCGCCTCCGCCATGTCCTTGCGCGTCCCGACGATCGACCCGCGCACGGTCAGGCCGAAGAGGACGGTCGTGAAGATGTCTAGCGGGAACTTCTCGGGCGGCAGGCCGACGAGCGAGACCGTGCCACCGCGGCGCAGCGCCCCCACGGCCTGCGGGAAGGCGTGCGCGTTGACGGCGGTGACGAGCGCGCCGTGGACGCCGCCGCCCGTCCGCTCGCGGATCTCGGCCGCCGCGTCGGGCGACGTCGCCGCGTTCACCGTCACCTCCGCGCCGTGCTTGCGCGCGAGCGCGAGCTTCTCGTCGTCGACGTCCACCGCGGCGACGCGGCGGCCCATCGCGACCGCGTACTGCACCGCGATGTGCCCGAGGCCGCCGATCCCGGAGACCAGCACCCACTCGCCGGGCTGGGTGTCCGTGACCTTGAGCCCCTTGTAGACGGTGACGCCGGCGCACAGGATCGGCCCGACGGCGGAGAGGTCGACCCCGTCGGGGATCACCGGGCAGTACCTCGAGTCGACGAGCATGTACTGGCCGAACGAGCCGTCGACCGAGTAGCCGCCGTTCTTCTGGTTCGGGCACAGGGTCTCCCACCCCGTCTCGCAGTACTCGCACTCGCCGCACGCGCTCCAGAGCCAGGCGTTGCCGACCGTGTCGCCCACGCGCACGCGCGTCACCTGGTCGCCGACCGCGACGACCGTGCCGACGCCCTCGTGGCCCGGCACGAACGGGGGAGCGGGCTTGACCGGCCAGTCGCCGTGCGCGGCGTGCAGGTCCGTGTGGCAGACGCCGGTGTAGTCGACCTTGACCAGGGCCTCGTGGGGCCCGGGCGACGGGACGTCGAGCTCCTCGACGACCAGCGGGTCGGTGAACGAGCGGACGACGGCGGCACGCATGGCGGGCACGGAGATCACCTCGTTTTCTCGGGGAGAAGGGCCGGGGGGACCCTGCCGACGGTCCTCCCTTCCCTCTCGACGCTACGCGCGCGACGCCGCTCTGGCGCCCCGGACGGCCGGACCGGCGACCGACGTCCGTCCAGGTCGGGACCTCCGCCTCTCGTGGGCGAGGCCGGTCGTCCCGGGTGCCCGCGTGCCGGACGTCACGGGCGGCCGGGCGCCCACGCTTCGTAGACTGTCGGGGTGACCCCACCCCCCGTCGCGGGACGACCTCTGCTCCCGCTGCGCCCCGAGCTCGCCGGCGTCGAGCCGTACGGCGCGCCGCAGCTCGACGTCCCGGTCCTGCTCAACGTCAACGAGAACCCGCACGCGCCGAGCGAGGCCGTCGTCGCGACCATCACGCGCGCGGTGCACGACGCCGCCACGGGGCTGAACCGGTACCCCGACCGCGACTTCCTCGGCCTGCGCACCGACCTCGCCGCCTACCTCGGGACGGAGGCGGGCGTCGCGCTGGGCGCGGACCAGCTCTGGGCGGCGAACGGCTCGAACGAGATCATGCTCCACGTGCTGCAGGCCTTCGGCGGCCCGGGGCGCACGGCCGTCTCCTTCGCGCCGACGTACTCGATGTACCCGGAGTACGCGCGCGACACCCACACGGACTGGGTCGTCGGGCGCCGCGCGGACGACTTCACGCTCGACCCGGAGCACGCCCGCGAGGTGATCGCGCGCGAGCAGCCGTCCGTCGTCCTGCTCGCGAGCCCGAACAACCCGACCGGCACGGCGCTGCCCGCCGCGACCGTCGAGGCGGTGTGCGAGGCGGCGCTCGCGGTGCGCGTCCCGCTCCCCGGGGGGCAGGAGGCGCCCGCCGTCGTCGTCGTCGACGAGGCGTACGGCGAGTTCCGGCGCGCCGGGACGCCGTCGGCGCTCGAGCTGCTCGAGCGCTACCCGAACCTCGCGGTGACGCGCACGATGTCGAAGGCGTTCGCGCTCGCGGGCGCCCGCGTCGGGTACCTCGCGGCGTCGCGCGAGCTCGTCGACGCGCTGCGCGTCGTGCGCCTGCCGTACCACCTGTCGGCCGTGACGCAGGCGGTCGCGCGCGCGGCGCTCGCGCACTCGGGCGAGCTGCTCGCGCAGGTCTCCGCGCTGCGCGAGCGCCGCGACGAGACCGTCGCGTGGCTGCGCTCGCTGCGGCACCCGGACGGTCGTCCGGTCGAGGTCGCGGAGTCCGACGCCAACTTCGTCCTGTTCGGCACGTTCGCGGACCGGCACGCGGTCTGGGCGGCGTTGTTGGAGCGGGGCGTGCTCATCCGGGAGACTGGTCCCGACGGCTGGCTGCGGGTGTCGATCGGCACCGGCGACGAGATGAGGGCCTTCCGTCAGGCCCTCGTGGAGGTGGCAGGACTGTGAAGCGCACCGCGCGCATCGAGCGCGCGACGTCCGAGTCGAGCGTGCTCGTCGAGCTCGACCTCGACGGGACCGGACGGACCGAGATCTCGACGACCGTCCCGTTCTACGACCACATGCTCACGGCGCTGGGCAAGCACTCGCTCATCGACCTCAAGGTCGTCGCGACGGGGGACACCCACATCGACGCGCACCACACGGTGGAGGACGTCGCGATCACGATCGGCGAGGCGCTGCGCGTCGCGCTCGGCGACAAGGTGGGCATCGGGCGCTTCGGCGACGCGACGGTCCCGCTGGACGAGGCCCTCGCGCTCGCCGTCGTCGACGTGTCCGGGCGGCCGTACCTCGTGCACTCGGGCGAGCCGGAGGGTCAGGAGTACCACCTCATCGGCGGGCACTTCACGGGGTCGCTCACGCGGCACGTGCTCGAGTCGATCGCGCACCACGCGGGCATCTGCATCCACGTGCGCGTCCTCGCGGGCCGCGACCCGCACCACATCGTCGAGGCGCAGTTCAAGGCGCTCGCCCGGGCGCTGCGCGCCGCCGTCGCGCCGGACCCGCGCGTCGAGGGCGTCCCGTCCACGAAGGGAGCCCTGTGAGCACGCACGACGACGACGCGCTGGACGGCGTCGAGATCCCCGACGACCTCTCGTCGCTGACGGCCTCGGCGGTCCCCGAGCTCGTCGCGCTCATCACGCAGATCGCGGGCGCGGAGCCGCTCGCGGCGGCGTGCTCGCTCGCGCAGGTCGAGGCGGACGTCGTCCCGACCGACGTCGGTGCCGTGGCGGTGCTGCGCGACCCCGCGGGCGACGCACCCGCGCACGCGGCCGCCGCCCTGACGACCCTCGTCAAGGGCGTGCCGCTCGTGCTCGTCGAGCGCAGCGGCGAGCAGCTCACGATGACGCGCTGGGCGGACGGCGTGCAGGGCGACACCCTCGCGCCGGGCCTCGTGCTCGGCGGTGCGCCCGAGTCGCTCGAGGACCTGCTCACCGGCACGACGACGCTCGCCGACCAGGACGGCGTCGTGGCGAGCTCGTCGATCTCCCGCTGGAAGGCGATGCGCCTGCTCACGTCGGCGGCGCGGCGCGCACGGAAGGACGGCGCATGACCGAGCCCACCGCGGCGGCGTCTACCGCCCGCCGCCCGTCCGTCGTCGTGCTCGACTACGGGTTCGGCAACGTCCGCTCGGCCGTGCGCGCGCTCGAGCGCGTCGGCGCGGACGTCGAGCTGACGGCGGACCGGGCGCGCGCGCAGGACGCGGACGGGCTCGTCGTCCCGGGCGTCGGCGCGTTCGCCGCGGTCATGACCGGTCTGCGCGGCGTGCGGGGCGACGAGATCGTCGGCCGGCGGCTCGCCGGCGGGCGTCCCGTCCTCGGGATCTGCGTGGGCATGCAGGTCATGTTCGAGCAGGGCGACGAGCACGGGACGCTCACCGACGGGCTCGGGGAGTGGGCGGGCCTCGTCGACCGTCTCGAGGCCGACGTCGTGCCGCACATGGGCTGGGACACCGTCGACGTGCCCGAGGGCAGCGTGCTGTTCCGCGGGGTCGAGCACGAGCGCTTCTACTTCGTGCACTCCTACGCGGCCCGATCGTTCACGACCGGCCAGGACCTCCCGGCGGACTCGCCCGTCCGCCGACCGCTCGTCACGTGGTCCGAGCACGGTGGCCGCTTCGTCGCGGCCGTCGAGAACGGCCCGCTGTCCGCGACGCAGTTCCACCCCGAGAAGTCGGGCGACGCCGGCGCGACCCTGCTGGAGAACTGGGTCCGCTCGCTCTGACCGTCTGCGCACGCGGCACACGCCCGGCGCGCACCACCCGGCGCGAGCGACGCGCCACCGCCTACACCGATGGAGACCCTCGTGACCGACCGCCTCGTGCTGCTCCCCGCCGTCGACGTCGCCGACGGCCAGGCCGTCCGCCTCGTCCAGGGCGAGGCGGGCTCCGAGACCTCGTACGGCGACCCGCTCGCCGCCGCGCTCGACTGGCAGTCCGGCGGCGCGGAGTGGATCCACCTCGTGGACCTCGACGCCGCGTTCGGCCGCGGCTCCAACGCGGAGCTGCTCGCCGACGTCGTCGCGCGCCTCGACGTCCAGGTCGAGCTCTCCGGCGGGATCCGCGACGACGCGTCGCTCGAGCGCGCGCTCGCCACCGGCGCGCGCCGCGTCAACCTCGGCACCGCGGCGCTCGAGAACCCCGAGTGGACGGCGAAGGTCATCGCGGAGCACGGCGACGCGATCGCGGTCGGGCTCGACGTGCGCGGCACCACGCTCGCCGCGCGCGGGTGGACGCAGGAGGGCGGCGACCTCTGGGAGGTCCTCGACCGCCTGGAGGCGGCCGGGTGCGCGCGGTACGTCGTCACCGACGTGACGAAGGACGGGACGCTGCGCGGCCCGAACCTCGACCTGCTGCGCGACGTCGCGGCGCGCACCGAGGCGCCCGTCGTCGCGTCCGGCGGCATCTCCAGCCTCGAGGACCTCGAGGCGCTGCGCTCGCTCGTGCCGGCCGGCGTCGAGGGCGCGATCGTGGGCAAGGCCCTCTACGCGGGCGCGTTCACGCTCCCGCAGGCGCTCGACGTCGCGGGTCGGCCGTGACGACCGACCACGAGCCCGCGGGCCCGGGCAAGGCGCTCCCGCCGTCGTCCGGCTTCGCGGGCGACGACGGGTCGGCGGACCCGGCGCTCGCGGGGCTCCTCGACGCCTACGCCGCGGGGTCGGCCTCGCTGTCCGACGTCGTCGCGCGCCTCGGCGAGACGCGCGTGCTCGTGCCGATCCTCGCCGAGCTCGAGAGCGCGGGCGAGGGCGAGCACGGGCACACGGTGGACAAGGAGGCGTCGGCCGGGGTCGTCGCCATCGAGGCGCCGGACGGGCGCCGCGCGCTGCCCGTGTTCACGTCCGTCGCGGCGATGGCGGCGTGGCGCGCGAGCGCGCGGCCGGTGCCGGTGGACGCGCGCCGCGCGGCGCTGTCCGCCGTGAGCGAGGACTGGTCGCTGCTCGTGCTCGACCCGGCAGGACCGGTCACGGCGCTCGTGCCGCGCCCGGCCGTGTGGGCGCTCGCGCAGGGCAAGGACTGGTCGCCCGCGGTCGTCGACGGGGTCGTCGTGCCGGAGGTGCTCGCCGCCGTGCAAGGCTCGCTCGCGGGCGTGCCGCACGTCGCGCGCGTCTGGGCCGAGCCGGGCCGCCGGGCCGAGGTCGCGGTGGTCCTGCGCATCGACGCCGGTCTCGACCGCGCCGGTCTCGACGCCGTGCTCGGGCAGGTCAACGCCGCGCTCGCCACGGACGCCGTGGTGTCCGAGCGCGTCGACGGGCTCGAGCTCCGCGTCGGCCGGGCCGACTGAGGAGACCGGTCGACCTGGACCGGCCGCGCGGGCGCGTCGGCCGCACGGGTCGGCCGGACGCCCCGTCCGGGCTCAGCGCCGGCGCAGGCGGCTGAGGCCCCACGCGAGCGCGGCCGAGAATGCCACGACCGCGCCCAGGGCCTGCCCGCCGAGGATCACGCGGTTGAGGTCGAGGGCGGGCTGCCAGCGCACGCCCGCGTCGTCGACGACGTAGACGCCCTTCGCGACGACGCGCACCCCGAACCCGCCGCCACCGCCCGAGCCCTCGCCGCCCGCCTCGCCCCCGGCGTTGCCGGAGCCCGGGTCGGACGTCGAGCCGCCGTCCGCGGTGCCGTCGTCGGGACCGGCGTCCGCCCCGCGCGCCGCCGCACCGACGCGACGCCGCCAGTCCGCCGCGCCCTTGCCGGAGAGCTCGCCGGTGCCGGACCCCCAGCCCGAGCCCGTGCCGCCCCAGACGGTCGCGACGGGGATGACGAGCGTGCCGTCCCGCTCGTACGACTCCCCGAAGACGCGACGCACGGTGAGCGTGTCGCGTGCCGCGTGGGTGATGTGCGCCGGGTCGACGGGGGGCGTGTCCGAGCTCGCGTGTGTGCTCATGGCACGAAGGGTAGACCTGGGGCCCCCGGTGCGCGCGGGAACCGCGCGCACCGCCTCGCCGTCGAGGTCGTCGGTGCGCGGACACCGGGACGCGTCAGGCGTCGCACTCCGGGAGGGCCGTGAACGCGGACTCGTCGCCGAGCATCGTCTGGAGGGTGCTCACGGGCACGAGGAGCGACTTCTCCGTCGACGTCTTCGCGTAGACCACGCCGATCACCTCACCCGCCTCGTTGAGCGCGGCGGACCCGGAGCTGCCCGGCTCGACGGGGGCGTCGGTGACGAGCACCTCGCCGAGGTTCTCGTGCAGCGGGTCCGTCGTCGTGCCGATGACCGACCCCTGCGTCACGGTGAGCCGCCCGCCCTCGGGGTACCCGACGACCGTCACCGCGTCGCCGGGCGCCGGGTCGGCGGCGGCCAGGGTCGGGGCGGACGGGAGGTCCTCCGCGGTCCGGACGATCGCGAGGTCCGCCAGGCCGGCCACGCTCGCCGTCTGGGCGGCGATGTCGCGCCCGTCGTAGGTGAGGAGCTGGAGCGAGCGCGACGAGTCGACCACGTGCTTGTTGGTGATGAGGGTCCGGGAGTCGACGGCGAACCCCGACCCGGTGGACAAGCCGTCGCACCGGACGTTGCGGATGCGCACGGCCATGCGCTGGACGGCGTCGAACCCGTCGGGGGAGAGGTTCTCCGAGCCGGCCGGGTCGTCGGGCGCCACGAGCGACGGCACGACCGAGCCCGGTACCGGCTCGGGGAGCTCCGGCAGGACGCCGCACGCGCCGAGCGAGCCGCCTGCGAGCGACAGCCCGAGCAGCGCGCCGAGGACGCGCACCGCCGCGCGCCGGGACGGGCGGCGCGTCATCCGGCGAGCTCCTGCTGGAGCTGGGCGTTCGCGTCGGTGGCCTCCTGGCAGAGCACCCCGACCTGGTCGGCGAACCGGTCGATGTCGGCGGGGTCGTAGGCGTCCCGGTTGTTGAGGTACCCGATGAGCTGCGTCTGCGCCGTCGTGCACTGCCCGAGTGCGGCCGCGACCTTGCCCGCGGCGTCCGAGACCCGGCTCTGGTAGTCCAGGTACTGCTGAGACGCCTCGTTCTCGTCGCCCAGCTGGGCCTTCTCGTTGGCGAGGTCGCTGATGCGGTCCTGGGCGGCGGTGAGCTGGGTGCGCGCGGACTCGAGCTCCGCGTTCGCGCCGTCGAGCTCGGTGCGCAGCTGCGCGACGTCCTGCCCGAGCCCGCGCGCCTGCGCCTCCCACCCGGCGCTCGTCTCCTGCCAGCGCGTCGTGGTGAGCCACAGGTACGCGCCGACGCCCAGCGCCGCGGCGAGGGCCAGCGCGAGCACGACGATCGCGACCACGGCCCCGCGACGCCGTCGAGGCCGGGCCGCCGCGGCGTCGTCGCTCGCCGGCGCGCCGTCGCCCGCCGCGGTCGCCGTGGCGGACGCCGCCCCGGGTGCGCCACCCCCGGGGCCGGCCGCCGCGGGCGCGAACGACGGCGGCCCGACGGCGCCCGGTCGGGCCGTCGGGACCGCGTCGGCCGGGGTGCCCCGCGGCACGCTCTCGGGCGGGCGCGGCGGGCGCGGCGGGCCCGCGGGACCGCCGTGCGGGGGCGGGACCGGGGGCGTGCTCAACTCACGGCGCCCGTGTACTTCTCGCCCGGCCCCTCGCCCGGGGCGTCCGGGTAGACCGACGCCTCGCGGAAGGCCAGCTGGAGCGAGCGCAGCCCGTCGCGGAGCGAGCGGGCGTGCTGGTTGCCGATGTCGGGGGCGCTCGCCGTCACGAGCGCGGCGAGCGCGTTGATGAGCTTGCGCGCCTCGTCCAGGTCGAGGTGGCCCTGCTCCTGCGCGTCCTCGGCGAGGCCGCACTTGACGGCGGCGGCGCTCATGAGGTGGACGGCCGCGGACGTGATGACCTCCACGGCGGCCACGTCGGCGATGTCGCGCACCGCGTCGGTGGTGGGGTCGGGCACGGCGGCGTTCTCGGTACTCATGGCGACCATCTTTCCATCCGGCGGGGGGAGCGGTGGCCCGGTGCCCGGGAAGGACGGCCGACGCCCCGGGCCGGGGACGACGTCGGCCGCCGCCCCCGGCGAGGGGCGACGGCCGACGGGGTGCGACCGCCCCGCAGGGCGGCCACGACGGGGTCAGACGCGGACCGGCTCCGCGGCCGTCCCGGGCTGGCCGCCCTCGAGCGGGGCGTCCGCGGCGGCGAGGGCCGCACGCAGCTCGCGACCCAGGTTCGCGTCGACGTACGTCCAGTACTGCACGGCGCGCTCGCGGATGTCCTCGCTGCGCACGGCGCCGACGTGGCCCGTGATCGTCTCGAGGAAGCGCGCGCGGGCGGCGTCGTCGAAGACCTCGCGGTAGAGCGTGCCCGCCTGGCCGAAGTCGTCGTCCTCCGGGTGCAGCGTCGCGGCGCTGCGCGTCAGCTCGCCGTCGGCCTCCCAGCCGGCGGACTCCGCCGCGCGGGTCGGGTCGGCGTGCGCGCCGCCCCGGCTGTTCGGCGCGTACACCGGCGTGGTCGCCGACGAGAACGAGTAGCGCATCGACCCGTCCTTCGCGTACGAGTGACCGGCCTCGGCCGCGGCGTGCGGCGCGTTCACCGGGAGCTGGGCGTGGTTCGTGCCCACGCGGTACCGGTGGGCGTCGGCGTAGGAGAAGATGCGCGCGAGGAGCATCTTGTCCGGGCTCGTCGCGATGCCCGGCACGAAGTTGCTCGGCGCGAACGTCGCCTGCTCGATCTGCGCGAAGTAGTTCTCCGGGTTGCGGTTCAGCTCCATGACGCCCACCTCGATCAGCGGGTAGTCGGCGTGCGGCCACACCTTCGTGAGGTCGAACGGGTTGAACCGGTAGGTCTTGGCGTCCTCGTACGGCATGACCTGGACCGAGAGCGTCCAGCGCGGGAAGTCGCCCCCCTCGATGTGCTCGTACAGGTCGCGGATGTGGTGGTCCGAGTCCGACCCGGCGAGCTGCGAGGCCTCGTCCGCCGTGAGGTTCTTGATGCCCTGCTGGGTCTTGAAGTGGTACTTGACCCAGAACCGCTCGCCCGCCGCGTTGATCCACTGGTAGGTGTGCGAGCCGAACCCGTCCATGTGGCGCCAGCTCGACGGGAGGCCGCGGTCGCCCATGAGCCAGGTCACCTGGTGCGCCGACTCGGGGGAGAGCGACCAGAAGTCCCACTGCATGTCGTTGTCGCGCAGGTTCGAGCCCGGCAGACGCTTCTGCGACCGGATGAAGTCGGGGAACTTGATGCCGTCGCGCAGGAAGAACACGGGCGTGTTGTTGCCGACGAGGTCGTAGTTGCCCTCGGTCGTGTAGAACTTCAGCGCGAAGCCGCGGGGGTCGCGCCAGGTGTCGGGCGAGCCCTGCTCGCCGGCCACGGAGGAGAAGCGCGCGAGCATCTCGGTCGTCGTGCCGGGCTGGAACAGCGCCGCGCGGGTGTACGCGCTGACGTCCTGGGTCACGGTGAACGTGCCGAACGCACCGCCGCCCTTGGCGTGCACGACGCGCTCCGGGACGCGCTCGCGGTTGAACTGGGCGAGCTTCTCGACGAGGTAGTGGTCGTGCAGGACGATCGGGCCGTCGGCGCCGACGGACTGCGAGTGGGCGTCCGAGGCGACGGGCGCGCCGGCGTTCGTCGTGGTGAAGGGGGCAGTCATGGGTCTCCTTCCGTGAGCCGCGGGTACGGCTCGTGTGGCGTTCTCAAACAGTGCATCCGTGAGGAAACGGACGCGCTCCGGGTACACGAGGCCCCGGGGCGGGTGGTGCGGGGTCAGTCGGCGCAGTCGGGGCAGAGTCCCCAGAACGTCACCTCGGCGGTGTCGATCCGGAACCCGGCGGTGCTGCTGGGGGTGAGGCACGGGGCGTGGCCCACGGTGCAGTCCACGTCGGCGACGGCGCCGCAGCCCCGGCACACCACGTGGTGGTGGTTGTCACCGAGCCGGCGCTCGTAGCGGGCCGGGTGCCCGGCCGGCTCGATGCGGCGCACGAGCCCCTTGTCGGTGAGCGTGTGCAGGACGTCGTACACCGCCTGGACGGAGACGGAGCCCAGCGCCGTGCGCGCGGCGCGCAGCACGTCGTCGGCGTCCGCGTGCTGCTGCACCTCGACGGCGTCGAGCACGGCGAGGCGTGCAGCGGTGACGCGCAGGCCGTGGTCGCGCAGCTCGCTCTCGTGGCGTGCGCGGCGGGGCCCGTCCTCGAGGCCGGTGCCCGCGGTCGACGTCGCTCCTGTGGTCATGGCTCCCACTGTACCCCCCTATTCTGGAAGAGTTCCAATGATGGAGCGGATCAGATTCCACGCGTGCGGTCGGCTCGACCTGCACGGCTGCTCTGCTATCCTTGACAGCTGACCGACCCGTTCGTGTCCGCACCGCCCGGTTCCGGGTGGTGGGGAAGGCGTGCGGGTGCGCAAGTGGATGACATCCCACCCGGGCTTCGACCGCCGACTCACGTCGCGACAGAGGCCGGGTCCTGGTCCGGAGCGAGCCCCTCGGGGACCGTTCCGCCGTGGTCGTCGCGTTCGCGTGACGTCCCGACCTGATGGCCTCCGCCCTGCGCCAGGGACGGAGGCCTTCTTCGTGTCCGGGCGGTCTACCGACGACTTCCTAGGAGCATCACATCAGCGAGCCTCGCATCAACGATCGGATCCGCGTCCCCGAGGTCCGACTCATCGGTCCCGGCGGGGAGCAGGTCGGCGTCGTCCGCACCGAGGTTGCCCTGAGCCTTGCCCAGGACGCGGACCTCGACCTCGTCGAGGTCGCCCCGGACGCCCGGCCCCCCGTCGCCAAGCTCATGGACTTCGGCAAGTTCAAGTACGAGTCCGACATGAAGGCGCGTGAGGCGCGGCGCAACCAGGCGAACACGGTCCTCAAGGAGATCCGTTTCCGCCTGAAGATCGACCCGCACGACTACGGCACCAAGAAGGGCCACGTCGAGCGCTTCCTCGCGGCGGGCGACAAGGTCAAGGTCATGATCATGTTCCGCGGCCGTGAGCAGTCGCGCCCCGAGATGGGCGTCCGCCTGCTCCAGCGCCTCGCGGACGACGTCGCGGAGCTCGGCTTCGTGGAGTCCATGCCGAAGCAGGACGGGCGCAACATGACCATGGTGCTCGGTCCGGTGAAGAAGAAGGCCGACGCCAAGAGCGAGCAGCGCAAGCGCGCGCAGGAGGCCGAGCCGCGTCTCACCAAGTCCGCCCAGCGCGCCGCGGCGCGCTCGGGCGACGACGCGGACGTGACCGACGAGACCGAGGCGGTCGAGACGCAGACCGTCGAGGCCACCGACGCGGTCGAGGCGACGGAGACCACGGACGCGGTCGAGGCTGCCGCCCCGGCCCCCGCCCCGGCCGAGGAGCCCGCCCCGGCCGAGGCTCCGGCGCAGGCCGCTCCGGCCCCGCGCTCCGCTCCGGCCCCGCGGTCGGCTCCGGCCCCGCGGTCGGCTCCGGCTCCGCGGTCGGCTCCGGCTCCGCGGTCGGCGCCTGCCCCGCGTCCGGCGGCTCGACCGGCCGCGGACTCGAAGCCGGCGGCGCCGCGCCCGACGCCCGCGGCCTCGCCCGCGTCGTCGGACGGCGCGAAGCCCGCAGCACCCCGGCCCGCCGCGCCGAAGCCGGGCGCCCCGCGCCCTGCGCCCAAGCCGGCACCCAAGCCGACGCCGCGCGGCAAGGCCGGCTGACACCGGCACCACGGACGGACCCTGCTCGGGGTCCGGGCCCACCGGCCCGGACCCGAACACGTCGGCCACCGCGAGGTGGCTGACCGGACACAAGGAGAGACGGCAGTCATGCCGAAGAACAAGACGCACTCGGGTGCCAAGAAGCGCTTCCGCATCACGGGTTCCGGGAAGGTCATGCGCGAGCAGACCAACGCCCGTCACTACCTCGAGCACAAGGCGACCAAGCGCAAGCGCCGCCTCGCTGCCGACCAGGTGGTCTCGCCCGCCGACGTCAAGTCCATCAAGAAGCTGCTCGGCAAGTGACCCGGCAGGTGGCGGGACCCGCCACCGACCGGCTCACCCCTGAGCCCCGAACTGCAAGGAGCATCACGTGGCACGCGTGAAGCGGGCGGTCAACGCCCAGAAGAAGCGCCGTACGACCCTCGAGCGCGCCAGCGGCTACCGCGGCCAGCGCTCGCGCCTCTACCGCAAGGCGAAGGAGCAGGTCACCCACTCCCTCGTCTACTCCTACCGTGACCGCAAGGCGCGCAAGGGCGACTTCCGCAAGCTGTGGATCCAGCGCATCAACGCTGCGTCGCGCGCCCAGGGCCTGACGTACAACCGCCTCATCCAGGGCCTCAAGGCCGCGGGTGTCGAGGTCGACCGTCGCCTGCTCGCGGAGCTCGCGGTCAACGACGTGGCGGCGTTCAACGCGCTCGTCCAGGTCGCGAAGGACGCGCTCCCCGAGGACGTCAACGCGCCCAAGGCCGCAGCCTGACCAGCGCCTCGCCCGGCCGCCCGTCGGCCACGGACGCCCGTCCGGCGCCCGGCCCGCTCGACCCCACGCTGACGAACCCTCGCAGCGACCGGGTCAAGGCGGTCCGTGCGCTGGCCGGGCGTCCGGCGCGTTCACGGCACGGACAGCTCCTCGTGGAGGGCCCGCAGGGCGTCCGCGAGGCGGTCCGGCACGCCCCCGACCAGGTCCGTGACGTCTACGTCACGCCCGCCGCGGCGGACCGGCACCCGGAGATCGTCGCCGACGCGCGCGCGGCCGGGCTGCACGTGCACGGCGCGACGCCCGAGGTGCTGGCGGCGATGAGCGCCGACGCGCAGGGCGTGCTCGCCGTCGTGCGTGCGGACGCGCTGCGGCTGGAGGACGTCGTCGCGACGCTCGCGCGGCGCGACCGCCCGGCGCTCGTCGCGGTGCTCGCGACGGTCCGGGACCCGGGCAACGCGGGGACCGTGGTCCGCGCGGCGGACGCCGCCGGGGCCGACGCCGTCGTGCTCGCCGGCGAGAGCGTCGACGTGCACAACCCGAAGGTCGTGCGGTCGACGGCCGGGTCGCTCTTCCACCTCCCGGTCGTCACGGGCGTGAGCCTGGCCGAGGCCGTCGCCGCGCTGCGCGGCGCGGGGCTCGCGGTACTCGCCGCCGACGGCGCGGGGGACCTCGACCTCGACGACCTGCTCGACGTGGCCGGCACCGCGGGCGCCGGTACGCAGCGCCCCGTCGACCTCGCCGCACCCACCGCCTGGGTCTTCGGGAACGAGGCGTGGGGGCTGCCCCCGGAGGACCGCGCGCTGGCCGACGCCGTCGTGCGGGTGCCGATCCGCGGCCGGGCCGAGTCCCTGAACCTCGCGACGGCGGCGACGGTCTGCCTCTACGCCTCCAGCCGCGCGCACCGGCCCGCCCGGGGCCCGGGCGCCGTCCCGGAGGGCGGCGCGTGAGGCTGTTCGCCGCGCTCTACCCGAGCGCCGCGGCGCTCGACCACCTCGCGCTCGCCCTCGCGGACGCGCACGCCCAGGAGGCCCGCCGGCCCGACGGCGCACCGCTCGTCCGCTGGACGTCCCCCGAGCTGTGGCACCTCACGGTGTCGTTCTTCGGCGACGTGCCCGAGGGGGCCGTCCCCGACCTCGCGGCGGCGCTCGAGCCGGTCGCGCACGAGGCCGCGCCGCTCGACCTCCGGCTGCGCGGCGCGGGCGTGTTCGACCGCCGCGTCCTGTGGGTCGGCGTCGGCGGGGACGGCGCCGACGCCCTGCGGGCGCTGAGCGCCGCGGTCGCCGAGGCGGCGGGCGACGCGGGCGTCCGGGTGGACCGCCGTCCCCGGCAGCGCGCGCACCTCACCGTCGCGCGGGCCGCGGCCGGGGCGCGCCAGGCGAACCGCCGGGCGCGCGGTCGCGGTGCGACCCGGCCCGACCGCACCGCGGGCGACCCGCTCGCCGCGCCCGCCGCGGCCCTCGCCGTGTACGCCGGCCCGGGGTGGACGGCCGACGCCCTGCACCTCGTCGAGTCCGACCTCGGCGACGCGTCCGGGCACCCGGTGCACCGGACGCTGCGGACCCTGCCGCTCGGGCCCGCCGCGCGGTGAGCGCCGCCGTCGTCCAGGTCCGCCCGGACCGGCCTGTGCGAGGATGGGGCGCATGAGCCTGCGCGGTGGTCGTCGATTTCCCGGGCCCGTCACGGGCCCGCGCGACTGACGCGTGCTCCCCGCCCGCCTCGTGGCGGGACGGTCCTGGCCCGGACGGGCGCCCTAGAATGACGGCGACGCGCGCACGTGCGCGCCCCGCACGCCCCGCCCCGAGCGGCGCGTGCCGCGGGTCGACGCCGGCCGTCGTCCGCTCCCCGCAGTCCCGCCCTCGCCAGGAAGGCACGCATGTCCAGCCCTGACGCCGACGTCGTCACCCCCCACGCGGGCGACGGCGGACCGGACACCCCCTCCGCCCCCTCCCCGCTCGACGCCGACGCGCTGCAGCGCGCGCTCGACGCCGCGCTCGCCGCCGTCGCCGCGGCCGGCGACCTCGACGCGCTCAAGCGCGTGCGCACCGAGCACGCGGGCGACCGCAGCCCGCTCGCGCTCGCGAACCGCCAGATCGGGTCTCTCGTCCCCGCGGACAAGAAGACCGCGGGCAAGCTCCTCGGCCCGCTGCGCGGCCGGCTCAACCAGGCCCTCGCCGCGCGCCAGGCCGAGCTCGAGGCCGAGCGTGACGAGCGCGTCCTCGTCGAAGAGGCCGTGGACGTCACGCTGCCCGTGGACCGCGTCCCCGCGGGCGCGCGGCACCCGCTCGAGACGCTGCAGGAGCGCGTCGCGGACTTCTTCGTCGGCATGGGCTGGGAGATCGCCGAAGGCCCCGAGGTCGAGGCGGAGTGGTTCAACTTCGACGCCCTGAACTTCGGCGTGGACCACCCCGCGCGCCAGATGCAGGACACGTTCTACGTCGCCGGCCCGGACGGCGAGGACGGCGCGGAGCCGTCGAACCTCGTGCTGCGCACCCACACGTCGCCGGTCCAGGCCCGCTCGCTGCTCGAGCGCGGCGTGCCGCTGTACGTGGCGTGCCCGGGCAAGACGTTCCGCACGGACGCGCTCGACGCGACGCACACGCCCGTCTTCCACCAGGTCGAGGGCCTGGCGATCGACAAGGGCCTGACCATGGCGCACCTGCTCGGCACGCTCGACGCGTTCGCGCGCGCGATGTTCGGCCCCGACGCGCGCACGCGCCTGCGGCCCGCGTACTTCCCGTTCACCGAGCCGAGCGCCGAGATGGACCTGTGGTTCCCCCAGAAGAAGGGCGGGCCGGGCTGGATCGAGTGGGGCGGCTGCGGCATGGTCAACCCGAACGTGCTGCGGTCCGTCGGGGTCGACCCCGACGAGTACTCGGGCTTCGCGTTCGGCATGGGCATCGAGCGCACGCTCATGCTGCGCCACGGGATCGCGGACATGCACGACATGGTGGAGGGCGACGTGCGCTTCTCCGCCCAGTTCGGAACGGAGATCTGATGCCGTACGTCGCCATCGACTGGCTGGGCGACCACGTCGAGCTGCCCGCGGGGCTCACCGCCGAGCGGCTCGCCGCCGACCTCGTCCGCGTCGGCCTGGAGGAGGAGGCGATCCACGGCGCGGCCGTGACGGGTCCCCTCGTCGTCGGGCGCGTCCTGGAGATGACGCCCGAGCCGCAGAAGAACGGCAAGACGATCAACTGGTGCCTGGTCGACGTCGGGCCGGAGCACAACGCCGCCGAGATCAAGGGCGTCGAGCCGGCCGACGTGCCGGCGGGCGGTGCGCGCGGCATCGTGTGCGGCGCGCACAACTTCGCGCCGGGCGACCTCGTCGTCGTCGCGCTGCCGGGCTCCGTCCTGCCCGGTCCGTTCCCCATCGCGAGCCGCAAGACGTACGGGCACGTGTCCGACGGCATGATCTGCTCGCAGCGCGAGCTCGGGCTCGGCGAGGACCACGACGGCATCATCGTGCTGCCGCGGCTCGGGTACGCGGCCGAGGACCTCACCCCGGGGCAGGACGCGGTCGCGCTGCTCGGGCTCGGCGACGAGGTGCTCGAGATCAACGTGACGCCCGACCGCGGGTACGCGTTCTCCTACCGCGGCGTCGCGCGCGAGTTCTCGCACTCGACGGGCGCGCGCTTCACGGACCCGGGCCTGCCCGGCTCCCTGCCCACGCCCCCGCCCGCGGCGACGCCCGACGGCTTCCCCGTCGAGGTCGACGACGCGGCTCCGGTCCACGGCGTCGTCGGGTGCGACCGGTTCGTCACGCGCGTCGTGCGCGGGCTCGACCCCGCGGCGCAGACGCCCGCGTGGATGCAGCGCCGCCTCACGGCGTCGGGCATGCGGCCCATCTCGCTCGCGGTCGACGTGACGAACTACGTCATGCTCGACCTCGGGCAGCCGCTGCACGCGTACGACCTCGAGAAGGTCGCGGCCCCCGTCGTGGTGCGGCGCGCCGCCCCGGGCGAGCGGCTCACGACGCTCGACGACGTGGACCGCGCGCTCGACCCGGAGGACCTGCTCATCACCGACAGCCCCGACGGTGCGCGCGGCGCGCGCGTGCTGGGTCTCGCCGGCGTCATGGGCGGTGCCTCCTCGGAGGTCGGGCCGGAGACGACGGCGGTGCTCGTCGAGGCCGCCCACTTCGACCCCGTGACGGTCGCGCGCACGTCGCGTCGCCACAAGCTGTCGAGCGAGGCCGCGAAGCGGTTCGAGCGCGGCGTGGACCCGCTGCTGCCCGCGGTCGCGGCGCAGCGCGTCGTCGACCTGCTCGTCGAGCTGGGCGGCGGGACCGCCGACCCGGCCGTCAGCGACCTCGACCGCGTGACCGCGCCCACCCCGATCCACCTGCCCGTCGGCGAGGCCGAGCGTCTCGTCGGCGTGCCGTACACGCTCGAGCAGGTCGTCGGGACGCTCGGGGCGATCGGGTGCACGGTCGACGCGGACGACGCCGCAGCGACGGGCGTCGTCGTCGTGACCCCGCCGTCGTGGCGCCCCGACCTCACCGAGCCGGCCGAGCTGGTCGAGGAGGTCGCGCGCCTCGTCGGGTACGACGAGATCCCGTCGGTGCTCCCCGCGGCGCCCGGCGGGCGCGGGCTCACGCGCGAGCAGCGCGTGCGCCGGTCGGTCGCCCGCGCGCTCGCCGAGCACGGGTTCGTCGAGACGCTGAGCTACCCGTTCGTCGGCGAGGGCGAGCTCGACGCGCTGCGGATCCCCGCGGACGACGAGCGCCGCCGGGCGCTGCGCCTGCTCAACCCGCTGGCCGACGACCGCCCCCTGATGCGCACGGACGTGCTGAGCACGCTCCTGGAGACCACGCGCCGCAACGTGGGCCGCGGGCTCGGGGACGTCGCCGTGTTCGAGGTCGGGCTCGTGACGCACCCGCGCCCGGGCGCCCCGGCCGCGCCGTCGCTGCCCGGCGGGGTGCGTCCCTCCGACGACGACCTCGCCGCGATCGAGGCCGCGCTCCCGGCGCAGCCGCGCCACGTCGCGGGCGTCCTGGTCGGTCGTCGCGAGCGGGCGGGCTGGTGGGGCCCCGGACGTCCCGCGGACTGGACGGACGCGCTCGACGCGGCGCGCCTGGTCGCGGACCGCGCCGGCCTGCGGGGGGACGACGCCGTGCGCGTGGTCGCCGACACCGCGCGGGCACCCTTCCACCCGGGCCGCTGCGCGCGCCTCGAGCTCGCCGACGGGACGGTCGTCGGGCACGCGGGCGAGCTGCACCCCAAGGTGCTCGAGAACGTCGGCCTGCCCGCCCGCTCCGTGGCGTTCGAGCTCGACCTGTCGGCGCTCGTCGCGGGTGCGTCCGACGAGCCCGTCCAGGCGACCCCGGTCTCCGGGTTCCCGGCGGCGAAGGAGGACCTCGCGTTCGTCGTCGCCGCCGACGTGCCGGCCGAGGCGCTGCGGGCCGCGCTCGTCGAGGGCGCCGGCGAGCTCGCCGAGGAGGTCGCGCTGTTCGACGTCTTCACGGGCGAGCAGGTGGGCGCCGGGCGCAAGTCGCTCGCGTTCTCGCTGCGGCTGCGCGCCGCGGACCGCACCCTCACCGCCGACGACGTGGCGCGGGTCCGGGAGGGCGCCGTGGCCGCCGCGCGCGAGCGCGTCGGGGCGGAGCTGCGCGCATGAGCGGCGCACCGGGGCAGGGCGCGACGCCGGACGTGGCGCCCGCGCGCACCGCGCTCGTCACCGGGGCGTCGCGCGGCATCGGCCGCGCGGTCGCCGTCGGGCTCGCCGCGTCCGGTCTCGACGTCGCGCTCCTCGCGCGCGACGCGGGCCGGCTCGCGGGCGTGGCTGACGAGATCGCCGCGCTCGACGGCGCGGGCCGGGCCGTCGTCGTCACGGCGGACGTGACCGACGCCGCGGCGGTGGCCGCGGCCGTCCGCGAGGCCGAGGCCACGCTCGGGAGCGTGGACCTGCTCGTCAACAACGCGGGCCGGGTCGACGCCGAGGTGCCGCTCTGGGAGGCGGACCCCGACGAGTGGTGGGCCGTCCTCGAGACCAACGTGCGCGGGCCGTTCCTGCTCGCGCGCGCCGTCGTCCCCGGGATGCTCGCGCGCGGTGGCGGCCGCGTCGTCGACCTCAACAGCGGCGCGGGCTCGCACGACATGGAGGGCGCGAGCGCGTACAACGCGAGCAAGACGGCGCTGCTGCGCCTCGGGGCGAACCTCCACCGCTCGGGCCACGCGCTCGGGCTGCGGACCTTCGAGGTGTCGCCGGGCGTCGTGCAGACCGACATGACGGCGTCCATGGTCATGCACGAGGGCCGCACGGACTGGACGCCCGTCGAGCGCACGGTCGAGATGGTCGTCGCGATCGCCCGCGGCGAGCTCGACGCGTTCTCGGGGTCGTTCGTGCGCGTGACGCACGACTCGCCCGGGTCGCTCCGCGCGGCGGCCCAGGAGGCCGCCCGCGCGGGCGTCGTGCTGCCCGGTCCCGACGGCCGTCGGCTGCGCGTCACGCGCTGGGGCTCCGACGACCCGATGCCGGGGGAGCTCCCCGCCCGCTGAGCGCACGCGCCCCGCACGGCCGACGCCGCCCGACCCCCCGGTCGGGCGGCGTCCGTGCGTCCGGGCACCGGGTCACAGCGGGACGCACGCGTCCCGGTCGACCCACACGTGCCACAGGCCCCGCTCGGGGTGCTCGTACTCGAACGCCACGAGGCCGCCCGCGTCGTGCGTGACGACGCCCGTGAGCACGACCCGCCGGCCGTCGCGGTCGAACGTCGTGCAGAGGGCGGGCACCTGGACCGGGACGGGCGCGTCCGGCAGGAAGGGGCGGGTCGCGGGGGCGACGTGCTGCGTCATACCCGGAAAGACGCGTGCACGCGCGTCGTCTCACGCCTCGGGGCGGGTGAAAAGCGCACGGGTCGCCGCGTAGCATGGCCCGCGACACGGGGTGCCCCGCACCGGGGCTGAGATGAGACCCGTCGAACCTGATCTGGCTCGTACCAGCGAAGGGATGTCCGCGCGATGACGCTCGCCCTGCCTCGGCACACCTCCGACCCGGTCCCCGCTTCCGCGGACCGTGACCGTCGCCCCGACCCGGGCCGTGGGCCCGACCCGGCCCCGTCCCGCCCCCGCGTCCTCTCCGTCGCGGGGACCGACCCGACCGGCGGCGCCGGGATCCAGGCCGACCTCAAGGCGTTCTGCGCGCACGGCGCCTACGGCATGGCCGTCACCACGGCGCTCGTCGCGCAGAACACCCACGGCGTGCGGTCGGTGCACGTCCCCGGGCCGGCGTTCCTGCGCGCGCAGCTCGACGCCGTGTCCGACGACGTCGAGGTCGACGCCGTGAAGATCGGCATGGTGGCGGACGAGGCGAACGCCCGCGCCGTCGGGGAGTGGCTCGACGACCTCGCCGCGGCGCGCGCCGCCACGGGTGCTCCGCGGCCCTGGGTCGTCCTGGACCCGGTGATGGTCGCGACGTCCGGCCACCGCCTGCTCGACGCGGGTGCCGAGCAGGCCGTGCGCGACCTCGCGGCGCGCGCCGACGTCGTCACGCCGAACCTGCCCGAGCTCGCCGTCCTCGGCGGGCGGGAGCCCGCGACGACGTGGGACGACGCCCTGCGCCAGGCGACGTCGTACGCGACCGCGAGCGACGCCGTCGTGCTGCTCAAGGGCGGTCACCTCACCGGACGCACGTCGCCCGACGCGCTCGTCGTCCCCGCGCCCGGGCCGACGTCGGGCCGCGCGCCGGGGGCGGCCACCGTCACGACGTTCGACGCCGAGCGCGTCGACACGCCCCACACCCACGGCACGGGGTGCTCGCTCTCGGCGGCGCTCGCGGCGCTGCGACCGCAGCGCGCGAGCTGGGAGGAGGCGGCGCGCGAGGCCAAGGAGTGGCTCACGGGCGCGCTGCGTGCCGGCGCCGCGCTGCGGGTGGGGACGGGCCGGGGGCCCGTGGACCATCTGCACCGCTCGGCGCCCGTGCGGCCGGGCTGAGCCCGGGCCGACCGGGCGAGCCCGGGCTGCTGCGACGTGCCGAGCCCGGGCCGCGGGACGCACTCAGGCCGTGGGGCCGCTCGCTGCGTGGTCGGCCCTGCGGTCGGCTCCGCGGTCGGTGTCGAGGTCGGCCAGCGCGTCGCGGAGCACGGCGAGCGTCGCGCGCGCGACGGCGAGGCGCTGCGCGGGCGGGGCGTCCTCGGGCCGCGTGGTCACCTTGGCGCCGACGAGCGGGACCGGCCCGGCCGCGGCGAGGAACTCGCGCACCTCGGCCGGGCCGAGCATCGACTCGTCGGGGCCTGGGAGCGCGGGGTCCGGGCCGTGGGGCGGCACGTGCGCGTCCGCCCACGGCGCACCCCACCGGCCGGGCCGGCCGGCGGCCCCGGAGAGCATCGCGCTCGCGAGGAGGCCTGCGCCGGCGGCCGCCCGCGCGTGCTCGACGGGCGTCGCGGCGCTGCGCCCCTCGATGGCGGACCGGCCCCAGTTGAGCCCGAGGTGCAGGGGGTGGCCGGTGTCCCGGGCCGCGCGCGCGACGGCGGCGATCTCGTCGTCGAGCGCGAGGAAGCCCTTCTCCGCGACGCCCCACGGGCGTGGCGCGTCGCAGTGCTCGACCACGAGCGGCAGCCCGGCGGGCGCGACGGCGGCCAGCTCGGTGAGGCTGCGCGCGAGCGCTGCGCCGGAGCCGCGGCCGGGACCGGGCGCGGACTGGAGCTCGACCGCGACGACGCGTCGTCGACCCTCCGCCTCGGCGAGCCGGGTCACGGCCGCGAGGACGCGCGCGACGCCGTCGACCGCCTCGCGCCGACCCTCCTCGTCGTCGGACGCGAGGCCGTAGGAGCGGTCGGCCGTGGCGCGGCGGGCCGTCGCGGCGACCGTCGTCGGCAGCAGCGCCCAGTGCGCCGGGAGCGCGGCCGCGGTCGTCGCGAGCGCGTCCGCGTCGTCCGGGTCGACGGGGTGCTCGAGGCCGTCGAGGCCGTCCTCGTCGAGGGCGGCGTACCAGCCGCCCGGGTCGGGGACGCCGGCGAGGGCATAGGCGCCGAGCAGGGTCAGGGGGCGGTCGTGCAGGTCGGTCATCGGTCCTCGTCGGTGGTGGTGGGGGATGCCGGGCGGGTCAGGCGCGGGCGACGTCCTGGTCGGCGGTGGCGTACTCGCACGCGTAGCCCGGCGGGACCCAGCGCCACCGTGCCTCGACGTCCTGCACCGCGACGCCCGCGGGCCGGTCGGCGACGCACGCGTCCGCCTGCTGGCGCACCGCCACGGTCACGTAGTAGACGACGAACACCGCGGTGAGCAGCACGGCGAGCACCGTCACGGTGCGGCGCAGCGCGGGGGAGGGGCCGCCGTCGGAGCCGTCCTCCTCGCCCGGGCGCGGCGGCACCCAGTCCCAGCTCACGCGGTCCCGGTCGTCGTGGCGTGAGCGTCGTCGGCCCCGGCCGGCCGGAGCAGCACCTTGCCGGTGGTCGCCCGTCCCTCGAGCGCGCGGTGGGCGTCGGCGGCGTCGGCGAGTAGGAACGTCGCGCCGACGCGCACGTGCAGCGTGCCGCCCGCGACGGCGCCGAGCACCTCGGTCGCGCGCTCGACGAGCTCGGCACGCGTCGCCGTGTGGTCGGCGAGCTTGGGCCGCGTGAGGAAGAGCGAGCCGCCCGCGTTGAGGCGCTGCGGGTCGAACGGCGGGACCTGCCCGGAGGAGCCGCCGTAGAGGACGAGCGTGCCGCGGCGGCGCAGCGACGCGAGCGACGCGTCGAACGTGTCCTTGCCGACCGAGTCGTACACCGCCGCGACGCCCTCGCCGCCCGTGAGCCCGCGCACGACCTCGGGCAGCTCGGCGGTGAGGTCCGCGAACGCCGTGTACTGGATCGCGTGCTCGGCGCCCGCGCCGCGGGACAGCTCCGCCTTCTCGGGGGTCGAGACCGTGGAGATCACGTGCGCGCCCCGCGCCACGAGCATCTGGGTCAGGAGCAGCCCGACGCCGCCCGCGCCCGCGTGCACGAGCACACGGTCGCCCGGACGCACGGGGTACGACGACGTGCACAGGTAGTGCGCCGTGAGCCCCTGGAGCGCGACGGCGGTCGCGTCCTCGAGCGAGACGGCGTCCGGCACGTGCAGCGCCTGCCCGGCGTCCACCACGACGAGCTCCGCGTACGACCCCGGCGCCTCGGTCCACACGACGCGGTCGCCGACGGCGAACCCCTCGACCCCCTCGCCCACCTCGGCGACGACCCCGGCCCCCTCGCTCCCGACGACGTGCGGGTACTCCATCGCGTACACGCCGGAGCGCTTGTACGTGTCGATGAAGTTCACGCCCGCCACCGCGGAGCGGACGAGGAGCTGCCCCGGGCCCGGCGACGGGTCGGGCAGCTCGGTGTACTCGAGGACCTCGGGACCGCCCGCCGCGCGGGCCACGATCGCGTGCATGGCCTCAGCCTAGGGTCGCGCGGCGGTCACGGTCGCCCTCGGTCGGCGACCTTCGCGTGCACGGCCGCGAGGTGCTCGCGCGCCGCCGCCGCGGCGCGGCCGGTGTCCCGGTCGCGGACGGCGTCGAGGATCGCCTCGTGCGCGTCCTGGTCGTGCCGGTGCGACGTGCCTGCGCGGTCGAGGTCGACCATGGCGACCATCGCGCGGCGCAGGCGCGGGACGAAGGTCGCGAAGAGCTCGGCGAGCACCGCGTTGTGCGCGGCGTCGACGACCGCCCGGTGGAACGCGAGGTCCGCGTCCACGTACTCGGCGGGCGACGCCGTCGCCGCGACCTGCCCGCGGCGGGCGAGCGCCGTCGTCATGGTGCGCAGGTCCGCGGGCGTGCGGCGCGCGGCGGCGAGCCCCGCGGCCTCCGCCTCCAGCGCGGCGCGCACCTCGAGCACGTCGACGATCTCGCCGCGGCGCAGCACCTCGTCCCAGTCGTCGGTGGTGTCCGTCGAGACGACGTACACGCCCGAGCCCTGCCTGCTGTCGAGGACGCCGCGGCCCGCGAGCTGGCGGATCGCCTCGCGGACGGTCGATCGGCCCACGCCGAGCTCGGCGGCGAGCGCCTGCTCCCCGGGCAGCCGGTGGTCGAGGGGCCAGGCACCGGAGCGCACGCGTTCGAGCAGGAGCTCGGCGGCCTGGTCGGCCAGGGGGCGTCGCTGCAGCGCGGTCATGGAAACCTCTCAGGTTGTCTGAGGACTTGATCGGCGCTAGCGTACCCCGCATGTCCTGGACGGCGCTCCTCCTTCGGCGCCACGGCGGGGTCTGACCGGACCGGCCCCCCGCCGTGGGGGTCCGTCGTGCGCCGGTCGTCCCGCGCCCCGCCACCCCGGGGCTCCAGCCGAAGGCCCGCCATGACCGTCTCCGCCACGCCCGCCCGCACGGACCGCCCCGCCGCCAGGACCACGCCGCCGTGGAACCGGCAGCGCCCGTCGCCCATGCCGTCGTCCCGCTACGCCGACGTCCACGCCCGTGTCGACGTGCCCGACCTGCCCGACCGCCGCTGGCCGAACCGCCGGCTCACCCAGGCGCCGCTGTGGGTCCCTGTCGACCTCCGCGACGGCAACCAGGCGCTCGCGGAACCGATGGACCCGGCGCGCAAGCGCCGCTTCTTCGAGCTGCTCGTCGCGATGGGGTACACCGAGATCGAGGTGGGCTACCCGTCGGCGTCGCAGACCGACTTCGACTTCGTGCGCCTGCTCGCCGAGACCGACCTCGCGCCCGAGCACGTGACCGTCGTCGTGTTCACCGCCGCGCGCGCCGACCTCATCGCGCGCACGGTCGAGTCCGTGCGCGGGCTGCGCAACCCGGTCGTCGTCCACGTGTACGCCGCGACGGCGCCCGTCTGGCGCGACGTGGTGCTCGGCCGCGACCGCGAGGAGCTCGCCCGGCTGATCACCGACGCCGGGACCGAGGTGCTGCGCCACGCCGGCGACGACCCGCGCGTCCGGTTCGAGTTCTCGCCCGAGGTGTTCAACCTCACTGAGCCCGACTACGTGCTCGACGTGTGCGACCGCATGACGACGCTCTGGGACGCGACGCCCGAGCGGCCCGTCGTCCTCAACCTCCCCGCCACGGTCGAGGTCGCGACGCCCAACGTCTACGCCGACCAGATCGAGTACATGGACCGGAACCTCGCGCGGCGCGAGGGCGTGATCCTCTCGGTCCACCCGCACAACGACCGGGGCACCGGCGTCGCGTGCGCCGAGCTCGCGGTCCTCGCGGGTGCGCAGCGCGTCGAGGGGTGCCTGTTCGGCAACGGCGAGCGCACCGGGAACGTCGACCTCGTGACGCTGGGCCTCAACCTGCACGCGCAGGGCGTCGACCCGATGGTCGACTTCTCCGACCTCGACGCGATCCGCGACGTCGTCGTGGCGTGCAACCGGATCGACGTCCACCCGCGCCACCCGTACGTGGGCGACCTGGTGCACACCGCCTACTCCGGCACCCACCAGGACGCGATCCGCAAGGGGATGGCGCGGCACCGGGCCGACGCCGCGGCGGCCGGCCTCGACCCCGCGGCCGCGCCGTGGCGCGTGCCGTACCTGCCGGTCGACCCCGCGGACCTCGGGAGGTCGTACGAGGCCCTCGTACGCGTGAACAGCCAGTCCGGGAAGGGCGGCGTCGCGTACGTGCTGCAGTCCGTCCACGGCCTGGACCTGCCCCGGGGCCTCCAGGTGGACGTCGCGCGCCGCGTCCAGGAGCACGCCGACGCCACCGGTGCCGAGGTGACGCCCGACGTCCTCCTCGCGCTGTTCGACGCGGCCTACGCGCGCCCCGGCGCCGTCGCGCCCGTCGCATGGACGAGCCGGCGCGCCGACGACGGGACGGAGCACCTCGACCTCGAGGTCACGGTCGACGGCGAGCGCGTCGCCACGTCCGGGACGGGCACCGGCGCGGTCGACGCCCTCGTCGACGCGCTGGCCCGCCTCGGCCGCCCGGTCGAGGTCCTCTCGCTCACCCAGCAGTCCGTCGGCAGCGGGAGCGACGCGACCGCGGTGACCTACCTCGAGCACCGCGGCCCCGACGGCACCCCGCGCTGGACCGTGGGTCGTGACGCGTCCGTCCTGGGAGCGACCGTCCGCGCGGTCTGCGCGGCGGCGGCCTGAGGCCGCCGGGTTCGGGACTCTCGTCGGAGGCGTGCGCGCGGTGACGGGAGGGGAGAAGTGGCCCCACGAGCGGGCCCCGAAGGGGCCACTTCTCGCCTCTCGGTGGAGACGCTCCCCGCCGAGGTGGCAGCCCCGACCGGACGGGACCGCCGAAGCTGAGCGCAGGTCTTGCGGTGACGGACAGGACGAGCGGTGGGGTCGGACCGTGTGCGAAGGACGTCAGAGGCGCACTCCTCGAACCTACGCC
This sequence comes from Cellulosimicrobium sp. KWT-B, assembly GCF_002127155.1. Classification (NCBI taxonomy): domain Bacteria; kingdom Bacillati; phylum Actinomycetota; class Actinomycetes; order Micrococcales; family Promicromonosporaceae; genus Cellulosimicrobium; species Cellulosimicrobium sp. KWT-B. Next base: position 12,591 of record NZ_NEDO01000006.1, on the reverse strand, counting down.
CGCACGACCGAGGTGACGGTGCGCCAGTCCGAGCACACGGTCCGACCCCACCGCGGACCCGGCCCCGCGGGCCGTCGACCGATCTCGAACCGCGGACCCGACCCCGCGGGCCGTCGACCGATCTCGAACCGCGGGCCCGACTCCGCGGGCCGTGGACCCACCGAGCACGGACCCGACCCCGCGTACCGTGGGGCAGGACCTCGGGCCCGACCGTTGCATAAGTATGTATAGTGATGCATATGACGATCAGAGTCGCGGTCGCGGGTGCGTCCGGGTACGCGGGCGGGGAGACGCTCCGCCTGCTCGCCGGGCACCCCGAGGTGGAGATCGGCGCCGTGACGGCGCACAGCAACGCGGGCACGCTCCTCGGCGAGCACCAGCCGCACCTGCGATCCCTGGCCGACCGCGTGCTCCTGCCGACGGCGGTCGAGCACCTCGTGGGGCACGACGTCGTCGTCCTCGCGCTGCCGCACGGTGCCTCGGGCGAGATCGCGGCGCAGCTCCCCGACGACGTGCTCGTGCTCGACCTCGGCGCGGACCACCGGCTCGAGTCCGCCGCGGACTGGTCGGCGTTCTACGGCTCCGAGCACGCGGGCACGTGGCCGTACGGGCTGCCGGAGCTCCTGCTCACGCACGCGCCGGGCGCCGCGGCGACCGAGACCCGGCAGCGCGAGCGGCTCGCCGGGGCGCGGCGCGTGGCCGTCCCCGGGTGCAACGTCACGGCCGTCACGCTCGGCATCCAGCCGGGCGTCGCCGCCGGGCTCGTCGAGAGCACGGACCTGGTCGCGGTGCTCGCCAACGGGTACTCGGGCGCCGGCAGGTCGCTCAAGACGCACCTGCTTGCGTCCGAGGCGCTCGGGTCGGCGCAGCCGTACGCCGTCGGCGGGTCGCACCGGCACATCCCGGAGATCGCGCAGAACCTGCGGGCCGCGGGGGCCCCGGCCGTGAGCATCTCCTTCACGCCCACGCTCGTGCCCATGTCGCGCGGCATCCTCGCCACGGTGACGGCGCGCCTGTCCGACGACGCCGCGCGCCTCGACCCCGCGGCGCTCGACGCGCGCGTCCGCCAGGCCTGGGAGGACGCGTACGTCGGCGAGCCGTTCGTCCGCGTGCTGCCCGCGGGGCAGTGGCCGACGACGGCGATGACCCTCGGCGCGAACACCGCGCTCGTCCAGGTCGCGGTCGACCACGCGGCGGGCCGCGTCGTCACCGTCACGGCGATCGACAACCTCGTCAAGGGCACCGCGGGCGCCGCGGTGCAGTCCATGAACATCGCGCTCGGCCTGCCGCAGACGGCGGGCCTCACGACCGAGGGGGTCGCCCCGTGACCGTCACCACCCCGCAGGGCTTCCGGGCCGCCGGCGTCGCCGCCGGGCTCAAGTCCACCGGCGCTCGCGACGTCGCGCTCGTCGTCAACGACGGGCCGCTCGACGTCGCCGCGGCCGTCCTCACGACGAACCGGGTGTTCGCGGCGCCGGTCGCCTGGACGCGCCAGGCCGTGCGCGACGGGCGTGCGACGGCCGTCGTGCTCAACTCGGGCGGCGCGAACGCGTGCACCGGGCCGGAGGGCTTCGCCGACACGCACCGGACGGCGGAGCACGTCGCCGACGTGCTCGCGACGTCGGCGGGCGACGTGCTCGTCTGCTCGACGGGTCTCATCGGCGTGCGGCTGCCCATGGACGCGCTCCTCGCGGGCGTCGACGCCGCCGCGGCGGCGCTCGCGGACCCGGTCGCCGCGGTCGACGGCGGCGGCGACGCCGCGCTCGCGATCATGACGACGGACACCGTGCCGAAGACGGTCGCCGTGGTCCGCGAGGTCACGGACGCCACCGCGACGGACGGTGCCGCGACGTGGTCCGTGGGCGGCATGGCGAAGGGGGCGGGCATGCTCGCGCCGGGTCTCGCGACCATGCTGTGCGTGCTGACGACGGACGCCGTCGTCGACGCCGCGACGGCCGACGCCGCGCTGCGGGCCGCGATCCGCACGACGTTCGACCGCGTCGACTCCGACGGCTGCATGTCGACGAACGACACCGTGATCCTGCTCGCCTCGGGCGCGTCCGGGGTCGAGGTCGGTCTCGACGCGCTCACCGACGCCGTCACGGAGGCGTGCGGGTCGCTCGCGCGCCAGCTCGTCGCCGACGCCGAGGGCGCGAGCCACGACGTCGCCGTCACAGTTGTCAACGCGTCCAGCGAGGACGCCGCGGTCGCCGTCGCGCGCGCCGTGACACGGTCCAACCTGTTCAAGGCCGCGATCTTCGGCAACGACCCGAACTGGGGCCGCATCGTGTCTGCCGTCGGGACCGTCCCCGAGGACGTCGCGCCGTTCGACGCGCTCTTGCTCGACGTGACGGTCAACGGCGTCCAGGTCTGCCGGGCCGGGGGAGTGGGCGAGCCCCGCGAGCTCGTCGACCTCGCGGCCGAGCGCGAGGTGCGCGTCGAGATCGACCTGCACGCCGGCTCCGCGAGCGCGACCGTCTGGACCAACGACCTCACGCACGACTACGTCCACGAGAACAGCGCGTACTCCTCATGAGCGCCCCCACCACGCCCACGCCCCACCCGGACGACGCCGCGTTCGACACCCGCACCGACCTGCGCCCCGAGCAGAAGGCCGAGGTGCTCGTCGAGGCCCTGCCGTGGCTCGAGGAGTTCGCCGGCGCGCTCGTCGTCGTCAAGTACGGCGGCAACGCCATGGTCGACGACACGCTCAAGGCCGCGTTCGCCGAGGACATGGTGTTCCTGCGCCGCGTCGGGCTGCGCCCGGTCGTCGTGCACGGCGGGGGCCCGCAGATCTCCGCGATGCTCGACCGGCTCGGCATCGAGTCCGAGTTCCGCGGGGGCCTGCGCGTCACGACGCCGGAGGCGATGGACGTCGTGCGCATGGTCCTCACCGGACAGGTCTCGCGCGAGCTCGTCGGCCTCATCAACGCGCACGGCCCGTACGCCGTCGGGCTCTCGGGCGAGGACGGCGGCCTGCTGCAGGCCCAGCGCCGGCACGCGACCGTCGACGGCGAGCCGGTCGACGTCGGGCTCGTCGGCGACGTCGTCGAGGTGCACCCGTCCGCGGTCCAGGACCTGCTCGACGCCGGCCGCATCCCCGTCGTGTCGACCATCGCCCCCGACCTCGAGGACCCGACCCAGGTGCTCAACGTCAACGCGGACACCGCCGCCGCGGCGCTCGCGGTCGCGCTCGGCGCGAAGAAGCTCGTCGTCCTGACCGACGTCGAGGGCCTGTACACGTCGTGGCCGGACCGCGGCTCGCTCGTCGCGCAGATCACGCGCTCGGAGCTCGCGGCGCTCCTGCCGTCGCTCTCGGCGGGCATGGTCCCCAAGATGGAGGCGTGCCTGCGCGCCGTCGAGGGCGGGGTCCCCGCGGCGACGGTCATCGACGGCCGCGTGCCGCACTCGACGCTGCTCGAGGTCTTCACCACCCAGGGCAACGGGACGATGGTCGTCCCCGACGCCGCGGGCGCGCCGGCGCCCGTGCTCACCACGACCGCCGGAGGGGCCGCGTGAACGCGCTCGACCACCCGACGGGCGCGCCCGCGCCCGCACCGACGACCACCGTGACGGCCCCGGCCGACGGTTCCGTCGCGCAGTGGACCGACCGCTACGCCCACGCGGTCATGGACACGTTCGGCCCGCCGCAGCGCGTCCTGGTGCGCGGCGAGGGCGCGTACGTGTGGGACGCCGACGGGAAGCGGTACCTCGACCTGCTCGCGGGCATCGCGGTCAACGCGCTCGGCCATGCCCACCCGACGCTCACGGCGGCGGTCTCGGCCCAGCTCGGCACGCTCGGGCACGTGTCGAACTTCTTCGGCACCCCGACGCAGATCGCGCTCGCCGAGCGCCTGCTCGCGCTCGCGGAGGCGCCCGAGGGGTCGCGCGTGTTCTTCACGAACTCGGGCACCGAGGCGAACGAGGCGGCGTTCAAGATGACGCGCCGGACGGGTCGGACGCGGGTCCTCGCGCTCCAGGGCGGCTTCCACGGGCGGACGATGGGCGCGCTCGCGCTGACCTCGAAGGCCGCGTACCGCGAGCCGTTCGAGCCGCTCCCGGGCGGCGTCGAGTTCGTCGCGTTCGACGACGTCGCCGCGCTCGAGGAGGCCTTCTCGCCCGCGGCGGTGGCGGCCCGCGGCGAGGTCGCCGCGCTCGTCGTCGAGCCCGTGCAGGGCGAGGCGGGCGTGCGCGCGCTCTCGCCGGGCTACCTCGTCGCCGCGCGCGAGCTCACCGCGCGCCACGGTGCGCTGCTCGTCCTCGACGAGGTGCAGACCGGCGTCGGGCGCACCGGCTCGTGGTTCGCCTACCAGCAGCCGGAGGTGGGCGGCGGCGTCGTGCCCGACGTCGTCACGCTCGCCAAGGGCCTCGGCGGCGGGTTCCCCGTCGGCGCGGTGGTCGCGTACGGCGAGCGGGCGGCGACGCTGCTCGGCCGCGGCCAGCACGGGACGACGTTCGGCGGCAACCCCGTCGCGGCCGCGGCGGCGCTCGCGACGCTCGGGGTGATCGAGCGCGACGGGCTCCTCGAGAACGTGCGGGCCGTCGGGGCGCTCCTGCGCGAGGGCATCGCCGGGGCCGGGAACCCGCTCGTCGCGGGCGTGCGGGGCCGCGGGCTCCTGCTCGCCGTGCAGCTCACGCGGCCCGTCGCGGCCGACGTCGCGCGCACGGCGCTCGACGCGGGCTTCGTCGTCAACGCCGTCGCGCCCGACGCGATCCGGCTCGCGCCGCCGCTCGTCCTCACGCCCGACCAGGCGCGCGACGTCGTCGCGTTCTTCGCCGCGGTCGCGGTCCCCGACGCCGCCGCCCCGGCCGGCGCACCCACCGCCCCCACGACGAGCACCACGTCCGCCCCCACGACCGACCCCACGACGAGGAGCTCCTGATGGCCCCCCGGCACTTCCTGCGCGACGACGACCTCACGCCCGCCGAGCAGCGTCAGGTCCTCGAGATCGGCCTCGCGTTCCGCGACGACCGCACGTTCCGCCAGCCGCTCGCCGGACCGCAGGGCGTCGCCGTCCTGTTCGACAAGCCGACGCTGCGCACGCAGCTCTCGTTCGCGACGGGCATCGCCGAGCTCGGCGGCTTCCCGGTCGTCGTGGACGGCCGGCTCGCCCAGGTCGGGGTGCGCGAGTCCGTCGCGGACGTCACGCGCGTCCTCGACCGGCAGGCGTCCGCGATCGTGTGGCGCACGTTCGGCCAGGACCGGATCGAGGAGATGGCGGCGATCAGCCGGGTCCCGGTCGTCAACGCGCTCACCGACGACTTCCACCCGTGCCAGATCCTCGCGGACCTCCTGACGATCGCCCAGCTCCGCGGCGGGACGGGGGCGCTCGCGGGCCAGACGCTCGCGTACGTCGGCGACGGCGCGAACAACATGGCGCACTCCTACCTGCTCGGCGGCGCGACCGCGGGCCTGCACGTGCGGGTCGGCACGCCGGACGGGTACCCGCCGCACCCGGTCTTCGTGGCCGACGCCGAGCGGATCGCGGCCGAGACCGGCGGCTCGGTGCTCGTCACGTCCGACCCGGTCGAGGCCGTCGCGGGGGCGGACGTCGTCGCGACCGACACGTGGGTGTCCATGGGCGACGAGGCGGAGGCCGAGGACCGCGCCCTGCCCTTCGTGCCGTACCAGGTGAACGACGAGCTCCTCGCGCACGCGCAGCCCGACGCCATCGTGCTGCACTGCCTGCCCGCGTACCGGGGCAAGGAGATCACCGCCGAGGTGATCGACGGCCCCCGCTCGGCGGTGTGGGACGAGGCGGAGAACCGGCTGCACGCGCAGAAGGCGCTGCTCACGTTCCTCCTGGAGCGGTCGTGACCGAGGCCCGCACGGCGACGACGAAGACGGCGCGCCACGCGCGCATCGCCGAGATCGTGCGCCGCACCGAGATCCACTCCCAGGCGGAGCTCGCGCGCGAGCTCGAGCGCGAGGGCCTGTCGGTGACGCAGGCGACGCTCTCGCGCGACCTCATCGAACTGCGCGCGGAGAAGGTGCGCGGCGCCTCGGGCGCGCTCGTCTACGCGGTGCCGGGGGAGGGCGGGGACCGCAGCGTGCAGACCGCGGAGTCGCCCGAGTACCTCGCGGCCCGGCTCGCGCGCCTGTGCTCGGAGATGCTCGTGTCCGCCGAGGCGTCCGCGAACCTCGTCGTGCTGCGCACGCCCCCCGGCGCCGCGAACTACCTCGCGTCGGCGATCGACCACTCCGTGCTCCCGCACGTGCTCGGCTGCATCGCGGGCGACGACACGATCCTCGTCATCGCGCGCGACCCCGACGGCGGTGCGGACCTCGCCCGGCGCTTCCTCGAGCTCTCCGGACCCCACGGCGGGCCCGTCCCCGGCACGCCGGACTGACCGCCGTCGGCCCACGCCCCGCGCGGCCGCAGCGCCCTGCGAGACTGGACCCCGGACCCCACCCGCACGTCACAGAAAGAGACCGTCATGACTGAACGCGTCGTGCTCGCCTACTCGGGCGGCCTGGACACGTCGGTGGCCATCGGCTGGATCGCCGAGGCCACGGGCGCCGAGGTCGTCGCCGTCGCGGTCGACGTCGGCCAGGGCGGGGAGGACCTCGAGGTCATCCGGCAGCGTGCCCTGGACTGCGGCGCCGTCGAGGCGTACGTCGCCGACGCGCGCGACGAGTTCGCGGCGGAGTACTGCATGCCCGCGCTGCGCGCGAACGCCCTGTACCTCGACCGGTACCCGCTCGTCTCGGCGCTGTCGCGCCCCGTCATCGTCAAGCACCTCGTGCGCGCGGCGCGCCAGTTCGGCGCGACGACCGTCGCGCACGGGTGCACGGGCAAGGGCAACGACCAGGTGCGCTTCGAGGTCGCGACGACGTCCCTCGCGCCCGAGCTCAAGACGATCGCCCCCGTGCGCGACCTCGCGCTGACGCGTGAGAAGGCCATCGAGTACGCGGAGAAGCACGCGCTGCCCATCGCCACGACGAAGCACAACCCGTTCTCGATCGACCAGAACGTGTGGGGGCGCGCGGTCGAGACCGGCTTCCTCGAGGACATCTGGAACGCGCCGACCAAGGACGTCTACAACTACACCGACGACCCCACGTTCCCGCCCGTCGCGGACGAGGTCGTCGTGACGTTCGAGCAGGGCGTCCCGGCCGCGCTCGACGGCGTCGCGGTGACCCCGCTGCAGGCGATCCAGGAGATGAACCGCCGCGCGGGCGCCCAGGGCGTCGGGCGGATCGACATCGTCGAGGACCGGCTGGTGGGCATCAAGTCGCGCGAGGTCTACGAGGCGCCGGGCGCGATCGCCCTCATCGCCGCGCACCAGGAGCTCGAGAACGTCACGCTCGAGCGCGAGCAGGCCCGCTTCAAGCGCGGCGTCGAGCAGCGCTGGACCGAGCTCGTCTACGACGGCATGTGGTTCAGCCCGCTCAAGCGCTCGCTCGACGTGTTCGTCGACGACACCCAGCGCTACGTGTCCGGCGACGTGCGCCTCGTGCTGCACGGCGGGCGCGCGACCGTCACGGGCCGGCGCTCGGACGCGAGCCTCTACGACTTCAACCTCGCGACGTACGACGAGGGCGACTCGTTCGACCAGTCGCAGGCCAAGGGATTCATCGAGATCTACGGTCTCACCGCGAAGCTCGCCGCCGCGCGCGACGAGAAGTTCGGCAACGGTGTGGACCTCGGGACGGGAGCGCTGTGAGCACGCACGACGACCAGGACGGCACCGCCGTCGAGCCGACCGAGACGGCGCGCGTCAGCCTGTGGGGCGGCCGGTTCGCGGGCGGCCCCGCCGACGCGCTGGCCGCGCTGAGCAAGTCCACGCACTTCGACTGGCGCCTCGCGGGCCAGGACGTCGCGGGCTCGAAGGCCCACGCGAAGGTCCTGCACGCGGCCGGCCTGCTCGACGACGACGAGCTCGACGGCATGCTCGCCGCGCTCGAGCGCCTGCGCGAGGACGTCGCGTCGGGCGCGTTCGTCGCGGCCGACGACGACGAGGACGTGCACACCGCGCTGGAGCGCGGGCTCATCGAGCGGGCCGGGCCCGAGCTCGGGGGCAAGCTCCGCGCGGGCCGGTCGCGCAACGACCAGATCGCGACGCTCACGCGCATGTACCTGCGCGACGAGGCGCGCACGATCGCGCGCCTCGTGCTCGACGTCGTCGACGCGCTGATCGAGCAGGCCGCCGCGCACCCGGGCGCGGCCATGCCCGGCCGCACGCACCTCCAGCACGCCCAGCCGGTGCTCCTCGCGCACCACCTGCTCGCCCACGCGTGGCCGCTGCTGCGCGACGTCGACCGGCTCATCGACTGGGACGTGCGCGCCGCGCGCTCGCCGTACGGGTCGGGGGCGCTCGCGGGCTCGTCGCTGGGCCTGGACCCGGCGGCGGTCGCCGCCGAGCTCGGGTTCGACGGCCCGGTCGAGAACTCGATCGACGGCACCGCGTCGCGCGACGTCGTCGCCGAGTTCGCGTTCGTCGCCGCGATGCTCGGGGTCGACCTCTCGCGCCTCGCGGAGGAGGTCGTCCTCTGGGCGACGAAGGAGTTCGGCTTCGTGCGCCTGCACGACTCCTACTCCACGGGGTCGAGCATCATGCCGCAGAAGAAGAACCCCGACGTCGCCGAGCTCGCGCGCGGCAAGGCGGGCCGCCTCATCGGCGACCTGACGGGCCTGCTCGCGACGCTCAAGGGCCTGCCGCTCGCGTACAACCGCGACCTCCAGGAGGACAAGGAGCCGGTGTTCGACCAGGTCGACACGCTCGAGGTGCTCCTGCCCGCGTTCTCCGGCATGGTCGCGACCCTCGAGTTCGACACCGACCGGATGGCGTCGCTCGCGCCGCAGGGGTTCTCGCTCGCGACGGACGTCGCCGAGTGGCTCGTGCGCGAGGGCGTGCCGTTCCGCGTCGCGCACGAGGTCGCGGGGGCGTGCGTGCGCGCGTGCGAGGAGCGCGGCATCGAGCTGTGGGACCTCTCGGACGACGACCTCGCGTCCATCTCCGAGCACCTCACGCCGGGCGTGCGCGACGTGCTGAGCGTCGAGGGCTCGCTCGCGTCGCGCGACGCCGTGGGCGGCACCGCCCCGGTGCGGGTCGCCGAGCAGCTCGAGGCCGCGAAGGAGCGCTCGGCCGAGTACCGCTTCTGGGCCCAGGACTGACGGTGCCCCGGCTCGTGGTGCGGCACGCGTGCCCGGCGGCGCGGGCGTGAGCGTCGGTCCGGACGTCCTCGCCAAGCTCGTCCGCCGGGTGCGCGACGCCGTCCCGCGCCTCGGCCCGCCCGGCCCGGGCGCGGTCGCCGCGGGGGAGCGGACGGCGTCGGGCACGCGCCTCGTCGTGGTGGACGGGCCCGCGGGCTCGGGCAAGACGACGCTCGCCGCCCAGCTCGGGGACGCGCTGCCCGCCCAGGTGCTCCACATGGACGACCTCTACGAGGGCTGGCGCGGGCTCGAGCCCGCCTGGGCGCGGCTCGACGCGTGGGTGCTGACGCCGCTCGCCGCGGGCCGTGCCGGGCGGTACCGCCGGTACGACTGGCACCTCGACCGCTTCGCCGAGTGGCACGACGTCCCGGCCGCGCCGTACCTCGTGGTCGAGGGCTGCGGGGCGGGGCGGCGCGAGGCCGACGAGGTCGCGGCGCTGCGCGTGTGGGTCGAGGCGCCGGACGACGTCCGGCTCCGGCGCGGTCTCGACCGGGACGGCGAGGACCAGCGCGACCACTGGCTCGCGTGGATGGCCGCGGAGCGCGAGCACTACCGCCGCAACGCCACGCGCGAGCGCGCGGACGTCGTCCTCGACGGGTGGGGACGCCTCGTACGCACGGGGCGGACGGCGCCCGGCCCGGACCCGACCGCGCCCCGCACGGGCGTGGGCGGCGAGGCGTAGATTGCCCGGGACGGGAGGTGGTGGCATGCCGGCGGAGGCCTGGACGGACAGTGCGGCAGACATGGTGACGAGCACTGCGACGGACGCTGCGGCGGATGCGCCGACGGGGACGAGCGAGGCCGGGGGCGGGCGCGTCGTCGGGCCGTGGGACGCCCCGGCGCGCGGCTGGTACGCGCGTGACGTGCACGAGGTCGCGCGCGACCTCCTGGGCGCCCTGCTCACGCGGCGCAGCGCCGACGGCGACGTCACGCTGCGGATCACCGAGGTCGAGGCGTACGACGGCGAGCGCGACCCGGGCTCCCACGCGTTCCGCGGGCGCACGGAGCGCAACCGTGCCATGTTCGGCGAGCCGGGCCGCCTCTACGTCTACCGCCACCTGGGTCTGCACCACTGCGTCAACGTCGTGTGCGGGCCGGTGGGCCGCGCGTCCGCCGTCCTGCTGAGGGCCGGGGAGGTGACCGACGGCGTCGGGCTCGCCCGGTCCCGCCGGGTCGCCGCGGGCCGGTGCGACTCGGACCGTCAGATCGCGCGCGGCCCGGCGCGTCTCGCGGTCGCGCTCGACCTCGACCTGCGCCACTACGGCGCGGAGCTGACGGACCCGGACGGCGATCTCGTGCTGCACCGGGCGACGGACGGGCCGCACCGGCCGCCGATCGCCACGGGACCGCGCGTGGGCGTGTCGGGCGACGGCGGGGACGGCGAGCTGTTCCCCTGGCGCTACTGGCTCGCGGGGGACCCGACGGTGTCCGCCTACCGCCGCGTGAGCGCGCGGTCCCGCTGAGCCGGGGCGGTCGGCGGTCGACCCGCGGCGTCACGGCCCGGCGCCGCCCGCGACATGGGCGGTGGCGGGGCGACGGCGTCCGGCACGGCAGACTAGGACCCGCGGCCCGGACGGGGCCGCACCCTCGTGCCCGCACGGCGGGCACTCGACGAAGGAGCAGAAGTGAGCGACGTTCTCGACGAGCTGCAATGGCGGGGCCTGGTGGCGCAGTCCACCGACGAGGCCGCGCTGCGCGCCGCGCTGGCCGAGGGCCCGATCACCTATTACTGCGGCTTCGACCCGACGGCGCCGAGCCTGCACCACGGGCACCTGGTCCAGCTCCTCCTGCTGCGCCACCTCCAGCTCGCCGGCCACCGGCCGATCGCGCTCGTGGGCGGCGCGACGGGCATGATCGGCGACCCGCGCCAGTCGGGGGAGCGGGTGCTCAACTCGAAGGAGACGGTCGCCGACTGGACCGAGCGCCTGCGCGGCCAGGTCTCGCGCTTCCTGGACTTCGAGGGGGAGAACGCGGCGCGCGTCGTCAACAATCTCGACTGGATCTCGGAGATGTCGGCGATCGACTTCCTGCGCGACGTGGGCAAGCACTACCGCCTCGGCACGATGCTCGCCAAGGACACGGTGGCGCGCCGCCTGAGCTCGGACGAGGGCATCAGCTTCACGGAGTTCAGCTACCAGATCCTCCAGGGCATCGACTTCCACGAGCTGTACCTGCGCCACGGGGTCACGCTGCAGACGGGCGGGAACGACCAGTGGGGCAACCTGCTCTCGGGCGTCGACCTCATCCGTCGGACGGAGGGCGCGTCGGTACACGTCATGACGACGCCGCTCATCACGAAGGCCGACGGCACGAAGTTCGGCAAGACCGAGGGCGGTGCGGTCTGGCTCGACGCCGACATGATGAGCCCGTACGCGTTCTACCAGTTCTGGCTCAACGCGGCGGACGACGACGTCGTGCGGTTCCTGAAGATCTTCACCTTCCGCTCGCGCGAGGAGATCGCGGAGCTCGAGGCCGCGGTCCGGGAGCGGCCGGGGGCACGGGAGGCGCAGCGCACGCTCGCCGCCGACGTGACGACGCTCGTGCACGGGGCGGCGGCGACCGACGCGGTCATCGCGGCGAGCCAGGCGCTCTTCGGGCGTGGCGAGCTCGACGGCCTCGACGAGCGCACGCTCGAGGCGGCGGTCGCCGAGCTGCCGCGCGCGACGGCGCAGGTCGGCGACCCGGTCGTCGACCTCTTGGTGGCGTCGGGCCTCGTCGCGTCGAAGGGGGCGGCACGCCGGGCGGTCGCGGAGGGCGGCGCGTACGTCAACAACGTCAAGGTCACCGGTGAGGACGCGACGCTCGCGGCGGACGACCTGCTGCACGGACGGTTCGCGCTGCTGCGCCGGGGCAAGAAGACGCTCGGGGTCGCCGTCGCCGGCTGATCCGGAGGGCGAGGGACAGGAGGGGCCGGGCCGCGTCGAGCGGTGCCGGCCCCTCCTGCGTCGGGTCCCGCGAGGGCGGCACGGAGCGGATTTGGCACTCCCGCGGAGCGCGTGTAGTGTTCTCGACGTTCGCCCGGCAGGGAGGAACGGACACCGGGTCTCGATCATCCGAGACGGTGGCTGGTCCCCCGGGCGGTCCCCTCGAAGATCGACAGGGTGCTTCGCGCGCCCTGAGGATGTTCGAGGCTGCTGGCTCCACGGCCGGCCCTCCGAGCTCGGAACACCGAGTTGGAAGGGACACCGAGGATCTGGTAGATTAGAGAAGTTGCCCCAAGCGAGGTTCTGCCCGGTCGGGTGGTGCTGAGTTGGTGTGTGTCGGTTGTTTGAGAACTCAACAGTGTGCTTGTTAGTCAATGCCAAATTTTTGTCCCTGTGGCATGGCTGGCCTGGTTGCCCGTCGGGTGGTTGGGTTGGTTGTGTCTGGGATTCCTTTGGTTGATTTCGGAAGATGATGTCATCTTTCGTGTTGATGCCAGTTTTGTGAACCC
>NZ_NEDO01000005.1:0-334660 GCF_002127155.1 Cellulosimicrobium sp. KWT-B | reverse complement strand
ATACCGAACCCGGAAGCTAAGCCCTTCAGCGCCGATGGTACTGCCCTGGAGACGGGGTGGGAGAGTAGGACGCCGCCGGACAACCCTTCACCGAAGGCCCACCCCACACGGGGTGGGCCTTCGGCATATCCGCATACCCCCACACGACGCGACGGCGAACCCGTCGTGGCTGATGCCCCGCGTTGGCGTCGGTGCTGCCGCCGGCGGGCCCGGGCGGGCCGCAGAGCGGGGGGTGTGCCGCTGTCGGGCCGGAGCGGAGGCAGCGCCCCCGGGCGCGCACCTCGCACCACGCTTCTCCGGACGCCGCGCAGAGCGGCGAGCCTGCGGCACCGAGCGCAGGCTGATCAGGCTGCGGGCCGGCCGGAGGCGGGCCACGGCGCGTGTCCCCACTAGAATGGGGGCATGTCCACCATCTCCCGTGACGAGGTCGCGCGCGTCGCCGCGCTGGCCCGCATCGATCTGCGACCCGAGGAGCTGGACCGGCTCTCCGGCGAGCTCGACGTGATTGTCGACGCCATCGCCAAGGTCAGCGAGGTCGCGACGCCCGACGTCCCCGCGACGAGCCACCCGATCCCGATGTCGAACGTCTTCCGTGACGACATCCCCGAGCCGCCGCTGCCTGTCGAGGACGTCCTCGCGGCCGCGCCCGCGGCGGAGGACGGTCGGTTCTCCGTACCGCAGATCCTCGGGGAGGAGTGAGATGACGGACCTGACACGGCTCTCCGCGGCCGAGCTCGCCGAAGGGCTCGAGGCGCGCGACTTCTCGAGCGTCGAGGCCACCCAGGCGCACCTCGACCGGATCGGCGCGGTCGACGGCGCGGTCAACGCGTTCCTCCACGTCAACACCGACGAGGCGCTGGCGACGGCCCGCTCGGTCGACGACCGCCGCGTCGCGGGCGAGCCGGTGCACCGGCTCGCCGGTGTGCCGATCGCGGTCAAGGACGTCGTCGTGACCAAGGGCATGCCGACGACGGCCGGCTCCAAGATCCTCGAGGGCTGGGTGCCGCCGTACGACGCGACGCTCGTCGAGAAGATCCGCGCCGCCGGGCTGCCGATCCTCGGCAAGACGAACATGGACGAGTTCGCCATGGGCTCGTCGACCGAGCACTCCGCGTACGGCAACACCCGCAACCCGTGGGACCTCGACCGGATCCCCGGCGGGTCGGGCGGCGGCTCCGCCGCGGCGGTGGCGGCGTTCGAGGCCCCCCTCGCGATCGGCACGGACACGGGCGGCTCGATCCGTCAGCCCGGGGCCGTCACCGGCACCGTCGGCGTCAAGCCGACGTACGGCGGCGTCTCCCGGTACGGGCTCATCGCGATGGCGTCCTCGCTCGACCAGGCGGGCCCCGTCACGCGCACGGTGCTCGACGCCGCGCTGCTGCACGAGCTCATCGGCGGCTACGACCCGCGCGACTCCACGTCGATCCCCGGCCGCGGGCCGGCGCTCGTCGACGCCGCGGTCCAGGGCGCCACGGGCGACCTCTCGGGCCTGCGTGTCGGCGTCGTCAAGGAGCTCACGGGCGAGGGCTACCAGGAGGGCGTGAGCGCGCGCTTCGCGCAGTCGCTCGACCTCCTGCGCGGGCTCGGCGCCGAGATCGTCGAGGTCTCCTGCCCGCACTTCGAGTACGCGCTCGGCGCGTACTACCTGATCATGCCGTCGGAGGCGTCGAGCAACCTCGCGAAGTTCGACGGCATGCGCTTCGGCCTGCGCGTGGAGCCTGAGGAGGGCCCCGTGACCGCGGAGCGCGTCATGGCCGCCACGCGCGGCGCGGGCTTCGGCGACGAGGTGAAGCGTCGCATCATCCTCGGCACCTACGCGCTCTCGGCCGGCTACTACGACGCCTACTACGGCAGCGCGCAGAAGGTCCGCACGCTCATCCAGCGGGACTTCGCCGCCGCCTTCGAGCAGGCGGACGTCCTCGTCTCGCCGACGGCGCCGACCACGGCGTTCCGGTTCGGCGAGAAGCTCGACGACCCGCTCGCCATGTACCTCAACGACGTCGCGACGATCCCCGCGAACCTCGCGGGGGTCCCCGGCATGTCGGTGCCGTCGGGCCTGTCGGACGACGGCCTGCCCGTCGGGTTCCAGATCCTCGCGCCGGCCAAGGCCGACGACCGCATGTACCGGGTGGGCGCCGCGCTCGAGGCCGCCCTGGTCGGCTCGTGGGGCGGACCGCTGCTCGACCGCGCGCCCGCGCTGCCCACGGCCACGAACGCACAGGAGGGCCAGGTCGGATGACCGCCACGACCGTCGACCTCGTCGACTACGCCGACGCCACGCGCCGCTACGACCCCGTCATCGGGATCGAGGTGCACGTCGAGCTCGGCACGCTGACCAAGATGTTCTGCCCGGCCGAGGTGAGCTTCGGCGCCGCGCCGAACACCCAGGTGACCCCGGTCTCGCTCGGGCTCCCGGGCGCCCTGCCGGTCGTCAACGGCAAGGCCGTCGAGTACGCGATCCGCATCGGCCTCGCGCTCAACTGCCAGATCGCCGAGACGTGCCGGTTCGCGCGCAAGAACTACTTCTACCCGGACGTCCCGAAGAACTTCCAGACGTCCCAGTACGACGAGCCCATCGCCTACGACGGGTGGATCGACGTCGAGCTCGAGGACGGGACCGTGTTCCGCGTCGAGATCGAGCGCGCGCACATGGAGGAGGACGCCGGCAAGAACACCCACGTGGGTGGGGCGACCGGTCGCATCCACGGTGCCGAGTACTCGCTCGTCGACTACAACCGCGCCGGCATCCCGCTCGTCGAGATCGTCACGCGGCCGATCACGGGCGCGGGCGACCGCGCCCCCGAGGTCGCGCGCGCGTACGTGCAGACGCTGCGCGACATCTTCCGGGCGCTCGACGTGTCCGAGGCGCGCATGGAGCGCGGCAACGTCCGCGCCGACGTGAACCTCTCGCTGCGCCCGACGCCCGAGTCGCCGCTCGGCACGCGCACCGAGACGAAGAACGTCAACTCGTTCCGGTCCGTCGAGCGGGCCGTGCGCTACGAGGTCTCGCGCCAGGCCGCCGTGCTCGACGCGGGCGGCACGGTGATCCAGGAGACCCGGCACTGGCACGAGGACACCGGCATCACGACGTCGGGCCGCGTGAAGTCGGACGCCGAGGACTACCGGTACTTCCCGGAGCCCGACCTCGTCCCGATCGCGCCGCCGCGCGAGTGGATCGAGGAGATCCGTGCCGGGCTCCCCGAGCTCCCGGTCGCGCGCCGCCGTCGGCTCCAGGGCGAGTGGGGCTACGCGGACGCCGAGATGCGCGACGTCGTGAACGCGGGCGCGCTCGACCTCATCGAGGCCACCGTCGCGGCGGGCACCAGCCCGGCCGGTGCGCGCAAGTGGTGGATGGGCGAGCTCGCGCGCCGCGCCAAGCAGGACGAGGTGGCGCTCGAGGCGCTGTCCGTCACGCCCGCGCAGATCGCCGCCCTGCAGGGTCTCGTCGACGCGGGCCGGATCAACGACAAGCTCGCGCGCCAGGTGCTCGACGGCGTGCTCGCCGGCGAGGGGGACCCGGAGGCGGTCGTCACCGCCCGGGGCCTCGAGGTCGTCTCCGACGACGGTGCGCTGCTGGCCGCGATCGACGAGGCGCTCGCCGCGCAGCCGGACATCGTGGAGAAGGTCCGGGGCGGGAACCTCGGGCCCGTCGGGGCGATCATCGGCGCCGTGATGAAGGCGACCCGCGGTCAGGCGGACGCGGGCCGCGTGCGCGAGCTCGTCCTCGAGCGGATCGGCTGACCGCCGTGACGCGCGGACCGGTCGTCCTGGGGGAGATGGTGCGTCTGCGCCCGATCGAGGCGCGGGACGCGGACCGCATGTGGGAGTCGTTGCAGGACCCGGAGGCCAACCGGCTCACGGGGACGACGGCGACCTTCACGCGCGACCAGATCGACGAGTGGGTGGCGACCGTCAGCGACCGGGACGGCCGGTACGACTGGGCCATCACGCCGGGTGCGGTGCGTGACGGGCAGCCGGTGAGCGACGAGCTGATCGGCGAGATCGTGCTCAACGACCTCGACGAGCACGCGCGCTCGGCGAACCTGCGGCTCGCGCTGCTCCCGAACTACCGCGGGCGCGGCTATGGTCGCGAGGCCATCTTCGAGGTGCTGCGGTTCGCTTTCGACGGGTCGACGGACGTCGACGGCGTCCGGCACGAGGGACCGCGCCTGCACCGCGTGAGCCTCGACGTGCTGAGCATCAACCCCCGCGCCCGGATGCTCTACGAGTCGTTGGGCTTCCGCGAGGAGGGCCGGCTGCGCGACGTCTACCGCGACGGCGACGGGTGGGCGGACGCGACGGTCATGAGCATCCTCGAGGACGAGTTCCGGGCGGGCCTCGGCGCTTCCTGAGCCGTCCGCGGGCACGACCGCACGACCGCACGAAGGGCCCGGCAGCATCCGCTGCCGGGCCCTTCGTCGTCCTCCGTGGCCGGGGTGCTGGGGCGCGACGCTCGCCGCCCGAGCCCTGGAGCCGTGCCGTGGTTGACATCACCCCACCCGCGACGTACATTCATAAGACGGAAACAAAGTTCCGAGATGTGGAATCCACTCCGAAGGTTGGGCGGTCGTGCCGCCCGGCCCGGTCGTCGAGAGGGAACGCAGCGATGACGCTGGACGAGTTCAACCGGTGGTCGCCGGACGAGGCGCGGGACGCGCTCCTCGCGTGCGCCCACGTGGACCGCTGGGCCGAGGAGGTCGCGGCCGGGCGCCCGTACGCGACCGTGGAGGACGCCGTCGAGGCGGCGCTCACCACCGCCGACCCGTGGACGGACGACGAGGTCGACTCCGCGCTGGCGCGCCACCCCCGGATCGGCGAGCGTGCCGAGGGGGAGGCCGCGGACGCGAGCATGTCGCGCTCCGAGCAGGCCGGTGTCGACACCTCCGACGACGACGTGACGCGCCGGCTCGCCGAGGGGAACCGCGCGTACGAGCAGCGGTTCGGCCACGTGTTCCTCGTCCGGGCCGCCGGGCGCAGCGCCGAGGAGATCCTCGAGCAGCTCACCGAGCGGCTCGGCAACGACGCCGAGACCGAGCGGGCGAACGCCGCCCGCAACCTGCGCGAGATCGCCGCGCTGCGGCTGAAGGGAATGCTGACGGCATGAGCACCCACGCCAGCCACATCACCACGCACGTACTCGACGCGGCCAGCGGTAGGCCCGCCGAGGGGATCACCGTCCGCCTGGAGGCGGCTCCGGAGATCGCGGAGGGGACGACGGGGCAGGGCTGGTCCCTGGTGGCGTCCTCCCGCACGAACGACGACGGTCGCGTGCCCCAGCTCGGGCCCGAGACCCTCGTCCCCGGTACGTACCGGCTCGTGTTCGACACGGCCGAGTACTTCGACCGGCGAGACACCGTGTCCTTCTACCCGGAGGTCGTCATCGTCTTCCGGGTGGCGAGCGCTGAGCAGCACTACCACGTCCCCGTCCTGCTCAGCCCGTTCGCCTACTCGACCTATCGAGGGAGCTGACATGAGCACCACCACGACTGCCGAGCAGTCGGCGGCCACGCAGAGCAGCGGGGCCATCGTCCTGGGCGACAACCAGTGGGGCAAGGCCGAGGTGCGCCTCGTGCGCGTCGACCGCTCCACGCCCCGCCACGAGATCACTGACGTCAACGTCTCCTCACAGCTGAGGGGCGGGCAGGAGGCCACGCACCGCGAAGGGGACAACTCCCGCTGCGTCGCGACGGACACGCAGAAGAACACGATCTACGCGTTCGCCCGTGACGGCGTGGGCGCGATCGAGGACTTCGCGATCCGCCTCGGGCAGCACTTCGTCGAGGACTTCGAGTGGATCGAGGGCGGGCGCTGGGAGATCGAGCAGTACTCCTGGAACCGCATCGAGACCTCGGACGGCGAGCACGACCACGCGTTCGTCCGCAACAACCAGGAGACGCGCACCACGGTCGTGCAGCGCGACGGCGACGAGGTCTTCGTCGTCTCGGGCCTCACGGACCTCGTCGTCCTCAAGTCGACGGGCTCGGAGTTCCACGGGTTCCCGCGCGACCGCTACACGACGCTCGTCGAGACGGACGACCGCATCCTCGCGACGTCGGTCACCTCGCGCTGGCGCTACACGACCACCGACGTCGACTTCGACGCGGTGTACGCGAAGGTCCGCGCGATCCAGCTCGAGGCGTTCGCGACGACCCACTCGCTCGCGCTCCAGCAGACGCTCTTCGCGATGGGCAAGGCCGTCCTGGAGGCCGTCCCGGAGATCGCGGAGATCAAGTTCTCGATGCCGAACAAGCACCACTTCCTCGTGGACCTGGCGCCGTTCGGCCTCGACAACCCGAACGAGGTCTTCTACGCGGCCGACCGCCCGTACGGCCTCATCGAGGCGACCGTCCTGCGTGAGGACGTCCCGGCCGAGCCGCGTGCCTGGGCGACCGTCACCGGGTTCTGCTGAGCCGTCATGACGGACGGACGCGCCCTGCCCGGCCGCGGAGCCCCCGCGGCCCGGCAGGGCGCGCCCGCCTCAGGGCGCCGCGGTGATGAGCTCGCGCGTGAGCTCGCTCGCGACGCGGTGCAGCACCGGGACCGCGTGCTCGCCGAACTCGTACGTCACGCGGGCCGCGGGCCCGGAGACGGACAGCGCGGTGGGGGTCGGGGCGTCGGGCACCGCGACGGCGAAGCAGCGCACACCGAGCTCCTGCTCGCCGTCGTCGATCGCGTACCCGCGCTCGCGGGTCGCGGCGAGCTCCGCGAGGAGCGCGTCGACGTCGGTGATCGACTGGTCCGTCGCGGGCGGCATGCCGACGCGGCCCATGATCTCGCGCACCGTCTGGTCGGGGAGCTGGGCGAGGACCGCCTTGCCGACGCCCGTGCAGTGCGTGTAGACGCGCCGTCCGACCTCGGTGAACATGCGCATCGAGTGGCTCGACGACGCCTGGGCGACGTAGACCGCCATGTCGCGGTCGATCATCGCGAGGTTGGCCGACTCGCCGAGGTCGTGGGCGAGGCGCTCCAGGTAGGGGCGCGCGCCGGCGCCGAGCTGGCGGCCCGCCGACTCGCCGAGCCGGATGAGGCGCGGGCCGAGGGTGTACCGCCGCGACGGCGTCTGGCGCACGTAGCCCTGGGCGAGCAGCGTGCGCAGCAGGCGGTGGATCGTGGGCAGGGGGAGCCCCGCGTGCTGCGCGAGCTCGCTCAGGCCGGACTCGCCGCCGAAGTCGGCGAGCAGCTCGAGCAGCTCGATCGCGCGGTCCACGGACTGCACGCCCCCGGCCGGCTTCGCCGCCCGCGTGCCCGGCGCGGTCTCCGTCGGCTCCGTCGCCGCCGGTGTCTCGGCCATCTCACCATCTCCTGTCCACCAGGTGCCGCCCGACGGCGGGCGCACCTCGCCTGAGCAGTGCGGGAACCTCCCGCACTCCCTTCCGCATCACGGAAGACACGCATCAGCATACGAGAAGAAGGAACGAACATGACGTCCGAGACGAAGGCCCCGGAGACGCAGGCCGCGACGGCGAAGAACGCCGCGACCAGCCCGAGCTACTCCATCACGCTGCGCGTCGAGGCCCCCAGCGGTCACCGCACGGCGAGCGACCTCGTCGCGGCCGTGAGCGCGACGGGTGCGGCGATCACGGGCGTCGACGTCTCGGAGTCGGGCGCCGACCGCCTCGTCGTCGACATCACGGCCGACACCGTCGACGCCGCGCACGTGGAGCAGATCCGGGACGCGCTGAGCGCGCTCGACGGCCTCACCGTGCGGCACGTGAGCGACGCGACGTTCCTCATGCACCTCGGCGGCAAGCTCGAGGTCAACCCCAAGGTGCCGCTGCGCCACCGCGCCGACCTGGCCCGCGCCTACACGCCGGGCGTGGCGCGCGTGTGCCTCGCCATCGCGGAGCGGCCCGAGGACGCGCGCCGTCTGACGGTCAAGCGCAACACGGTCGCGGTCGTGACCGACGGCACCGCCGTCCTCGGCCTGGGCGACATCGGTCCCGCCGCGGCCCTCCCCGTCATGGAGGGCAAGGCCGCGCTGTTCAAGCAGTTCGCGGGCGTCGACGCCTGGCCGGTGTGCCTCGACACGACCGACACCGAGGAGATCATCCGCACGGTGAAGGCCATCGCACCCGTGTACGGCGGGATCAACCTCGAGGACATCTCGGCGCCGCGCTGCTTCGAGATCGAGCGCCGCCTGCGCGAGGAGCTCGACATCCCCGTGTTCCACGACGACCAGCACGGCACGGCGATCGTCGTGCTCGCGGCGCTGACGAACGCGCTGCGCGTGGTGGGCAAGGCCATCGAGGACGTGCGCATCGTCGTCTCCGGCGTCGGCGCGGCGGGCAACGCGATCATCGCGCTGCTCCAGGGCCAGGGCGCGGGCAACATCGTCGCGTTCGACCGCCAGGGCGCGATCCACCCCGGCGCGAGCCTCACCGACGAGCACCGCCGCCGCCTGGCGGAGACGACCAACCCCGACGGCTTCACGGGCACGCTGCGCGAGGGCCTGGCCGGGGCCGACGTCTTCATCGGCGTCTCCGGGCCGAACATCCTCACGGGCGACGACGTGGCCACCATGGCCGACGACGCGATCGTCTTCGCGCTGGCGAACCCCACGCCGGAGGTCGACCCGATCGCCGCGGCGCAGCACGCGACGGTCGTCGCCACGGGCCGGAGCGACTACCCGAACCAGATCAACAACGTGCTCGCCTTCCCGGGCCTATTTCGCGGCCTGCTGGACGTCGGCGCGAGCGAGATCACCGACGAGATGCTGCGCGCCGCGGCCGTCGCGATCGCCGACGCCGTCGCGCCCGAGGAGCTCAGCGCGAGCTACATCGTCCCGAGCGTCTTCGAGCCGGCCGTCTCGACGGCCGTCGCGCGCGCCGTCGCCGAGGTCGCGGAGCGCGACCGTGCGGGCCAGGCTCAGGGGAGCACCACGTCGGGCCACCACGTCGGGTCGGCAGCCCGGTCCTGACGCACGCTCGTCAGCCCGGCCCGCCCCGCAGAAAGGACACCACCATGACCACCACCACGGCCGTCGCCGTCCACGGACCCGCCGTCGAGCGGTCCGACGAGATCCTCACGCCCGACGCGCTCGACTTCGTCGCCGACCTGCAGCGCCGGTTCGGCGCCCGCCGCGACGAGCTGCTCGCCGCCCGGGCCGCGCGGCGCGAGCAGGTCGCCCGCACGGGTCGCCTCGACTTCCTGCCCGAGACCGCCGACGTGCGCGCGGGGGACTGGACGGTCGCCGGTGCGCCCGCCGACCTCCGGGACCGCCGCGTCGAGATCACCGGCCCCCCGACGCCCAAGATGGCGATCAACGCCCTCAACTCGGGCGCGAAGGTCTGGCTCGCCGACCTCGAGGACGCGTCGACGCCGCACTGGAGCAACGTCGTCGGGGGGCAGGTCGCCCTGCACGACGCGACGCGCCGCACGCTCGCGTTCACGTCGCCCGAGGGCAAGCAGTACGCGCTGCGCCCCGAGACCGACGGCGACCCGCTCGCCGTCATGGTCGTGCGGCCCCGCGGCTGGCACTTCGACGAGGTGCACCTCACCGTGGACGGGACGCCCGCCGTCGGCGCGCTCGTGGACTTCGGGCTGCACTTCTTCCACAACGCCGCGGAGCTCGTCGCGCGCGGGTCCGGGCCGTACTACTACCTGCCGAAGATGGAGTCCCACCTCGAGGCGCGCCTGTGGGACGAGGTCTTCACGCACGCGGAGCAGGCGCTGGGCATCCCGCACGGGACGATCCGGGCGACGGTCCTCATCGAGACGATCCCGGCCGCGTTCGAGATGGACGAGATCCTCTACGAGCTGCGCGACCACGCGTCCGGGCTCAACGCGGGCCGCTGGGACTACCTGTTCTCCGTGATCAAGTACTTCCGCGACTCCGGGCCGTCGTTCACGCTGCCCGACCGCGGGTCCATCACGATGACCGCGCCGTTCATGCGCGCGTACACCGAGCTCCTGGTGCAGACGTGCCACCGGCGCGGCGCGTTCGCGATGGGCGGCATGGCGGCCGTCATCCCGAACCGCCGCGAGCCCGAGGTCACCGCCCAGGCGTTCGAGAAGGTGCGTGCCGACAAGCAGCGCGAGGCCGGCGACGGCTTCGACGGGTCGTGGGTCGCGCACCCGGACCTCGTGCCGGTGTGCCGCGAGGTGTTCGACGGGGTGCTCGGCGAGCGCCCGAACCAGCTCGACCGGCAGCGCCCCGACGTCCACGTCACCGCCGACCAGCTCCTCGACGTGGCGTCCGCGCAGGGAGACGTCACCGAGGCGGGGCTGCGCAACAACCTCTACGTGTCCGTCGCCTACGTCGCGGCGTGGCTCGCGGGCAACGGCGCGGTCGCGATCCACAACCTCATGGAGGACGCCGCGACCGCGGAGATCTCCCGCTCGCAGGTGTGGCAGTGGGTGCGCTCGGGCGCGTCGTTCACCGCGGGCGAGAGCGCGGGCACGACCGTCACCGCGGACCTGGTCCGCACGCTCCTGCGCGAGGAGACCGCGCGGTTGCGGGACGACGTCGGGCACGAGGCCTACGACGCCGGGCCGTACGACCGGGCGGCGGCGCTCGTCGAGGACATCGCGCTCAACGAGCACTACGTCGACTTCCTCACGCTGCCCGCGTACGAGGACGTCGTCGCGCACGAGCAGGACGCGTCCTGATGCCGGCCGGTCCCGAGGCGGGCTCGGTCAGCGGCTTCAGCGAGGAGGGCGTCGCGGCGCTGCACGCGTCGCTCGACGGGCTGCTCGCGCCCTGGGACGCGGAGCTCGCGGCCCGCTACCCGGGCGACGACGGCTCGCGCCAGCCCGTGCACACCGTCTACGTGCCGGGCGACCGGTACGCGGCCGGCCTCGCGCCGGAGTGGGCGGCCCGGGCGCGCGAGGCGGTCGACGGCGCGGGCGGCGTCCGTCGGCTCGTGGACCTGCTGGGCGTCGGGGAGGGGGCCGGGGGCGACCTCGCGGACGCCGTCGCGGAGCGCGTGAGCGCGAAGCTCGCGGTCGAGGCGATCGAGGACCTCCGCATCGACTTCGAGGACGGGTTCGGCGACCGCGGCGACGCGGCGGAGGACGCCGCGGTGATCGCGGCGGCGCGCGAGCTCGTCCGGGCCGAGGCGCAGGGCACCGCGACGCCGTTCGCGGGCATCCGCATCAAGTGCCTCGAGGAGGCGACGCGTCGACGCGGCGTGCGCACCCTCGCGCTGTTCGTCGCGGAGCTCGTCGCGGGTCGCGCCGCGGCCGGCGAGGCCCGCGCCCTGCCGGACGGGTTCGTCGTGACGCTCGCCAAGGTCACCGCGCCCCAGCAGGTCGAGGCGATGGCGCGCGCGTGCGAGCACGTCGAGGAGGCGAACGGCCTCGAACCGGGCACCCTGCGGTTCGAGGTCCAGGTCGAGACGCCGCAGGCGCTGCTCGCGGCCGACGGCACGGCGACGGTCGCCCGCCTCGTGCACGCCGCGCCGGGTCGTGTCACGGCGCTGCACTACGGCACGTACGACTACTCGGCGTCGCTCGGCATCGCCGCTGCGTACCAGTCGATGGAGCACCCCGCGGCCGACCACGCGAAGTCGGTCATGCAGCTCGCCGTCGCGGGCACGGGCGTGCGCCTGTCGGACGGGTCGACGAACGTCCTGCCCGTCGGCGACCCCCAGGCCGTCGACGCGGCGTGGCGACTGCACGGGCGGCTCGTGCGCCGCTCGCTCGAGCGCGGGTACTACCAGGGCTGGGACCTGCACCCCGCGCAGATCCCGAGCAGGTTCGCCGCGACGTACGCGTTCTACCGCGAGGGCGCGGCGTCGGCGCTCGCGCGCCTCGCGGCGTACGTCGGGTTCGTGCCCGACGCCGGGGGCGTCCTCGACGAGCCGGCGACCGCCAAGGCGATGGCCTGGTTCCTCGGGCGCGGCGTCGACTGCGGCGCGCTCACCGAGGCCGAGGTCCGCACCGCGACCGGCCTCGACCGTGCCGGGCTCGACGCGGTCCGCGTCTCCGGACGCGCGCCGCAGCCCGTCGCGGGCTGAGCGCCCGCCCTCCCATCCTTCCCGCCGGCCGCCGTGGCACCGCCACCGGCACGGCCACGACCTCCGAGGAGTGACCCCATGACCCAGACCACCCCCTACTACACCCCGCAGGGTGGCCTGCCCGGCCAGACCGAGCTGCTCACCGACCGCGCGATCGTCACCGAGGCGTACACGGTGATCCCGCGCGGCGTGCTGCGCGACATCGTCACGAGCAACCTGCCCGGCTGGGACAAGACCCGGCTGTGGGTGCTCGCCCGGCCGATCGAGGGCTTCGCGACGACGTTCGCGCAGTACGTCATGGAGGTCTCGCCCGGCGGCGGGTCGGACCAGGGCGAGGACGAGGAGACCGTGCAGTCCGTCGTCTTCGTCACCGAGGGCACGCTCGTGCTCACGCTCGCCGGGGTCGAGCACGTGCTCGAGCCGGGCGGGTACGCGTACCTGGCGGCGGGGGAGCGGTGGGCGCTGCACAACCGCTCGGACGCGAAGGCCGCGTTCCAGTGGATCCGCAAGGTGTACGAGCCGATCCCGGGCCACACCGCGACGTCGTTCGTCACGCGCGAGCAGGACGTCGAGCCGCGCGCGATGCCGGACACGGACGGCGTGTGGGTGACGACCCGGTTCGTCGACCCCGACGACCTCGCGCACGACATGCACGTCAACATCGTGACGTTCCAGCCCGGCGGGTCCATCCCGTTCGCGGAGACGCACATCATGGAGCACGGCCTCTACGTGCTCGAGGGCAAGGCGGTCTACCGCCTCAACGGCGACTGGGTCGAGGTCCAGGAGGGCGACTTCATGTGGCTCCGCGCGTTCTGCCCGCAGGCCTGCTACGCGGGCGGCCCCAAGCCGTTCCGCTACCTGCTCTACAAGGACGTGAACCGACAGGTCAAGCTCGACCGCCGGCGCTGACGACCGTCAATCGGTCGTCAGCGATGACCTGCGAAGGGCCCGGTCCCCCTGGAGGGACCAGGCCCTTCGTCGTCCGTGGGCTCCGGGTCGACGGCGGTGGCGCTGTTGACGCCCGGCGACGCGCGTGCCTACACTTCCATACAGCAGAAGAAAAGTTCCGCAGAACGGAATCGCAACGCAGCGAGACGCGGACGGACCCAGGGAGACGACGATGAGCCCCGCACCGACGTACACCGTCAACTGCTCGATCCTGCTCACGGACCTGCCGCTGCTCGAGCGGCCGGCCGCCGCCGCGGCGGCGGGGTTCCGGGGCGTCGAGTTCTGGTGGCCGTTCGCGTCGCCCACGCCCGCCCGCGACGAGGTGGACGCGTTCGTCGGCGCGATCGAGACGGCGGGCGTGCAGCTCACGGGCCTGAACTTCGACGCCGGGAACATGCCCGGCGGCGACCGCGGGCTCGTGTCGTGGCCCGCGCGCTCGGCCGACCTGCGCGCGAACCTGGACGTCGTCACCGCGATCGGGGAGCGCACCGGCTGCCGCGCGTTCAACGCCCTCTACGGCAACCGCCAGGAGGGCGAGACGCCCGAGGTGCAGGACGAGCTCGGTGCCGAGAACCTCGCGCTCGCGGCGCGGGCCGTCGGGCGCATCGGCGGCACGGTGCTCGTCGAGCCCGTGAGCGGCGCGCCGGCCTACCCGCTGAAGACCGCGGCCGACGCCGTGCGCGTCATCGACCGGGTCGCCGCCGACCACGGCGAGACGAACCTGGGCCTCCTGTTCGACGTCTACCACCTGGCCGTCAACGGCGACGACGTCGACGCGGCCCTGTCGACCTACCGCGGCCGCATCGCGCACGTGCAGGTCGCGGACGCGCCCGGTCGCGGCGAGCCCGGCACGGGCGACCTGCCGATCGAGCGCTGGACCAAGGACCTGCGCGCCGGCGGCTACGACGGCTGGATCGGCCTCGAGTACAAGACCGCGGCGGCCGACCCGTTCGCGTGGCTCCCCGCCGCCGAGCGCTGACGCGACCCCCGGCCGCCCGCCGTCCGCGCGCCGGCCGTCCGGCCGCCCCGACCCCCGACCTGAACCACCCAGAGGAGCACACCATGGCCTCCATCGCCTTCATCGGACTCGGCATCATGGGCAGCCCCATGGCCGTCCACCTGCAGAACGCCGGGCACGACGTCGCGGGCTACAACCGCACCCCCGAGAAGACCGCGCCGCTCGTCGAGGCGGGCGGTCGCGCGGCCGGGTCGGTCGCCGACGCGGTCTCGGGCGCCGACGTCGTCGCGATCATGGTCCCGGACTCGCCCGACGTGGAGGCGGTGCTCACCGGCGACGACGGCGTCCTCGCGAACGCGAAGCCCGGCGCGCTCGTCGTCGACTTCTCCTCGATCCGCCCGGACGTCACGGTCGCGCTCGCGCAGCAGGCGAAGGACGCGGGCCTGCGGATCGTCGACGCCCCCGTCTCGGGCGGCGAGCCGGGCGCGATCAACGCCGCGCTGTCGATCATGGTCGGCGGCACGCCCGAGGACTTCGAGGCGGCCAAGCCGTTCCTCGACGTCGTGGGCAAGACGGTCGTGCACGTGGGCCCGAACGGCTCCGGCCAGACCGTCAAGGCCGCGAACCAGCTCATCGTCGCCGCGAACATCCAGGCGCTCGCCGAGGCGGTCGTCTTCCTCGAGGCCTACGGCGTCGACACCGAGGCCGCGATCGAGGTCCTCGGCGGCGGCCTCGCGGGCTCGGCGGTGCTGAACCAGAAGGCGCGCAAGATGCTCGACCGCGACTTCGGTCCCGGCTTCCGGATCGAGCTCCACCACAAGGACCTCGGCATCGTCACCGCCGCGGCCCGCGAGGCGGGCGTCGTCGCGCCGCTCGGCGGCCTCGTCGCCCAGCTCATGGCCTCCGCCCGCGCGAACGGCGACGGCGGCCTCGACCACTCCGGCCTGTTCCGCGGCGTCGAGCGCCTGTCCGGCCGCGACGGCTCCTGACCTTCCCCTGACGACGACGTCACCTCCAGCAAGGAGAGAAACCATGCCTCGTATGCGTGCGGTGGACGCCGCAGTGGCGATCCTCGAGATCGAGGGCGCGACCCAGGCCTTCGGCCTGCCCGGCGCCGCCATCAACCCCTTCTACTCCGCGATGCGCGCGCACGGCGGCATCGGCCACGTGCTCGCGCGCCACGTCGAGGGCGCGTCGCACATGGCCGACGGCTACTCCCGCGCGAAGCCGGGGAACATCGGCATCTGCATCGGCACGTCGGGCCCCGCGGGCACCGACATGATCACCGGCCTCTACGCCGCGTGGGCCGACTCGATCCCGATGCTCTGCATCACGGGCCAGGCGCCGGTCGCCAAGCTCGACAAGGAGGACTTCCAGGCCGTCGACATCGCGAGCATCGCCGCTCCGGTGACGAAGATGGCCAAGACCGTCCTCGAGGCCGGGCAGGTGCCGCAGGTCTTCCAGCAGGCGTTCCACCTCATGCGCTCGGGGCGCCCGGGCCCGGTGCTCGTCGACCTGCCGATCGACGTGCAGCTCACGGAGATCGAGTTCGACCCGGCGACCTACGAGCCGCTGCCCGTGCACCGCCCGACGGCGACGCGCGCCCAGGCCGAGAAGGCGATCGACCTGCTGCTCGCGGCGGAGCGCCCGCTGCTGGTCGCGGGCGGCGGCATCGTCAACGCGGGCGGCGAGGACCTGCTCGTCGAGCTCGCCGAGACGCTCGGCGTCCCCGTCATCCCGACGCTCATGGGCTGGGGCGTCATCCCGGACGACCACGCGCTCATGGCCGGCATGGCCGGTCTCCAGACGTCGCACCGCTACGGCAACGCGAACCTGCTCGCGTCCGACTTCGTGCTCGGCATCGGCAACCGCTGGGCCAACCGCCACACGGGCGGCCTCGACACGTACCGCGCGGGCCGCACGTTCGTCCACGTCGACATCGAGCCGACGCAGATCGGTCGCGTGTTCGCGCCCGACTACGGCATCGTCTCGGACGCGAAGGCGGCCCTCGAGCTGTTCGTCGAGGTGGCGCGCGAGCGCCGCGACGCCGGCCGCGCGCGCGACTACGCGGGCTGGGCGGCCGAGTGCGCCGAGCGCAAGCGGACGCTGCAGCGCAAGACGCACTTCACCGAGATCCCCATCAAGCCGCAGCGCGTGTACGAGGAGATGAACAAGGCCTTCGGCCCCGAGACGCGCTACGTCACGACCATCGGGCTCTCGCAGATCGCCGGTGCGCAGTTCCTCCACGTGTACCAGCCGCGGCACTGGATCAACGCGGGCCAGGCCGGGCCCCTCGGCTGGACGGGCCCCGCGGCGCTCGGCGTCGCGAAGGCCGTGCCGGACGAGCCGGTCGTCGCGCTCTCGGGCGACTACGACTTCCAGTTCATGATCGAGGAGCTCGCGGTCGGCGCGCAGTTCAACCTGCCGTACGTGCACGTCGTCGTGAACAACTCCTACCTGGGCCTGATCCGCCAGGCGCAGCGGGCCTTCGACATGGACTACCACGTCCAGCTCTCGTTCGAGAACGTCAACTCGCCCGAGCTGGGCGGCTACGGCGTCGACCACGTCAAGGTGGCCGAGGGCCTGGGCTGCAAGGCGATCCGCGTGACCGACCCCGAGGGGCTCGGCGAGGCGTTCGCGAAGGCGCAGGCCATGGCGGCAGAGTTCCGCGTGCCGGTCGTGGTCGAGGTCATCCTCGAGCGCGTCACGAACATCGCCATGGGCGTCGAGATCACGGGCGTCAACGAGTTCGAGGACCTCGCGATCTCGGCCGAGGACGCCCCCACCGCCACCGCGCTGCTCGACTGAGCGCGCCGCACCCCAGGGAGCAGGAGACATGACGGAGGGCGCGATGGGCACGGGTGAGGTGAGCGGTCGCGAGCACGAGTACGACCTCGTCGTGCGCGGCGAGCGCGTGCTCGTCGCCGGTGGGGAGCACCCGCGCGAGGTGGGTGTCGTCGGGGGAGTGGTCCGCGCGATCGAGCCGCTCGGCGCCGGGCTCGACGGCGCGCGCGTCGTCGAGCTGGGGCCGCACCAGGTGCTGGTGCCCGGGCTCGTCGACACGCACGTGCACGTGAACGAGCCGGGGCGCACCGAGTGGGAGGGGTTCGCGTCCGCGACGCGGGCCGCCGCCGCGGGCGGGGTGACGACGATCGTCGACATGCCGCTCAACTCGATCCCCCCGACGGTCGACGTCGAGGCGCTCGAGACCAAGCAGAAGGTCGCGCGCGACCAGGCGTTCGTCGACGTCGGGTTCTGGGGCGGCGCCGTGCCCGGCAACGCGGACGAGCTGCGGCCCCTGTGGGACGCGGGCGTGTTCGGGTTCAAGTGCTTCCTGCTGCACTCGGGGGTCGAGGAGTTCGGGTACCTCGAGCCGGACGAGCTGGAGGCCGACCTGCGCCTGCTCGCGGACTTCGACGGGCTCATGCTCGTGCACGCCGAGGACTCGCGTGCGATCGAGCGGGCACCCACCCCGCACGGCGACCACTACGACACGTTCCTCGCGTCCCGCCCGCGCGGCGCGGAGAACGTCGCGATCGCGGCGGTGATCGAGGCGGCGCGCTGGACCGGGGCGCGCGCGCACGTGCTGCACCTGTCGAGCTCGGACGCGCTGCCGATGATCCGCAGCGCGAAGCGCGAGGGCGTGCGCCTCACGGTCGAGACGTGCCCGCACTACCTGGCGCTCGCGGCCGAGGAGATCCCCGACGGTGCGACGCAGTTCAAGTGCTGCCCGCCCATCCGGGAGATCGACAACCGCGAGCTGCTCTGGGAGGGGCTGCTCGACGGCACGATCGACTGCATCGTCTCGGACCACTCGCCGAGCACGCCCGACCTCAAGGAGCTCGACACGGGCGACTTCGGGACGGCGTGGGGCGGCGTGTCGTCGCTCCAGCTCGGGCTCGCGATCGTGTGGACCGAGGCGCGGACGCGCGGCGTGCCGTTCGCGCGCGTCGTCGAGTGGATGTCGGCTCGCCCGGCGGCCGTCGCGGGCCTGCGGCGCAAGGGCTCGATCGCGCTGGGCTTCGACGCGGACCTCGCGGTGGTCGAGCCGGACACGGCGTTCGTCGTCGACCCCAAGGCCCTGCACCACAAGAACCCCATCACGCCCTACGCCGACCGCGCGCTCTCGGGCGCCGTCGTCGCGACGTATCTGCGGGGCGAGGAGATCACCCTCGACCGCCCCACGGGCCGCCTGCTCGCGCGCGGCGACGCGTGAGGGGCTGAGACTCCCGTGCCCGGCCGCGGGGGCCGGGCACGGGGAACCACCTGACCCGCGCACGACGAGGGGCGGCACCGCTGGTGGGTGCCGCCCCTCGTCGAGCGCGAGGTAGAGCAGAGGGCGGGTCAGGACCCCGCGAGGAGCTCGTCGAGCTGCTCGTAGCCCTCGCGCACGCCGACCTCCATGCCGCTCGCGACGAAGCCGTCGCGGCCCTCGAACGAGTCGACGAGCGACGTCGCGGTGAGCCGGCTGCGGCCGTCGGGCAGGTCCTCGAACACGAGGCGGTCGAGCGAGACGCCGTCGGGGAAGCCCTCGAACGTGAACGTCTGGACGATGAGCTCGTCCGGGCGCACCTCGTGGACGCTGCCGAAGAACGCGTACTCGTTGCCGTCCGGGTCGACCTGGACGTACCGGTACGCGCCGCCCGTGCGCACGTCCCAGAGCTCGTTGCGCTGGGTGAGGTAGCGCGGGCCGTTCCAGCGCGCGAAGAGCTCCGGGTCGAGGTGGGCGCGGAAGACCTTCGCGGCGGGCGCGTCGAACTCGCGCACGATGCGGACGATCGGGAGGTCCGTGGGGACGACGATCTCGGTCTCGTGGGTGCCGGTGGTGGTCATGGTGCTGCTCCTGTCGTCGGGTCGTTCTCGGTGGTGCCCGGTCGGTCGGGCAGGTCGCGCAGGACGTCGTCGAGGCGGCGGTAGCGGTCCTCGGCCTCGCGCCGGTAGCGCGCGATCCACTTCGTCATGAGGTCCAGCACCTCCGCCTCGAGGTGCACGGGGGCGCGCCGGGCGTCCGTCGTGCGGGTCACCAGGCCGGAGTCCTCGAGCACGCGCAGGTGCTTGGACACCGCCTGGACGGACATGTCGTACGGCCGGGCGAGCTCGCCGACGCTGGCGTCTCCCGACGCGAGCCGGGCCACCATGTCGCGGCGCGTGGGGTCGGCGAGCGCCGAGAACACGCGGGAGAGCGGGTCGGCCGTCACGGGACCTCCTCGTGGGGCGCCGGGGTGCGGCGTCCGGTCGTCAACTCATTGGTTGACAACGACGCTACGCCGCACCCGGAGAGTCGTCAACCCTCTGGTTGAGAAAGATGCGTCAGGCGCGCCGGGCCCGCTCGAAGTCGTCGAGCGAGACCTTCCGCTCGACGGCGTGGTCGACGATCCGCTCCGGGTACCCGGCCGGCTGCTCGCGCAGCGTCCACGGCTCGTGGACCGCCCGGCCCTCGACCTCCCGCAGCTCCGGCACCCAGCGGCGCACGTAGGTGCCGTCGGGGTCGAACTTCTTCGCCTGGGTGACGGGGTTGAAGATGCGGAAGTACGGCGCGGCGTCGCGGCCCGTCCCGGCGACCCACTGCCAGTTCAGCTGGTTCTGCGAGACGTCGCCGTCCGCGAGGTGCGCCATGAAGTGCTCCGCGCCGCGCTGCCACCGCACGTGCAGGTCCTTGACGAGGAAGGACGCCACGACCATCCGCACGCGGTTGTGCATCCACCCCTCGCCGAGGAGCTGGCGCATCCCGGCGTCGACGAGCGGGTAGCCGGTGCGGCCCTCGGCCCACGCGGCGAGGTACGCGTCCTCGGCGGCGCCCTCCGCCCACGCGTCCTCGGGCACGACGTCCCGGAGCGACCGCTGCGCCGCCCCCGGGTGGTGGAACAGGACGTCGGCGTGGAACTCGCGCCAGGCGAGCTCGGAGCGGTAGGCGAGCGCGTCGTCGGACGGCGCGAGCCCGTCGTGCAGGGCGCTCCGCACGTCGGCGAGGAGCGTGCGCGGGTGCAGCTCGCCCCACTTCAGCGGCACGGACATGCCCGACGTCGCGGGCCGGTCCGGGCGGTCGCGCTCCGTCGCGTAGCCCGCGAGGTGGTCCGCGAGGAAGTCGCGCCATCGGCGCCGCGCCGCGGCCTCGCCTGCGGCGGGGAGCCGGGCGTCGGTACCGGGGTCGGCGGGGACGCCGTCCGACCGGAGCGTGGCCCACGGCACGTCGCGCGGTCGCGGCGCCGGGTCGCGCCAGCCGTGCTCGACCCACGCGTCGCGGAACGGCGTGAAGACCTGGAACGGGGTCCCGGTGCGCGTGCGCAGGCGTCCCGGCGCGACGGCGTAGGGCGAGCCGGTGCGCACGAGGTGCGCGCCGGCGTCGGGCAGCGCCTCCTCGACCGCGACGTCGCGGGCCACGCCGTAGGGCTCGAACGACGCCGCGACGTGCACCTCGCGCGCCTCGACCTCGTGCGCGACGGCGGGCACGACGGCGCTCGGGTCGCCGTGCCGGACGACGAGCCGGCCGCCGGTCGCCTCGTCGAGGGCGGCGAGGCTCCGCGCGAGGTAGGCACGGCGCGGGTCGCCCGCGGAGCCCCACAGGCGCGGGTCGAGCACGTAGAGCGCGACGACCTCGTCGTCCGCGTCCCGGGCGGCCTGCACCGCCGCGACGAGGGCCGGGTTGTCGGCGAGGCGGAGGTCGCGGCGGCACCACCAGAGCGTCGGCATCCGGCCACGCTAACGGTCGCAGGCGGTGCACGCCGGTGGGAGCATCGCAGGATGGGTGGCGACGACCGACGAGAGCAGGACGACGCGCGACGCCCCGCGCTCGGGCGCGAGGCGCGCACCGAGCCGGAGGCCGGAGCTCCGCCCCTCGGGCCGGGTACCGCGGCCGGAGTGGGGGCGGCCGAGGGGCCCGCCGCGGGGGCCATCGTCGGGGACCACGCGTTCTTCGGGCACCCGCGCGGGCTGCTGACGCTCTTCACCACCGAGCTGTGGGAGCGGTTCAGCTACTACGGGATGCGCGCGATCCTGCTGTTCTACCTCACGGACACCGTGGCGAACGGCGGCCTGGGCATCGGGGAGACGACGGGCCTCGCGCTCGTGTCGATCTACGGCACGAGCGTGTACCTGCTGTCCGTCGTGGGCGGCTGGCTCGCGGACCGCGTGATCGGGTCCCGGCGCTCGGTCCTGTACGGCGGCATCATCATCGCGGCCGGGCACGTGAGCCTCACGATCCCCGGCACGGGCTTCTCCATGGTGGGCATCGCGCTCGTCGCGCTCGGCACCGGCCTGCTCAAGCCCAACGTGTCGTCGATGGTCGGCGAGCTGTACGCGCGCGACGACCCGCGCCGCGACTCGGGCTTCTCGATCTTCTACATGGGCATCAACCTCGGCTCGTTCGTCGCGCCGTTCCTCGTGGGCGCGGCGCGGGCCTGGGGCGGGTACCACGCGGGCTTCGCCGTGGCCGCGGTGGGCATGGCGGTCGCGCTCGTGTTCTTCGTCGCGGGCCGGCGGTACCTCGGCGAGGCGGGCGCGCACGTGCCCAACCCCGTCCGCCCCGAGGAGCGCGCCAAGATCGCGCGGATCTTCCTCCTCATCGCGGGCGGCGTGGTGCTGGTCGGTCTGGTCGCCGTCCTCGTCGCGGGCGGGTTCGAGATCTCGACCTTCATCGACACGATGTCCTACCTGGCGTTCCTCGCGCCGATCGCGTACTTCATCGTCATGTACCGCTCGCCGCGCGTGACGGACGCCGAGCGGCCGCGCGTCATCGCGTACATCCCGCTGTTCGTCGCGGCGATGCTCTTCTGGATGATCTTCGAGCAGGCGGCCACGACGCTCTCGGCGTTCGCGAAGGACCGCACCGACCTGACGTTCTTCGGCGTGGGCATCAGCCCCGAGTTCTTCCAGTCGGTGAACCCGCTGTCGATCATCGTCCTCGCGCCCGTGTTCGCGTGGATCTGGCTCAAGACGGGCGACCGCCCGACGACGGCCAACAAGTTCGCGATCGGCCTCACCCTCGCGTCGGTGTCGTTCCTCTTCCTCGCGGCCGCGTCGGCCGTCGTCGGCGACGGCAAGGCGCCGTCGTGGGTGCTCGTGCTCGTCTACGTGATCCAGACGCTCGGCGAGCTGTGCCTGTCGCCGGTCGGCCTCGCCGCGACGACGCTGCTCGCGCCCAAGGCGTTCCGGTCCCAGGCGATGGCCCTGTGGTTCCTCGCGCCCGCCGCCGGGCAGGCCATCACGGCGCAGGTCGTGCAGGTCACCGAGGGCGCCTCCGACACCGCGTACTTCGGCGGCATCGGCGCCATCACCCTCGTGTTCGCGCTCGCGCTGTTCGCGCTCGCGCCGTGGGTCACGCGGCACATCCGCCACGCCGACGAGCTCGAGGGCGCGCACACCGCCGGGGCCTGAGGGCGGCGTCGGACGACGGAGCGGGGCCGCGACGTCGCGGCCCCGCCCCGGTGCTGCACCCGTGGGGGCGCCGGTCCCTCGGTGCGTCAGCGCAGCCAGGCCGCCCGGCGCACGAGGGGGAGGGCCGCCCAGCGGCGGCCGAGGCCCCACGTGTCGCCCGCGAGCGTCGTCGCGAGGACGGCGAGGAGCAGGATCACGAGGACGTGGTCGTCGACGACCGGGTTGTTCGAACCGGCGGCGAGCGGCCACTGCGAGAGCCACAGCATCGCGAACAGGACCGTGCCGCTCACCGCGGCGACCCGCAGGCCGATCCCCAGCAGGAGCGCGAGGCCGACGCCCAGCAGCCCGAGCATGAAGAGCCAGTCGGTGACGGGGCTCGCCATCGCGGCGAACGTGCTCGCGAGCGGGCCCTGGGCGCCGTTCTCCAGGTAGCCCTGCGTGGGCGCGCCGCCCGCGAGCCACGCGCGCTCGCGCGGGGTCGCGTAGCCGAGGCCGACGAGCTTGTCGGTGAACGGCCACAGGAAGACGACGGCCGTGCCGATCCGCGTGAGCGCGAGGGCGTGACGGGCCGACGAGCGCGTGACGACGTCGTCCTGGGTGACGGGGTCGGTGGCGCGCGCTGCGGCCCCCGGGGTGGCGCCGGGCGGCGCGGACGTGGTGGACGTGGACATGGAGGTGCCCCCTCGGGGAGAGAAGTGGTCGGGTCGGGGCCGGCGAGGACCTGCCCCGACCCGAGCGGTGTGCCGCTCCCCGTCGAGGCGTCGCGGTGGTCGTCCGGCCGTGACGTGCTCGCCCACGGTGGCAGGGGTACGGGAGGCGGTTCAACCCTTACGTCCGGATCGCGTGGACATCCCGTAGGTCCGCCGGGGCTACGTACGTAGGCCGCACGACCACGAGACGGACGCCTCGGCCGGACCGCCCCGACGAGGCGTAATGTGACCCGGCGGCCGGAGGATCGGTCGCAGCACCCCGTCGAAGGAGCTGTCCCGGAATGAGCCGCCCCCTGCGCTCTCGGACGTCCACCCACGGCCGCAACATGGCCGGCGCCCGCGCCCTCTGGCGCGCGACCGGCATGGGCGCGGAGGACTTCGGCAAGCCGATCATCGCGATCGCCAACTCGTACACGCAGTTCGTCCCCGGCCACGTCCACCTCAAGGACATGGGCGACCTCGTCGCGTCCGCGATCCGCGAGGCCGGCGGCGTCTCCAAGGAGTTCAACACCATCGCCGTCGACGACGGCATCGCCATGGGCCACGGCGGCATGCTCTACTCGCTCCCGAGCCGCGACCTCATCGCCGACTCGGTCGAGTACATGGTCAACGCGCACTGCGCCGACGCCCTCGTGTGTATCTCGAACTGCGACAAGATCACGCCCGGCATGCTCAACGCCGCGCTGCGGCTCAACATCCCCGTGATCTTCGTGTCCGGCGGGCCCATGGAGGCGGGCAAGGCGGTCGTCGCCGACGGCGTCGCGAAGACCCCGCTCAACCTCGTCAACGCGATCAACTACTCGGCCGACGACGCGGTGTCCGACGCCGCGCTCGCCCAGGTCGAGGAGAGCGCGTGCCCCACGTGCGGGTCGTGCTCCGGCATGTTCACCGCGAACTCGATGAACTGCCTCACCGAGGCGCTCGGCCTGTCGCTCCCCGGCAACGGCTCGACCCTCGCGACGCACGCCGCGCGCAAGGAGCTCTTCCTCGAGGCCGGGCGCACGATCGTCGGGCTCGCGAAGCGCTACTACGAGGACGAGGACGACTCCGTCGCGCCCCGCTCGATCGCGACCAAGGCCGCGTTCTCGAACGCCATGGCGCTCGACGTCGCGATGGGCGGCTCGACGAACACCGTGCTGCACATCCTCGCCGCTGCGCAGGAGGGGGGCGTCGACTTCGACCTCACCGACATCGAGCGCATCAGCCGCCAGGTGCCGTGTCTGTCCAAGGTCGCGCCGAACCACCCGAACTTCCACATGGAGGACGTGCACCGCGCCGGCGGCATCCCCGCCCTCCTGGGCGAGCTCGACCGCGCGGGCCTGCTCGACCACGACGTCACGAGCGTCCACACGCCGACGCTGCGCGAGTGGCTCGACGACTGGGACGTCCGGGGCGGCAAGGCGACCGAGCGGGCCGTCGAGCTGTTCCACGCGGCGCCCGGGGGAGTGCGCACCACGCAGGCGTTCTCGACGTCGAACCGCTGGGAGTCGCTCGACACCGACGCGGCCGAGGGCTGCATCCGCGACCTCGAGCACGCGTACACCGTCGAGGGCGGGCTCGCCGTGCTGCGCGGCAACCTCGCCGAGGACGGCGCCGTGTTCAAGACCGCCGGCGTCGACCCGGACGTCTTCCACTTCGTCGGCACGGCGCTCGTCTGCGAGTCGCAGGACGAGGCCGTCGAGAAGATCCTCACCAAGCAGGTCCAGCCCGGCCACGTCGTCGTCGTGCGCTACGAGGGGCCCGCGGGCGGCCCCGGCATGCAGGAGATGCTGTACCCGACGTCGTTCATCAAGGGCCGCGGCCTCGGCAAGGTCACCGCGCTCATCACCGACGGCCGCTTCTCCGGCGGGTCCTCGGGCATCTCCGTCGGCCACGTCTCGCCCGAGGCCGCCGCGGGCGGCGTCATCGGCCTCGTCGAGGACGGCGACGAGATCGAGATCGACGTCGACACCCGCCTCATCCGCCTCAACGTGCCCGACGACGTGCTCGCCGAGCGCCGCGCCAAGATGGAGGCGCGCGAGAACCCGTGGCAGCCGGTCGACCGCGACCGCTACGTCTCGCCCGCTCTCCAGGCCTACGCCGCCATGGCGACGTCCGCCGACCGCGGCGCCGTCCGCGACGTGTCGCTCATCAAGCGCCGCTGACCCGACGACGACGGGCCCGCACCTCCCGAGGTGCGGGCCCGTCGTCGTGCCCGGGCGCGAAGCCCTACGCGGCGAGGGTCAGCACTCCTCCTCGGACTGCT
Source organism: Cellulosimicrobium sp. KWT-B (assembly GCF_002127155.1). Classification (NCBI taxonomy): domain Bacteria; kingdom Bacillati; phylum Actinomycetota; class Actinomycetes; order Micrococcales; family Promicromonosporaceae; genus Cellulosimicrobium; species Cellulosimicrobium sp. KWT-B. The sequence continues at coordinate 309,469 of NZ_NEDO01000005.1, read as the reverse complement.
CGGTGACGACCCACCGCGTGCCCTGCGGCACCATGACGGCGGTCCCGCAGTCGCCGCCGTCGTAGACGACGGACAGCACCGTCGCGTCCGCGCGCTCCTCGCGGACGCCGACCTCGACCTCCGGCACGTCGCCCACGGCCGCGTAGAGACCGGCGGTGGTCGTGGTCATCGACGCGCAGTCCGTGATGCCCGGCCACCCCTGTGCCGTCATCTCGGCGACCATCCGGTCGACGAGCTCCGGTGCGAGGTAGCCGCACGCGACCTCGACGTCCGGCGCGCGGCTCGCGGCCAGCCACGCGCGGAACGACTCCTCGGGCGTCTCGACCTGCCCCTCGGGAGCCTCCTCGGCGCTCGCGGTCTCCGTCGCGGTCGCGGCGTCGTCGGGCGTCCCGGTCGTCGCGTCCGGTGCGGGGGCGGACGTCGCGGAGGTGGGAGAGCCGGGGCTCGTGCCCGACGGCGCGGGAGCCGCGCACGCGGCGGTCGCGGCCAGGGCGAGGACGGGCAAGAGGGCTCGGACGGCTCCGGGGCGTGTGTGCACGGCCCCATGATGCCGTGCGCCTCGCACCGCGGTCGGCCCGTCTCGGGCCTGCACGGGCCGGGCGGGCCTCCGTGCCGCAGCGCGTCCGGCGCGTCCCGCCGCGCCCCGCGCCGGTGCCGTTCCTAGAGTGGGGTCATGACTGGGCACACCTCGGGGTCCGACGCCGGACCCGACCTCAAGCCGCGCTCCCGCCAGGTCACCGACGGCCTGGAGGCGACGGCGTCGCGCGGCATGCTGCGCGCCGTCGGCATGGGCGACGAGGACTTCGCCAAGCCGCAGATCGGCATCGCGAGCTCGTGGAACGAGATCACGCCGTGCAACCTGTCGCTCGACCGGCTCGCGCAGGGCGCGAAGGAGGGCGTGCACGCGGGCGGCGGGTACCCGCTGCAGTTCGGGACGATCTCCGTCTCCGACGGCATCTCCATGGGCCACGAGGGGATGCACTTCTCGCTCGTGAGCCGCGACATCATCGCGGACTCGGTCGAGACGGTCGTCCAGGCGGAGCGCCTCGACGGGACGGTCCTCCTCGCCGGGTGCGACAAGTCCCTGCCGGGGATGCTCATGGCGGCCGCGCGGCTGGACCTGGCGAGCGTGTTCCTCTACGCGGGCTCGATCATGCCCGGCTGGGTCAAGCTCTCCGACGGCACGGAGAAGGACGTCACGCTCATCGACGCGTTCGAGGCGGTCGGCGCGTGCGCGCGCGGGCTCATGAGCCGCGAGGACGTGGACCGCATCGAGCGCGCCATCTGCCCCGGCGAGGGCGCGTGCGGCGGCATGTACACGGCGAACACGATGGCGTCGGTCGCCGAGGCGATGGGCATGTCGCTGCCCGGCTCGGCGGCGCCGCCGTCGGCGGACCGGCGCCGGGACGCGTTCGCGCACCGCTCCGGCGAGGCCGTCGTCAACCTGCTGCGGCTCGGCATCACGGCGCGCGACATCATGACGAAGGAGGCGTTCGAGAACGCGATCGCCGTCGTCATGGCCTTCGGCGGGTCCACCAACGCGGTGCTGCACCTGCTCGCCATCGCGCACGAGGCCGAGGTCGACCTCACGCTCGCCGACTTCGACCGCGTCGCGAGCCGCGTGCCGCACCTCGGCGACCTCAAGCCGTTCGGGCGCTACGTGATGAACGACGTCGACCGCATCGGCGGCGTGCCCGTCGTCATGAAGGCCCTGCTCGACGCCGGCCTGCTGCACGGCGACGCGCTCACCGTCACGGGCCGCACCGTCGCGGAGAACCTCGCCGAGATCGACCCGCCCGACCCGGACGGCAAGATCCTGCGCGCGCTCGACGACCCGATCCACCACACCGGGGGCATCACGATCCTGCACGGGTCGCTCGCGCCCGAGGGCGCCGTCGTGAAGTCCGCCGGGTTCGACGAGGACGTGTTCGAGGGCACCGCGCGCGTCTTCGAGCGCGAGCGCGCGGCGCTCGACGCTCTGGAGGACGGCACGATCACGGACGGCGACGTCGTCGTCATCCGGTACGAGGGGCCCAAGGGCGGCCCGGGGATGCGCGAGATGCTCGCCATCACGGGCGCGATCAAGGGCGCGGGGCTCGGCAAGACGGTCCTGCTGCTCACGGACGGCCGCTTCTCCGGCGGGACGACCGGCCTGTGCGTCGGGCACGTCGCGCCCGAGGCGGTCGACGGCGGCCCCATCGCGTTCGTGCGCGACGGCGACCCGATCCGGCTCGACGTCGCGAACAAGACGCTCGACCTGCTCGTCGACGCCGACACGCTCGCCGCGCGCCGCGACGGGTGGGCGCCGCTGCCCCCGACGTTCACGCGCGGGGTGCTCGCCAAGTACGCCAAGCTGGTCCAGTCGGCGTCGCGCGGCGCGATCCTCGAGTGACCGCGGAGCGCGCGGGCGTCGGAGGCGCGCACTAGCGTGGTGTCGCACCTCGCCGCAGCGACGCACCCCGGAGGACGGCCATGACCCAGACGGCGGACGACCGCATCACCGCGCGCCAGTTCCACGACAGCGACGGCGTCGAGGACTGGCGGTTCATCCTGAGGACGGTGCAGACGCTGTTCCGCACGGGGTCGTTCACCGCGGGGGTGGAGCTGGTCGACGCGATCGGCGAGCTCGCCGAGGCGGCGAACCACCACCCCGAGGTGGACCTGCGGTACGGGACGGTGACGGTCCGGCTGACGTCGCACGACGTGGGCGGCGTGAGCACGCGCGACGTCGAACTCGCCCGGCAGATCTCCGCGGCGGCGCGCGAGCTCGACCTCGTCGCGGACCCGACGGCGGTGCAGGACCTCGAGATCGCGATCGACACGCTCGTCGGCACGGCGGTGCAGCCGTTCTGGCGCGCCGTCCTCGGGTTCGACGAAGGCGCGCCCGAGCTGCCCGCGCCCGAGCTCCGCGACCCGAGCGGGCGCGCCCCCGCGTTCTGGTTCCAGCAGATGGACGCGCCGCGCGAGCAGCGCAACCGCATCCACGTGGACGTCACGGTCCCGCACGACGTCGCGGAGGCGCGCGTCACCGCCGCCATCGCCGCGGGCGGCCACCTCGTGTCCGACCGTCGCGCGCCCGCGTTCTGGGTCCTGGCCGACGCCGAGGGCAACGAGGCGTGCGTGTGCACCTGGCAGGCGCGCGACTGACCGCGCCCGGTGGCGCCGGGGGTGAGCCGAGCGCGCAGGAACCGTCCGGTCTCTGCGAGGCTGGTCCCGTGAGCGCCCGTCCGGAGAGACCGCCGCGCCGTCGCCGGGCCGTGTCCGCCGTCGTCCCTCTGGCCATCGTGACGGTCGCGGTCGTCGCGCTCGGAGGGTGCACGGCGACCGGGGAGCCGGAGGTCGCTCCGGGGTCCTCCGCCCCGAGCCCGACGGCCACCGAGGACCCGCCGGGCACGCGCGAGGAGCCGTCGGAGGAGACGACGCCCGAGGCGGTCGACCCGCTCGCCGACCGTCCCTCCGCGCCACCCGCTCAGGCGGTGGACGCGGGAACGGTCGCCGCCGGTGCACCCGCCGCGGCGAGCGGGACGGGGAGCGCCGCCGTGACGTTCGCGCGCGACGGCGACTTCGCCGTCGTCGTGCACCTGGACTGCGGCGACTGTGCCGGGACGCGCGCGTTCATGGCGCCGACGGACGTCACGCCGTACCCGGGCGCGCTCGGTGAGACGACCGGGTCGTACCTCATGGACGTCTTCGAGGACTCCGCGCCGCAGCAGTCGATCTGGCTCGAAGCGTCGGGGGAGTGGTCCCTGCGGTTCGAGAGCTGGAACGACCTGCCGCCCGTCGCAGGGCCGCAGTCGGGCACGGGGCCGACCGTCCTGCGGCTCGACGGCAGCACGACGAGCGCGGAGGTGTCGTGGACGCCGGCGGGCCCCGAGGACTCGTTCCAGGGCCGGTACTTCGGGGTCACGCGCGAGGCGTCGCGCATGTTCGGCGACTCCGAGGCGTTCACCGAGACGTACGACCTCGCGCTGCCAGGCGTCCTCGCCGTGAAGACCGCCGGCACGTGGAGCGTCACCCCGCAGGGCTGACGCCCGGTGTGCCGCTGACGAGACCCGGCCTGCAGGTCAGGCGCGCGCGACGACGAGCTCGTCGTAGCCGGGCACCAGCACCCGCCGCTTGGCGCGGCGCGACACGACGCGCAGGGGTGCGCCGTCGTCGTACAGCGCGTGCAGGAGCGCGGCGATCTCGGCGCGGGCGAGCGCGGCGCCGAGGCACAGGTGGCGCCCCGCGCCGAACCAGAGCTGGCGCGTCTCGCGCACGTACGGGCGGTCGGCGCGGAACGACCCGGCCGCCGCGTTCGCCGCCCACGTGAGGATCATGACGCGCTCCCCGGCCCGCAGGGTGCGGCCCGCGACCTCGACGTCGGCCGACACGCCCCGGCCGATCACCGACGCCGGGCTCGTCACGCGCAGACCCTCGCGCACGGCGTTCTCGACGGCGTCCGGCTCGCCGGCGGCCCGCTCGACGGGGTGGGCGCGCTCGTCGGCCAGGAGCCGGAGCAGGCGGTGCTGCTCGCCCGTGTCGATCAGGAGCGCCGTGGTGCGGGCCATCGCGGACGCCGACGTCTCGGTGCCCGCGACCATGAGCAGGCTCGCGAGCCCCGTCGTCTCCTCCAGCCCGAGGCCGAGCTCGCGGCACCGGCCGAGCAGGCGGTCGGCCGGCGCGTGCCGCCACCCGTCCGGGACGCCCTGGGTGAGCTCGGCGACGATCTCCCGCGCCGCGGCGACCTGGCCCGGCGCGAGGTACGTCGAGCCGGCGCTGCCGAGCGCGATCGACGCGAGCCGCTCGCCCGTCGCGAAGGCCGCGAGCGCGTCGTCGTCCGTCGGGACGGCCTCCGGCGTCACGCCGGTCCCGGCGTCCGGCGCTGAGCCCGCCCCGGTGGCCGCGGGGGACGGGATGCCGAGCAGCGAGATCATCATCCGGCCGACGAGCACGCGCGCGAGCCGGCCGACGTCGACCGACCCGCCCGCGGCGAGCGCGCGGCGCGCGTCGTCGAGCGCGAGCGACCACGCGCCGTCGACCAGCGCCGCGGCGCTCGCCTCGGTGAAGAGCTCGCGCGAGCGGGTGCGCAGGTCGTGGTGGCCTGGGCCGTCGAACAGGTCGAGGACCCAGTCGCCGAGGATCTGGGCCCAGAGGTGCCCGACCCCGCCCTCGCCGACGATCGTGAAGTGCCGGTGGTCGGTGAGGATGCGGCGACCCACGGTCGGGTCGGCCGTCACCCACCCGAGGCCCGGGACCCGGCGCAGCCCTCCGCCCGGACGCGGCCCGGTGAGCGCGCCGCCCACGAGCAGCACGCCGGCCATCGCGGGGCGCGCGGCGGTGAGGACCTGCAGCTCGTGCCGGGTCGTGGGCAGGGCGCGACGTCGTTCGCGGGCGGGCACGGGGCCGGTCGTGGTCGCAGTCACGGGGTCAGTGTGGCGCACCGGGGAGGCCACGTGGCGGCCGCGCCGCCGTCCGGGGATGGGCACTTCACCCCATCGGAACCTGTGGACGACCGCCGTCCGAGGGGGTCTGCTTGGCTACTGTGTCGCGCGTGCCAGAGAACCCACCCCGCCCGGGAGCACCCGGGTCCGCACCCGTGCGTCCCGCGGCGGTGATCGCCGCCGTCGGGGTGCACCTGCCCGAGCGCGTGGTCGACGTGCGCGAGGCGGAGCGCGCGCTCGCGGCGCGCAACCCGGGCGCGGCGCCGCGCGTGCCGATGGTCTCGCGCCTCACGGGCGTGCGGCAGGTCCACGTGCTCCCCGACGACTGGGACGCCTCCGACCTCGCCGTCGCGGCCGCGGAGAAGCTGCTGGCGACCGAGGGGCTCGCGCCCGACGACGTCGACCTGCTGCTCTTCGCGTCGGCGAGCCAGGACATGGTCGAGCCCGCGACGAGCCACATCGTCGCCGCGAAGCTCGGGGTCCGGGCGCCCGTCATGGACGTCAAGAACGCGTGCAACTCCGTGCTCAACGCGATCGAGGTCGCCGAGGCGCTCGTCGCGACGGGCCGGTACGGGACGGTCCTCGTCGCGTGCGGGGAGGCCCCCTCGCGCGCCGTGCGCTGGGACGTCCCCGACCGCGCGACGTACCTGCTCTCCGCCCCGGGCTACACCATGTCCGACGCCGGGGCCGCCGTCCTCGTGCGCCGCGCCACCGCGGCGGAGGCCGACGCGCGCGACGGCTCCGGCGCCCCCGCGCCCCGCGGGATCCTCGCGAGCGCGTTCGGCGCCGAGTCGACGCACTGGGACGTCGGCATGCTCCCCGGGGGCGGCACCGCGCACCCCCGCGACCTCGAGCGCACCTACTTCGAGATCGACGGGTCGCGGCTGCGGGACGCGTTCCTGGCGCTCGGGCCGGGGGTCGTCCTCGACGCGCTCGGCCGTGCGGGGCTCACGTGGGACGACGTCGCGCTCGTCGCCGTGCACCAGGTCGCCGTCGCCTACCTCGACGACGTGCACGCCGCGCTCGGTCTGCCGACCGGCCGCACGCTCGTCACCGTCGCCGACCACGGCAACGTCGCCTCCGCGACGCTCCCGCTCCAGCTCGCGACCGCGCTCGAGACGGGTCGGGTCGGGCCGGGCGACGTCGTCGTGCTCGTCGGCCTCGCGGGCGGCATCAGCATCGGCGCGACGGTGGTGCGGCTGTGACGGGCGCGTCGGGTCCGGCCGAGGCGCGCTGGCGCACGGATCGCGTACGGAGCGCGCTCGACGGGACCAACCCGACCCTCCTCGCCCGGCTCGACGCCGCCTTCGTCGTCGTCGGCGACGTCCAGTTCCTTCCCGGGTACTGCGTCGCCCTCACGGACACCCCTGGTGTCGACAGGTTGAGCGACCTGCCGCGTCCCCGCCGTCGGCGGTTCCTCGCGGACACCGAGCTGCTCGCCGAGGCCGTCGAGATCGTGTGCGCCGGGCGCGACACCGCGTTCCTCCGCGTCAACATCGAGATCCTGGGCAACAGGGACGCCTTCCTCCATGCGCACGTGTGGCCGCGGTACGCGTGGGAGCCGGCCGAGGTGGTCGTCCGCCCGGTCTGGGACCACCCGTCGGCACGCTGGGACGACCCGGGCACGGCACTGGGCCCGCAGCACGACGAGTTGCGTCGTCAGCTGGCGACGGAGCTGGGACGGTTGCGTGCGCTCGACGGGGGTGATTCGTGAGCACCCGGCGGTTCACGCGAGGAGTGGCGAGCACGCAGCGGCTCGCCGTCGTGGTGCCCGCGCGCGACGAGGCGCACGGGATCGTCGCGACGCTGGAGGCGCTGCGCGACCAGCAGGACACGGACTTCGACCTCGTCGTCGTCGACAACGGGTCGTCGGACGGCACGGGCGACCTGGTGCGCGCGACCGCGGCGGCGTGGGGCATGACGCGGTGGCGCGTCGTCGACGAGCCGCAGAAGGGCACGGGCGCGGCGGCCGACACGGGGATGCGGGCGGCGATCGCGCAGGGTGCGACGCACCTCGCGCGCACCGACGCCGACTGCCTGCCGCTGCCCGACTGGACCCGGCGCGTGCGCGCCGCGTTCGCGAGCGGGCACGACCTCGTCGCGGGACGGCTCGTGCCGCGCACCGACGACCGCACGGTCTCGCGCGTCCAGCAGGGCGTGCTCTCCGCGGCGGTGAGCGTCGCGAGCACGTTCGGGCGCTTCCGCCCCGGCAACCAGGACCCGTCCTACCTCGGGCCCTACGTCATGGCGCCGGGCTGCAACATGGCGATCACGGCGGCGCTGTACGAGGCGGCGGGCGGGTTCCCGCGCACCGCGATCGAGGACGTCCACGAGGACCGGGCGCTCGTCAACGCGGTGCGCCGCCTCACGCGGCGGTACGGCGCGCACCGCGACGTCGTCGTGCGGGCCTCCACGCGCCGGGCGCACGCGTGGGGCCTCGTCCGCACGCTCGGCTGGTACGCCGACCACCGCTACCGGCCCGAGCTCGTGGACATCCGATGACCGGCACGGCGCTGGCCCCCGCGCCCGCCGGGCTCGCCGCGGCGATGCGCTGGGAGGAGCGGGTCCAGCGCGGGGCGCACCCGCTCGTCTACCCGGCGATCCGGGCCCTGCGGCACCGCGGCCCGGTCGTGCGCGTCCCCGGGATCGGGGTGGTCGTGTCCGACGCCGCGACGGCGCGCGCCGTGCTGCTCGACACCGAGCACTTCTCCAAGGTGGGCCCGGGGTCGCCGTCGGACCTGTGGACGCCCGTGCTCGGCCCGTCCGTGCTCCTCAACATGGAGGGCGCCGACCACGCGCGCCTGCGCCGGGCGCTGTCGGGTCTCTTCACGCCCCGCGCGGTGCGCGACCTCGTCGCGGTGAGCGTGCCCGACGTCCTCGCGGGCCTCGCCCCGCGGCTGCTCGCGGGCGAGCGCGTCGACCTCGTGGCGGAGACGGCGACCATGGCAGGGACGGTCGTCTGCGCGATGACCGGGCTGCCCCCGACGGACGCCGCCGTCCGCGAGGCGATGACCGCCGCGCAGTCCGTGGTCGGGCTCGTGCGCCTGCACCGGCGCAGCCTCACCGCCGGCCAGGTGCGGCACGCGCGCGCCGTCCTCGCGCGGCTGTCCGCACCGGCGCGCGACGCGTACCGCGCGGGGGACCCCGCGACCGTCCCCGGGCGCATGCGCGAGCTCGGGCTCTCGGAGGACGAGGCGCTCGGCGCCGTCGGCGCGTTCGTCCTCACGGGCACCGAGACCATCCAGTCGTTCGTGCCGCGGCTCGTCGCACTCGCTGCCGACACCGGCTGGCTCGACCGGCTCCTCGCGGCCGACCCCGGCGCCGGGCCGGAGGCCGCCGCGCTGCGCGGCCGCGTCGTCGAGGAGGCGCTGCGCGTCACGGCACCGACCCCCGCGATGCTGCGCTCGGTGCGCGCCGACGCGACCGTGGGCGACGTCCGCGTCCGCGCGGGCGACCGGGTCGTGATCGCGACGATCTCCTGCTGCAAGGACGCCGGCCCCTTCGACCCGGACGCCCCCGTCGACCCGGCGGTGCGGCACCTGTGGTTCGGCGCCGGACCGCACTTCTGCCTCGGGATGCCGCTCGCGACGGCCCAGGTCGATGCCGTCCTGGACGCCCTGCGCCCGGTCGCCGCGGCGGGTCGGAGCCTCCAGGTCACCGACCGCGCCGTCGCCCGCGGTGTGCTCATCCCGGCGTACCGCTCGCTCGTCGTGCGGGCCGTCGGCGGTGAGGTGCGCGCGTCGGGCCCGGTCGCGGGATCGGCCGCGTCGTCGGCGGGGGAGGCGGCGTGACCGCGCCCGACGCCGTATCCCGCCATCTGCTCGCCCCGATCCTCGCCCGCGGGGCCGCCGGGCACGCGTCCGCCGACGCGGTCGCGCTCCGGCGCTGGACGCGGCCGGGCCGCCGCGGCGCGCGCGTGCGCGAGGAGGTCACGTACGCCGACCTCGCGCGGCGCGTCGAGGCGACCGCGACGGCGCTCGCGGCCGACGGCCTCGCGCCGGGCGACCGCGCCCTGTTCTCGGTGCGGCCGCGGCCGGAGGGCGTCGTGCTCGCGTTCGGGGTCGTCCGGGCGGGCGGGACCGTCGTCTTCGTCGACCCCGGCTCGACGCCCGAGCTCTTCGCCGCGCGCGTCGGTGCGGCCGGGCCGTCGCTCGCGACGACCGAGTCGCTGCTCTACGCCGTCTCGCGCGGGCCGCTGCGCCGTCTGGCCCGGTCACGGGGCCTGCTCCTGCCCGACTACGCGAGCCTTCCGCTGCGGCACGTGCACGCCGGCCCGTGGCTCCCCGGGGTGCCGCGCGGCTCGCGCGCCGCCCGCCGCCTCGCCGCGAGCCCGGTCGACCGCGCGGCGCTGCCGCCGCTCGACCCGGACCGTGAGGCGCTCACCGTCTTCACGTCCGGCACGACGGCGCAGCCGAAGGCCGTCGTGCACACGGCCGGGTCGCTGCTCGCCGGGTGCGACCTGCTGCGCGACGTGTTCGCGCTCGCGCCGGGCGACGTCGTGCACACCGACCAGATGCTGCTCGGCGTCCCGGCGCTGCTCGCGGGCGCCACGTGGTCCGTGCCGGCCGACCCGCCGGGCCGCGACATCGCGACCTTCGCGCGCCAGCTCGACGACGCCGCAGGCACGTACCTCGTGCCCGCGGACGTCACGGCGCTGCTCGACGCGATCGAGGCCGGGACGGTGCCCGCGTACGGGCCACGCGTCGCGCTCGTCGGCGGTGCGCCCGTGACCCGCGCGCTCCTGGAGCGCGCGACGCGCGTGCTGCCCGGCACGCGGTGGGTCGCGGTGTACGGGATGACCGAGATCCTGCCGGTCGCGGTGGTCGAGGCCCGCGAGAAGCTCGCGTACGCGGGCGACGGCGACCTCGTCGGCGTCCCGCTGCCCGGCACGGTCGTGCGGCTCGACCCGGTCGAAGAGGAGGAGCCCGAGGGCGGCCGGGACGTCGTCGGCGAGCCCGGCCGCGACGACGTCGTCGGTGAGCTCGTGCTGTCCGGGCCGTCGCTCATGGCGGGCTACCTGCACGACCTCGACGCCCCCGCCCGCGGCGCGGGCGCACGGGCCGCGGAGCACCGCACCGGCGACCTCGCGCGCCGCGACGACGCGGGACGGCTCGTCCTCGTCGGCCGCACGCGGGACATGATCATCCGCGGCACGACGAACATCTACCCCGGCCTCTACGAGCCGCGCGTCGCGGCGCTCGACGGCGTCGGCGAGGCGCTGCTCGTGGGGGTGCCCCAGGTCGACGGCGACGAGCGGGTCGCGCTCGTCGTCACCTCGGCGTCGGGAGACTCTCGGCCGGACGCGGCCACCCGGACCGATCCTCGGCCCGACGCCGGTGCGGCGGGGCGTCTGGACCCGCACCACCCGCTCGTCGACCGGGTGCGCACCGCGCTGCCGAGCGTGCTCGACCACGACGCGCTGCCCGACGTCGTGCTGCACGCCGACCACGTGCCGCTCGCCGGTCGCTCGCGCAAGCCCGACCGGGCCGCGCTCTCGCGCGCCGCCGCGCCGCTGGTGCCCGCCGCGCCGACCGTGCCCGCCGCACCGACCGTGCCCGCCGCACCGACCGGGCCCGCCGAGCCGTTGGCGGCCGCCGCACCCACCGCCGTCGGCCGAGACATCCCCGGCACCCGCGCGTGAGGGTCGTCGTCACCGGGGCGTCGGGGTTTGTCGGGGGAGCGGTCGCGCGCGGGCTGGTCGCCGACGGCCACGAGGTCTGGACATCCTCCCGCCGCGACCCGGCGGTCGACGGCGCCCGGCACCTCGCCTGGGACCTCACCACCGGTCCGCTCGCCGACCCGCCCCCGGTGGACGCCGTCGTGCACGCGGGCGCCGCCGTGTCCGACTGGTGCGCGCTCGACGTCGCGCGCGCCACGAACGTCGCCGGGACGCTCGCGGTCCGCGACACGTTCCCCGGCGCGCGGTTCGTGCACGTCTCGTCCGGCAGCGTGTACGACCCGTACCGCCCGAGCGTCCGCGCCCGCGAGCACGAGGCGCCGGTCGCCCGGTACCTCGACGCCTACGGCGCGACGAAGGCGGAGGCCGAGCGCGCGCTGGCCCGCGACGTCGCGCGCCACCCCGACCGAGGCGCTGTCGTCGTGCTGCGCCCGCACGCCGTCTACGGGCCGGGCGACACGACGCTCCTGCCCCGCGTCGAGGCCGCCGTGCGGCGCGGACGCCTCGTCCTGCCCGGCGGCGGGCGCGTGCTCCAGTCCCTGACCCACGTGGACACGCTGCTCGCCGCGGTGCGCGCCGCCGTCGTGCTGCCCGACGAGACGGTCCGAGCGCCCGGCGGCGGGGGAGGACGCACCCCGGGGTGGCTCGTCGCGAACGTCGCCGACGCCGAGCCGGTGGTGCTGCGCGACGCGCTCGCCGACGCGCTGCGCCGCCGCGGTACCGCCGTGCGGGTCGTCGCCGTCCCGGTGCGCCCCGCCTGGGCGCTCGCGGGCGCGGTCGAGGCCGTCGCCCGGCGGCTGCGTCGCGCTGAGCCGCCGCGCCTCACCCGGTACGCGCTGAGCCACCTCGCGATGGAACGCACCTACGACCTCACGGTCCTGCGCGATGTGCTGGGCGTCGACCCGCCCCCGACGTCGTTCGCCGGGGCGCACGCGTGGTGAGCGCCGCACCGGTGCTCGCCCCGTCCTTCGACCCGGTCGTGGGGGACGTCCACCCGGCGTGCCGGACGCGCGCCCCGCGGCGCGGTCGGGCAGGGTGAGGGACGAGACCTGGAGCAGAGAGGACCGACGATGTCGCAGCACGCCCGGACCGAGGCCGAGGACGCACGCCGCGGGGGGTGGCCCGGCGCCGAGACGCCGGCGGAGGCCCCCTGGTGGACGCGCTCGGTCGTCTACCAGGTGTACCCGCGCTCGTTCCAGGACACCGACGGCGACGGCATCGGGGACCTCCCGGGGATCACGCGACGCCTCGACCACCTGGAGCGGCTGGGCGTCGACGTCGTGTGGCTGTCCCCGGTGTACCGGTCGCCGCAGGCGGACAACGGCTACGACATCAGCGACTACGAGGACGTCGACCCGCTGTTCGGGTCGCTCGCGGACCTCGACGCCCTGATCGAGGGCCTGCACGCGCGCGGGATGAAGCTCGTCATGGACCTCGTCGTCAACCACACGAGCGACGAGCACCCGTGGTTCGTCGAGTCGCGCTCGTCCGCGCAGAGCCCGCGGCGCGACTGGTACTGGTGGCGCCCCGCGCGTGAGGGCATGGAGCCCGGCGCCCCGGGTGCCGAGCCGACGAACTGGCGCTCGTTCTTCGGGGGCAGCGCGTGGCGGTTCGACGAGGCCTCGGGCGAGTACTACCTGCACCTGTTCGACACCAAGCAGCCGGACCTCAACTGGGAGAACCCCGACGTCCGCGAGGCGGTCTACGCGATGATGCGGCGGTGGCTCGACCGCGGCGTCGACGGCTTCCGCATGGACGTCATCAACCTCATCTCCAAGGACGTCGCGCCCGACGGCTCGCTGCCCGACGGCGAGGTGCACTGGGGCACGTACGGGGACGGGAGCCCGCACTACACGGACGGCCCGCGCGTGCACGAGTTCCTCGCCGAGATGCACCGCGAGGTGTTCGCGCCCTACCTCGCCCGGGGCCGGGAGATCCTCACGGTGGGGGAGACGCCGGGGGTGACGGTCGAGCACGGCGTGCGATACACCGACCCGGACCGTCGCGAGGTCGACATGGTGTTCCAGTTCGAGCACATGGGCATCGACCACGGCGCGACCCGCTACGACCCGGTCCGGTGGGACCTCGCCGACCTCAAGGCGACCCTCGGCCGGTGGCAGGCGGGCCTCGCCCACCGGGGCTGGAACGCCCTCTACTGGGACAACCACGACCAGCCGCGCGTCGTCTCGCGGTTCGGCGACGACTCCCCGGAGCACCGCGTCGCCTCGGCGAAGGCGCTCGCCCTCCTGCTGCACCTGCACCGCGGCACGCCCTACGTCTACCAGGGCGAGGAGCTCGCCATGACGAACGCGCCGTTCACGCGGATCGAGCAGTACCAGGACGTCGAGTCGCTCGGGTACTTCCGCGAGCTCACCGGTCGTACGGGCGCCCCGCGCCTGCGGACCGACGGCGAGATGCTCGCCGTGCTCGCGCACGCGAGCCGCGACCACGCCCGCACGCCCGTGCAGTGGGACGCGAGCGCGAACGCCGGCTTCACGACGGGGACGCCGTGGCTCGAGGTCAACCCGAACCACACGACGATCAACGCGGAGGCCGCCTGGGCCGACGAGGACTCCGTGCTGCACTTCTACCGGCGGCTCGTCGCGCTGCGCCGGGAGGAGCCGGTCGTCGCGCTCGGCGACTTCCGCATGCTGCTGCCCGACCACGAGGCGGTCTACGCGTTCACGCGCGCCCTCGACGCGCCCGGGCCCGACGGCACGACCGTCCGGGACGAGCTCCTCGTGCTCGTCAACGTCGGTGGCGTCCCGCAGGACGTCCCGGCCGGGACGCTCACGGGCTGGGAGGAGGCGTCGGTCCTCGTGACCACGCTCCCCGGGCGGGCCGACGACGGCACCCGGCCGGGCGCCGTCGGGCACCTGGAGCCGTGGGAGGGACGGGTGCTCCGGCGCACCGGACCGCGCCCCCCACGTCCCAGTGCGTGAGACGGCCGCCTCGACACGTGACATCACCGGGACATGGGCGTACAGTCCCAGACGTGCAGACGATCCTCCTTGTAGTACTTCCTGAGCGCGCCGGCTGAGGCCACGCCACCAGGCTTCGTCAGCGCGCTCACCCCTCGTCCAGCCCGGCATCCCGGGTCCGAGGGGTTTTTTGTTGCCACCACAACGCCATCAGCACGGCAGACAGACCGCGGCAGGCCTACCCGGCCACCGCGAGCGCCGCACCCGCGAGACCCGCGAGGACCGGCACCCGCACACCGCGACCAGCACGACCGCACCACCACGGTCGGCTCCGGCTCCCGGCGGAGCGCCCCACGGGGCGCCCGCCGGGCCGAGGCCACGACACGCAGGAGACACCATGGCCCAGGGTCCCACCCCGGCACCTCCGCGACAGGGCGCCCCGGCGCCCGCCGCCGCGGCGCCGAAGCCCGCCCCGACACCCGCGTCGGTCGCCCCGCGCGGCGACGTCCGGCGCGCAGCCACGGCTCGCCCGGCCGGCGCCTCGAACGGCGCCCCGACGGGCGAGGAGATGACGGGCGCGCAGTCGATCGTCCGCTCGCTCGAGGAGGCCGGTGCCGAGGTCGTCTTCGGCATCCCGGGTGGTGCGATCCTCCCGACGTACGACCCGCTCATGGACTCCCAGCGTCTGCGGCACATCCTCGTGCGCCACGAGCAGGGCGGCGGCCACGCGGCGCAGGGCTACGCCCACGCGACCGGCCGCGTCGGCGTGACGATGGCGACGTCGGGCCCGGGCGCGACGAACCTCGTGACCCCGATCGCCGACGCGAACATGGACTCGATCCCGCTCGTCGCGATCACGGGCCAGGTCGCCGAGTCGATGATCGGCACCGACGGCTTCCAGGAGGCGGACATCGTCGGCATCACGATGCCGATCACCAAGCACTCCTACCTGGTCACCGACCCGGACGACATCCCGCGCACCATCGCCGAGGCGTTCCACATCGCCTCGACCGGCCGCCCGGGCCCGGTGCTCGTGGACATCGCGAAGTCGGCGATGCAGTCCCGCACCACGTTCTCCTGGCCGCAGGACGTGCAGCTGCCCGGCTACCACCCGGTGACGAAGCCGCACAGCAAGCAGATCAAGGAGGCCGCGCGCCTGCTCGCGACGGCCCGGCGCCCGGTCCTGTACGTGGGCGGCGGCGTGATCCGCGCGAACGCGTCGGCCGAGCTGCGCCGCCTCGTCGACCTGTCGGGCGCGCCCGTCGTGACGACGCTCATGGCGCGCGGCGCGGTGCCCGACACGCACCCCCAGAACCTCGGCATGCCCGGAATGCACGGCACCGTGCCAGCCGTGGCGGCACTGCAGAAGGCCGACCTCGTGGTTTCGCTCGGCGCCCGCTTCGACGACCGCGTCACCGGCGCGCTGTCGAGCTTCGCCCCGCACGCGCAGGTGGTGCACGCCGACATCGACCCCGCGGAGATCGGCAAGAACCGCGACGTGGACGTGCCGATCGTCGGCGACCTCAAGGAGGTCATCACCGACCTGCTGCCGGAGCTCGAGCGCGAGCACGAGGCCAAGGGCAAGCCGGACGTCGAGGCCTGGTGGCGCCAGATCGACGACTGGCGCGAGACGTACCCGCTCGGCTACACGGAGCCCGACGACGGCCACCTCGCCCCGCAGCACGTCATCTCCCGCCTGGGCGAGATCTCGGGCCCCGAGTCGATCTACGTCGCGGGCGTCGGGCAGCACCAGATGTGGGCGGCCCAGTTCATCCGGTACGAGCACCCCCGGACGTGGCTCAACTCCGGCGGCCTCGGCACCATGGGCTTCTCGATCCCGGCGGCCATGGGCGCGAAGGTCGGCCGCCCCGACGCCACGGTGTGGGCGATCGACGGCGACGGGTGCTTCCAGATGACCAACCAGGAGCTCGCCACCTGCACGATCAACGAGATCCCCATCAAGGTCGCGCTGATCAACAACAGCTCGCTCGGCATGGTGCGCCAGTGGCAGACGCTGTTCTACGACCAGCGCTACTCGAACACGGACCTGCACACCGGCCACGGCACGGCGCGCGTGCCCGACTTCGTCAAGCTCGCCGACGCGTACGGGTGCGAGGGCATCCGCGTCGAGTCGATGGGCGAGGTGGACGCCGCGATCAAGCGCGCGATGGAGATCGACGACCGCCCGGTCGTCATCGACTTCAACGTCTCGCGCGACGCGATGGTGTGGCCGATGGTCGCCGCCGGCGTGAGCAACGACGACATCCAGTACGCGCGGGGCATCTCGCCCGCCTGGGACCGGGAGGACTGAGCGGAATGCAGCGGAGGTTGAGGGCCGCAGCGAAGCAAGGCACTCGGCTGCAGCGCGATGCAGCCTCGATCCGACCCCTGTCCCTGGAGGACTGACCGATGTCCCGCCACACCCTCTCCGTGCTCGTCGAGAACAAGCCCGGCGTGCTGACGCGCGTCGCGGGCCTGTTCGCCCGCCGCGCCTTCAACATCCACTCGCTCGCCGTCGGCCCCACGGAGCACGAGGAGATCTCGCGCATCACCGTGGTCGTCGACGTGGAGGAGCGCCCGCTCGAGCAGGTGACGAAGCAGCTCAACAAGCTGGTCAACGTCATCAAGATCGTCGAGCTCGACTCGTCCGCGTCGGTCCAGCGCGAGCTCCTGCTCGTCAAGGTGCGTGCCGACGGCGCCCACCGCACCGGCGTGCTCGAGGTCGTCAACCTGTTCCGCGCGAAGGTGGTCGACGTCGTCCCCGACGCCGTGACCATCGAGGCGACGGGCACGGGGGAGAAGCTCGACGCGCTGCTCGGGGCCCTCGAGCCCTACGGCGTGCGCGAGATCGTGAAGTCGGGGACCGTCGCCGTCGGGCGCGGGTCCCGCTCCATCACGGACCGCGCGCTGGAACGCGTCGTCCGCTCCGCCTGACCATCGCCTACCCTCGCACCGAGACCCCCGTGGGCGTCGGCGCGCACCGGTCGCCGTTCCGCGCGACACCGCAACAGACCCCTGCACCGCAACGAAGAACCGAGGAGATCCATCGTGGCTGAGCTGTTCTACGACGACGACGCCGACCTGTCCATCATCCAGAGCAAGAAGGTCGCGATCGTCGGCTACGGGAGCCAGGGCCACGCGCACGCCCAGAACCTGCGCGACTCGGGCGTCGAGGTCGTCGTCGCCCTGCGCGAGGGCTCCAAGTCCGTCGCGAAGGCCCAGGACGAGGGCTTCGAGGTCAAGTCCGTGGCGGACGCCGCCGCGTGGGCCGACCTGATCATGATCCTCGCGCCGGACCAGCACCAGCGCTCGATCTACAACGACGAGATCAAGCCGAACCTCGCCACGGGCAAGACGCTCGCGTTCGCGCACGGGTTCAACATCCGCTTCGGCTACATCGAGGCCCCCGAGGGCGTCGACGTCATCCTCGTCGCCCCGAAGGCGCCGGGCCACACGGTGCGCCGCGAGTTCGTCGCGGGCCGTGGCATCCCGGACATCATCGCCGTCGAGAAGGACGCGTCGGGCCAGGCCTGGGACGTCGCGCTGTCGTACGCGAAGGCGATCGGCGGCACGCGCGCGGGCGTCATCAAGACGACGTTCACCGAGGAGACCGAGACCGACCTGTTCGGCGAGCAGGCCGTGCTCTGCGGAGGTGTGTCGCAGCTCGTCCAGTACGGCTTCGAGACGCTGACCGAGGCCGGCTACCAGCCGGAGATCGCGTACTTCGAGGTGCTGCACGAGCTCAAGCTCATCGTCGACCTCATGTGGGAGGGCGGCATCGCCAAGCAGCGCTGGTCCGTCTCCGACACCGCCGAGTACGGCGACTACGTCTCCGGCCCGCGCGTCATCGACGCCCGCGTCAAGGAGAACATGCAGGGCGTCCTCGCCGACATCCAGTCCGGCGCGTTCGCCAAGCGCTTCATCGACGACCAGGACGCCGGCGCGCCGGAGTTCACGGCGCTCCGCGAGAAGGCCGCGCAGCACCCGATCGAGAAGGTCGGCAAGGAGCTGCGGTCGCTGTTCGCGTGGAAGCAGCAGGACGCCGACTACACCGAGGGCAGCGCCGCACGCTGACGCAGGCAGGGCGACGGAGGAGCTCTTGCCGGAGTCGGCGGGAGGTGTCTGCCCGACCGGAGGTACCGAGGGCAGCGCCGCACGCTGATCCTCGACTTCTGAGCTCGGCTCACCTCTGGGGGTGGGTGACCCCTGTCGCGCGACAGGGGTCACCCACCCCTTCGTCGTCCCACTGGCCCGGGCCGGCCGTTCGTCGTCGCGTCGCGACCGGCCGACGACCGGTGGGCGGGCGGTGCAGGTGGTGCGCGGCCCCATGCGCCAGGATGGGGGGCATGACCCGACAGGCGGACGAGGGAGACCCGGTGACGGACGACGTGACGGTGGACGAGCGGGCGGCGGAGATCCTGGCGTTCTGGGAGCTGGCGCGGCCCAGCGCGGGCATGGCGCGGCTCGGCGTCGTCACGGGCACCACGGTGTCCGAGAGCGTGCCGCCTCCGGCGTGGTCGTTCGGGGACAACCCGGCGCTGGCGGACGACCTGCTCATGGCGGTGCTCACGGGGGAGAAGACGGCGACGTCGTCGGCCCTGTGGGAGTACGAGGAGACGGGCGAGGCGGTGCCGCGCGTCGGCGAGCTGTCGATCCTGCTCGACGGCGCGGGCCACCCGCGCGCGCTGATCCGCACGACGTCGGTCGAGGTGGTCGCGTTCGAGGACGTCGACGCGGACTTCGCGCACGCGGAGGGCGAGGACGACCGATCGCTGGAGTCGTGGCGCGTCGAGCACGAGAAGTACTTCCGTCGCGTCCTGTCGCGCGTGTTCGCGCCGGACATGCCGCTGGTGTGCGAGCGGTTCGAGCTGCGCTACCCGCGCTGAGCGCGGCGAGGATGAGCGGTGGCCGGCCGTGCCACGGTCGGCCGGCCACCGCTCGCGAGGTAGGTGAAGAGGACTACCCCGGGACGGAGGGCGCGACGACCGGGTGGTCCGGTCGTCCCGCGGCGGCGAGCAGGAGGGCGCGCACGTCCTCGGCGACGACGGAGCGCGCGCCGCGCAGGACGGCGAGCTCGGGGACCGCGCTCGCGACGACCGCTCCCGTCCGCTGGTCGGTGCCGCGCAGGACGGCGGCGGTCGCCTCGGCGAGCGGGGCACCGCACGCGACGCCCGTGGGCCCGCCGAGCACGACGGCGTCCGGCTCGAGGATGGCGACGACGGGCTGGAGGACGACGGCGACGCGGAGCGCGAGGTCCTGCACGAGATCGTGCACCGCGGTGCTGTCGCGGTGCGCGGCGAGGGCGGCGACGGCGTCGCCGTAGGAGGAGCCCCCCTCGGTGATGCCGGGGACCCCCGCGCGGGCGCACAGCTCGACGAGGCGGAGACCGCCGACGAGGTCCTGCACGTTGACCGAGTCGTCGATGCCGGCGGCGGGCACGGGGAGGTAGCCGATCTCACCGGCGCCACCCGCGGTGCCGTGGTGCACGCGGCCCTCGAGCCACGCGCCCATGCCGATGCCCTCGCCCAGCCACAGCAGCGCGAAGCTCGCCTCGTCGCGGCCGGCGTCGCGCTCGGCGATCGCGGCGAGGTTGACGTCGTTCTCGACGCGGACGTCGATGCCGAGCACGTCCTCGAGGTGTGCGCGCAGCCCGCGGCGCGGCCAGCCGGGGAGCTCCCCGACGAGGGCGATGTCGCCGGTGCGCGGCGCGACGGCGGCCTGCACGCCGACGACCGCGGTCGCGACGCGGGAGACGGGGATGCCGGCGTCGGCGCAGGCCTCGTCGCGCGCGGCGAGGACGTCGGCGGCCGCCGAGCGCTCGGGACCGGCGGCGACGGTCGTCTCGCCGAGCGTGCGGCCGAGCGCGTCGACGACGCTCGCGCGCACCCCGCCGGGCACGACGTCGAGCGCGAGCCCCACGACGACGTCGGTCCGGGCGGCGTACTGCGTGGCCTGGGGGCCGCGCGCGCCCTGCACGGAGCCGGTGGGCTCGATGAGTCCCGACTGCTCGAGCCGTGCGACGATCTGGGAGGCGGTCGGTCGCGAGACGCCGGTGCGGTCACCGATCTGGGACCGGGTCAGCGGCCCGACGTCGAGGAGGAGCTCCAGGGCCGCGCGGTCGTTGATGGTGCGCAGGAGCCCCGGGGTGCCGGGAACCCTCGACGTGGCGGGCGCGGTCATGGTCGGTCCTTCGACGGGCTTTAGGAAAGTTTACTAATAGTGGACCGGCTGCGCGCGGAACGCAACTCGACGCCCGTCCGAGACGTGAGACCACCGTCCCGAAGGGTGGCGGCGCGGCGTAGGCTCGCCGGCATGACGCGCACCATTGATCTGGCAGTCGTGGCCGGCGACGGCATCGGGACCGAGGTCGTCGAGCAGGGGCTCGCCGTGCTCGAGGCCGCCGTGGCCGGCTCGGACGTGAAGGTCTCCACGACGCCGTTCGACCTGGGTGCGCGGCGCTGGCACGCCACGGGGGAGACGCTCACCGACGCTGACCTGGACGCGATCCGCGGGCACGACGCGATCCTCCTGGGCGCGATCGGCGACCCGAGCGTCCCGTCCGGCGTCCTCGAGCGCGGCCTGCTGCTCAAGCTGCGCTTCGCGCTCGACCACTACGTCAACCTCCGCCCGGGCAAGCTGTACCCGGGCGTCACGTCGCCGCTCGCCGACCCGGGCGAGATCGACTTCGTCGTCGTGCGCGAGGGCACCGAGGGCCCGTACGTCGGCAACGGCGGCTCGCTGCGCACCGGCACGCCGCACGAGATCGCGACCGAGGTCTCCCTCAACACGGCGTTCGGCGTCGAGCGGGTCGTGCGCGACGCGTTCGCCCGCGCCCAGGCGCGTCCGCGCAAGCACCTCACGCTCGTGCACAAGCACAACGTCCTCGTGCACGCGGGCCACCTGTGGCGCCGCACGGTGGAGGCCGTCAACGCGGAGTTCCCCGACGTCACGACCGACTACCTGCACGTCGACGCCGCGACGATCTTCCTCACGACGAAGCCCTCGCGCTTCGACGTGATCGTCACCGACAACCTGTTCGGCGACATCCTCACCGACCAGGCCGCCGCGATCACGGGCGGGATCGGCCTCGCCGCGTCCGCGAACATCAACCCCGACCGCACCGCGCCGTCGATGTTCGAGCCCGTGCACGGCTCGGCACCGGACATCGCCGGGCAGGGCAAGGCCGACCCGACCGCCACGGTGCTGTCGGTCGCGCTGCTCCTCGACCACCTGGGCCTCGGCGACGAGGCGCAGCGCGTCGAGGCGGCCGTCGCCGCCGACCTCGCCGAGCGGGGGAGCCGAGTACGCTCGACGGCCGAGGTGGGCCGCGAGCTCGCCGCTCGCGTCGCCGGCTGACACGCCGTCACGGGCCCCTCGCGGGCCCGGGCACCGGTTCGTCGCAGTCCCCGCACCTCGGTCGTCATCGCCCCAGGACCGGATCCCTCCCGTTCTGACCCGGTGGCGCCCCGCGTCGTCGTGCCCTCGCGCGGACCTCCGCACGAGCCGCACCGGCGTGGAAAACTAGGCGGAGACCACCCGGGTCGCCAGGTGAAAGGCCTCATGATGAGCACCCTCGCAGCGCAGCACCAGCCGTCCTCCTCGGCGGAGGACCTCGTCGCCCTGTTCGACGTCCGCCCCACGGACTCCCCGACGCCACCCGCCGAGCGCGAGGCCGCCATCGCGGCCCCGAAGTTCGGCACCGTCTTCACGGACCACATGGCGCGGATCAGCTGGAACTCGACCGACGGGTGGGTCGACCGCCGCATCGAGAGGTACGGCCCGCTCCTCCTGGACCCGGCGACCGCCGTCCTGCACTACGCGCAGGAGATCTTCGAGGGCATGAAGGCGTACCGCCACGCCGACGGGTCGGTGTGGACGTTCCGGCCCGAGGCCAACGCCGCGCGCTTCGCCCGCTCGGCGCACCGCCTCGCGCTGCCCGCGCTGTCGGTGGACGACTTCGTCGGCTCGATCACGGCGCTCGTGCGCACGGACGTCGACTGGGTCCCGTCGGGCGAGGAGGCGAGCCTCTATCTGCGCCCGTTCATGTACGCCTCGGAGGCGTTCCTCGGCGTGCGCCCGTCGCTCGAGGCGGAGTACCTCGTCATCGCGTCGCCCGTCGGCCCGTACTTCTCGGGCGGCGTGAAGCCCGTGTCCATCTGGGTGGACCGCGAGTACAGCCGCGCCGGCGCGGGCGGCACCGGCGACGCGAAGTGCGGCGGCAACTACGCCTCGAGCCTCCTCCCGCAGGTGGTCGCGCAGCAGCACGGGTGCGAGCAGGTGTGCTTCCTCGACTCCGCGACGCGCACGTTCCTCGAGGAGCTCGGCGGCATGAACGTGTTCGTCGTCAAGGCGGACGGCTCGGTCGAGACTCCGGAGCTCAGCGGCTCGATCCTCGAGGGCGTGACGCGCTCGTCGATCATCCGCCTCCTCACCGACCGCGGGCACGAGGTCGTCGAGCGCCGCATCCCGTTGACCGACGTCCTCGCCGGGATCCGGGACGGCTCCGTCACGGAGGTCTTCGCGTGCGGCACGGCCGCCGTGATCACGCCGATCGGCCGGCTCGCCGGCTCGGACTTCGACCACACGATCGGCACCGGCGAGGCGGGCTCGCTGACCATGACGATCCGCACCGAGCTCACGGACATCCAGACCGGTCGCGCCGCCGACCGCCACGGCTGGCTGCGCCGGCTCGCCTGAGCGCCGGCTGCGCCGGCTCGCCCGAACCGGCCCGCACGACACGGGGCGCCCCTCCCGCGGGAGGGGCGCCCCGTCGTCGTCCGGCGGGCGGGTGCGGCGGGTCCGCCCGGGTGCTCCGGGTCAGACGACGGGCGCGGGCCGCGCGACGATCGTCCGCCCCGCGACGCCCGCGAGCAGCGACCACACCGCGACGCCGATGAGCAGGTTGATGAGCCCGGAGAGCGCCGCCGCGGTGACGTCGCTCGACCACGCGAACGGCAGGACGGCGATCGCCACCACGACGAGCGCCATGATCCAGCCGAAGAACGCGCGCGGCCGGGGCGTGCTGAGGATGAGCAGGTGCAGCACCCCGGCGGCGAGCAGCGCGAGGATCGCGCCGTCGATCGCCCACGCCGCCTGGCGCGACCCCGTGGCGAAGAGGTCGGGCGGCGGGACGAGGGTGATCGCGAAGATGCGCTCGAAGATGATCACGCCGAGCAGCCCGATGAGGGCGGCGACGAGCGCGGTCGCGGCGGCGCCCGCCCAGAACCGGCCGGCCTCGACCGTGAGGCGCGGGTCCGCCGGGCTCACCGGGGTGCGGGGCTCGGGGAACTGGGCCTGCGGGTCCGTCGGGCGGATCGCCGGGGGCGGGGACTGCGGGGGGACCGGCGGCTGGCCGTAGCGCCGCGTCGGAGGGTTCTGCGGGTCGTAACCGCCCGGGGTCGGGTCGCTCATCGTCACTCCTCGCTCGGTCGCCGTCGCGCCGACGGGCGGCGGGCGGCTCAGTGGATGGACGCTCTTGTCCATCCTGGCGGAACCTGTGGCACCATGTGCCCTGTGACACACCTCGTCTCCCAGCTCATTATCGAGTAGCGCGCCCGGTAGCACCCACCGGACGCGCAGACCTCCCGCACCCTCGGGGGGTTTTTTTGTTGCTGGGCACCACCTCCGCCCGGCGGCACGGACGCCGGGCCCACCGCCTCACGAGGGCCCCGCCCGGCGTCGGGAGACGCACCGCAGGGGCGGGCGCAGCGACGCCCGCGACACGACGAACGGCAGGAAGAGGCACCATGACCTCGGCGACGACCCCCGGGACCGGTCCCCACGAGCCCCGGGTCTTCCACGTCTACGACACGACCCTGCGCGACGGCGCGCAGCAGGAGGGCATGAACCTCTCCGTCGCCGACAAGCTCGCCATCGCCCCGCTGCTCGACGAGCTCGGCGTCGGCTTCATCGAGGGCGGCTGGCCGGGCGCCGTGCCCAAGGACACCGAGTTCTTCCGCCGCGCGGCCAAGGAGCTCGACCTGCGCCGGGCGGTGCTCGCGGCGTTCGGCGCGACGCGCAAGGCCGGGCTGCGGGCCTGGGACGACCCGCAGGTGCGGGCGCTCGTCGACTCCGAGGCGCCGGTGGTCACGCTGGTCGCGAAGTCCGACGTCCGGCACGTCGAGCGCGCGCTGCGCACGACGCCCGACGAGGGCCTCGCGATGATCACCGACACGGTGTCGTTCCTCGTGGGCGAGGGGCGCCGGGTCGTCGTCGACGCGGAGCACTTCTTCGACGGCTACCGGTACGACGCGGCGTTCACGCGCGCGGCCGTGCAGGCCGCGTTCGAGGCGGGCGCCGAGGTCGTCGCGCTGTGCGACACGAACGGCGGCATGCTCCCCACGTGGGTCGCCGAGACCGTCGCGGAGCTGCGCGACGCCGTCGGGCTCCCGCACGGGCGCGACGCGCTGCCGGGGGACGCGCTGCTCGGGATGCACGCGCACAACGACTCGGGCTGCGCCGTCGCGAACACGCTCGCCGCCGTCGAGGCGGGCGCCGCGCACGTCCAGGGCACGGTGAACGGGTACGGGGAGCGCACGGGCAACGTCGACCTGCTCACGGTCGTGGCGAACCTCGAGCTCAAGCACGGGGTGCGCACGCTCACGGGCGAGGGCCTCGAGGAGGCGACGCGCATCTCGCACGCCATCAGCGAGATCACGAACATCTCCCCGTACGCGCGCCAGCCGTACGTCGGCGCGAGCGCGTTCGCGCACAAGGCGGGCCTGCACGCGAGCGCCATCAAGGTCGACCCGGACCTGTACCAGCACATCGACCCGACGGCGGTGGGCAACGACATCCGCATGCTCGTCTCCGACATGGCGGGCCGGGCGTCGATCGAGCTCAAGGGCCGCGAGCTCGGGTTCGACCTGTCGGGCCAGGGCGACCTCCTCACCCGCGTGACGAACCGCGTCAAGGACGACGAGGCGCGCGGCTACACGTACGAGGCCGCCGACGCGTCGTTCGAGCTGCTGCTGCGCGAGGAGATCGCGGGGGAGCGCCCGCCGTACTTCCGGGTCGAGAGCTGGCGCACGATCGTCGAGCGCGCCGGGTCGCGCGGCACCGAGGCGACGGCGGAGGCGACCGTCAAGCTGCACGCCGGGGGCGAGCGCATCGTCTCCACGGGCGAGGGCAACGGCCCCGTCAACGCGCTCGACCACGCGCTGCGGCTCGCGCTCGGGCGCGTCTACCCGGAGATCGAGGTGTTCGAGCTCATCGACTTCAAGGTGCGCATCCTCGACACCGAGCAGGGCACGGACGCCATCACGCGCGTGCTCATCGAGACGACCGACGGCTCGACGTCGTGGTCGACGGTCGGCGTCGGGCCCAACCTCATCGAGGCGGCCTGGGAGGCGCTCACCGACTCGGCGATCTACGGGCTGGTCCACGCGGGCGTCGAGCCGCGCTGAGCCGGAGGTGCGCGCGTCGGGCTTAGGGTGGACGCGTGCGTGGTGAGTACAAGGTCCCCGGTGGCAAGCTCGTGGCGGTCGACGTCGAGGTGGAGGCCGGGCGGCTCGCCCGGGTCGCGGTCAGCGGCGACTTCTTCCTCGAGCCGGACGACGCGCTCGAGGACATCGACGGCGCCCTGACGGGCATGCCGGAGACGGCGACGGTCGCGCAGCTCGCGAGCGCCGTGCAGGCCGCGCTCGGGCCCGACGTGACGATGGTCGGGTTCTCGCCCGAGGCGGTCGCGATCGCGGTGCGCCGGGCGCTCGGCCGGGCGACGGGGTGGGGCGACCACACGTTCGAGATCGTGCACGAGGGGCCCGAGGAGCCGGCGATGCACCTCGCGCTCGACCAGGTGCTGACGGAGGAGCTCGACGAGGGCCGTCGCGGCCCGACGCTGCGCATCTGGGAGTGGGCGTCGCCCGCGGTGATCATCGGCTCGTTCCAGTCGCTGCGCAACGAGGTCGACCCGGAGGGCGCGGAGCGGCACGGGGTGACGGTCGTGCGGCGCATCTCGGGCGGGGGCGCGATGTTCGTCGAGCCCGGGAACACCATCACCTACTCGCTGTACGTGCCGGGGTCGCTCGTCGAGGGGCTCAGCTTCGAGCGCTCGTACGCGTTCCTCGACGACTGGGTGCTGGGCGCCCTCGCCGACCTGGGCGTGGAGGCGACGTACAAGCCGCTCAACGACATCGCGTCGCCGGCCGGCAAGATCGCGGGCGCGGCGCAGAAGCGGCTGCGCGGGGGAGCGGTGCTCCACCACGTGACCATGGCGTACGACATCGACGCCGACAAGATGACCGAGGTGCTGCGCATCGGGCGCGAGAAGCTCTCGGACAAGGGCACCACGAGCGCCAACAAGCGCGTGGACCCGGTGCGCTCGCAGACGGGCATGGCGCGCGAGGACGTCATCGAGGCGTTCAAGGACCACTTCCGCTCGCGGTACCGCACGGTCGAGGGTGCGGTTACCCCCGAGGAGCGCGAGCGCGCGCAGGAGCTCGCGCGGGCGAAGTTCTCCACGCCGGAGTGGACCGCGCGCGTCCCGTGACGCGCGGGGTGGTGCGCCGGGCCGTGTGCGGCCGGCGCGGGAGTGTGACGCCCGCCCGCGGGCAGGGCCCCGCGGCCTGAGGGGTCGCCAGAGGCGGGCGACGCCCGGCGATTGTTAAGAACGTGCAACATCTGCCGCCGTGGCTTCCGTTCGCGCACGCGTGGCAGTAATCTCCACACATACGTCCACTGATGGAAGTAAGTTTCACACCGCGGGAGCCGACCGGCCGCGCGGGACCGTCAGGACACACGACCCGGCCGTTCCCCCGACGGCCGACCAGAAAGGAAGTGTCACGGCATGCAGCGACGCAGCACGGTGGCCGTCACGGGCACCCTCGTCCTCGCGCTCGGCCTGGCCGCGTGCAGCTCCGGCGGCGGGTCCGGCTCCGAGGGGACCGGTGGCGACGACGCGACCGACTTCTCGGGCGAGACCCTCACCGTCTGGATCATGGAGGGCACCAACCCCGACGCGGACGCGTTCTTCGACGAGGTGACGACCGCGTTCAAGGACGAGACCGGCGCCGACCTCCAGATCGAGTTCCAGCCGTGGGCCAGCGCCCACGACAAGTTCACGACCGCCATCGCCGGCGGCACGACGCCGGACGTCGCCGAGGTGGGCACCACCTGGACGGGCGAGTTCGCGGACGTCGGCGCGCTCGCCGACCTCTCGGACCGGATCGCGGACGCCGGCCTCGAGGACGACCTCGTCCCCGGGCTCGTCGAGTCCGCGACCCTCGACGGCGGCGTCTACGGCATGCCGTGGTACGCGGGCGTGCGCTCGGTCGTCTACCGCGCCGACCTCTTCGAGGCCGCGGGCATCGAGACCCCGACGTCGTGGGACGAGCTCGTCTCCGCGGCGGACGCGCTCAAGGCGGCGAACCCGGAGATCATCCCGTTCCCCGTCGCGGGCGACAGCCAGTACGGCGCCATGCCGTTCGTCTGGGGCGCGGGCGGTGACCTCGCGGTGAAGGACGGCGACACCTGGACGTCGGAGATCAGCTCGCCGGAGTCGGTCGAGGGCCTCGAGTTCTACACCGGCCTCGCGACCGAGCACGGCTTCTCGACCGCCGCTGCGACGACGTGGAAGGAGACGGACCTCCTCGCCGCGTTCGAGCAGGGCCAGGTCGGCATGATGATCTCCGGCAGCTGGACGCCGGGCAAGATCCTCGCCGACGTCCCGGACATGGAGGGCAAGATCGGTGCCTTCCCGATCCCCGGCCAGACCGAGGGGCTGTCCGACTCGTTCCTCGGTGGCTCGCACCTCGGCGTCTTCGAGGCCAGCGAGAAGCAGGACCTCGCGTGGAAGTTCGTCGAGATGATGACGACCGGCGAGTTCGCGCAGGCGTGGGGCGAGCAGTCCGGCTACTTCCCGGGCCAGACGTCGCTCCTCGAGAAGGTCATCGAGGAGGACGACCCGATCGTCGCGCCGTTCGCCCAGCAGATGGTCGAGGCCGGCCGCTCGGTCCCGGTCACGCCGCTCTACGGCCAGATCCAGGGCAAGAAGACGCTGGAGACGATGCTCCAGTCCGTCCTGTCGGGCAGCGCGACCGTCCAGGAGGCCGCCGACACCGCGGCCGCCGACATGGACGAGACGTTCGGCTCCTGACCTGACGCGTCCGGCCGCGGGCAGCACGCCCGCGGCCGGACGCCGCCCTCCGCCGGCACCCCGACCGTCGGCGCCCGCACCACGCCCCGCACCCCGCGACAGGACCTCTCCCATGGCAGACCTTCGAGCCGCGCCCGGCGCCTCGCCGGCCCCGGCCGCCCCGGCCGACCGGCCGCCGTCGAGCACCGTGCCGACCGCCGCACGACGGCGCCGCACGGGCCTCGGCCACCGTTCCCCGCTGCGCCCCTGGCTGCTGCTGGCACCGGGACTCGTCGTCCTCGGCGTCCTGCTCCTGTGGCCGCTCGTGCGCGTCGTGCTGCTCTCGCTGCAGGACTACGGCCTGCGGCAGATCGCGAGCGGCGAGTCGAACTGGATCGGGCTCCAGAACTACGCCGACCTGCTCGGCGACAGCTACCTGTGGACCACGGTCCTGCCCAACACCGTGCTGTTCGCGCTCGCGTGCGTCGTGCTCACGGTCGCGCTCGGGACGGCGGTCGCGCTGTTCCTCAACACGCTCGGCGGGTTCTGGCGGGGCGTCGGCGCGACGGCGATCATGGTCGCCTGGGCGGTCCCCGCGATCACGGGCACGTACGTGTGGGTGTGGATCTTCGACCCGCTGAACGGCCTCGTCGCCTCGGTGCTCGAGGGCGTGGGCGCGATCGAGCCCGGCACGGTCAACTGGTTCACGGAGCGCCTGTCGTTCTACGCGATCGCGACGCTCAACGTGGTGCACCACGGGTTCCCGTTCGTCGCGATCACCGTGCTCGCGGGGCTCATGACGATCCCGCACGAGCTGCACGAGGCCGCCAAGGTCGACGGCGCGACGGCGTGGCGCCGGTTCTGGGCCATCACCGCGCCCATCCTGCGCCCCGTGTTCGCGGTCGTGACGATCCTGTCGACCATCTGGGACTTCAAGGTCTTCACGCAGATCTACCTCATGCCCGGCGGCAACGGCGGGAACAAGGACGTCTTCAACCTCGGCGTGTGGTCGTACATCCAGTCGTTCGCGCAGGGCAAGTACGGCATGGGCGCGGCCATCGCGGTCCTGCTCACGCTCATCCTGCTCGGCATCACGCTCGTGTACATGCGCACCCTGTTCAAGGAGGAGGAGCTGTGAGCGCCGCCGTCGTCGACACCCGCGCCACCCCCGGGCCCGGCGCCCGCACCGAGCAGGTGCTGCGCGCCCGCCGCCGTCGTCCCGGCGTCGCGGCGGCCAAGACCGTGGGGATCGTCGCCCTCCTCGCCTTCTCGCTCTTCCCCGCCTACTGGATGTTCTCCTCGGCGATCGACCCGGAGGCCGCGACGCGCGGCGCCCGGCTCCTGCCCGCCGGGGTCACGTGGGACAACTTCGTCACCGTGATCGACGACGGCGGGTTCGGCCACTACCTGCGCAACTCGGTGCTCGTCGCGCTCGGCACGGTGCTCGCGTCGTCGGTCGTGGCGCTGCTCGCCGCCGTCGCGGTGAGCCGGTTCCGCTTCCGGTTCCGCAAGTCGATGCTCGTGCTCATCCTCATGGTGCAGATGGTGCCGCTCGAGGCGCTCGTCATCCCGCTGTTCATCCAGATGCGCAACCTCAACATGCTCAACTCGCTCCTGGGCCTGGCGGTCGTGTACCTCGCGTTCGCGCTGCCCTTCGCGATCTGGACGCTGCGCGGCTTCGTCGCGGCGGTCCCGGTCGAGCTCGAGGAGGCGGCGTTCCTCGACGGCGCGTCCTGGGGGCGCATGTTCTGGAAGGTCCTGGTGCCGCTCGTCGCGCCCGGGGTCGTCGCGACGAGCGTCTTCTCCTTCATCACCGCGTGGAACGAGTTCATCTTCGCGCTGACGTTCCTCCAGCAGTCGAGCAAGTACACCGTGCCGATCGGGCTGCAGAAGTTCTTCGGCGAGAACACGACCGACTGGGGCGCCGTCATGGCCGCGTCGACGATCATCACGCTGCCCGTGCTCGTGTTCTTCGTCCTCGTGCAGCGCAACCTGTCCTCGGGCCTCACCGCCGGGTCGGTGAAGGGATGAGCGGCGCGACGCCCCTGACCGCGGCCCCGACCGGGGCGCAGCGCGCGGCCGACGTGGTGCGCGCCGTGAACGGCGTGCTCCTGCCCGGGTTCACCGGCACGGACGACCTGCCGGCGTGGCTCGTCGACGCGGCGCGCGACGGCCTGGCCGGGGTCGTGCTGTTCGGGCACAACACGCCCGACGTCGCGACCACCGCGCGGCTCACCGCGCGCCTGCGCGGCGCGTCGCCCGACCTGCTCGTCGCGGTCGACGAGGAGGGCGGGGACGTGTCCCGGCTCGAGGCGGCGACCGGCTCGAGCCTGCCCGGCAACGCGGCCCTCGGGCTGGTCGACGACGTCGCGGTCACCGAGGAGGTCGGCGCCGCGCTCGGTCGTCTGCTCACGGCGACGGGCATCGACCTCGACCTCGCGCCCGACCTCGACGTGAACTCCGACCCCGACAACCCCGTGATCGGCGTGCGCTCGTTCGGCGCGGACCCGGCGCTCGTCGCCCGCCACGGCGCGGCGTTCGTCCGCGGCCTGCACGCGGGCGGCGCGGGTGCGTGCGGCAAGCACTTCCCGGGGCACGGCGCGACGAACGTCGACTCGCACCTCGCCCTCCCGGTCGTGGACGCGAGCCTCGACGAGCTCCGTGCGCGCGACCTGCCCTCGTTCGTCGTGACCATGGCACCGGACGACGAGGCTGGCGACGCGCTGCTCGACGCCGTGATGACGGCGCACGTCGTCGTCCCCGCGCTCGGCGCGCTGCCCGCGACGCTCGAGCCCGCCGTCGGCGCGCTCGTGCGCGAGCTCGGGTTCGACGGCCCGATCGTCACCGACGCGCTCGACATGGGCGCGGTCGCGACGTTCGCGGCGGACGACGCAGGCTCCTCGTCCCGTGCCGACGACGCCGCGCCGCACGGCATCGGCGAGGTCGCGGTCCGCGCGGTCGAGGCGGGCGCCGACCTGCTGTGCCTGGGCACGACCGTCGGGCGCGACGACGAGGTCCTGTTCCGCCAGGCGCAGCGCGCGCTCGTGGACGCCGTCGCGTCCGGCCGGGTCACGGTCGAGCGCCTGCACGCGTCCGCCGCACGCACGGCGCGCACCCTCGCCGCGGTGCGCGCGCGCCAGGCCGCGAGCGGCGTCGTCCCCTCGCCGGAGTCCGCGCGCGCCGCGCTCGACGCCCTCGACCGGCTGGGCGCCCGCGTCGCGGCGCGCGCCGTCCGGTTCGCCGGTCCCGCACCGGAGCACGCGCCCGTGACCGCGGCGCCCGACGTCGTCGACCTGCGCCTGCGGTTCGACCACGCCGCGGGCCGCACCGCGCAGCACGTCCAGCGCGCGCTCGACGACGCGTTCGGCCCCGACGTGCGGCACCTGCGCCCGGCCGACGCCGAGGCGTGGGCGCGCACGCTCGACGCCGTGCGCGCGGCCGACCGCCCGCTCGTCGTCCTCACGCGCGAGCCGGTCCCCGGCTCGGGCGAGCACGAGCGGCTCACCGAGCTGCTCGCCGCGCGGCCCGACGCCGCCGTCGTGCACACCGGGTTCCCCGGCGCCGTCGGGGCGTGGTTCGGCGCGGACCGCACGGTCGTCGTCGCGTGCGGGACGGGGCGCGCCAACGCGCGCGCCGCCGTCGCGCTGCTGCAGGGGGTCGTGGGCCCGCGCACGAGCCCGGACCCGGAGACGCGTCGAGCCGACCTGACCGTCGGCGCGGCGGGGGAGGGAGAGCGGTGATCGTCCTCGGACTGTCCTCCGGCACGTCGGTCGACGCGATCGACGCGGCCGCGGCCGACCTCACGCTCGGCGACGACGGCGTGCTGCGCATGCGGCCCCTCGGCCACACGGAGTACGCGTGGCCGCGCGCCCTGCGCGAGCGCATCCTCAAGGCGCTGCCGCCCGCCGCCGTCGACGTGGCCGAGGTGGCCCAGCTCGACACCCTCATCGGGCAGGAGCTCGGGCGCGCCGGTCGGCGCGCGATCGACGACGTCGCCGGCGGCGACGTCGACCTCGTCGCGTCCCACGGCCAGACGATCTACCACTGGGTCGTCGGGGCGCGGGCCCGCGGCACGCTCCAGCTCGGCAACGCCGCGTGGGTCGCCGAGCACGTCAAGCGCCCGGTCATCAGCGACTTCCGCGTGGCCGACGTCGCGGCCGGCGGCCACGGCGCGCCGCTCGTCAGCGTGCTCGACGCGCTCTGGCTCGGGCGCGAGGACGCGGGCGCCGACGACACGGACGCCGGGCTCACCGCGGCGCTCAACATCGGGGGGATCGCGAACGTGTCCCTCGTGGGGCGCGTCGACGACCCGGTCACCGGCTGGGACACGGGCCCGGGCAACTGCCTGCTCGACGTCGCGGTCGCGGCGCTCACCGACGGCCGTCTCGCGTACGACAAGGACGGCGAGCTCGCCGCGCAGGGCACGGTCGACCCGGTGGCGCTCGCCGCCCTGCTCGACGACCCGTACTTCGCCGCGCCGGCCCCGAAGTCGACGGGCCGTGAGCTCTTCGACACGACGTACACGGCCCGCCGGCTCGCGTCCGTGCGCCCGGGGCTCACCGGCCCCGACCTCGTCGCGACGCTCACCGAGCTCACCGCGGTCAGCGTCGCCGACGCGCTCGCGGGCCGGGACGTGCGCCGCGTCGTCGCGTCCGGCGGGGGAGCGCGCAACCCCGTGCTCCTCGACCGGCTGCGCGCGGCGCTCGCCGAGCGCGTGCCGCACGCGTGCGAGGTCGTGACGTCCGAGGCGCTCGGTCTGCCGGTCGACGCGAAGGAGGCGTACCTCTTCGCGCTCCTCGGCTTCCTGTCGGCCCACGGGCTGCCGGGCACCGCCGCCGGCGAGCACCGCCGTCGGGCGACGGGCGCCCGCCGCGCGGTCGTCCTCGGCTCGCTCACCCCGCCCACGCCGCTGCCGTGGCCCGCCGCGAGCGGCCCGGTGCGCCGTCTGGCGCTCGCCAACACCCCGCACGGCCTGCACCCGGGCCCGCGCACCCAGGGTCCGCTGCCGGACCCGACGAAGGGAACCTCCCGATGACCGACCCGACCGTCGCCACGAGCGGCACTCCGAGCGGGGCTGCGAGCACCACCTCGAGCCCCGACGAGTGGCAGGAGCTGGTGCGCCTCGCCTCGCCGACCGAGGAGCGCAACCCGCGCACGACCGACGTCGACCTGCTCCCGACGGCGGACGTCGTCCGGCTCATCACCGAGGAGGACGCCGTCGTCGCGGACGCGGTGCGGGCCCAGCGCGGTCGCATCGCGCAGGCCGTCGACCTCGCCGTGGAGGCGCTGCGCTCCGGCGGCCGCGTGCACTACGTGGGGTCGGGCACGTCGGGCCGCCTCGGCGTGCTCGACGCCGTCGAGCTCCTGCCGACGTACGGCGTGGGCGAGGAGTGGTTCGTCGCGCACCTCGCCGGCGGCGTGGGCGCGATGATGCTGGCCGTCGAAGGGGCGGAGGACGACGTGGCGCTCGGGCGCGCCGACGTCGACGCGGTCGGCCCGCTCGACGTCGTCGTCGGTCTCGCGGCGAGCGGCCGCACCCCGTACGTGCGCGGGGCGCTCGACGTCGCGCGCGAGCGCGGGGCGCGCACGGTGCTCGTCTCGGCCAACCCCGACGCGCCGCTCGCGGCCGGGGTGAACGTCGCGATCCTCGTCGACACGGGCCCCGAGGTCGTCACGGGCTCCACGCGCATGAAGGCGGCGACGGCTCAGAAGCTCGTGCTCAACACGTTCTCGACCGCGACGATGATCCGCCTCGGCAAGACGTACTCGAACCTCATGATCGACGTGCGCCCGACCAACCAGAAGCTGCGCGCACGCATCGTCCGGATGCTCGTGCAGGCGACCGGGCTGGGCTCGGCGGAGTGCGAGGACGTGCTGCGCGCGGCCGACGGCGAGGTGCACGTCGCGCTGGTGATGCTGCTCGCGGGCGTCGAGGCCGACGCCGCGCGCGAGGCGCTGGCCGGCGACGGCGTGGCCGGCGTCCGCGGCGCGCTCGCGCGCCTGGGCGCTCTCCCCGCGCGTTGACGAACCCGCCGAGGGAGAGGCCGGGTACCGCGAGGTAGAGCCGTGGTCGCGACCAGGCCTCTCCCTCGGCCGACCGGGCCTCTCCCTCGGCCGACCGGGGCTCTATCTCGGCGGGGTGGGGCGGGGGCCGAAGACGGCGGTGCCGACGCGGACGATCGTCGCGCCCTCGGCGACCGCGAGCTCCAGGTCGCCGCTCATGCCCATGGACAGCGCACGGGCGTCCGCGGTCCCCGGCACGCCCGACCCCACGACGGCGTCGCGCACGGCGCGCAGGCGCGCGAAGCCCGCGCGCACCACGGCCTCGTCGGGCGAGTTCGCGCCGATCGTCATGAAGCCCGCGAGCCGCAGCCCGTCGAGCGCGGCGACCGCCGTCGCGAGGGCGGGCGCGTCGTCGGGCCGCACGCCCGACTTCGACTCCTCGCCCGAGACGTTGACCTGCACCAGGACGTCGAGCACGCGGCCGTCGCGCGCGCAGCGCGCCGCGAGCGCCTCGGCGAGCGCGAGCGAGTCCACGCTCTCGACGCCGGTCGCGGTGGCGAGGACCTGGTTGACCTTGTTGCGCTGGAGGTGGCCGATCATGTGGACCTCGACCCGCCCCGCGGCGACGAGGTCGGCGAGGTCGGGCGCCTTCGCGACGAGCTCCTGCACGCGGTTCTCGCCGATGAGGTCCGCGCCCGCCTCGACCACCGCGCGGACCGCGTCGGCAGGCTGGGTCTTCGTCGCCACGAGCAGCCGCACGTCCGACGCCGCACGCCCGGCCGCGCGCGCGGCGTCGTCCACCCGGGTCCGCACCCGGGCGAGGTTCTGCGCGATCTGCGCGGGCAGCACGGACGACGGCTCGGGGAGGGGCATGCGGCCAGTCTAGGTCGGCCGCACGGTCCGGGATCCGGGTCGTCTCAGGGTGGTCCCCGATCCGCACCGACCCCTCGATCGGCGAGAATGGTGGGGAAAGGACGGTGCCGTGAAGACGCTGCTCAACATCATCTGGCTCGTGTTCGCCGGGCTGTGGCTCGCGCTGGGCTACGTCGTGGCGGGGATCATCTGCTGCATCCTGATCGTGACCATCCCGTTCGGGATCGCGTCGTTCCGCATCGCGGGCTACGCGCTGTGGCCGTTCGGCCGCACGGTAGTCGACAAGCCGACCGCGGGCGCCTGGTCGACGATCGGGAACGTCATCTGGGTGCTCGTGGCGGGGATCTGGCTCGCGATCGGGCACGTCGTCACCGCGATCCCGCTGTTCGTGTCGATCATCGGGATCCCGCTCGGGATCGCCAACCTCAAGATGATCCCCGTCTCGCTCCTGCCGCTCGGCAAGGACATCGTCCCGACCGACGCGCGGTACACCTTCTACCAGCGCTGACGGACCGCCTACCGCGCGATCGGGGCGGCCGTGCCCGTCGTGAGGCGCAGCAGGTCCGCGGGCGCCAGACCCACGTCGAGCCCGCGGCGCCCGCCCGAGACGTAGACGGCGTCGAACGCGAGCGCGCTGTCGTCGAGGAACGTGCGGTGGGGCTGCTTCTGGCCCAGCGGCGAGATCCCGCCGACGACGTAGCCCGTCGCGCGCTCGGCCGCGGCGGGCTCGGCCATGCTCGCCTTCTTGCCGCCTGCGGCCTTGGCGAGCGCCTTGAGGTCGAGCTGTCGGTCGACCGGCACGATCCCCACCACGAGCGGGCCGCCGTCGACCACGGCGAGCAGCGTCTTGAACACCTGCTCCGCGGGCACCCCGATGGCCGCGGCCGCCTCGAGCCCGAAGGACAGCTCGCTCGACGGGTCGTGCTCGTACGGGTGGAGCGTGTGCGCGACCCCCTCGCGCTCGAGGAGGGCGACCGCGGGCGTGCCGGCGTGCGCGGAGGACTTCGACTTCTTGGCCACGGCCCGATTCTGCCGCAGCGGACGCGGGGGAGCGCCCGCACGGGTCAGCGGGGGGCGCGGGCCGTCGCGGGGCCGGTCGCGCGACGCAGGACGGCCACCGGCACCAGGGCGAGCGCCGTCGCCGCCACGGCGACCCACACCGGCCCGCGGTCGCCGAGCCCGGTGGCGATGGTCGCTGCGGCGGCGGCCGGTCCCACGGCCGCGCCGACGTTGAGCGCCGCCGTCGCGAAGGAGCCGCCCAGCGTCGGTGCGCCCGACGCCGCGCGGAGCACCTGCGCGATCAACGTGCTGCCGACCGCGAAGCCCAGGACGCCCTGCACCAGCACGAGGCAGAGCAGCGCCACCGGAACGGCGGCGAAGACGGCCAGGGCGACCCAGCCCCCCAGCAGCAGGACGCCGCCCACGGCGACCACGACCCCGGGGATGCGGTCGGACGTCCGGCCCGCGACGGTGACGCCGACGAAGGAGCCGACCCCGAAGAGCACGAGCGCGACGGGCACCCACCACCGGCTCAGCCCGGCGACGTCGGTCACCAGCGGAGCGAGGAACGTGAGCGTCGCGAAGGTGCCGGTGTTGACCAGCGCGGCAGACACCATCGTCAGGCCGAGCGGGGGCGAGACGAGCTGTGCCAGCTCCGTCCGCAGCGACGGTGCGTCGACGGACGGCAGGGCCGCGCGCTCGGGCCCGCGCGCGGGGAGGCCGCGCGCGATCCCGAGCGCGGCGGGCAGGCAGAGGACAGCGACGGCCCAGAAGGTCGACTCCCAGCCCCACGCGGCGCCGAGGAGCGCCCCGGCCGGGACGCCCGCGACCATCGCGACGGTGGTGCCCGACAGGAGCACGGCGACGGCGCGCCCCGTGCGGTCCGCGGGCACGAGCGTCGCCGCCGTGCTGAGCGCGACGGCGAGGAACCCCGCGTTGGCGAAGGCCGCCACCACCCGGACCGCGACGAGCGCCGCGAAGCTCGGGGTGACCGCGCCGACGACGTGGGCGAGGGCGAACAGCGCGACGCAGCCGAGCAGCGTCGCCCGCACCGGCAGGCGGCGGGCCGAGGCCGCCATGACCGGCGCGCCGACGACCATGCCGACGGCGAAGGCCGACGTCAGCAGGCCCGCCGTCCCCACCGGGACGTCGAGGCGGGCGGCGATGTCCGGCACCAGGCCGGCGAGCATGAACTCCGAGGTGCCCATGGCGAAGACCGCCAGGGCGAGCAGGTACAGGGCACGAGGCATCGAGGGCTCCGGGGTGCGAGAGGACGAGCAGGAGGCGTCTCGTCACACCACGGTCAGCGCCCGGAGGGCAGCGTCCGGCACGGCACCCGCACGCAGCGGGGGGCGGAAGGCAGCGCTGAGAGGCTCAGCGGTCCTGGGGGCTGACGGTGTGACCGTAAGCCCCCGGAGTGGATGCCTCAGGGCTCGACATGGGCCACACCCTACCCAAGGCGCCGCGCGGGCGCCCGGAGCCCCCCCGACCGTCCCGGGCCCGGCACTCCGGTCAGACGTTCACGTCGAGCAACGAGCCGATCGCGTACGTCACGCCCATCGCGACCGCGCCGCCGACGACGGTCCGGACCGTCGCGCGGCGCGTCGGCGCGTTGCCCAGGCGCGCCGACCCCCAGCCGGTGAGGACGAGCGCGAGCACGACGGCGACGAAGGTCAGCGGGATGCGGATGGTCGCCGGGGCCAGGAGGATCGCCGCGAGCGGCAGCAGGCCACCGACGGTGAACGACACGATCGACGCGACCGCGGCCTCCCACGGGCTCGTGAGCTCGTCGGGGTCGATGTGCAGCTCGGCGTCGGCGTGCGCGGCCAGCGGGTCGCGCTCGGTGAGCTGGACGGCGACCTGGCGTGCGAGGTCGGGCGTCAGGCCCTTCGCCTCGTAGATGCCGGCGAGCTCGTCGAGCTCCGCGTCCGGCATCTCCGCGAGCTCGCGGCGCTCGGTCGCGAGGAGCGCCTTCTCGGTGTCGCGCTGCGTGCTCACCGAGACGTACTCGCCCGCCGCCATGGAGAGCGCGCCCGCGAGCAGCGCCGCGCCGCCCGCCGTCGCGATGACGGGGATCGACGTGCTCGTCGCCGCGACGCCCACGACGACGCCCGCCGTCGAGACGATGCCGTCGTTCGCGCCGAGCACCCCGGCCCGGAGCCGGTTGAGCCGCGAGCCCGTGCTCTCCGGGTGGTGGGGCTCGCCGGGGTGCCGACCGGTGCGCGGGGGTGCGTCGCTCATGGGTTCACCGTAGGACGCGACCGGCGCGGCGCGACCCGGGCCGCGAGACCGTCGACCGCGACCGCCCCGCGTCCTCTACCCTGCTCCGCGTGACGCAGGGGAACTCCACGGACGACCGGCCGACGACGCGCGCGGAGCGCTACGAGCACGGGCGGGCGGTGTTCGGCGCGGTCAACGAGGCGGCGCCCGCCGCCATCGCCGAGGCGCTCGCCGACGTCTCGCCCGAGCTCGAGCACCAGATCTCGGCGTGGGCATACGGCGAGATGTACGCGCGCCCGCACCTGGGACCGCGGGACCGCCAGCTCGTCACGCTCGGGATGCTCGCCGCGCTCGGCGGGTGCGAGGCGCAGCTCGACATCCACGTGGGGACCGCGCTCGACGTCGGGCTGACGCCGCGCGAGATCGTCGAGGCGCTCCTCCAGTCGGCGGTGTACTGCGGCTTCCCACGCGCGCTCAACGCGACCGCGGTCGCGAAGGAGGTCTTCGGGCGGCGCGGGCTCCTGCCGGTCGAGTGAGGGCGGGGGCCGGCGCGCCCCCCGGTCTCGCCCGGCCTACAGCGGCCCGACGGCGAGCACCGTCACCACGGGCTCGCCCGCCTCGTCGCTCGCCGCGAGGTCGACGCTCGCCGTGACGGCCCAGTCGTGGTCGCCCGCCGGGTCGTCGAGCACCTGCCGCACGAGCCACGTGCCCGCGGGCACCACGCCGCCGGGGGCGTGCTCCGCCGTCGGGCCCTCGTGGCCCGCGGGCAGCTCGGCGCCCGCCTCGACGACGCGGAACAGCGCCGCGGAGCGGGCCCCGGGCCCGATGCCGATCGCGTCGTCGCCCTGGTCCTCGAAGAGCGGGTCGAGCGCGTCGCCCCACGCGTCCGCGTCCCAGCCCGCGCCGCCGTCGAGCGCACCGAGCGCGCGGTAGTCCTCGCGCGCGGCGAGCTCCACGCGCTTGAACAGGGCGTTGCGCACGAGGCGGCGGAACGAGCGCGGGTTGCCCGTGACGGGACGGGTCGGCGCCTCGGCCCCCGCCCCGGAGAGCGGGCCGTCGCCCACCTCGGTGTCCGCGTCGTCGTCGACCGGGTGCGCCAGGCGCTCCCACTCGTCGAGGAGCGACGAGTCGACGCCGCGCACCAGCTCGCCGAGCCACTCGACGATCTCCTGCACCTCCTCGGTGCGGTGCTCCTCGGGGACGACCTGGCGCAGCGCGCGGTAGGCGTCCGCGAGGTAGCGCAGCACCACGCCCTCCGTGCGCTCGAGCCCGTAGACGGACACGAACTCCGCGAACGTCATGGCGCGCTCGACCATGTCGCGGACCACGGACTTGGGGGAGAGCTCGGCGTCCGCGACCCACGGGTTGGACCGCTTGTACATCGCGAACGCGGGCGCGAGCAGCTCCTCGAGCGGCTTGGGCCACGTGATCTCCTCGAGCAGCGCCATGCGCTCCTCGTACTCGTACCCCTCGGCCTTCATCGCGGCGACGGCCTCGCCCTTGGCGGCGTTCTGCTGGGCGTAGAGGACCTGGCGCGGGTCGTCGAGCGTCGCCTCGATGACGGAGACGACGTCGAGCGCGTGGGTCGCGCCCTCGACGTCGAGCAGGTCCAGGGCCGCGAGCGCGAACGGCGACAGCGGCTGGTTGAGCGCGAACTCGCGCGGCAGGTCGCCGACGAGGCGCACGCTCGGGCGGTAGCCCGCGGGGCGCGACGGGTCGGGGACGCGCACGCGCTCGACGATCCCCGCGACGCGCAGCGAGCGGTAGATGCGGAACGTCTGGCGCACGTGCTCGCGGCGCTGCGACTCGGTGTCGTGGTTCGCGAGGAGCAGGTGGCGCATGGCCTCGACCGGGTCGCGACGCGGGTCGCTCGCGTCGGCCTGGCCGCCGCGACCGTGCTGCGCGGTGCGCGCGAGGACGTTGAGCACCATGGCGTGCGTGACGGTGAAGTGGCTCGTCAACGGCTCGGGCTCGGCGTCGCGCAGACGCTCGAACGTCGCGTCGGTCCAGTTGACCGAGCCCTGCGGCGCCTTCTTGCGAACGATCTTCTTGAGCTTCTTCGGGTCGTCGCCCGCCTTGGCGAGCATCTTGCGGTTCTCGATGACGTGCTCGGGCGCCATGACGAGCACCTCGCCCACGGTGTCGTACCCGGCGCGGCCCGCGCGCCCCGCGATCTGGTGGAACTCGCGCGCTGTGAGGTGGCGCATGCGCTCGCCGTCGAACTTCACGAGGCTCGTGAGCAGCACGGTGCGGATCGGCACGTTGATGCCGACGCCGAGCGTGTCCGTGCCGCACACGACCTTGAGCAGGCCCGCCTGCGTGAGGCGCTCGACGACGCGCCGGTACTTGGGCAGCATGCCCGCGTGGTGCACGCCGACGCCGTGGCGCAGGAACTTGCTGAGCGTCTTGCCGAACCCGGTGCCGAAGCGGAAGTCGCCGAGCTCGGCGGCGATCGCCTCCTTCTCGGACTTCGTCGCGACGTTCATCGACAGCAGGGACTGCGCGCGCTCGACCGCGTCCTTCTGGGTGAAGTGCACGACGTACACGGGCGCGCGGCGCGTGCTGACGAGCTCCTCGATGACCTCGGTGAGCGGCTCGACGACGTAGCTGAAGTGCAGGGGGACCGGCCGCTGCGCGGTGGTCACCTCGGCGACGGGCCGGCCGGTGCGCTCCTCGAGCTCCTCGACGAACCGGGTCGTGTCGCCGAGCGTCGCGGACATGAGCAGGAACTGGGTGTTCGGCAGCTCGAGCAGCGGCACCTGCCACGCCCAGCCGCGCTGCGGGTCGGCGTAGAAGTGGAACTCGTCCATGACGACCTGGGAGATCGCGTCCTCGTCGTCCGCACCGGCGTTCTCTCCGCCGCGGCGCAGCGCGATGTTCGCGAGGATCTCGGCCGTGCAGCAGATGATCGGCGCGTCGGGGTTCACGGCGGAGTCGCCCGTCGTCATGCCCACGTTCTTGGAGCCGAACGCCGCGACGAGCGCGAAGAACTTCTCGCTGACGAGCGCCTTGAGCGGCGCCGTGTAGTAGGTCCTGCCGCCGCGACCCGAGCGGTGCGCGGCGAGCGCCGCGAACTGGGCCCCCATCGCGACGAGCGACTTCCCCGACCCGGTGGGCGTCGAGAGGATGACGTGCGAGCCGGTGACCAGCTCGATGAGCGCCTCGCTCTGGTGGGGGTAGAGCTCGAGGCCCTGCTCCGTCGCCCACGTGGTGAACCCCTCGTAGAGCGCGTCCGGGTCGGGGGCCTTGCCCGTCGGGGCGGGCACGTGCGCGAGGAGAGCCGGGGTGCGGCCGGTCGTGGTGGTCACGGGACGAGTCTGTCAGGTGTCGCGGAGGCCGGTCGCCGGACCGGCGCTGCGGGGGGCCCGGGGGACCGAGAAGGGGGTTGATAGCGCTGTCAACGTGTGCGAG
Source organism: Cellulosimicrobium sp. KWT-B (assembly GCF_002127155.1). Lineage (NCBI taxonomy): Bacteria > Bacillati > Actinomycetota > Actinomycetes > Micrococcales > Promicromonosporaceae > Cellulosimicrobium > Cellulosimicrobium sp. KWT-B. The sequence goes on along the minus strand of NZ_NEDO01000005.1, from coordinate 267,868 downwards.
GGTAGGCCCGGACGTGCACTGGACGTGCGTCCAGCCTCCGCGTCACCGACGACCACCGAGCCCACGCCGCCGTGGGACGGAGGGAGCACCCCGTGCGGCCACCCGCAGATCACCTGCTCGTCACGTGCCCCTGACAGGGTGGCGCGGGGCCGCCCCCGCCCGCCCGCGCCACCTCACCCCCGACCGAACCCGGCCACCGCGGCGCCCCCGCCGCCGGCCCCTGCCCGAGGACACCATGGCCCCCAGCCTGCCGACCCCCCGAACCCTGCACCCGAGACCCCTGACCCCCGGCACCACGACCCCGGACCGCCCGCGCCGGCCCGCCCCGCGGCTGGTCGCGGGCGCGCTCGCCGTGGCGCTCGCCGTCGTCGGCCTCGCGCCCGCGACCGCCGCGAGCGCCGCCCCCGAGCCGCCGTCGACCGACTACGCGTCCCTGGTCGACGTCTTCGTCGGCACCGAGGGCGACTACGGCAACGACATGCCTGCCGCGCAGGCGCCGAACGGCCTCGCGAAGGTCAACCCGCGCACGACCCCGGGCCGGAACAACACCGGGTACGACTACGCGCAGTCGAAGATCTCGGGCTTCACGCACACCAACCTCGACGGGGTCGGGGGCTCCGGCGGCGGCGGCGACCTCCTCGTGGTCCCGACGTCCGGGTCGTACACGGCGCGCCCCGGCACGGGCACGTACGCGCACCCGTTCTCGCACGACGACGAGCAGGCGGGTCCCGGTTTCTACTCCGTCGGGCTCGGCAACGTCGCGGGCAAGGACGGCGCGATCACCGGCGCGCCGGGCACGATCGAGGCCGAGGTCGCGGCGACCACGCGCTCAGGCGTGCACCGCTACGCGTTCCCCGCGGGCTCGACGCCGAGCCTCGTCGTGGACCTCGAGACGAACAACACGAGCCGCCGGTCGTCGTCGGTGCAGGCCGAGACGCGCGCGGACGGCACCGTGGAGCTGTCCGGACAGGTCACGGGGTACTTCTACAACGCGGCCTACACGCTGTACTACACCGCGCGCACGCTCCAGCCCGCGACGGTGCAGACGTGGGGCGACGACGACCGGCTCGTCGACGCCACGACCCAGGACGGCGTCGACACCGGCGCGATCCTCACGTTCGACGCGGCCGACGCGGGGGAGATCGGGCTCCAGGTCACGCTGTCCCCGGTGAGCGTCGAGCAGGCGCGGATCGACCAGCAGGTCGAGCTCGGCGACCTGTCGTTCGACGCGATCCGCGACCGCACGCGCGCGGAGTGGAACGCGACGCTCGGGCGGGTCGCGATCGACGCGTCGACGGCGACGGACCCGACGGGCGAGCTCCAGCAGCTCTTCTACACGCACCTCTACCGCATGTTCGCCATGCCGATGAACGCGACGAGCACCTCGGGCACGTACCGCGGCGTCGACGGCGCGGTGCACGCCGCGCAGGGCTTCACGTACTACGACTCGTGGGCCACGTGGGACGACTTCCGCAAGTTCTCCGTCATCGCGTACATCGACCCGGCGCTGTACCGGGACATGGTGCAGTCGCTGATCTACCTGTTCGCGGACGCCGAGGCGACGGGGACCGGCGGCGGGCTCGGCGGGTTCGTGCACTCCGTCCCGACGGTGCGCTGGGAGCGGTCGTCGGTCGTGGTCGCGGACGCGATCGCCAAGGGCTTCGACGGGTTCGACCGCCTCGACGAGGCGTACCCGGCGCTGCAACGGCTCGTGGGGCAGTACAGCGCGGACGAGCTCCGGCGCGGCTACGTGGCGGGCAACCCCGGCGCGTCGGTGCAGCGGGGCTACGACCAGTACGGCCTCTCCGTGATCGCGGACGAGCTGGGGCTGACCGACGAGGCCGAGACGCTGCGCGAACAGGCGTCGTGGCCGATCGACAGGCTCACGAAGCCGGGCGCGTGGACCGCGGCCGACGGCACCCCGGTCGGCCTCCTCACCCCGCGTGCGGCCGACGGCTCGTGGCAGAGCGCCGACTACGCGAAGTTCGAGGCCGCGAGCCTCTACCAGGGCACGCTCTGGCAGTACCACTGGTACGACGCGTACGACATGGACGCGCTCGTCGAGGCGATGGGCGGCCCCGAGGCGGCGCGGCTCGCGATGCGCCACATGTTCGGGGAGCACGCGCCGGACGACGGGAAGGCCATGCTCCACTCGAACGCCAACGAGATCGACCTCCAGGCGCCGTACCTGTTCAACTACACGGGCGAGCCGAGCCTCACGCAGAAGTGGGCGCGCGCGATCTACACGAAGGAGACCTGGAACCGGTACATCGCGACGGGCTCCTCGAGCGCCGTGCCGAGCGGCGGCGGCGAGTTCACGCCGCCCGTGAAGACGAAGGTCTACCAGCTCGACCCGCGCGGGATGCTCCCCACGATGGACAACGACGCGGGCACGATGTCGACGATGTTCGTCGCCGCGGCCGTCGGCCTGTTCCCGGTGACCGCCGGCTCGTCCCAGTTCCAGGTCGGGTCGCCGTTCTTCGACTCGACGACCATCACCTACGACGACGGCAGCGCCTTCACGGTCACGGCCGACGGCGTCTCGGAGGACGCGTTCTACGTCCAGTCCGCGACCCTCGACGGCGCGACGTTCGGCAACACGTGGGTCGACTACGCGACCGTGGTCGGGGGCGCGGACCTCGCGTTCCGCATGGGCGAGCAGCCGAGCGACTGGGGCACGGACACCGCGCCCGCGTTCTCGATGAGCACCGCGACCGACGAGCCGGCCGAGGGACCGCGCGTCAGCGCCGACCCGACCACCGTGCCGACCGGCGACGGCGGCGCGCTCGACGCGACCGTGACGCTCACGCTCGACGGCGCCCGCCTCGCCGCGCCCGCCGGCACGGACCTCGTCACGAGCGGGGCGGCGAGCGTCGTCGGGCTGCCCGACGGCGTCACGGCGGCGGTGACGGTCGCGTCGCCGACCGCGCTGACCGTCTCCCTGACGGGGACGGCGTCCGCCGACGCGCGCTTCTTCGTGCACCTGCGCGACGCCGCGCTCGCCGACGGCGTCGCCGCGGCGTCGCTCCAGGGACAGGGCGTCTCGGTGCGCTCGCCCCTGCGGCTGTCCGTGGCGTCCGCCGAGCGCGACGCGCTCGCCGCGCTCGTCGACGACGCCGTGCTCGTGCGGCACGGGAACTACTCCTCGGTGACGTTCGACCGGTTCTCCACCGCGCTGACGAAGGCGCAGGAGGCCCTCGGTGACGAGGCCGCGACGAGCATCGCGCTGCGGTTCGCGGCCGACCGGCTCGGTGCGGCGGCCGACGCGCTCGACCTCACGGGCGGCGGGTACCGCACGCTCGAGGCCGAGCAGTCCGAGGCGTGGTCGGGCGGGGAACTGAAGAACGAGGCGAACAGCTCGTCCGGCAACCTCGGCGGCGTGCGCTCCGGGTCGTGGGTGCAGTACCGCGACATGACCTTCGAGACCGCCGCCGGGGACACCCCGCCGCGCTTCCTCACGGTCCGGTACGACACGAGCTTCGCCCCGACGGACACGCCGAGCACCGTGCGCGTGCACGCGGGCGACGTGGGCGGCCCCGTGGTCGCGACCGTCGACCTGAAGGGCACGAGCGGCTGGGGCAGGTACGCCGAGGTGACGGCGGAGCTCGGCGACGTGCAGGCGCTCGTCGATGCGCAGGCCGTGACGTTCGAGCTCCTCGCGCCGTCGGGCCGGAGCTGGGTCGGCAACTTCGACTGGTTCCGCTTCAGCGCCGAGGACCCGGCAGCCCCGGGCCAGCCGGGCGAGTCCCCGACGGTGACGATCGAGGCCGAGGACTGGACCGCGAGCTCCGGTCGCGGGCTCAAGAAGGAGTCCTCGACGTGGACGAGCGGTCCGGTGACGAACGTCGGCGGCACCGCGGACGGCGACTGGCTCGCCTACGGCGAGGTCGACCTGGGTGAGCTCCCGCTCGGCGAGCTGTCGGTCCACTACGTGCACAACTCCAACCGGTCCGGGAACAACTCCGCGCTGTCGGTGTACCTCGACGCGTTCGACCCGGCGAACCCGGGCGAGCCGTTCGTCACCGTGCCGCTGCCGACGACCGGGTCGAGCTGGACCGCGGACGGGACCGCGACCGTCGTCCTGCCCGAGACGGTGCAGGGGACGCACGAGGTGTTCGTGCGCCTGTCCACCGAGCCGTACGCCGACCACCCGTACGTCGCGAACCTCGACAGCCTGACGTTCGCGCCGGGCGGCCCGACGTCGGTCGTCGTCGAGTCCGAGGCCTGGACGTCGAACTCCGGCCGCGGGTTGAAGAACGAGAGCTCGACGTGGACGAGCGGGCCGGTGACGAACGTCGGCGGCACCGCGGACGGCGACTGGCTCGCGTACGGCGAGATCGATCTCGGCTCCGCCGCGCTCGACCAGCTCTCCGTGCGCTACGTGCACAACGCGAACCGGTCCGGGAAGAACTCGGCCCTGTCGGTGTACCTCGACGCGTTCGACCCGGCCAACCCGGGCGAGCCGTTCGTCACCGTCCCGCTGCCGAGCACCGGGTCGAGCTGGACCACGGACGGGACCGCCGTCGTCGACCTGCCGAGCACGGTGCGTGGCAAGCACCAGGTGTGGGTGCGCCTGTCGACCGAGGCGTACGCCGACCACCCGTACGTCGCGAACCTCGACAGCATGCGCTTCTTCACGGACGCGTACGACGTCGAGGTCCCGCCGACCGACACCGCGGCGCTCGCGGCGGTGGTCGGCGCGGCCGGGACGCCCGAGGCGGAGATCGCGCGGTACGGCCGGATCGACGCGCGCGTCTTCACGCGCGAGCTCGCGGCGGCACGCTCCGTGCTCGCCGACGCCGGCGCCACCCAGGCGCAGGCCGACGAGCGGGCCCGGCGCCTCGGCCTGGCGACCGACCAGCTCGTGCCCGCCGAGCGCCGTCGGCTCGAGAACCTCGTGGCGAGCGCGGAGACCCTGACCGACGAGGGGTACAGCCCCGAGTCCTGGCAGGCCTTCCGCACGGCGCTCGCCGCGGCGACCGGGACGCTCGACGACGCGGCGGCGTCCGACGCGGCGCTGCGCGACGCGCGGCTCGCGCTCCAGGGTGCCGTCGACGCCCTGGAGGAGCCGGCCGACGTCGTGCTCGTCGAGGTCGAGGTCAGCCTGCGCTGCCTCGCCGGCAAGCCCTACGTCGCGGTGCGCGCGGTGAACGTCTCCGACGCGGCCGTCGACGTCGAGCTCGCGTCGTCGCTCGGGACGAGGTCGTTCACCGGCGTCGCGCCGGGCGCGAGCGCGTACCAGTCGTTCGCCGCGCGGTTCGCGACGGGCGACCTGGCCGTCACCGTCACGGCGACGGGGGCGGACGGCGCCCAGACGGTCGAACAGGTCGTCACCGTCCCGTCCTGCTCCTGACCGCACGACGCACGACCGACCCGGGAGGCGCCGACGGGGCGCCTCCCGGGCCGGCACCCTGGCGCCTCCGCGGCGGACCGGGCACGCTGGTGCCCCGACCGACGACGGAGGCGCCACCGTGACCGAGGAGTACCAGGGCCGGCCCGCGTTCCACGCGCAGACCCCCGCGGAGTGGCGGGCGTGGCTCGCGGCGCACCACGACGACGCCGAGCCCGGGGTCTGGCTCCTCACGTGGCGCCGCGAGAGCGGCCGGCCGACGTTCGGGTACGAGCCGTGGATCGAGGAGGCGCTGTCCTACGGCTGGATCGACGGGCAGGCCGCGACCGTCGACCAGGACCGGCACGCGCTGTGGTTCACGCGCCGCCGTCCCGGCTCCCGGTGGACGCGCCTCAGCAAGGAGCGGGTCGCGCGCGTCGAGGCGGACGGGCGCCTGACGGACGCGGGGCGCGCCGTCGTCGAGGCCGCCCGGGCGGACGGGTCCTGGACCCGGCACGACGACGCGGAGGCGCTCGTCGTCCCCGACGACCTCGCCGCGGCGCTCGGCGAGCGCCCCGACGCGCGGGCCCGCTTCGACGCCTTCACGCCCGGCGTGCGGCGCTCGATCCTCGGCTGGATCGTCGAGGCGAAGCGGCCCGAGACCCGGGCCCGCCGGATCGCGGAGACCGCCGCGCTCGCCGAGCAGGGCGTCGCCGCCCACCAGCCGCGTCGGCGCTGACCGCGTCCGCGGCGGTACCGCGCCCCGCCGTCAGGACAGGTCCCAGAGCAGCCGGTAGTACGCGATGCGCTCCGGGTCGGGCTCGACGCCGTAGCCCGCGTAGACGTGGCCGTCGTACCCGGAGCCGTAGTTCCACTCCGTGCTCCACGCCGCGACGGCGAGGTCAGCCCAGCGGTCCGCGACCCCGAGCGAGCCGAGGTCGACGTGCGCGGCGAACGTGCCGTCGTCGTGCAGGAGCGTGTTCGGCACGCACGCGTCCCCGTGGCACACGACGAGGCGGTCGACCGGGGGAGCGTCGTCGAGCCGGGCGCGCGCCTCGGCGACGGCCAGACCACGGTGCTCGGGGAACCACTCGTCGGGCCCGTGCCCGCGCGCGAGGCGGTCGTCGGCCTGCGCCACGCGCTGCGCGACGGACCAGGTGAAGGGGCACGAAGCGACCGGGAGCGCCTCGTGCAGCGCACGCAGCCCGCGGCCGATCGCGGTCGCCGCGACCGCCGGGTCGCCCGCCCAGCGCGCCTCGACCGCCGACCGCCCCGCGACGGCCCGCGTCACGAGCCACGAGCCGTCGTCGTCCGCGCCCTGGTCGAGCACGCGCGGCACCGGGGTCCGGTCGCCGACCCACGCGAGCCGCTCGGCCTCCGCGGCCAGGTCGATCTCGGGGACGCCCGCCGGGACCCACTTCGCGTACCGGACCGGTCCGGCGGCCTCGCCGCCGCGGGGGTCGAGCCGGAACGTCAGCCCGCCGACGGTGTTGCGCCAGACCGGCGTGACGCCGTCGTCCCCCGCGAGCGCGCGGACGACGGCGGGGACGGCCACGGGTCCGGTCGGGATCTCGGCGATGGTCTCGGCGCGGCTCACGCGGGCGATCCTCGCACGCGGCCCGTCCGCCGGTCACGGCCATTCCGGGCGCGACGTCGGCCGCCCGGTGCGCCGGTCGTCGGTGCGTCAGCGGGGAGGGCGGGCGGCCGCGTCGTCGTCCGGCGGGAGCAGCGCGTCGCACACGGCGACGAGCCGCTCGCGCAGCGCCCCGCCGCGGGCGGCGAAGGCGCGCTGGTGCCGCACGTACTCGGCCTTGCCCTCGGGCGTCTCGATCGCGACCGGCTCCAGCCCGTACGACGAGACGTCGTAGGGCGACGCCTGCATGTCGACGACGCGGACGTCGCGCGCGAGCTCGAACGCGTCGAGCACGGCGTCGCCGGGGACGGCCGGCGTGAGCTTGAGCGCCCACTTGTAGAGGTCCATCGTCGCGTGCAGGCACCCGGGCTGCTCCAGGGCGGGCTGCGTCTCGCGCGTGGGCCGCAGGCGGTTGAGCGGCCCGGCCTCGGGCGTGAAGAAGCGGAACGCGTCGAAGTGGGAGCACTGCACGGGGTGGTCCTCGACGACCCGGTCGGTCCCGTCGTGCCCGAGCCGGAGGGGGAGCGGGTGCCGGTGGTCGCGCCCGGCCGCCTTGTCGCGGTAGACCATGGCCCACTCGTGGAGCCCGAAGCAGCCGAACCGCCCCGGGCGAGACGCCGTCGCCGTGAGCAGACCGCGCAGGTACCGCACGGTGTCGCCACGGTCGGCGAGGAACGCGTCGGTGTCGAGCGTCAGGCCGTCGGGCGTGCTCCGGTACCAGCGCCATCCGGAGCGGTCGGTGGACGGGTCGGGCGCCGCGTCGGTGCCCGGTGCCGCACCGCTCGCGGCGGTCGGGGGAGCCAGCACGACGCCCGGCCCCGGGTGCCAGCGCCGGAGCTGGGCCGGGCGCGTGGGGTAGTAGGTGAAGAGGAAGTCCTCGATCGCGTGCTTCTGCCCGAGCGGCTTGCGGTGCCGCCACCCGGCCGTGAGCGCGTCCGCGCGCTCGGCGTGGGCGCGCTCACGCTCCGCCCACTCCGCGGCAGGCAGCACGACGGGCCCGACGACGGGCGTCGTCCGGGGGGTCGTGGTGGCGGTCGCAGGCACGCACCCAGGGTACGAGAGCCCGCGGGCGCGCCGTCGCGGCGGACTTTCACCCGCCGTGCGGTTTTCCCGATGTGGGCACGACCGGGAAGAATGGCCGTGAACGTGCTGTGAAGACCCGGCGCGTCAGGCCGGCCGGCCGCGCGTCGGCCGTCCACCCCGACCCGAACGACCGATCGCGGCGAGGCCGCGGAGGAGCACCATGTCGCAGCCGCCCACGGCACCGCAGGACCCCTACCAGTTCGACCCCTACCGGCCGCAGGGCTCGGACCCGGCGCAGCAGGAGCGCGGACAGGGGCAGGACGCGTGGGCGCCGCAGGGGGAGCCGCAGCCGTACGGCTCGCCCGACGCCGCGTCCGGCGCGCCCGGGTACGGCGGCACGCCGGAGCAGGCGCCCTACGGCGACCCGGGCTACGCGCCCTACGGCGCGGACCCGCAGACCCCGTACGGGCAGCCGGGCTACGGTCAGCCCGCTGGTGAACCTGCGCCGGGACACGCGCAGCCGTACCCCGCCGCCGGGGCGCAGCAGCCGTACGGCCAGCCCTACGGCGACCCCGCGCAGCAGCCCTACGGCGCCCCGCAGCAGCCCTACGGGAGCCCGTTCGGGAACGGCTACGCCCCGTACACCGCGCCCGCGTCGTCGACCGGGACGATGGCGATCGTCGGCTTCGTGCTCGCGATCCTCGGCTTCCTCGGCAGCTGGATCCCGTTCGTCAACATCTTCGCCGCGGTGATGGGCATCGCCGGCGTGGTGCTCGGCTTCGTCGGGCTGTCGCAGGCGAAGCAGGGCCGTTCGGGCAAGGGCTTCTCCATCGCGGCGATCGTGCTCGGTGTCGTGTCCGTGCTCGTGACGATCCTCGTGTGGGTCCTCTTCGTCGTCGCGGCGAACGAGGCCTCGTCGCAGTACGAGCAGTCGCTGGCGGAGATCCAGGAGGACTCCGACCGTGCGCTCGGCGAGTCGACGGACGAGATCCTCGCGAACGACCTCGAGGTCGAGGTCGGCACGTTCGAGGGCACCGCCGACGAGTTCGGCTGGGTGGAGTCCGCGCTGCCGGTCACGCTGACCAACACCTCCGACGAGGCGCTGACGTTCGACCTCGACATCGACGCCGTCGCGGCCGACGGTACGGTCGTCGAGTCCGACTTCGCCTACACCGACGAGCTCGCGCCGGGCGAGTCGACGACGGTCGAGACCTTCGACTTCATCGACTCCGAGAACCTCGAGGCGATGAAGACGGCGACCTTTGAGGTCACGCGCGTGAGCGCGTACTGACCGGCGCACGGCACCGAGGGACGGACGGACCGGTGAGCACGGACGACAGGACCCCGCCCGCCGGCGCGGCTCCCGCACCTGCCTGGGGCACGGCGCCCGGCGCGGCGGGGGAGCGCGAGCCCGCGTCGTCGGCGCCGGACCCTGCGGAGACCTCGCCGCCCACGGACGGCGGGGAACGCCCGGCCCCGGGCGACCCCGAGCCCGCAGCGACGGCGCAGCCCGCGCGCGCTCGGCGGCCGGGGACGGGCGTCCTCGTCACGGCGTGCCTCGGCGTCCTCCTCGTCGGGGCCGTCCTCGTCACCGAGGCCATGACGGCGCGCTGGGGCTGGGCGCACGTGGGCTGGCTCTACCCCGTCGCCGGAGCCGTCGTGCTGACGGTCGGCGCCGTCGCCTGGCGTCGCGGCACGCGCGGCGTGCCGGGGGCGACGCGCGCGCTCGTCGCGCTGCTCGCGGGGACGGTCGTCGTCACGACCTGGGTCGCGGTCGACCTCGTGCCCGCGTCAGGTCCCGGCTACGGCGTCGGCAGCTCGCTGCGCGGGTACCCCCTCGGCGGCGGGTCCGACGACGGCCCGGAGATCGCGGCCGTGTCCGACCGCGTCTGGTTCGGCGACTCGGTCCGGTACGCCGACGGCCTCGTCGTCTCCGTCTCGGCCCCGCAGGCGTACACGCCGAGCGAGCACGCGGCGGTGCGGGACGGCGACCCGCCGGACTCCGTGCGCGTCCGGGTGCGCCTGACGAACGGCACGGGCCGCGCCGTCGACCCCGGGAGCATCGACGTGCAGCCGGTGTCGGGCGGCCTCGTGGCCCGCCGGGTGTACGACTACGCGCCGGACGTCCTGCTCGAGCGTCCCGACCTCGTGGCGCGGGGGTCGAGCGGCGAGTGGGACCTCGTGTACGCCGTGCACGACCCGGAGGACGTCACGGTGGCGTTGGAGCCGACGTGGGCGAACTACGCGGTGGCGGTCTTCTCCTGGTAGCACCTCGTCCGGTGCGGCGCAGGCGTCACTCCGTGCGCCGCAGGTACTCCTGCGCGAGCCGGTGCGGGGCGCGGGCGAGCCACGCGTCCTGGACGAGCTCCTCGAGCTCCGGCACGGGGACCCGGTCGAGGCGCGCGAGCACGATCGGGTACCCGTCGAAGTGGCTCGTCGTGAAGAACGTGTCGGGGTCGTCCTGGACCAGCGCGGCCTTCTCGCCCTCGTCCGCGACGCGGAGCGCGACGGGCGGCTCCGTCGGGGCCGCGTCGCCCAGCTCGGCGAGGTCGCGCGGGCGCAGGGGGCGCTCCCACACGAAGAGCTTGCCGTGCACCGTCCACCGGCGCACGTCCTTGAGGTCCGTGCCCGGCAGCACCGCCACGACCCGTCCGACGTCCTCCCACGAGGCCATGCCTCCACGGTAGGCACCCGGTCGCGGGAGGGCCACACGGCCCGGCCGCCCGGCCGACCCGGCGGATCAGAAGGGCGCGACCTTCCCGAGCGGCGGGAAGATCTCGTCGAGCTCGGCGAGGTCCTCGTCCGTGGGCCGCCACGCGCCCGCGGCGGCGTTCTGCCGCACCTGCTCGGGCTTCGTCGCACCCGCGATCACGCTCGACACCTGGGGCCGGGAGAGCAACCACCCGAACGCGACCTGCACCTCGGTGATGCCGCGCACCTGGCAGAACGCGCCGAGCCGCGCGAGCGCCTCCCAGGGCGCGGACTCGAGCAGGTGCGGCTTGCTGCGCACGAGCCGGCCGTCGTCGGGCCGCGCGCCGTGCGCGTACTTGCCGGTGAGCAGGCCGTTCGCGAGCGGGAAGTACGGCAGGACGCCGAGCCCGTACGCCGCCGCGGCGGGCAGCACCTCGAGCTCGGCCGCGCGGTCGACGAGGTTGTACTGGTTCTGCGCGGACACGAACCGCACGGTGCCCGCCGCGCGCGCGACGAACTCGGCCTCCGCGATCTGCCACCCCGCCCGGTTCGAGTGCCCCACGTAGAGGACCTTGCCCGCGCGCACGAGGTCGTCGAGCGCCGCGAGCGTCTCGTCGATCGGCGTCCGCGGGTCGGGGGTGTGGAACTGGTAGAGGTCGATGCGGTCGGTGCCGAGGCGGCGCAGCGAGCCCTCGACCGCCCGCACGACGTAGCGGCGCGAGCCGCGCGCGTCGAAGTCCGACCCCGCGGCCCCGCGCATCGACATGCCGAACTTCGTCGCCACCACGACGTCGTCGCGCCGCGACCCGAGCGCCTGGCCGAGCAGCTCCTCGCTCAGGCCCGGGCGGCCGCCGTACGTGTCGGCCGTGTCGAAGAGCGTCACGCCCGCGTCGAGCGCGGCGTCGACGACGGCGCGCGTGCCCTCCAGGGTCTCCGTCGCCGTCGCGGGGCGCCCGAAGTTGTTGCACCCCAGCCCGACGGCGGACACCGCCAGGCCGGACCGGCCGAGACGGCGCAGGGCGGGGCGGGGTGCGGTGTCGTCGCTCGTGGTGGTCATGCGGCCGACCTTACGTCGGCCCGCGCGACGACGTGACGGCGGAGGCGCGCGCCGCGACGGACGCGACGAGCCGTTCCAGCGGGCCGCGCCCGATCGCCCAGCGCCACAGGGTCGCCACCACGAGCGTCGCGAGCACGAGCGCGAGGAGCGGTCCGTTCGTCGTCTGCTCGTACGCCGCGTCGCCCCACGCCCAGAGCGTGACGATCTGGGCCGAGTAGACCGTCAGCGCCATGGCGCCGACCGCAGCGACGGGGGCGAGCACCCAGCGTCCGACCCGGCCTGCGAACAGGCACAGCCCGAGCACCGCGACGGCGAACCCGCCCGACCCCACGACCTCCAGGAGCGTGTCCGTGTGCGGGCCCGCGAGCCAGAGGTAGGCGCTCGTCGGCCACGGGTCCGCCCACCCGAGCGGCTCCGGCCGGTACGCGCTCGACCACACGGCGGCCGCGTCCTCCACGGCCTGCGCCCCGCCGAGCGGACCCGTCACCAGTGCCGAGACGCCGTACCCGAGCCCGGCGGCCAGCAGCCCGCCGGCGACCAGCGCGACGCGCGTCGTCCTCGCGCCGAGGTCGGACCGCCCGATCGCGATGCCGACGAGCACGTACGCCATCCACACCACAGCCGGGTAGTGCCCCGAGACGAGGAAGTCCGTGAGCGCGCCCGACCCGTCGTCGGGCAGGTGGAGCCCCGCGCGTGCGAGCACCTCCGGAAGCCACAGCGCGAGCACCGGGCCGACGACGGCGACCGCGCCCGCGAGCACCAGGAGGTCCCGGCGCCGCCAGCGCAGGAACGGCAGTGCGAGCACGAAGTAGGCGGCGTAGAAGCCGAGGATGAGCAGCACGCGCGTGCCGAGCAGGTCCAGCAGCCCCGCCAGGGCGAGCAGGAGCACCGCGCGCACGAGGACCCGGGTGCGGTTCTGGAGCGCGGGCAGCCCGTCGAGCGGGGTGCGTCCGCCCGAGACGAGGGCGAGCGACACCCCGGCCACGAGCGCGAAGAGGACCGACGAGCGGCCGTGCGACAGCGAGAGCCAGCCGGAGACCTCGCCGAAGTCGTCCGTCGTGAAGCCCACGTGCGCCGCGAACATCCCGAGGACCGCGACCCCGCGCGCGACGTCGAGCCCCGTGACGCGGCCCGGCCCGCCGAGCAGGAGCGCGGCGTGGCGCCGCGCGAAGCCGGCGGAGGGTCGAGCGGGGTCGCCCGGGGCGGAGGTCGTGCCGGTCGCGGCCGTCATGGGGGGATTGTCCGTGCGCGGGCGCGCTCCCACCCCGCCGCCACGCCGGGGACGAGCCGCGCGGCGACCGCGCGCCCAGAGTGTGAGAACGGGGTCGAGAACGCCGCACCCGCGGCCTACGGTGCGGGTATGACGCACACCCCCCACGGCGCCGACGAGGCCGCCGAGCACCACGCCGACGCCCCCACCGGGGCAGGCAGCGACCCCGCGCAGGAGTCCGAGTCGTACACCCACGGCCACCACGAGTCCGTGCTGCGCTCGCACCGCTGGCGCACGGCCGAGAACTCGGCCGGCTTCCTCCTGCCGCACCTGCGCCCCGGCATGAGCCTCCTCGACGTCGGCTGCGGCCCGGCCACGGTCACCGTCGACCTCGCCGACCGCGTCGGCGACGGGCGGGTCGTCGGCGTCGACGCGTCCGAGGCCGTCCTCGACAGCGCGCGCGAGCTCGCCGCCCAGCGCGGCACCGCGAACATCTCGTTCCAGCACGCGAACGCCTACGAGCTGCCGTTCGCCGACGGCACGTTCGACGTCGTCTATGCGCACCAGCTCCTGCAGCACCTGTCCGACCCGATCGGCGCGCTGCGCGAGATGCGGCGCGTCACGAAGCCGGGCGGCCTCGTCGCCGTGCGCGACGCCGACTACGCCGCCATGACCTGGTACCCCGAGTCGCCGGGGCTCACCGAGTGGAACACGCTCTACCACGAGGTCACCCACGCCTACGGGTACGAGGCCGACGCCGGCCGTCGCCTCTTCTCCTGGGTGCAGGACGCCGGGTTCCCGCTCGACGGGATCGAGCCCAGCGCGAGCACGTGGTGCTAGGCCACCCCTGCCGACCGCACGTGGTGGGGCGGCCTGTGGGCCGAGCGGTGCGTCGCGTCGAACTTCGCCGTCCAGGCGAAGGAGTCGGCGCTCGCGGACGACGTCGCGCTCGAGCAGCTCGCGCAGGACTGGCTGCGCTGGGCCGAGGAGCCCGCGGGCTGGTTCGCCGTCCTCAACGGCGAGGTCCTCGCCCGCGCGTGATCCTGCGGGCACGTCCGGATAGCCTGGGCCCGTGCGCATCGCGAGATTCACCACCGGAGACGACCCCCGCTACGCCCTCGTCCAGCAGGAGGGGGACCGCACGTACCTCGCGGTCCTCACGGGCGACCCGCTCTACATGCCCGTCACGCCGACGGGCGAGCGCGTCGAGCTGGGCGACGGCGTCCGGCTCCTCGCGCCGGTGATCCCGCGCTCCAAGGTGGTCGCCGTGGGCCGCAACTACGCGGACCACGCGAAGGAGATGGGCAACGACGTCCCGACGAGCCCGCTGCTGTTCCTCAAGCCGAACACCTCGGTCGTCGGCCCGGACGACCCGATCGTCCTGCCCGACTTCTCGCAGGAGGTCTCGTACGAGGCCGAGCTCGCGGTCGTCATCGGACGCCTCGCGAAAGACGTGTCGCCCGAGGCCGCGCCGGCGTACGTGCTCGGGTACACGGTCGCGAACGACGTCACCGCGCGCGACGCGCAGCGGACCGACGGCCAGTGGGCGCGCGCCAAGGGCTTCGACTCCGCGTGCCCCCTCGGGCCGTGGATCGACACCGACCTGAACCCCGAGGACGTCGGCGTCCGCAGCCGCGTCAACGGCGAGGTCAAGCAGGACGGCCGCACGAGCGACATGATCTTCGACATCCCGTTCCTCGTGTCCTACGTCTCCGAGGCGATGACCCTGCTGCCCGGCGACGTCATCCTCACCGGCACCCCCGCGGGCGTCGGGCTGATCGACGTCGGCGACCGCGTCGAGTGCGAGGTCGAGGGGCTGGGCGTCCTGAGCAACCCGGTCGTCCGGCGCGGCTGACCGTGGGACGCGGTCCGGGCCGCGTCGTCGCGCGGTGGGCGGGCTGGGGCGCCGTCGTCCCGTGCGTCGTCGTGGTCGTGCTCGCGGTCCTCGCCATCGCCTCCGGGAACGTGCCCCCGGGCGAGGTGCTGGCCTACGCCGTCGTGCTGGCGATCATCCTGGTCCCGGGGTGCGCGCTCGCGGGCGCCGCCCTCGGCGCGGCGGTCGCGGCGACGCGGTCGTGGCGGGCCGGGCGCGCGGGAGGCGTGGCGGGGACCGTCCGGGACTGAGACGAGGACAGGCCCGGCGCCGGACGCCCGGGCGGCGGGCGGCGTCGGGCAACTAGGCTGGGAGCCGTGATCCCCGCACCTGGTTCCTCGCCCGTCCGCGTCCGCTTCTGCCCGTCCCCGACCGGGACGCCGCACGTCGGGCTCATCCGCACCGCGCTGTTCAACTGGGCCTACGCGCGGCACACGGGTGGCACGTTCGTGTTCCGCATCGAGGACACCGACGCCGCGCGCGACAGCGAGGAGAGCTACCAGCAGCTCCTCGACGCGCTGCGCTGGCTCGGGCTCGACTGGGACGAGGGCGTCGAGGTCGGCGGCCCGCACGAGCCGTACCGGCAGTCGCAGCGCGCGGACATCTACCAGGACGTCATCGCGCGGCTCGTCGAGGGCGGGTACGTCTACGAGTCGTTCTCGACCCCGGAGGAGTCCGACGCGCGCAACGCCGCCGCGGGGCTCAAGACGAAGGGCTACGACAACTTCGACCGCACCCTCACGGACGAGCAGAAGGCCGCCTTCCGCGCCGAGGGCCGCGAGCCGGTGCTGCGCCTGCGGATGCCGGACGAGGACATCACGTTCACCGACGTCGTGCGCGGGGAGATCACGTTCAAGGCGGGTTCGGTCCCGGACTACGCGCTCGTGCGCGCGAACGGGCAGCCGCTCTACACGCTCGTGAACCCGGTGGACGACGCGCTCATGGGCATCACGCACGTGCTGCGCGGCGAGGACCTGCTGTCCTCGACGCCGCGCCAGATCGCGCTCTACCGGGCGCTGCTGGAGATCGGCGTCGCGCACGTGATGCCGGAGTTCGGGCACCTCCCGTACGTCATGGGGGAGGGCAACAAGAAGCTCTCCAAGCGCGACCCCGAGTCGAACCTGTTCCTGCACCGTGAGCGCGGGTTCACGCCCGAGGGCCTGCTCAACTACCTCGCGCTGCTCGGCTGGTCGATCTCGCCGGACCACGACATCTTCACGGTGACAGAGATGGTCGAGGCGTTCGACGTGCACGACGTGTTGCCGAACCCGGCGCGCTTCGACCTCAAGAAGGCCGAGGCGATCAACGCGACGCACGTGCGGATGCTCGCGCCGGAGGACTTCCGCGACCGTCTCGTGCCGTACCTGCACGCGGGCGGGCTCGTCCCGGCGGACTCGTTCGCCGACCTGTCGCCCCGCAACCAGGAGATCCTCACGGCGGCCGCTCCGCTCGTCCAGGAGCGCATGGTGCTGCTGGGCGAGTCGGTCGGGATGCTGGGGTTCCTCTTCACGGCCGACGACGCGCTCACGGTCGAGGAGGACGCGCGCGGCGCCCTGCGCGACGACGCGAAGGACATCCTCGCGGCGGCGATCGCCGCGCTCGACGTGCTGCAGGACGACGAGTTCGTCACCGCCGCCATCGAGGAGCGCCTGCGCGACGCGATCGTCGAGGGCATGGGCGTCAAGCCGCGGTTCGCGTTCACGCCGCTGCGCGTCGCGCTCACGGGCCGCCGCGTCTCGCCGCCGCTGTTCGAGTCGATGGAGCTGCTCGGCAAGGGCTCGACGCTGGAGCGCCTCGTGCGCCTGCGGGACGCGCTGTGACCGACGCCGCGGCCTCGGCGGCGCCCGGCCCGCTCGAGGGCGTCCTGTTCGACGTCGACGACACGCTCGTCGACACGCGTGCCGCGTTCGCGCAGGCCATCGCCGCTGCGTCGCGCGTGTGGCTGCCGCACCTGCCCGAGGAGCGCTACGACGAGGTCCTCGCGCTGTGGCGCGCCGACCCCAACGGGCACTACCGCGCGTACACGCGCGGCGAGGTCGACTTCGACGCCCAGCGGATGGCGCGCGCCAACGAGCTCCAGGCGGCGTTCGGCGGCGAGCTGCTCGACGACGCGGCGTACGTCGACTGGAAGGACCTCTTCTGGGGCACGTTCGAGGCGTCGTGGGCGGCGTTCGCCGACTCCCGCGGGGTCGTCGACGCGCTCACGGGGGCCGGGGTGCGCGTCGGGTCGCTGACGAACGCGCGCGTCGAGCTCCAGACCCGCAAGCTCGCGGCCGCGGGCCTGGCCGACGTGCCGCTGCTCGTCGGGGTCGACACGCTCGGCTTCGGCAAGCCCGACCCGCGCGTGTTCGCCGAGGCGTGCCGTCGTCTCGGCACCGACCCGGCCCGCACCGCGTACGTCGGCGACGAGCTCGACGTCGACGCGCGCGGTGCGCTCGCGGCCGGCCTCGTCGGGGTGTGGCTCGACCGCCCCGGCACCCGCCGCGGCGGCCCGCACCCGGAGGACCCGACGTCGGCCCGCGCGTCGGGCGTGCACGTCGTCCACGGCCTCGACGACCTCCCCGCGACGCTCGGCGTCGCGGCCGCGCAGACCCCCGCGCCGAGGTAACCCCCGGCCCTGCGAGGCACAGCCCCCGCCCGCGAGGTAGAGCCCCGGTCCCGTGAGGTAGAGCCCTGGTTCCGTGAGGTAGAACCTTGGTTCCGCGAGGTAGAGGTCTGGTCATGACCAGACCTCTACCTCGGCCCACCATGCCTCTACCTCGCGGGACCGGGCGCTTGCTCGCGGGGCGGTCAGGCGAGGAGCAGGACGCCCACGAGGGCCGTCGCGGTGACGAGCACCGCGGAGAGGGCGCCCAGCACGAGCGACCGCCGCCCGGTGCGCACGAGCGTCGGCACGTCCACGCCGAGCCCGAGGGCGAACATCGCCGCGACGAACGCGAGCGTCGAGGCCGTGACGAGGACGGCGAGCACCGGCGCGGGCACCACCCCGAGGCTGCGGAGCGCGACCGCCGCCACGAACCCCACGACGAACCACGGCACCGGGGCGACGCGTCGCTTCTCGGCCTCCGCACCGGCACCCACGCCGCGGGGCTCGCCGTCGTCCGCACCGGTCGACGGCGCGGCGCCCGGTGCCCCGAGCGCGCTCGTGCTCGCGAGCGCCGACGCCGCGCGTCGGGCCCCGCGGGCCACGACGACCCCGGCGACGGCGACGAGCGGCGCGAGGAGGGCCACGCGCGCGAGCTTCGCGACCGTCGCGGTGGCGAGCGCCGGCGCGGAGATCGTCCCGGCCGCGGTGACGACCTGCGCGACCTCCTGGACGCTCGCGCCGATCCAGAGCCCGGCCCGGTCGTCGGTGAGCCCGAGCAGCCCTGCGAGCCAGGGCAGCACGATGATCGCGAGGGTGCCGTAGACGGTGACGAGCGCGAGCGCGGTGGCGACGCCGTCGTCGTCCTCGCGCACCTCGTCGGGCGTGCGACCCGGCCGGTCCACGACGCCCTGCATCGCGGAGATCGCGGCGGCCCCGCACACGGAGAAGCCGGTCGCGACGAGCAGCGTCGTCACGCGCGGCACGCGCAGCACGCGGCCGAGCGCGAGCGTCCCCGCGAAGGTGACGGCGAGCGTCGTCGTGACGACGACGAGCCCGCGCCAGCCCAGCCCCAGCACCTCCGGCAGGGAGAGCTGGAAGCCGAGCAGCACGACGCCCACCCGGAGCACCACGCGCGACGTCCACGCGACGCCGGGACGCGTCGCGGCGACCGTCGCCCCGCCCCGCCGGGTCGTCGCGAGCCGGCCGAGCGCCGGGGCGACGAGCGCGCCCAGGACGAGCGCGACGACGAGCGGAGACACCGTCGGGACCAGGCGCGCGCCCGCGAGCACGAGGAGCGTGGCCGCGCCGACGAGGACGAGCCCGGGGACGAGCGCGCGCGGTTTGCGCGGTGCGTCGGGGCGCCGGTCGGGTGCGGGCGCCGGGGGAGCGGCCGTGACCGCCGGGACGCCTCGGGTCGCGAGGGCCTCCGTGCGGGCCGAGGGAGGTGCAGGCTGGGTCATGCTTCCAGCGTGCTGCGGCCGGTGCGGCGGCAGAAGAGCGACTTCCCTCGCGAGGCATAGAGTGGGCCTATGGCTCCGACCGCCCGCGACAGGACGTCCCTCTCCGCGCTCGAGCTGCTCGTCGCCACCGACTCGCACGGGTCGATCAGCGCGGCGGCCCGCGCGCTCGGCGTCGCCCAGCCCACGGCGTCGGCGGGCCTGCGCGCGCTCGAGCGCCGCCTCGGCCTCGACCTCCTCGAGCGCACGACGCGCGGGTCCCGGCTCACCGAGACCGGCCGCGCGACGGCGGCGTGGGCGCGCGAGGTGATCGAGGCCTCCGACCGCTTCGAGACCTCCGTCGCGGCGCTGCGCGACGCCCCGGCGGCCCGGGTGCGCGTCGCGGCGAGCCTCACGGTCGCGGAGTACCTGGCGCCGCGCTGGCTCGCGCGGCTCGCGCTCGAGGGGGCGCCGGGCGGCGGGGCTCCCGACGTCGAGCTCGTCGTCCGCAACTCGCGCGAGGTGACCGACCTCGTCCTCGACGGCGGCGTGGAGCTCGGGTTCGTCGAGAGCGCGACGCTGCGGCGCGGGCTGCGCAGCCGCACCGTCGCGCACGACCGGCTCGTCGTCGTCGTCGGTCCGGCGCACCCCTGGGCGCGCCGCAGCGCCGTGCGCGTCGACGAGCTGCTGTCCGGGGGGCTCGTCGTGCGCGAGCGCGGCTCGGGCACGCGCGAGACGCTGGAGCGCGGCCTCGCGGCGCTCGGCGAGCGCCTGCCGGACCACCTGCCCTACCTCGGCTCCACCGCGGCGCTGAAGACGGCCGTGCAGCACGGCGGGGCGGTCGCCGTGCTGTCGAGCCTCGCCGTCGCCGACGACGTCGCGCGGGGCGCCCTCGTGCGGGTCGCGGTGCCGGGGCTCGAGCTGGACCGCCGGCTGCGGATGGTCTGGAAGGACGGCACGGCGCTCTCCTCGGCCGCGCGCCGCATCGCGGCGGCCGCCGCCGCGGCGTCGGGCTGACGGCCGGCTCAGCCCGGCGCGCCCTCGCGCACGGTCGCGTCCCAGCGCCAGCGCGTGCGCCGGGGCCGACCCGGGAGCTCGCCCCGGCCGGTCGCCCAGAGGAGCACGGCGTCGGGGTCCTCGTCCGGGCCCGTCTCGACGTCGGGGAACAGGCGTGTCAGCGCCCGAGACGCCAGCCCCGGGGGGAACGGGGTGGGTGCGTCCGTGAGCCCGAGCAGGACGTCGTGGCCGTGCACGAGGACCTCGACGACCCCCATCGCCGCGAAGCCGTCGGCGTCCGAGACCCCGTACGGGTGGAAGGCGCGCGCGTCCGCGGGCCGCGTCTCGGCGAGCGTCGCGAGCAGTTCCCCGCCGCCGACGAGCGCCTCGACGAGCCCCGCCGTCCCGGCCGCGCGGTCGACGTGCGCGATCTCGCCCTCGCCCTTGGGCCCGACGAGCGGCACGTACGCGAGCGCGGGGAGTGCCGCGAGCTGGAGCGCGTAGGCGAGGAGGTCGTCCACCACGTGCTCCGTCGTCGTCCAGCACGACCAGCGGACCGGCCCGGCCTGCGCGTCGAACGCCGACACGGGCTGGTCCACGAGGCGGTCGGCGAGCCATCGGACGGCCACCCGGACGTCGTCGCCCGTGACGACGCCCGCTGTGCTCGGCGCGGCGACGGGTCGATCCGCGGGCGCACCAGGGTCCGGGGAGTGTCCAGGGCTCATGCCCTGACGGTGCCAGACGGCGGCCGTGCACGTCGACCGCAGGACGCGCGCGTCGCCCGGCCGCTCGGGCGCGCGGAGCGCATTTGGTCCGCGTCGGCATGTCCGGTAATGTTCTCGGCCGGTGGGACCTCCACGGGAGGGAGCCAGGGGACGGGTCTATGACTCGTCGTCGCGGCCTCTCGACGCGGATCGGTTACCCCCTTGGGGTATGGTGTAATTGGCAGCACGAGTGATTCTGGTTCACTTAGTCTAGGTTCGAGTCCTGGTACCCCAGCGAAGAGCTCCGGCTCTGGATCTCGCGGTCAAGACCGCGAGAAACATGAGGTAGAGTTCTCACCGGAGAAACGGACCGGAAACGGTACGAAGCTCCACAGGCCCCCATCGTCTAGCGGCCTAGGACGTCGCCCTCTCACGGCGGTAACACGGGTTCAAATCCCGTTGGGGGTACAGAAGAAGGCCCGGTCACCATCACGGTGACCGGGCCTTCGTCGTTTCTTCTTGATGCCCGATGCCCGATGACCGCGCGTCGATCGACGACGGGCCGTGGCCGATGCCCGGTGTGACGCACGTCGCGTGGCTGGCGAGACCCCGCGGGGGTCGGCCTCGGGGCCTGGGTCGTCGGGCGGGTGGTGCGGCCGGGTCAGGGAGCGTCGTCGCGCCCGGGTCCGGGCTCGTACGGCTTCGGGATGGGCGTCGACGACGGCCGTGGGGGCGCAACCGGCACGTACGTCGCGCGGTGCTCGCCGGAGACCGTCCAGCCCTGCTCGTCCTCGCCAGACCCCGCCTGCCGGCCGTCGGGACGCACCGTGTCCCGCGCCGCGTGAGCGTCGCCGGTCACGGGGATCGGCTGGGTGGGCCCGCTCGACGCGCCGGCGGACCGGCCGGGCACGACGACGACCCGCGGGTCCGTCGGGAGCGGTGCCGGGGGAGGCGGGGTCGTGGCGGCCGGGCTGCGTCCGTCCCACGCGGGCGCGGGCTCGACCGGAGGCGGCTCGGCAGGCTGCGGCGGGCGCGGCGCGGGCGGCGGCACGGTCGCGGGCAGCGCACCACCCGTCGTCGCGGCGGCCCCACCCGGGCCGACCGGCGCTCCGCCCGGTCGGACGCCCGGGATGAACAGCGTGTCGCACAGCAGGCGATAGGTCCGATCCGGGTGCGCGACCCAGTCGATCTGGCGCAGCGCCTGGTCCTGCCCGGCGGACTCGAGAAGGAACTGGCCGTAGCCCAGCACGCGCCCGACGAGCGAGCGCCCGTAGTTCATGTCCGTCACCTTGGTCAGCGGCATCATCGCCACCTTGTGCGTGATGAGGCCGTAGAGCAGGAGCAGGCGCTTGTCCGTGGCGACGAACCACTCGTTGCGCCACTCGAAGACCTTCCACACCAGGCGGGCGGCGAGGATCAGCCACAGCCACCACAGCACCAGCACGCCGTCGCCGACCGCGGGGCCGGCCTGCACGACGAGCCAGGCGATCACGACCGCGCCCGCGACCGTCGTCGCGACGGGCTCGACGAGCATCCCCCAGTGGTGGCGCGTCGCGATCACGACCCGCTCGCCGTTGAGCACGTAGCGGTCCAGGATCCTGCTGCGAGGTCCGCCGCGGGCCACGGTCAGTCCAGGAGCGAGCTGAAGAACTGGCCGATCGAGCGGAACGCCCCGACGATCACGTCCCAGATGCCCTCGACGATGTCGGCCGCGCGGTCCGGGCTCGTGACGATCGCGTACACGGCGAAGATCACGAGGACCCAGATCAGGGCGGCCTTCAGCTTCGGGTGCATCGGAACTCCTCGTGTCTCGGGATCGGACGGTCAGCGGTCGCCCCCGCGACCGCTGCGCTGTCCGGGCGTCGGGCACGCACAGCATGGCAGCAGCCGGGGACATTTTGACAGGGCGCGTCCCGTTTGCGGCCCGCGGCACGCCGACGCCGGCCCGGTGCCGGCCGGCGTCGGCGTCCTCACTCGCCGGCGCGGCGCAGCACCTCGGTGAGGCGGTTCGCGGCGGCGACGACCGAGCCGGAGTGCAGCCGCCCGGGCTGGCGGCTCAGGCGCTCGACCGGGCCCGAGATGGAGACGGCGGCCACGACCCGGCCGGACGGACCGCGCACGGGGGCGGAGACCGACGCGACGCCGAGCTCGCGCTCGGAGACGGACTGGGCCCACCCGCGGCGTCGGACGCCGGAGAGGATCGTGGCGGTGAAGACGGCCTCGCGCAGCCCGCGGTGCAGCCGGTCCGGCTCCTCCCACGCGAGGAGGACCTGGGCGGCTGAGCCGGCGTTCATGGTGAGCGTCGCGCCGACGGGGATCGAGTCGCGCAGGCCGACGGGGCGCTCGGCGGCCGCGACGCAGATGCGGTGGTCGCCCTGGCGGCGGTAGAGCTGGGCGCTCTCGCCCGTGTGGTCGCGCAGCGCCGTGAGCACGGGGTTCGCGGCGGCGAGCAGGCGGTCCTCGCCGGCCGCGGTCGCGAGCTCGTTGAGCCGGGGGCCGAGGACGAACCGGCCCTGCATGTCACGCGCGACCATGCGGTGGTGCTCGAGGGCGACGGCGAGGCGGTGCGCCGTCGGGCGGGCCAGGCCCGTGGCCGTGACGAGCTGGGCGAGGGTGGCAGGTCCGGACTCCAGGGCGCCCAGGACGGAGGCCGCCTTGTCCAGCACTCCGACTCCGCTAGTATTGTCCATAGGTCGATATTGACGTCTCACGCACTGAGATGCAAGTCCGGCACGGATGTTCCACCCGCTGGACGTCTTCCCCGGCAGGATGCCGGACGGCGGACCATCGACCCAGGCGGCTCTCCGTACCCCCCAGGAGGACCGTGACAGACGACGAGGAGATGAGCTACATGGCCGGCACGCTGGCGGAGAAGGTCTGGGACGCGCACCTGGTGCGACGAGGCACCGACGGGTCGCCCGACCTCCTCTACATCGACCTCCACCTCGTGCACGAGGTCACCAGCCCCCAGGCGTTCGAGGGGCTGCGCCTCGCGGGCCGCCCGGTCCGCCGCCCCGACCTCACCATCGCGACCGAGGACCACAACACCCCGACGCTCGACATCGACCTGCCGATCGCGGACCTCACGAGCCGCACGCAGATCGACACGCTGCGCAACAACGCGCGCGAGTTCGGCGTCCGCATCCACTCGCTCGGCGACGCCGACCAGGGCATCGTGCACCAGGTCGGGCCGCAGCTCGGGCTCACCATGCCCGGCCTGACGGTCGTGTGCGGCGACTCGCACACCTCGACGCACGGCGCGTTCGGTGCGCTCGCGTTCGGCATCGGCACGTCCGAGGTCGAGCACGTGCTCGCCACGCAGACGCTCCCGCTCGCCCCGTTCAAGACCATGGCGATCAACGTCGACGGCGAGCTGCCGCCCGGCGCCACGAGCAAGGACATCATCCTCGCGATCATCGCCAAGATCGGCACCGGCGGCGGCCAGGGCTACGTCCTGGAGTACCGCGGCGAGGCCATCCGCAAGCTCTCCATGGAGGCGCGGATGACGATCTGCAACATGTCGATCGAGGCGGGCGCGCGCGCCGGCATGATCGCCCCGGACGACACCACGTTCGAGTACCTCAAGGGCCGCCCGCACGCGCCCGAGGGCGCCGACTGGGACGCGGCCGTCGAGTACTGGCGCACGCTGCGCTCCGACGACGACGCCGTGTTCGACACCGAGGTCACGCTCCGCGCGTCCGACCTCGAGCCCTTCGTCACGTGGGGCACCAACCCCGGCCAGGGCCTGCCCATCTCCGCGACCGTGCCCGTCCCCGAGCAGATCGCGGACGAGAACGAGCGCGTCGCCGCCGAGCGCGCGATCGAGTACATGGGCCTCACGCCCGGCCAGCCGCTGCGCGAGATCCCCGTCGACACCGTGTTCATCGGGTCGTGCACCAACGGTCGCATCGAGGACCTGCGCTCGGTCGCGAAGGTCGTGCAGGGCAAGAAGAAGGCCGACGGCGTCCGCGTCCTCGTCGTCCCGGCGTCCGCGCGCGTGCGCCTCCAGGCCGAGGCAGAGGGCCTCGACCAGATCTTCCTCGACTTCGGCGCGGAGTGGCGCAACGCCGGCTGCTCGATGTGCCTCGGCATGAACCCCGACCAGCTCCAGCCGGGCGAGCGCGCCGCCTCGACGTCGAACCGCAACTTCGAGGGGCGGCAGGGCAAGGGCGGCCGCACCCACCTCGTGTCGCCGCTCGTCGCCGCCGCCACCGCGCTGCGCGGGACGCTCTCCTCGCTGAGCGACCTCGACCTGCCCGAGGGCACCGACATCACGTCCTTCGACGGCACGCCGCTCGCGCCGCTCGACCCGCGCGTTCTCGTGCAGGTCTGAGCCACCCGCGCCGCGCTGCCCCACTCGTCGCCCCGAAGACCCGAAGAGGTTCCTGCCATGGAGAAGTTCACGACCCACACCGGCGTCGGCGTCCCGCTGCGCCGCAGCAACGTCGACACCGACCAGATCATCCCCGCCGTCTACCTCAAGCGCGTGACGCGCACCGGGTTCGAGGACGCGCTGTTCGCCGCCTGGCGCGGCGACCCCACGTTCGTCCTCAACCAGGACGCCTACCGTGCAGGCTCCGTGCTCGTCGCCGGGCCTGACTTCGGCACCGGCTCGTCGCGCGAGCACGCCGTCTGGGCGCTCAAGGACTACGGCTTCCGCGTCGTCCTCGCGTCGCGCTTCGCCGACATCTTCCGCGGCAACTCCGGCAAGCAGGGCCTCGTCGCGGGCATCGTCGCGCAGGAGGACGTCGAGCTGCTCTGGAAGATCCTCGAGACCAACCCGGGCACCGAGGTGACGGTCGACCTCGTCGCCCGCACCGCGTCGGCGCTCGACGTCACCGTGCCGTTCCAGATCGACGACTACACGCGCTGGCGCCTCATGGAGGGCCTCGACGACATCGGCCTCACGCTCCAGCACGAGGACGAGATCTCCGCGTTCGAGGCGACGCGCGCGTCCTGGCGCCCGAAGACGCTGCCGGCGAAGACGCTGCCCAAGGTCGAGATCGAGGCGGCGCGGCCGGTCTGATTCTTCGAGTCCGTGGTCGGGGGGCGGGCTCTGGGGTGGTGACGACGGGTCTACCATCCGCAGGGCTCGTCCCTCGCCCTGCTCCCGCCAGGCCCGCCACGACCCGTCGTCACCACCCCAGAGCCCGCCCGTGATCGTGTCGCCGACACGTCGTCCGGGTCCCTTCCTGGATCAGGGGCGTCAGTGTCGCGGCGGGCCCGCGTGGATCGCGGCCAGGAGGGAGTCCGGGGTCGCGGTCTCGGGATTCCAGCGGGACTCGACCCACCAGGTCGCTCCGGCGTCCGCGAGGCCGGCGAGCTGGTCGGCCGCCGCGGAGCGGTCCGCCGGGAGCTCGCCCTGGACGACGACGTCGAACGGCCGGGCCGCGTCGAGGCCCAGCTCGGCGCGCCGCGTGGTGAGCCACGCGACGAGGGTGGAGACGTCGTCGGGCGTGGGCACGTCGAAGCCGCGGTCGCCGCGGAGCTGGAGCACGATCCCGTCGGCGCGCAGGGTGCGGTCGAGCGAGCGCACCGGCGGGCGCTCGGCGTCCCACACGCCGACCGGCCAGACCGGCACGTGGTGGCCGACGACGGCGCGCTCGACCGGGCGCGGCAGGAACTGCATCTCCCCGGTCCGCACGTGGGTCCCCTCGAACGTGAACCGCTCGCCGGTCCACGCGCGGTCGAGGTAGGCGAGCGCGTCGTCGAGCAGCTCGGCGCGCTCGCGCAGCGACTGCGGCTGACCCGGCACGGCGGAGAAGCCGCCGTCGTCGAGCACGCCGACGCCGACCGGCAGCACGAGGCGACCGCCCGACAGGTGGTCAACGGTCAGCGCCTGGCGCACGACCTCCCACGGCTTGCGGCGGGGGAGCGCGAAGACCATCGCGCCCAGCGTGATCCGCTCGGTCCGGACCGCCGCCGCGGCGAGCACCGCCCACGGGTCGAACGTGTCGACCGGCATGGACAGCAGGCTCAGCCCGTCCCACGAGAAGAACCCGTCCCAGCCGGCGTCCTCCGCCCCGACCGCCATCTCCAGCACCTGGGCGGCGGAGCCGAAGCTCCCGACCACCCCGACCTTGATCCCCGACCCTGTCCCCGTCGTCGCTGCGCTCATCCACCCGACGCTACGCGGCCCCACCCACACCGCTGGGCGCGGGAGACGGCCGCGTCCGAGGTGCCGTGACGCGACCGTTCCCTTCGCACAGCGGTCAGGGGAGCGGGACGACGTCCACGCGCACGATGCGCCGCCGCGCGACGTCGGTCACCGTGAGCCGGTAGCCGTCCGCGTCGACGTGGTCGCCCACGACGGCGAGGCGCCCGAGCTGCGCCAGGACGAAGCCGGCGACGGTCTCGTACGGGCCGTCGGGCAGCTCGACGCCCGTGCGGCGCGCGAACTCCTCGATCGTCTGTCCGGCGTCGACGCTCGTCGTCGCGCCGTGCTCGCGCGCGGGCGACGGCTCGTCGGCGTCGTACTCGTCGCGGATGTCACCCACGAGCTCCTCGACGAGGTCCTCGAGCGTGACGATCCCGTCGGTCCCGCCGTACTCGTCGACGACGACGGCGATGTGCACGCCCTCGCGCCGCATCTGCGACATGGCGGGCAGCACGGTGTTCGTCGCGGGCAGCGCGAGGATCGGCCGCACGACGTCGCGCACGGTGAGGGCGCGCCCCGTCGTCGGGTCTGTCGGCGGGTGGTCGGGGCAGTCCCGGCCGAGCAGGTCGCGCACGTGGAGGAAGCCGACGACGTCGTCGAAGTCGTCGCCCGTCACGGGGTAGCGCGAGTACGGGCCCGCCGCGACCGTCTGGGCGGCGTCCGCGAGGGGGGTGTCGGCCGCGAGGAACGCGACCTCGCCGCGCGGCGTCATCGCCTCGGCGAGCGAGCGGTCGCCCGCCGCGAACACGTCGTCGAGGATGCGGCGCTCGTCCTCGGGCAGCGACTCGTGCGCGAGCACGATCTCGCGCAGCTCCTCCTCGCTCATCTCCTCGCTGCGCGCCGAGGGGTCGCCGCCGAGCAGCCGCACGACGCCGTCGGTCGAGCGCGACAGCAGCCAGATGACGGGCCGCATGAGGGTCGCGAAGCGGTCCAGGGGAGGGGCGACGACGAGCGCGACGCCCGCCGAGCGCTGGAGCGCGATGCGCTTGGGCACGAGCTCGCCGAGCACCAGGGAGAGGTAGGCGATGACGAGCGTGAGCCCCACGAGCGCGACGGTGTCCGCGAGCCCGCTCGACAGCCCCAGGTCCTCGAGCGCGGGCGCGAGGTCCGGCGCGAGCGTCGACGCGCCGTACGCGGCCGAGAAGAAGCCCGCCACGGTGACGCCGATCTGCACCGCGGCGAGGAAGCGATTGGGGTCGCGCGCGACCGCCGCGACCCGCGCGCCGCGTGCCGACTGCTTCTCGATGCGGGCGACCTGGCTCTCGCGCAGCGAGACGAGCGCGATCTCGGTCCCGGCGAACACGCCGCCGACGAGGATGAAGAGCAGGACGAGGCCGATGTTGGTCCAGGTGCCGGAGTCCATGCCTCATCCAACCAGGCCGTTCGGCCCGGCGTGGGCTCAGCCGGCGGTCGGGGCCGGGCCGTCCGGCGTCGTCGGCTCGGTCGCGGCGGGCTCGCCGTGCTTGCGGCGCGGGATCAGGTGCGCCACGAGGACCACCACGCCGCCGACCAGGATCCCGACGACGGCGGAGCACGCCGTGTTGACGAGCCAGCCGAGGAACCCGCCCACGCCCGCGACCCCGGTCACCGCGTGCTCGAGGTGGTGCACGACGTCGTACGGGCCGTGCCAGCCGAGGTCGTACGTGCCCTGCAGCAGGATGTGGCCGCCCACCCAGAGCATCGCGACGATCCCGACGATCGAGATGACGGACATGACCTTCGGCATCGCGCTCACGAGCCCGCGCCCGAACGACTGGACCCAGGGCGTGTCGCGCTTCGCGAGGTGCAGGCCGATGTCGTCCATCTTCACGATGAGCGCCACGACCCCGTAGACGAGGACCGTGATGAGGATCGCGACGATCACGAGGATGATCAGACGCGACCAGAAGTTCTCCGAGGCGACCTCGTTGAGCGCGATGACCATGATCTCCGCGCTGAGGATGAAGTCGGTGCGGACCGCGCTCGATACCACCGAGTCCTCGTCGACCGCCTTCTTCTCGGTCTTCGTCTCGACCTCGGCGTGGTGCCGCCCCGAGACGAGCTCCCACAGCTTCTCCGCGCCCTCGAACGCGAGGTACGTGCCGCCGAGCATGAGCAGCGGCGTGAGCAGGAAGGGCAGGAACTGGCTCAGCAGCAGGATCGCCGGGAGGATGAAGAGCAGCTTGTTGCGCAGCGACCCCGTCGCGATGCGCTTGATGACCGGCAGCTCGCGCTTGGCCGCCAGACCCTCGACGTAGCGGGGCGTGACGGCGGTGTCGTCGATGACGACGCCCGTCGCCTTCGCGCTCGCACGCCCGGCGGCGGCACCGACGTCGTCGATCGAGGCGGCCGCGAGCTTGGCGAACGCCGCGATGTCGTCCAGGAGGGCAGCGAGTCCGAAGGCCATGGGTGGGTGCTCCGTGCGCCGGCCCGTGTCGCCGCGCACGGGCCCGCTGGTCGAGTGGACGCGGCCGCAGCATCGTAGCGACTTCATCCCCGCTCGCGTCGGGCGGTCAGGACGTCGCGGCGCGCGTCACGACGTTCACGACGTGCGGCGCGCGCACGACGACGCGCACGACCTCGCGGCCCGCCGTCGCCCGGGACGACGCCGGTCGCCGCGAGCGCCAGGTCCCGCGGCCACTTCTCTAGGTCCAGGTGGGGTCGCGCCTGTGCGATTGATCACAGTCGTGTGTTTGCGCAGGCCACCCGAGCGGTTGGTCTGCCATCTTCGGGGCGAGTTCGCCCGCAGGGGGATCGGACTCGTGAGCAGAGGAGCAACCGATGAGTGGTTTCTCGAGACGGGTGCGGGGCCTGGCGAGCGCGGTGGGTGCGCTCCTGGTGGTCGGGGCCGTGGCCCCAGGCGCGTGGGCTGAGGATGCCCCTGTCTTGACTGGGGATGAGATCGAGGTCGTCACGCCGGCTGGGATGCCTGCGGATGAGGTGCAAGAGGTCATCGAGGAGGCCTTTGCCGCTGAGGCGGCTGGCACCCTGATTCAGCCAAGGGCAGCCGTAGCAACGGTGTCGTACCGGTGGAAGGACCACGCTGCGCGCAACGTGGTCATTCGTTCCGACGTGGTGACGAAGCTGCGCACGAAGCACGGACTGACCTCGACGTCTCCGACCCGGGTCTCGACCCAGTTCCCCGACGGGAACAAGTCGATCGCGCAGGGCACCGCCCGCGTGTACTACGCCACGATGCAGAAGCGTTCGTGCTCGACGATCGTGACGTGCCGGGTCACGGCATCGGTGCGGATGAAGACAGTGGTGGAGTACAAGATCCAGGTGCCGCTGGCGGAGCCGAAGGGTGTGATCACGTCCTATTGCGAGGGCACGACCGTGTGCCCGTCGTGGGTCAACGCCGTCATCTGAGAAACCTGGGAGGGTCGTGAGCGACATCGGAGGGCTGATCGTCGCGGTCGGGCAGGTCGAGGCAAGCCAACCGGGGCTTGTCCCGGTCACACGCTCGCTAGAACTGCTCGCCGGTGGGCTGCGAGTGCAGACCGTTGGGGGAACGAGTGTGGATCTGCTTCTTGGACAGAGTCTGGACACGGTCTGGACTGCGCTCGCACGGAACATCTCGGGGCTGAACCCGATCAACCCCATGGCGCAGGTAGGGGGCTTCACACCCTGGTCGTGCAGGCTCGGATGGGCGAACTACCTGATCGACCTGGGTACGTGGGAAGACATGCTCCGCGACTTCGAAGAGCCACTGGCCTACGAACGGATCCGTTGGAACGAGGACACTCTCCACGTGGGCATCACGAACGGTGCGCGAGCCGAGGAGTTCACGAGGCCGTTGGACGGTACCGGGTTCACGGGCGCGACACCCGCCGAGCTCGCCGCAGACTTCCTCCGACCGGCAACCTAGCGACCGCATTTGGTGAGTCCGACGAGCTGGCGCCCTCCGCGAAGGAGGGCGCCAGCTTCGTGCCTTCTGACTCTGACCGCCCTCACCCTCGATACCCGAACAGAGTTGGGAGTTGTGAGTGACGTGGTCGGTGGTGCGCCCGCAACCCGCGCGCCGCCGCCAAGCCGACGCGACCAAGCGCCGAGGTATCGGGCGTCGAGCCGCCTGAGCCACCTACCCTCGGGTGCAGGAAGGAAGACGCCCTCGTGCGCGCCCAGTGACACGTGGACGCCTTCGTCGTGCGGGCCGGCCGCGTCGCCGCCCACTCGTTCGTGCAGGGCCGGGAGGCGCTCAAGCGGCTGGCCGACGACACCGACGAGATCGGCGTGGACCCGGTCACCGGAGTTGGGGTAATGCTCCGAAGTTCGTATTCACCCGGGGAGGTCATCGAGTCCGCCGCGGCGCGCGTGCGGCCGATCATCCTCGAACGCAAGGACTGCTACTACCGCAAGGCCCTCTCGGCGCTGGGGCCGAGCGGCGAGCGGCTCCGGGGGAGCAGGTCGTCGCCGGCCAGGTCGGGCAGCCACACGGGCAGCTCGTCGTCGGAGACGGGCACGGCGCCGCAGCCCGGGACCGGTGCTCCCTCGTAGCGCTGTCGCGAGACCAGCCAGTCGCGCAGCCGGCACGACGTCGTGCGCTCGCCCGCGCCGTCGTCCTGCAGCAGGGCGATCGCCTCGTCCACGCCCGGTCGCGTCTCGCCCGACCCCGTCGGCAGGCCGTGCGCGGCGGCGAAGAGCGCGTCGCGGTCGTCGGGCGCGGGCACGCCCATGACCGCACCCGTCCCGTAGTGGGGCAGCACGTGGTCGGCGGCCCAGACCGGCCGCTCGTCGGTGCCGGGACGGCGGACCCAGGCGCCAAGGAACGTCCCGGCGCTCGGGCGCTGCGCGCTCGTCCGCTCGATCTCCCCGGACGCCAGCGCGGTCCTCGATCTCTCGCGACGACGCGCCGAGCATGCGGCTGTCGCCCGAGCTCGGCTCGGCATGGTCGATATCCGCATCGTCGACGGGGACGGTCGGGACGGTGGGGACAGAAGGGTGGGGTAAGGGTGCGGCGTGCATCGGGAGGGTTCCTCGAGAGGTGGGCTCGTCGTCGGGCACTCGCCGTGCGGCCCCTCGGGGACGCGCAGGCACCGCCGCGCTGAGCGTGCCCGCCCGGCGGGCTCAGCGCGGCCGACGAAGGAGGAGCCGCAGGTGTCGCATCCCGGCCATCGTCGCCCGGGCGCCGACGCGCGGTCAACACCGGGACGGCGCAGGACCGGGGCGGGGCCGGGTGTGGCGGACGTCGCGCACGCGGGCGCGCCACGGCCGATGCTGCGCCAGTAGGCTTGAGGCCATGGCATCCCACTACGACGTCGTTGTCCTCGGTGCAGGTCCCGGTGGTTACGTGGCCGCGATCCGTGCAGCCCAGCTGGGTCTGTCGGTCGCGGTCGTGGAGGAGAAGTACTGGGGTGGGGTGTGCCTCAACGTGGGCTGCATCCCGTCCAAGGCGCTCCTGCGCAACGCCGAGCTCGCGCACATCTTCCAGCACGACGCGAAGACCTTCGGCATCTCCGGAGAGGTCAGCTTCGACTTCGGCGCGGCGTTCGACCGCTCGCGCACCGTCGCGGAGGGGCGCGTCAAGGGCGTGCACTTCCTCATGAAGAAGAACAAGATCACCGAGTACGACGGCCGCGGCACGTTCCGCGACGCGCACACGCTCGACGTGAAGCTCGCCGACGGCTCGACCGACCAGGTGACGTTCGACAACGTCATCATCGCGACCGGCTCGAAGGTGCGCCTGCTCCCCGGCGTCGAGCTGTCCGAGAACGTCGTCACGTACGAGAAGCAGATCCTCACGCGCGACCTGCCCCGCTCCATCGCCATCGTCGGTGCGGGCGCGATCGGCATGGAGTTCGCCTACGTCCTCAAGAACTACGGCGTGGACGTGACGATCATCGAGTTCCTCGACCGCGCGCTGCCCAACGAGGACGCCGACGTGTCGAAGGAGATCGCCAAGCAGTACAAGAAGCTCGGCGTCAACCTGCTCACCTCGACCGCCGTCCAGACGGTCAAGGACAACGGCGCCGACGGCGTCACCGTCAGCTACAAGGGCGTCAAGGACGACAAGCCGGGCGAGCTCGTCGTCGACAAGGTCCTCATGGCCGTCGGCTTCGCGCCCAACGTCGAGGGCTTCGGCCTGGAGAACACCGGCGTCCAGCTCACCGAGCGCGGCGCCATCGCGATCGACGACGTCATGCGCACCAACGTCGAGCACATCTACGCGATCGGCGACGTCACCGCGAAGCTCATGCTCGCGCACGTCGCGGAGGCGCAGGGCGTCGTCGCGGCCGAGACCATCGGCGGCGCCGAGACCCTCACGCTTGGCGACTACCGCATGATGCCGCGTGCGACGTTCTGCCAGCCGCAGGTCGCGAGCTTCGGCCTCACCGAGCAGCAGGCGCGCGACGAGGGCTACCAGGTCAAGGTCGCGACCTTCCCGTTCATGGCGAACGGCAAGGCGCACGGCCTCGGCGACCCGGTCGGCTTCGTCAAGCTCATCTCCGACGAGACCTACGGCGAGCTCCTCGGCGGCCACCTCATCGGCCCCGACGTCTCCGAGATGCTGCCCGAGCTCACGCTCGCGCAGAAGTGGGACCTCACCGTCAACGAGGTGGCCCGCAACGTGCACACCCACCCGACGCTGTCCGAGGCCGTCCAGGAGTCGATCCACGGTCTCGCGGGGCACATGATCAACTTCTGATCCCACGCCTTTCGGCGTGACCCGGATCACACCTGGTCAGAGGCCCGGATCTGCGAGTTCTCGCAGGTCCGGGCCTCTTTCTGTACTCGGGGAGGCGTGGACCCTAGAGACAGAAGAGGCCCAGCGGTTCCATCCGCTATGGCACGGGGATGGCACGACGGGCGCACGACCAGGAGGCAGACCATGGCCAGCAAGGCACCCCGGCGACGTGAAGCGTGGGGATCATTGAGGCAGTTGACGTCGAAGCGGTGGCAGGCGAGATACACGGTGCCGGACGGAAGGACCTACTCAGCCCGCACCGAGGACGACCGCTCGCTGACGTTCCTGACGAAGGGGGACGCTCGTGCATGGCTCAGCCGGACCCACGACGCGATCGCGAAGGGGACGTGGGAGCCGCCGTCCATCGCGGGCGAGCGCCGGGCAGCGGAGGCGCGCGCGGCCGCACTCCGCGACGTCACGTTCGCCGACTACGCCGAGCAGTGGCTCGCGCGCATTGAGTCGGAGCCGGGCAAGGGTGGCCGGATGCGGAAGCCCGGCACGATCCTCACGTATCGCGGCCGGGTCAGGAACTATCTGCTCGGACCGCTCGGCGACGTCCCGGTTCGCGAGATCGACGACGACCGGGTCCGCGCGCTGGCCCGCTCGCTGGTCGCGCTGCCGTCGGTGCTGCGCCCTGGCGCGGCGACCAACGGCGTCGCGGCCCTGGCGATCGACGTCCTCAAGATGATCCTGCGTGCCGCAGTAGGGGACGGCGTCCTCGCCGCAATGCCCGTGGTCCCCACACCCGCCCAGCGGTCCGTCCGCCACGACCAGGACCACACCCCGGAGGACGACGTCGCCACGCCGGCTCAGGTGGAGGCGCTCTACGCGGCCGTCCCGGAACGATGGCGCATCGCCGTGCTGCTCGCCGCCTGGTGCCAGCTTCGCCGAGGCGAGGCCCTCGGCCTGCAGCGGCGGGACATCGTGTGGTCCGACGACGGGGCGTCGGCCGCGCTGTTCGTGCGCCGCCAGAAGAACGGCTCGACGGGCGACCTGACAGATCCCAAGTCCGACAAGGGAGTGCGGTCGATGTCTGTGCCGCCGCTCATGCTGGACCGGCTTCAGGAGCACCTCGACGCTCACGTGGCATCAGGGCGAACGGCTCCGGTCGTTCCCCAGGACGAGCGGGGTCTGCGGCACATGTCCGCGACGCAGTGGAACGCCGTCTGGTCCAGGCATCGGGGCGCCGTCGACGGTCTGCCCGAGGGCTACCGGTTCCATGATCTCCGGCACACGGGGCTCACGCGGTTCGCTCAGGAGGGCGCGACGCTCGCCGAGCTGATGCGCCGCGGTGGTCATGCCGACATCCAGGTCGTTCTGCGCTACCAGAAGGCCACGATGGAGCGCGACATCGACCTCGCCGCGAAGATGAGCCGGACTGTCGCGGCCGAGCTCAGTCGCGTGCACCGGACAAAGCCGGATGCCGCCTAGATTGTTTCGCTAGGGGCTGCTGGGGAAGAGCCGGATGTCCGGTGGCCTTCGGCATCACGACCGGGGCGTCGCGGCGGGAGCGAGAGTCGCTTCCGCTTCGTCCAGCCACCGGAGATACCACTCCGTGAACGAGGCGGCGCTTGGATAAAGGTTGCCGTCGTCTGCCCGGTTGTCTGTCCAGACCTGTCCGCGGAGTGGTCCGGAGACAATCAGCCAGTCGTAGTAGGCGCACCCCTGGTGGGCGAGATAGACAGCGCCCACCGTGTGATCGTCGGAGTAGTACCAGCCTTCGAAAGTCGCTCGCCAGGCCTCGTACGCCGCATCGAACGCCTCCTCGTCATCGAAGGAGTCCTGATCGGGCTCGCTCGTCAGTGCCTGTCGCAGCCTTTCCGGTTCGATCGGCCCAGGGAACGGGGCGGCGAGTCGGTGGACGTCCGTCGAGACCTCCATGGGGCGGGTCTGCCAACGCCAGTTTGACCCGTCGAGTTCCAGCGTGACGAGGCCGTAGAAGGGCCCTGCTCCGCCAGCCCCCACGATGCGGAGGAACTCGCGGTAATCAGCGGGCAGCGTGACTCCCCACTGCGCCTCTGCTTCAGCGAGATCGTCACGCGTTAACGGCTCGTCCAAACGGAACTCGTGCCCCATGGCGCCGAACACCTCGAGTCGGCGATCAGACCTTCCAAGCGCGAGGACACGCTCCCGCACCGCGTGCCAGTCAGTGTCTACGGCGTCCCGTTCCGTCATGGGCCCGAATCTAGTGGCGGCGACCGCGGCGGTGACCACCAGCGTCACCTCAACGTTGCAGTCCGCGGGTTTGCTCCCGGTCTACTGCGACGCGGTCTAGGTTCGCCGTGCGCTCGGGATCTCGACCAGTAGCTCATGCTCAATGTCGTCGAGGTCGAGGCGCACCAGGCGGCCGACGCGGTACCCGGTGATGGTGCCGTCCGAGATGCGGCGGCGGACGGTCTTGACCGAGACGTGCAGGTGGTCGGCCGCGTCCCGCAGCGAGACGAGGTCGTGGCGCGGCAGGCGGGCGGCGGTGGGGTGCGTGGTCACGGGTGCCTCCGTTCGTCCTCGTGGGCCCCGTGGTGGACCCGTACTCATCGCATTGGTGTGCGGCGGGCGCCCGACGGCGGCGTGACCGGGCGAAGCGGGCTGCCACCGTCGGTCGGCGGGCATGACGTGGAGGCGGTCCTCGTACGTGCACGAGCGCATGTCGAGCGACAGGGCGACTCCCGCGACGAATCGCGGCCTGATGCGGTCGCGTAGCTCGTGCAGGCCCTGCAGGTCGGCGCTCGAGATCCGTTCGCCGGCCTGCCAAACTGTGAACTCTGCAGCGCATCCACTTGTAAGCCTTCATCCACTGAACTGCCACGTTTGCAGGGGCACATCGAAGGCGTTGAAGAGGGAACCGGCCCGCGCGCTGGCTTGTCGGCAGTGCGCCAGACGTTCATGGCGGCCGGGAAGGCAGAGGCCCGACGGAGCTGGAATCAGGTGAGAGGGAGCATGCGCCTTCCGCGTGCGCTGGCGAGGCGGTGGAGCCCGAAAGCACGATGACACTCGCGAGCGTTGGGCCCACCTGCGACTACGCAGCGGTGTCACTCGGCGAATGGTGTTCGAGCGCGCGGCCGAGCGGCGGTTTCAGGGCCGGATCGGCTGGGCGCTTGGACAGCGCGGGCGTACGCCGTTCCGCTCGAGGTCTGCGACCTCGTGACGGACCTGGCGATTCGCCATACCCGTCACGACCTGCGGTTTCGCTTCACTGGCTCGCGATCCGATGCTCTGTCAGTCCGACCCCTCCAATCGGACCGGTCGCGACGTCCTCGATCCAGGATCGCACACGGCTCGCACGCCATTGCCGACTTCCGTCCCTGGCCGCTCGACTGCGCTCGTCCCGCACCCATCTTCCGTGCCTCACCCAACACGTACCCCCGCTTCTCGGAGCCGCCACACCTCTCGCTCAGCCGGTTATGGGTAGCTCGGCGTCATTCAGAGCGTGCGCGGACCACGGACTCGCGGCGTCCGCGGCACACCTCCAGTTGGAGGTGTCGCAGGCAACGATTCTCGAAATGGGTCGGTCAAGTCCTGTGGCGTGGTGTGTTCGCTGGTCACTCGGGCGTGGTGAAGTGCACGATCCTTGCGGGCCTGAGTCAGGATGTGAACGTGCCGAGCAAGGAAAGTGCCGCCGAGGAACCACTGGCTAACGCCGCTGGCCACCCTGGCCACGCCGCAGCGGAGGGCGAAGGCGGGACAGGAGTTGTCAAGGCGAAGCGCGGCTCGAGTCCCTACGCGACCGGTGGCGGTGGTGTGACCTTCGCCCAGCTCGTGGCATCCGTGTACTTGGCCAGCATGCTGACCGGTGGCCGGCGGCGGGAGATCTCCGACCTCCAGGTTCGGACAGTTGGGTTTCAGAACGGTCCGGAGCACCCGATCGATGACCTCCTCATCACGTGCGGCAACAGCACCATCGAGGCGACACTCGCGGTGGCGTGTCGGGCGACCCCGAACTTCGTGCACAGCGACGACGAGACGGTGAAGCTGGTCAAGTCGTTGCTTGCCGAGGTCGAAGAATTCGACTCCGATGCCCACCAGGTCGCCGTGGCCACTGCGGGGCGGAGCGCCCAGTGGGATGACCTGGCGAGGTTGTGCGACATCGCTCGCGCACACGCCAGG
Source organism: Cellulosimicrobium sp. KWT-B (assembly GCF_002127155.1). Lineage (NCBI taxonomy): Bacteria > Bacillati > Actinomycetota > Actinomycetes > Micrococcales > Promicromonosporaceae > Cellulosimicrobium > Cellulosimicrobium sp. KWT-B. Next base: position 230,404 of record NZ_NEDO01000005.1, on the reverse strand, counting down.
CCGGCGTCGTTCAAGGCGTCGATGGATGTCGACGGCCGCTGGACGAAGCAAGTGCGCGGCAGGTTCGACCAGTTCCAGAAGATGGTCTCGGCGGCGATGAAGGGTGCGGTTACTGCCGACGAAGTTCTTCGGGTGTCCTGGCGGCTGCTCGGCCGTCTGCATGTGCTCGGTTTCGCGGTGCAGTCACCCGACGAGAGCGACCGCACGGCGGTCGCGATGACGCTGGACGGAGTCGCAGACGCGTCCGGTGACGGCGTCGCTCTTCGGGACCGGTTGGAGACCCTGGCCGCGGGCTACGACAGCAGGGGCGGCGTCGTCGATCTCAACCTGGTGCGCCGGGACCTGCACGGGCATCTGAACGTGGCTGCTACCCGAACCAGGCAGGCGTGGAAGGTCCTGGAGGAGCATCGCGACCTGGCCGTGGGCGGTGTGCGCACGACCATCGGAGACGGCGCACCTGGTGGGCCTGTCGAGCTCGCGTTCGCTGGCCGACGCACTCGACTGAGTGAGGCGATTTTGGACGCGGGGCTGAACAACACCGGGCTGCTCGTCTCCGGCGAGTCCGGCATCGGCAAGAGTGCGCTGACGCTGTCGGCTGTCGCCGAGCTGGAGGCTGCGGACCGGGCCGGGTTCGAGGCCGCGGTGGTGAACTTTCGGTCTCTTCCGCAGTCGAGCCTGGACCTGCGCGGTGTGCTCGGCGTGTCGGTTCAGGATGTGCTGACGGAGCTGTCGGCGCCCTCAAAGGTGTTGGTCATCGACGCTGCGGATGCTGCGCTGGAGCGGAACGCCGCGCTGTTGAGCGACCTGGTGTTGGCCGCGAAGGCGGCGGGCGTCGGTGTTGTGGCGGTGTCCTCGGACGTGGCGTCGGAGTTCGTGCGGGAACAGTTGTCAACTGGGTTCGCTTCCACAGCGCCTTTCAAGATGGACCCGCTGGGCGATGACGACGTCGCGGTCGTCGCGGATGCGTTCCCACTCCTACGTCCAGTGTTGAGGGACCTGCCGAAGAACTCGCTCCTGCGCCGGCCGGTGGTCCTCGACCTGCTGGCTCGGACCGGTGTGAAGCTTGAGGGCACCCTGAGCGAGTGGGACGCGCTGAACCTAGTGTGGACGGCCGTTGTCCGTGGTGAGGGGCGTCCAGGTGTCGGCTCGGCAGAAGCGCGGGCGCAGACGCTTCTCGCGGTGGCGGCGGCTGCCATGCATCTGCCTGCTGAACTGCGGCCCTCTGCCGGCATCGACTTCGAAGCGGTCGACGCGTTGCGCCGTGACCACCTGCTCGCGCCAGCCAACCCGTACCGGGAGGCACCGGAGTTCGCGCACGACGAGATCCGCCGGTACGCGACGGCCATTCTGCTGGTTCGGGCCGCAGACATGACCGGTGTCCTGGATGCGTCTGCGGTCCCGCGGTTGGCGATGTCAGCAGCTACTCTCGCGTGCAAGGGCCTCTTCAAGGACATCGGCAAGAAGCCGGACGTCAGGTTCGTCCACCTGCTCTCGCAGTTCAAGGCATTCGCCGCGAAGCATGGTGCCCGGTGGGCCGACGTCCCGGTCGAGGCTGTCATGGAAACCCCCGACGCGTACGAGTGCCTGAAGGCTGCGCTCGACGACAAATCGTCTGGTCTCGCGCTCGCCGACGCCGTCCGCATCGTCAACCAGAGGCACAAGGTCGGCGGGCTGATCGACGTCACGGCCGCGAGCGCGGTCGTCCGCATCCTGCTCGACTACAACGAGCCATGGGACGCGGCCAAGGACTCCTTCGAACTGCTCGCGGACTGGCTTCAGGCGCTCGTCGTCGCTGATGAGCCCGCGGGCAACCGTCTCCGTGTCGCGCTCCGGGCGCGACTCTTTGCACACTGGAAGGCGTACCCGCCGAGCGAACCCGCCGAGGGCGACCTCGAAATCACGTCCCTCTTCACCGGGATGCGGCCGCGGCGCCGACGCCGAGGCGACCTCGATTACCACGTCACCGGCGAGAGGTTCGTCGAATGCTTGGCGCTCCTCGGAGCGGACATCGACGACGACATCGAAGCGTGTCTGCGCGCCATCGCCGAGGACGCGCCGGCGTTCCTTGCGCCGGCAGCTGACTCCCCGCTGAGTGCCCGTGCCGTGGGACAGCACGACCCTGAACTGCTCGCGATGCTTATTGAGGCCTACTACGTCGACGACGAGGAGAGTAGTTGGCACCGCGATGAAGGCGTCCGCGGCCATCAGGGACGATGGACGAGTGTCGGTGGCCCGTTCTGCGCGTACTGGTTTGGTGGGTTCTGGCAGCTGTGCCACTACGCGCACTTCCAGACGTGGGTCCGGGTGCTGAACAACATCCTGAACAGCGGCGCGAACGCGCGCGTCAGGAGGAACACCGACGGGGTCTCCCTTCCAGCCGACACGCACGGCGATGTCGCGACCGAGGATGCAGGCAATCGCGAGGAGCGAGGCTTCGTCCTGGACCTGGATGGAACGCCGCGGCTCTATGTTGGCGACTCGGCCACGTGGAGTTGGTGCCGGGGCACGACGGTCGGGCCATACTCGGCGATGAGCGCTTTGCAGGCGGTGGAGCGCGTCCTTGAGACGTGGCTGGACCAAGGCGCGCCTGTCGAGCGCGTCATCGAGATCGTTCTTGAGGGCTGCAAGAACTTGGCGATGCCCGGCATGCTGTTCGGGGTGTTGGTGCGCCATCTCGACAAGGTTGGCGACGCCCTCGACCGGTTCCTCGCGGAGCCGGTCGTGTGGGAACTCGAGTTCGCCCGCGCGACCTACGAGTACTCGGGTCTCGCTGCTCGCACCGAGGGGCTCGTCAACCTCGACCGGCGTAAGTGGACGCCTCGTGAGGTCGCGGCCGTGTTGCTCACCACAGGTGGTGAGGAACGCGTCGAGGCGTTGAAGAAGGTTGGCCATGCGCTCGTGGGCAACGGTGACCTGCTCGGCCTTCCGCGTGAGGCGACGCTGAACTGGGCGGCCAGCTTGGATGCCGGGAAGTACAAGCTGACTCAGGTCCCCGAAGGTCTGCAGATCGAGGTTGAACCGCCGCCGGAGGTTCGTGCCGCGCAGGAGGAGCAGGCGGCGTACCAGGAACTGGTCAACACCAGCCTGCGGCTGCAGAACAGGTACTGGGGTTCGGCCAAACACGATGATGACTATGTGCCACCGACCTCCGAGGAAATCGCTGCCGACCTGGTCGCGGGAAAGTCGCTGCTCGAGACCGAGGACGGCATGATGCCCACACGGCCAGCTGACGCGGTTGCGCACGTCATTCGCGTCGCTGTGGAGCGTGCAACCGCTGGTGACCTTACGGCGTTTGGTGACCAAAGCGGGTTCGCAACCGAGTTCGTTCTTGCCGTCGCATCCTGGTTCCGTGACGCTGAAGACCAGCGAGACGAAGGGCAGTACTTCGACCTCAGTGCCGACCGGGCGATTGCTCAAGCCCTCCCGGCATTCCTGACGCCTGCGCTCGCCGAGCCACTCGCAGCCGCAGGCGGCACCGTCGAGGGTGTCGCCGATGCTGGACTTGCGATGGCTGGCAAGGCGTCAGTCGAGACCCGGTTGTTCCTGGCCCGCGGGTGCGACGTTGTCTGGACGGCGCCTTGCGAAGGTGACCCGTGCATCCACGGGGTCGCGCTGGACTGGTTGCTAGAAACGGCTCGAAGCGCCGAGATCGGCCCATGGGACCAGGGTGGGCAGCGGCGCGCTCCGGTGCGCATCGACGGTGATGTCGTGGCGCGCTTGGAGCAGCTCCCCGGCGACTCGATCAGTATCTCGTTGCTCGACGCAGTCATCCGAGGGCTCGGAGTCGCCGCAGCGGCCGACCACTGCCGGACGAACGACGCGGTGACCTTGCTCCACCGCCTGCTGGGTGTCCAGTCCCGAGCCATGGTCGTGCACGAGGACAAGGGCTGGACCGCTGACCACCGCGGCGACCACACCCTTATCGCTGCCAGAGCACTCCTCAATGTCTACTCGAATGACGGCGACACAGCTCCCGTTCTCGAGCATTTGGACGTGCTGCGAGCGGACGCGAGTCTGATGTCCAACCTCCTACACGGGCTGGCGGCCGCTGGCGCCGAGAACGAATGGTTCGCCGACGCCGCCCGTCGTTTGTGGCCCGCTGTGTTCGGGCGTGGACTCAGCTATGCGGACAGCGAGGAGAGCCCCTACAGGGACCATCACTGGGGCGACTGGGCGGCGAGCGCCCTCCTTCCCTCTCCTCTCGCCTGGGCCAAGGGCATGTACAACGAATGCGCTGGTGCACCTCTTGACTGGGTCCGCGCTGAAGACCTTCTTGACCTTATTGACGACTGGCTGCCAATCGCCCAGGGCGAGGGCAGGTGCCTCGACAGCCTCATCGGACTCCTACGCCGGCTCCCCGTCGAGGTTCAGGTCCGTCGAGGTCTCGCGTGGGTCACCGCCCTGTGCGTCCAAGACGGCACTGTGGCCATCACTCAGTCATGGAGCAGCAACGTCTGGCTCAAGGAGGTTCGTCAGACGGCAGAAGAGCTCGAAGTCCTGGATGAGTGGCAGAGGCTCGTTGACTCCCTGGTTGTCGCAGGGAACGAAGGGCTCGCACCGTACAGCCGTTGACGCCCGTCGGACAGCAGGAGCCGCGTGGCAGTGATAGCCCTGCGGGGCTGATGGTTCTAGATGACACCTCGCCGAGCCCATTGCGGTCGGACGGGTGACGGCCATCGACTTCCGGCTGGTCTCTTGCCGGAGGGCACCGCGTGAGGGCGCTGCCGATATGAACCGTGTCGTGCCGTGCGATGATGGCTGGCCTCCGCGATGGTGCCCGGAACAGGTCGCGCAGTTGCGCTCCGCGACCCAGGCGAGCCGCAACCGTGGTCGGTAGGCTCGAAGTCGGGCTCGCGCGTCGGGCAGCGTCAACGCTGTGTGGCACGGGGAAGGCACGAACCGCGTGCGAATCCTCAGAATCCGCGGAATCTCAACGATCACGCCAGATGATCAACTTCTGACCCGTGAGACGCGGTCGCCTGCGCGGGCGACCACCCGAGCCGAGGCCCGGACCTGCTTGTTCCAGGTCCGGGCCTCGTGCTGTCCGGCGGGCGTGCGCGCGCCTGGGGACGAACGTGCCCCCGCGCGCCCTCGCGGGGAAGGCGTACGGTCCGCCGGGCGACCCGCCGGTGCCGCTAGGCGAGCGTCCGCGTCACGTGCTCGAGCCAGCGGGCGACGGTGGCCAGCTCGTCGGGGGTGAAGCCTTCGGTGAGGCGGTCGTTCAGCTCGGCGAGCGCGGCGCGCACGTCGTCGAGCGCCACGGTGCCGGTGGGCGTGAGGTCCAGGCGGACGGTGCGGCGGTCGTCGGGGTCGGGGCGACGGCGCACGAGGTCCGCGCGCTCCATGCGGGCGAGCAGGCCGCTGGTGCCGGCGGGGGAGGCCTGCAGCGCGGCCGTCACCTCGCCGATCGTCGCGCCGGGGTGGGTGGCGAGGTGCAGCAGCACGCCGGCGGCGGCGGCCCCGAGTCCCGGGCCGCCGTCCCCGGTCGTGCGCGCGCTGCCGCGGCGCGCGATCCAGCGCCGCATCTGGCGCTCCGCCGCGGTGGTGAGGAGCACCAGCCGCGGCGGGCGGCCCGTCATCGTCGCGGCTTCCTGGCGGGGAAGTGGACGTTCCCGTCCTGCTGCGACGGGGCGGCCGCGGCGCGGGCGTCGAGCCAGGCGAGGAGCTCGGGCCAGAGCGTGTCCCGCAGCCCGCGGCGGAAGAAGCCCATGTGGCCGATCGCCTCCACGCCGCCGTCGGCGGGGCTCCAGGTGCGGCGCTCGACGTGGGCGGCCGTGAGGCGGTCGGTGATCGCGTCGATCTGCGCGGGGGTGGCCCACGGGTCGTCGGTGAACCCGACGGCGAGGACGTCGCCCGTGACGCGGGCCGCGTCCGCGGCGGCGTGCATGGTCGGGTCGTCGAAGAAGTAGCCCGGCATGGTCGACCAGCGGCTCCACTCGAGCATCGCGGCGGCAGGCATGTCCTCCCCGAGGCTCAGACGACGGCCGGGGACGTGGCCGAGCACCCGGGCCGTCGCGGGGCCGAGCGCCCGCAGGATCAGTCGGACGCGCGCACGCTCGGCGCGGTCGGGGATCGCGGACGTCGCGGCGACGTGGGACGCGACCGTGACGAACCCGGCCAGGCCCCGCGAGCCCTTGCCGAGCGCGAGCGCGTGCCCGCCGATGCTGTGCCCGACGGCGAGCTGTGGCACGTCGCCGAACCGCGGGCGGGCCCACGCGGCGACCGCGGGGACGTCGTCGGCCATCCAGTCGCGCATGCGCAGGCCACGGTGGTCGCGCGGGCTGCCAGACCGGCCGGTGCCGCGGTAGTCGTAGGTGACGGCGACGTACCCGTGGGTGGCGAGGAACTCCGCGAACCCCGTGTACAGACGCTCGGGGACCGCCGTCGCGGGGTGGATCACCACGACACCGCGGGGGGACTCCTCGGCGGGCTCGCGCACCGTGCCGACGACCCAGCCGCCCGCCGGGATCTGGATCCGCAGCTCCTCGGAGCCCACCGTCGCCGGGCTGTTGTTTCGCATGCGAAGTACCCTAGCGGGCCGCGCGGGTCCCCCGCGAGAGCTACTCCGGCTGCTCACCCCGGGGTGATTCGCGGGAGCACCCGAATTCCTAGCGTTGCCGGTGATCGCCCGACCGGGCGATCACGCACAGCGACGGAGGCCCGCATGAGCACGACGACCACAACACCTCGCCCCCGTGCCGGGGAGGGCTCCGGAGGCGGTCCGGTGGCTCGCCTCGTGCAGCACCCCCTGGTGTGGATGATCGCCGGCACGATCGGCGTCGGCCTCGTCGGGCGCCTGACCGCGTCGGCGGAGCCGTTCCTGCTCCTCCCCGTGCTGGGCGCTGCGCTCGCGGTCGTCGTCTACCGGGTGGTCATGCGGTTCCTCGCCCGACGTCGCACGCCCGAGATCGCGGCCCGCCGCGCCGTGCCGGAGGCCCTGCTGGGTGCGGCGCTCGGGCTGGGCTTCGTGGCGGTGTCCGCGGCCGTCGTCACGGCCCTCGGCGGCTACTCGTTCCGGGTCGCCGACGTCGACCTCCTCGCGGTGGTGGCCCCGATCCTCGCGGTCACCGTCGGGGCCGCCGTCGTCGAGGAGCTCGTGTTCCGCGGCCTCGCGCTCCAGGCCCTCGAGCGCCTGCTCGGCAGCTGGGTCGCGCTGGCGGTGACGGCGGGGTTCTTCGGCCTGACGCACCTCTTCAACCCGGGCGCCACCCCGTGGAGCGCGCTGGCGATCGCGATCGAGGCCGGAGGTCTGCTCGGCGCCGCGTTCCTGTGGCGCCGCAACCTCTGGTTCGTCATCGGCCTGCACCTCGCCTGGAACGCCGCCGTCGCGCTGCTCGGCATCCCCGTCTCGGGTCACGCCGCACCGGGCCTGCTGGTCGCGGACGTCTCCGGGCCGAGCGTGCTGACGGGTGGGGCCTTCGGCATCGAGGGCTCGCTGGTGACCGTGACGCTCGGCGCGCTGATCGCCGTCCCCCTGCTCGTGCTCGCGCGACGCCGCGGCCGGCTGGTCCCGGCGCACCGCCGTCGCCCGTAGGCTCGGGCCGTGCCCGCCCACCCCGTCCTCGACCGGGCCGCACGCACCGGTCCGACGTCCCGACGGTGGCGAGCGAGCCGACAGGACGCCGGGGACGCCGCGCTCGCGGTCGCCCTCGCGGCGCTCGGGTTCGTCCCGACGCTCACGGCGATCGGCGTCGAGCTCGGCGACCTGCCCGAGCGGCCGACGGACGGCCTGTCCGTGGCGCTCCTCCTCGCGCAGTGCCTGCCCCTCGCGTTCCGGCGCCGCGGTCCCGGGGCGTGCCTCGCCGTCGTCGGCGCCGCGTTCGCCGTGGACCAGGTCCTGTCGTACCCGCCGACGTTCGCGAGCGTCGGCCTCTACGTCGCGCTGTACAGCGCCGGGGCTCACCTGGAGCGGTCCCGGCGGACGGCCGCCGTCGTCGCGACCGCGGGCTACGTCGTCCTCGCCGGCACGCTCGTCGGCCTCGGCTCGCCGAACCGGGTGCCGGTGTTCCTCGCGTTCTTCCTCGTCCTGGTGGTGATCTGGCTCGCCGGGACGGCGGTGCGTCGTCGACGGGCCGAGGAGGTCGAACGTCGTCGGCTCGCCGCGGACGTCGCGACGTCCCAGGAACGAGCCCGGATCGCGCGCGAGCTGCACGACGTGGTGACGCACCACGTCACGGCGATGGTCGTCCAGGCCGACGCCGCGCAGTACCTCCTGGCCGCCGCGCCCGAGCGCGCGGCCGAAGGGCTCGTCGCGATCAGCGGCACCGGGCGACGCGCCCTGACCGAGCTCCGGTACCTCCTGGGCGTGCTCGAGGCGACGGGCGAGTCCGCGTCCGAGGGTCGGGGCCCCACCCTGGGTCGGGTGGGCGATCTCGTCGAGCAGGCCCGCCGGTCCGGCCAGCCCGTGGAGTGGGCCGGGGAGGACGGGGCGCCTGACCTGCCCGACGCCGTCGGGCTGGCCGCGTACCGGGCCGTCCAGGAGGGACTCACCAACGCCCTCAAGCACGCCCCCGGGCGGCCGACCACCGTCCGCCTGCAGGGCGGTGCCGACCGCGTCGAGGTCGAGGTCACCACCGCGGGGCCCGCGGCGGCGGGCACGCCGGTGCCGCTCCGGCCCGACGCCGCGCAGGCGGCGGCCCCGGCCGGACGCGGGCTCGCCGGCCTGCGCGAGCGCGTCCGCGTCCTCGACGGTGCGCTGGACGCCGGCCCGACGCCGGACGGCGGCTTCCGCCTGCGCGTCCGGATCCCCATCGTCCCGACCAGGTGCAGCCCATGACCCTCCCGACGCCGGGGTCGCGCCCCCCGATCCGCGTGCTGGTGTGCGAGGACCAGGAGCTGGTCCGCGTCGGCTACGTGACGATCTTCTCCGCCCAGGCCGACATGGAGGTCGTCGGTCAGGCGGAGGACGGGCGCGCCGCCGTCGAGGCCGCGCGACGGCTGCGGCCCGACGTCGTGGTCATGGACATCCGGATGCCCGTGCTCGACGGCATCGAGGCCACCCGCCGCATCGCCGGCCCCGACGTGGAGACGCCGACCAAGGTGCTCGTGGTGACCACGTTCAACGTCGACGAGTACGTCTACGAGGCGCTGCGCGCCGGGGCGAGCGGGTTCCTGCTCAAGGACGCCCCGCCCGCAGAGCTGGTCGACGGCGTCCGCACGGTCGCCCGCGGCGAGTCCCTGCTGGCGCCGTCCGTGACCCGTGCCCTGATCGGCCGCTACGCCGAGCGCGTGCGACCGTCCGACACGACCCGCCGCGCGCGGGACGAGGTCGTGCGCGCCCTGACGCCGCGCGAGCGAGAGGTGCTCGAGCAGCTCGCGGCCGGGCTCTCCAACGCGGAGATCGCCCGCGAGCTCGTCATCACCCCGGAGACCGTCAAGACGTACGTGTCGCGGATCCTCGCGAAGCTCGGCCTGCGCGACAGGGTGCAGGCCGTCGTGCTCGCGTACCGGGTGGGTCTGGTCTCGGCGACGGACTAGGTGGTACGGGCCGCGACGTCGGTGACGCCGGCTCCGAGCCAGGCCGTGACCACGTCGACGATGCGGTCGGGCGCCTGGGCGACGTCGACCACGAGGCCGGTCTCGTCGCTCGCCACGGGCTCCAGCGTGGCGAGCTGGGAGTCCAGGAGCGCCGGCGGCATGAAGTGGTCCGTGCGCGCCGCGATCCGTCCCGCGAGCAGGTCACGGTCGCCGTGGAGGTGGACGAACGCGAGGTCGCCGCCGCGCCGCAGTGCGTCCCGGTACGTCCGCCGCAGGGCCGAGCAGGCCACCACGGCGGGTGCTCCCGCGTCGGCGCCGGCCTGCAGGACCTCCGCGACACGGCCGAGCCAGGGAAGCCGGTCGCCGTCGGTCAGGGGAGTGCCGGCCGCCATCTTCGTGACGTTCCCCGGCGGGTGCATGTCGTCGGCGTCGACGAAGCGCAGACCGAGGCGGGCTGCCAGGAGGCTGCCGACGGTCGACTTGCCGCACCCTGCCACGCCCATGACGACCACCCCCTCGAGGGCGTCGGTGGCCGCCATGTCAGTACCCCGCGACGGGATCGACGACACCGACGAGGGTCTGGCCGGCGACGAACCGGCGGAGGTTCTCCTCGATCCGTGCGCGAAGCAGCGGCTCGATCATCTCGCGGGTGTCCGCGGTGTGCGGGGTCACCAGCGCCGTCGGCAGGTCCCACAGCGGGTGGCCGTCGGGCAACGGCTCCGGGTCCGTGACGTCGAGCGCTGCGCCGCCGAGACGGCCGGAGGTGAGTGCCGCGACGAGGGCGTCGGTGTCGACGAGCCCGCCGCGCGCGATGTTGACGAGCGCCGCGCCGGGCTTCATGACGGACAGCTCGGGAGCGCCCACCAGTGCGCGGGTCTGCGTCGTCAGGGCCGCCGCGACCACGACGACGTCCGCCCGGGAGAGCTCGTCGTGCAGGTGCTCCGTGGTGACCGTGCGCTCGGCGCCGGGCACCGGCTCGGCCCGGCGACGCACGACGACGTTGCGCGTGCCGAACGGTGCGAGCAGGTCGAGGAACGTCCGGGCGATGCCGCCGGCACCCAGCACGAGCACGCGCGCCCCGAACAGGGACGTCCCCGTCGGCTCGCCCCACGAGCGCGCGCGGGCGCGCTCCGGCAGGTGCCGGAGCGTCGCCAGCGTCAGGGCGAGCGCGTGCTCGGCCACAGGACGGGAGAACGCGCCCTTGGCGGAGGTCCAGGTGACGCCCGGCGCCTCGAGCAGGCCGCCGTCGACGTAGGAGTCGACGCCCGCCGACGGGAGCTGCACCCAGCGGCACCCGGGAGCGGAGGCCAGCGCCGCCCGCAGGTCGTCGAGCTCACCCCCGAACCAGAGCAGGGCATCCGTGCCCGGGCCGGGCGGGACGAGCCGTGCGCCCGCGGACGCCACGGCGTCCGGCAGCCAGGTCGGGGCCGGGTGCGGGACGCTCACGCCCGGAGCCGGGGACGCGCCGCTCATGCCCGCACCCGGGCGACGCCGTCCGCCGCGTCCGCGCGGTCGCCGCCCGCGACCGCGACCGCCCAGCCGGAGCCGAGCGACGACCGGGCGACGACGTCGTCGCCGTCCCGTCGCACGGTGAACGCGACGCTCGCGCCGTCGGTGCCGCGCACCTCGACGGTCCGCGACCAGCCGTCGTCGCCGGGGTGCACGAGCAGGGTGAGGCCGTCGAGGTGGTCGGCGTCGGGACGCTCCTCGTGCGCGCTGAGCGGGATCACGCCGCCGGGGCGCACGTACACGGGCAGGGAGTCGAAGTCGTGGTTCTCCCGCAGCCAGCGTCCCCCGACGACGCGTTCGCCGGAGAGCAGCCCGACCCACTCGCCCTCGGGCAGGTAGAGGTCGACGTGACCCTCGGCGTTGAACACCGGTGCCACCAGCAGGTCCGGCCCCAGCATGTACTGCCGGTCCAGGTGCGGCACCGCCGGGTCGGTGGGGAACTCCAGGAGCATGGGCCGCATCATCGGCGTGCCCGACCGGTGGGCCTCGCGGCCGGTGGCCACGAGGTACGGCGCGAGCCGGTTCTTGAACCGCGCGAACTTCCGGGTCACCGCCACGGCGCTCGTCGGGTCCGACTCGTCCTCCCCGAACATCCACGGGACGCGGTAGGACCCGCTGCCGTGCATGCGGCTGTGGCTGGAGAACAGGCCGAACGCCGTCCACCGCTTGAACACCCCGGCGTCGGGGGTCATCTCGAAGCCGCCGATGTCGTGGCTCCAGTAGCCGAACCCGCTGTACGCGAGCGACAGACCGCCCCGCAGCGACTCCGCCATGGACACGTACGACGCCGTGGAGTCGCCACCCCAGTGCACCGGGAACTGCTGGCCGCCCGCGGTCGCGGACCGGGCGAACAGCACGGCTTCGCCCACGCCGCGCTCCTCGACGAGCACCTCGTGGACCGCCTCGTTGTAGAGGTGGGTGTAGTAGTTGTGCATGCGCTCGGGGTCCGAGCCGTCGAAGTACGCGACGTCCACCGGGATCCGCTCGCCGAAGTCCGTCTTGAACGCGTCGACGCCCTGGCGCACGAGGACCCGCAGCTTGTCCTTGTACCAGGCCGTGGCATCCGGGTTGGTGAAGTCCACCAGCGCCATCCCGCCCTGCCAGCGGTCCCACTGCCAGACCGAGCCGTCGCGGCGCCGGACCAGGTAGCCGGCCGCCATACCTTCGTCGAACAGGGGCGACTGCTGCGCGATGTACGGGTTGATCCAGACGCAGACCCTCAGGTCGCGGTCGTGGAGCCGGGCGAGCATGCCCTCGGGGTCGGGGAACGTCCGGGCGTCCCACTCGAAGTCGCACCAGTTGAACTCGCGCATCCAGAAGCAGTCGAAGTGGAACAGGCTCAGCGGGATGTCCCGCTCCGCCATGCCGTCGATGAACGAGCTGACCGTCGCCTCGTCGTAGTCGGTGGTGAAGCTCGTCGAGAGCCAGAGGCCGTACGTCCAGGCGGGGACCTCGGCGGGGCGGCCGGTCAGCGCGGTGTAGCGCTCGAGGATCGTCTTGGGGTCCGGTCCGTAGATCACGAAGTAGTCGAGCGACTCGCCGAGCACCGAGAACTGCACCCGTTCCACGGCCTCGGAGCCCACCTCGAACGACACGTGCCCCGGGTCGTTGACGAAGACGCCGTACCCCGCGTTCGTCAGGTAGAACGGCACGTTCTTGTACGCCTGCTCGCTCGAGGTGCCGCCGTCGTAGTTCCAGATGTCGACGGTCTGGCCGTTCTTCACGACCGGGCCGAACCGCTCGCCCAAGCCGTAGACGAGCTCGCCCACGCCGAGGTCGAGCTGGTCGAACACGTAGCTGGTGCGTCCGTCGCGGCGCAGCTCGATCGGGCCGTGGTCCACGGAGGCGTCGGGCGCGACGTCGGCCCAGGCGACCGACTTGCCGCTCGACCCGGTGAGACGTCGCCCGCCGGCGTGGAACGACAGCTCCCAGGCCTTGCCGACCGACAGCCGGACGCTGAGGTCGCCGGTCCGGAGCGTGCCGACGCCGTCGATCGTGCTCGCGTCGCCGACGCCGTCGGCGACGTCCAGCTCGAAGCGCCGGGGCTCGACCTGGCCCCGGTGGTGCACGTGCTGCACGCGGACGACGTTCTCCGCCGGCGACGACACGGTCGTCGTGATCACGGGGTTGTTCAGGGTGTCACCGCGGTGCCGAACGGCTCTGGTCGGGGCGAGGGAGCGCAGGTGGGTGCCGTCGGTGACGACCCGGTCCACCTCACGGGCGTAGTGGATCGCGACGCCGGGGCGGGCGTGCCAGAAACCGTCGGTGAACTTCATGGTGCGGGGCCTTCCGGTGGTGCGGGTGTGGCGTCTGGGGGCCGTCAGCGGGGTGCGGCCGTGGATCCGACGAGCCGGAGCGTGCCGGGGAGCAGGTCGTGCGTCGGCGCGGCGGTCGGGTCCGTCAAGCGGTCGACGAGGCCGTCGACGCTGCGCGCGCCGAGCTCGGCGCCCGGCGCGACCACGGCGCTGACCGCCGGGTCGGCGGTCTCGAGGTCGGCGGCGGACGTCGCGAGCCCGAGGACGGAGACGTCGTCCGGGACGGTGCGCCCGGCGGCGACGAGCCCGTTCACGAACCCGGACAGCGCCAGCTCGTTGAGGACGAGGACGGCCGTCACGTCAGGGTGGTCTTCGGCCAGTGCGGTGGCGGCCCGCCGGCCCGAGCGCGGGTCCTGGGCGCTGCGGACCACGACCGGGTCGAGGCCTCGGCGCGCCGCCTCGGCCAGGTACGCCTGCTCGGTCCGGGCGACCGGGCCGTATCCCGACCATGCGGGGCCACCGGGATCGCCGAGGAACAGCGCGACCCGGCGGTGGCCGAGCTCGGTGAGGTGGTCGAGCCCGGTCGCGACCATGCCCGCGAAGTCCATGTCGACGTACGACAGCCCGGTCGTGTCCTCGGTCCGGCCGACGAGCCCGAAGTGCACGTCCCGCTCGACGAGCAGGGCGACGCGCGGGTCGTCGGCGGTGACCTCCATGAGCAGGACGCCGTCGACGAGTCCTCCGGACAGGTAGTCGTCGAGCTGGGCGACGTCGTCGACCGGCCAGAGCACCACGTTGAAGCCGCGCTCGGTGGCGGCGCGCGCGGCGGCCGTCACGATGCTCAGCGCGGTGCTGCCGAGGCGGTGCTGCAGCGCGGGGAAGACCAGCGCAACGATGTGGCTGCGCCGGCTCGCGAGGGCTCGGGCGAGCACGTTGCGGCGGTAGCCGAGATCGGCCATCGCCTCCTCGACACGGGCGCGGGTCGACGGCGCCACGCGCTTGGTCCCGTTGACGACGAACGAGACGGTCGTCAGGGAGACGCCGGCCCGGTCGGCCACGTCCTGCATGGTCACCACGGGGGACTCCTCGGGGCTCGGGAACGGTGCTGCGGCTCGATGATCACACAGTGCGACGTGTTGGTAAAGCGCTTTGACAGCGTCCGTCCGCCGTGTCTAACCTCGCCGTCACGAGAACCGAGCAAAGGAGCGAGGACTGTGCGACGAACCCGAACCGTCGTGGGCGCGGCGTCGGCCGCGGCCGTCGTCCTGGGACTGTCCGCGTGCAGCGGCGGGGCCCGTGCGGACGACGGGACGTTGGTCGTGACCGACACGCTGTCGGACACCAGCGCGCCGGTCTACCAGGAGGTCTACGACACCTGCGCCGCCGAGGTCGGCATGAAGGTACGGGCCAACCACGTGGCGGGCTCCGGCCTCATCGCCACCGTGCTCCAGCAGGCGTCGTCCGACACGCTCCCCGACGTCCTCATGCTCGACAACCCCGACGTCCAGCAGATCGCGTCGTCCGGAGCTCTGAGCCCGCTGACGGACTACGGCATGACGGGCGAGGGCTACCCGCAGGGCGTCGTCGACGCCGGCACGTACGACGGCGACCTCTACGGCGTGGCGCCGGTCGTCAACACGGTCGGGCTGTTCTACGACGTCGACGCCCTCGCCGAGGCCGAGGTGGAACCGCCCACCACCTGGGACGAGCTCCGGGCCGCGGCGGAGGCGCTGACGACCGACGACCGGTACGGCATCGCGTTCAGCGCCGCCAACACCTTCGAGGGCACCTGGCAGTTCCTGCCCTACTTCTGGTCCAACGGGGCGAACGAGGACGACCTCACGTCGCCCGAGGCGGTCCAGGCGCTGTCCTTCGTCAACGGCCTCGTGCAGGACGGGTTCGCCTCGTCCAGCGTCGTCAACTGGTCCCAGAACGACGTGAACGACCAGTTCATCGCGGGCAAGGCCGCGATGATGGTCAACGGCCCGTGGAACATGCCTGCGCTCGAGGCCGCCGAGGACCTCGACTACGCGGCCGTGCCGCTGCCCGTCGCGGAGCCGGGGGACACGCTCCAGGCGCCGCTGGGCGGCGAGGCGTTCACCGTCCCGCGCACGGGGAACCCCGACAAGATGGCAAAGGCCGGGAAGTTCGTCGCGTGCGTCACCCGCGGCGAGCACCAGCTGGTCATGGCGACCGGGCGGGGTGCCGTCCCGTCGGACACCGGGGCGGCGGCCGAGGCGGCCGCGAAGAACGACGTCGTCGCCACGTTCGTCGACACCGTGCAGACCGCGCGCTCCCGGACCGCGCTGCTCGGGCCCGACTGGCCGCGCGCCGCGACCCAGATCTACACCGCCCAGCAGCTCGCGCTGACCGGTAGCGAGACCCCCGCGGCCGCCCTCGAGCGGGCGGCGGAGAACTGATGCGCACGCCGACGTCGCGCACGTCGTCACCGAGGAAGGACGGACGATGACCACCACCCTCGCCGCCGGACGGGCGCCCGTCGTCGCGGCCGGCCCCGGCCCCGCGGCCCGGCGCCGCCGCGCCCGGACGCGGGAACGGGCCACCCAGTGGCTGTTCCTCGTCCCCGCGATCGTCTACGTGCTCGTGTTCTTCGGGTACCCGATCGTCAAGAACCTCGTCATGGGGTCCCAGGACTACACGGTGAGGACGTTCGTCTCGGGCGAGGCACCCTGGGTCGGCCTCGACAACTACGCCGAGGTCGTCTCGAGCGGCGTCTTCCGGACGACGGTCGTCAACACCGCCCTGTTCACCGTGGGCTCGCTCGTCGGTCAGTTCGTCATCGGCCTGCTGTTCGCCCTGTTCTTCAAGCGGCGGTTCCCGCTGGGGAACGTGCTCCGCTCCCTGCTCCTGCTGCCGTGGCTGCTGCCCATGATCGCGGGCACCGCGGTGTGGAAGTGGATCCTCGACCAGGACGGCGGCGTCCTCAACGAGGCGCTGCGGGCGGTCGGTGTCATCGATGCGCCGATCCACTGGCTCACCAGCCCGGACGTCGCCCTGGTCGCGGTCGTCCTGGTGAACGTCTGGGTCGGCATCCCCTTCAACATGACCCTGCTGTACTCGGGGCTGCAGAACATCCCCGACGAGCTCTACGAGGCCGGTGCCCTCGACGGCGCCACCGGCGCGAAGGCGTTCTGGCACATCACGTGGCCCAACCTGCGCCCCGTCGTCAGCGTCGTCCTCGTGCTCGGGGTCATCTACACCCTCAAGGTGCTGGACATCATCCTGGGCCTGACCGGCGGAGGGCCCGCCAACGCCACCCAGACCCTGGCGACCGACTCCTACCGTCGCTCGTTCCAGGAGTTCTCCTTCGGCACCGGGGCGGCGGTGAGCAACATCCTCATCGTCGTGTCGCTGCTCTTCGCCGTCGTGTACCTGCGCGTCAACCGACGCGCCGTGGATGAGTGAGGATCATCGTGAAGCAGACCATCGCCGTCCGACAGCTTCGATACACGGTCGTCGGGATCGTGATCCTCGTGCTCATGCTGTTCCCCGTCTACTGGATGGTCAACGTCTCCCTCCAGGGCGGCGGCACGGCAGCGAACAGCACGTTCTTCCCGACCGACATCACGTTCGACGGATACCGGCGCGCGTGGGAGGACCAGACGGGCAACCTCGTCACGAGCATGATCGTGGCGCTCGGTGCGGTGGCGGTGTCGCTGGTGGTGGCCACACCCGCGGCCTACGCGTTGTCGCGGTTCCGCCTGCGCGGCATGGGGGTCTTCCTCTTCGTGCTCCTCCTGGCGCAGATGATCCCGGGCATCGTCATCGCGAACTCCCTCTACACGCTGTTCAACGACCTGGGTCTCCTGAACACCTACGTGGGCCTCGTCCTCGCGAACGCCACCCATGGCATCCCGTTCGCGATCATCATCATGAGCGCGTTCATGCGGTCCATCCCCCCGGCGCTCACCGAGGCGGCACGGGTCGACGGCGCCGGTCACCTCCGAGCGTTCTGGTCGATCATCGTCCCGGTCAGCAAGAACTCCCTCATCACGGCAGGTCTCTTCAGCTTCCTGTTCGCGTGGAGCGACTTCATGTTCGGGCTCACCCTCACGACGGGCGCCGACATCAAGCCCATCACGCTCGGCATCTACGACTACCTCCAGGGCAACGTGCAGAGCTGGGGGCCTGTCATGGCGAGCGCCGTGATCTCCGCCGTGCCCGCCGTCGTGCTGCTGGTCCTCGCGCAGAAGTACATCGCCGCCGGCGCGCTCGGTGGCGCGGTGAAGTGACGCGCGAGCCGTCGCCACCACCGACGGGATCGCTCCAGCCACCCGGCGGCGCGCTGCGAGCGCGCGCGGACGCCCCCATGCTGGACGTTCCGCCGAACGACGACAGGGGAGTTGCTCATGTCCGACCAGACCACGCCGCAGGACCCCACGACGCAGGAGCCGCAGCCGGAGCAGCCCGCCGACCAGCTCCAGCCGCCGGGACGCACGGGCGACATGTCGCAGGAGCCGGACCACGGGGAGACCACCTACCGGGGGTCGGGCCGGCTCGGCGGGAAGCGGGCGCTGATCACCGGCGGCGACTCGGGCATCGGCCGGGCGGTCGCGATCGCCTTCGCGCGCGAGGGCGCGGACGTCGCGATCTCGTACCTCCCGGAAGAGGAGGAGGACGCCCGCACGACGGCCCGGTGGATCGAGGACGCGGGCCGCACGGCTGTGCTGCTGCCGGGCGACATCCGCGACGAGGAGTTCTGCCGGCAGCTCGTCGCGGACGCCGTCGCGGGCCTCGGTGGGCTCGACGTGCTGGTGAACAACGCCGCGTACCAGATGGCGCAGGACGAGGGCCTGCGGGGGATCACGACCGAGCAGCTCGACCGGGTCCTCAAGACGAACGTCTACGCGCTGTTCTGGATCACGCAGGCGGCGCTCGACCACCTGCCCAGCGGCGGCGCGATCATCAACACGACCTCCGTCCAGGCGTTCGACCCGAGCCCTCCGCTGCTCGACTACGCCAGCACCAAGGCGGCGATCCTCAACTTCACCAAGGGGCTGGCGCAGCAGCTCGCGCCCGAGGGCATCCGCGTCAACGCCGTGGCGCCCGGGCCGATCTGGACGCCGCTCATCCCGGCCACGATGCCGGAGGAGAAGGTCGAGCAGTTCGGTGCCGACACGCCGCTCGGCCGTGCCGGGCAGCCCGCCGAGCTCGCGCCGGCGTACGTGTTCTTCGCCTCGCAGGAGTCGAGCTACATCACCGGCGACCGCATCGGCGTGACCGGCGGTCGGCTGCTCTGACGGGTTCTCCCGTCCCCGGCGCGATCCAGGCGGCGGCCACCCACCCGGGTGCGCCGCCGTCGTCGTGCCCGGGGGAAGATGGTCCCGGGGGACACCGACCGAGAAGGAGACCCATGCCCGCGCCCACGACGCCCACCCGCGAGTTCGTCACCGGCCTGCCGAAGGCCGAGCTGCACCTGCACCTGGAGGGCACGCTCGAGCCCGACCTCAAGCTGCGCCTCGCGCAGCGCAACGGCATCGACATCGGCCAGTCGACGGTCGAGGAGGTGCGCGCGACGTACGCGTTCGACTCCCTGACGAGCTTCCTCGCCGTGTACTACCCGGCGATGGAGGTGCTGCAGACCGCGGACGACTTCTACGAGCTCGCCGACGCCTACCTCGCCCGCGCGGCGGCGGACGGCGTGAAGCACGCCGAGATGTTCTTCGACCCGCAGGCGCACACGTCGCGCGGCGTGCCGTTCGAGGCGGTCGTGACGGGGTACCACCGCGCCGCGGCCGAGGCGCCGAGCAAGCACGGCATCGACGCGCACCTCATCCTGTGCTTCCTGCGCGACCACTCCGCGCAGAGCGCGGCCGAGACGCTCGAGGCGTCGGTGCCGTTCCGCGACAAGATCCTGGGCGTCGGGCTCGACTCCGACGAGCGCGACAACCCGCCGCAGAAGTTCGCGGACGTGTTCGCGCGCGCCCGCGAGCTGGGGTACCGGCTGACGATGCACTGCGACATCGACCAGGTCGGCAGCATCGACAACATCCGGACCGTGCTCGACGAGATCGGCGTGGACCGGGTGGACCACGGCACGAACGTCGTGGAGGACCCGGCGCTCGTCGACGTCGTGCGCGAGCGTGGGCTGGGCCTCACGACGTGCCCGATCTCGAACTCGTTCGTCACCGACGACATGAAGGCGACCGAGATCGCCGGCCTGCTGCGCTCGGGCGTGCGCGTCACCGTGAACTCCGACGACCCGGCGTACTTCGGCGGCTACGTCGCGGAGAACTACGTCGCGCTCGCGGAGGCGGCGGGCCTCACGACGGAGGAGGTCGTGCAGCTCGCGAGGAACTCGTTCGAGGCGTCGTGGCTCGGCGACTCGCAGCGCGCGGCCTACCTCGCCGAGATCGACCGGTACGTCGCGGCGTTCGACGCGACCGCCGTCTGACCCGATCCCGCCGCACCGAGGGGAGCCCGGCCCGCCGAGGTAGAGGCGTGGTCACGACCACGCCTCTACCTCGCGCGACCGGGGCTCTCCCTCGCGCGATGGAGGCTCTGTCTCGCGGTTCTGGGCGCTCGTCCCGCGCGGACGTACCGGGGAGTAACGTGTCGGGGACGGCCGCCGCCGTCGGTTCGGCGGCGAGCACCCCCGCAGGGGGTGAATAATCTCCGGGTGCCGCACGTTGGCACGCACGGGACCCGCGCGCGCGGAACGGCCGTCCGCGGCCCCGCACGCGGGCCCTGCCCGCAGGGGCACCACGACCATCGGCTTGGCGAGAGGGCGACCAGAGCTCATGAAGGATGTGCTGTACGTCGACGGCGGGACCCCGCTGGACGGGACGATCACCGTGCGCGGCGCGAAGAACTTCGTGTCGAAGGCGATGGTGGCGTCGTTGCTGGGGGAGTCGCCGAGCGTGCTGCGCAACGTGCCGCAGATCCGCGACGTGGGCGTCGTGACGGGGCTGCTGGAGCTGCACGGCGTCACCGTGAAGTCCGACCCGGACGCGGGGATCCTCGACCTGGACCCGTCGAACGTCGAGTCGGCGCACGTCGCGGACATCGACGCGCACGCGGGCTCGAGCCGCATCCCCATCCTGTTCTGCGGCCCGCTGCTGCACCGTCTCGGTGAGGCGTTCATCCCGGACCTGGGCGGCTGCCGGATCGGCGACCGGCCGATCAACTACCACCTGGACATCCTGCGCCAGTTCGGTGCGGTGGTGGACAAGCGGGAGAACGGCATCCACATCCGTGCCCCGCGCCGCCTCCAGGGCACGAAGATCGCGCTGCCGTACCCGTCGGTGGGGGCGACCGAGCAGCTCCTGCTGACCGCGGTGCGCGCCGAGGGCATCACGGAGCTCGCGAACGCCGCGATCGAGCCCGAGATCATGGACCTCATCGCGGTGCTCCAGAAGATGGGCGCGATCATCTCGGTCGACACCGACCGCGTGATCCGCATCGAGGGCGTCGACCGCCTCGACGGCTACACGCACACCGCGCTCGGCGACCGCATCGAGGCGGCCTCGTGGGCGTCGGCCGCGCTGGCGACGGGCGGCGACATCACGGTCAAGGGCGCGACGCAGCCCGAGATGATGATGTTCCTCAACACGTTCCGGAAGGTCGGCGGCCGGTTCGACGTCCAGGACGACGGCATCCGGTTCTGGCACCCGGGCGGCGACCTGTCGCCGATCGTGCTCGAGACGGACGTGCACCCGGGCTTCATGACGGACTGGCAGCAGCCGCTCGTCGTGGCGCTCACCCAGGCCAAGGGCCTGTCGATCGTGCACGAGACGGTCTACGAGAACCGCTTCGGCTTCACGGACGCGCTGCGCGGCATGGGCGCGACCATCCAGGTCTACAAGGAGTGCCTGGGCGGGCGCGACTGCCGGTTCGGGCAGCGCAACTTCCACCACTCCGCGGTCATCTCGGGCCCGACGCCGCTCACCGCGGCCGACATCGAGGTACCCGACCTGCGCGGCGGCTTCTCCCACCTCATCGCCGCGCTCGCCGCGAAGGGCACGTCGACCGTGCGCGGCATCAGCCTCATCGACCGCGGCTACGAGAACTTCCAGGACAAGCTGGTCGCGCTCGGCGCGGACGTCCGCCGGGACTGAGCCGTCCACGGGTGCCCGGGGCACCCACCTCATGACGACTGTCACGGCCTCGCACGCGGTCCGCGTGCGAGGCTGGTCGTCGTGATCACCCGACCGCGCACGTTCCTCGACGTGTGGAGCCGTCGGACCGGCCCCGAACGGTTCGACTCCTACACCCGATGGTCGCTCTACTTCCTCTCGGGGACCGAGCCCTTCATCGCGCTCGCCCTCATCGGGAGCGACCGGACGTTCGACCCGTCGGTGGCGCGGTTCTGGCTGGCGCTCGTCCTCGTGCACACGGTCGTCTGCATCCTCACGCTGCGCGCCGGGATCGGGCACTTCCTCGGCGGACGCCGCGTCCACCCGGTGCTGCTCGTCCTCCTCGGGGTCCTCTCGCTCGCGGTCGCCGCGCTCGCCGTCGGCACCTTCCCCGTGGACGGCGCCGACGACGTCGCCGCGAGCGGCCGCTACTACGCGATGCTCCTGGGCCTCGGGTACGGGGTGCTGGCGCTCGTCCCCCTGCTCACCTTCCGGCGGGTCGCGCTCGTCGCGCTGGTCCTCGCCGTCGTCACCGGGTGCTCCGTGTGGATGGGCACCGGGCCTGTGACGGCGCGGACGGCGGGCATGGCGGTGGGCCTCGGCCTCTCGGTCCTGGTCATGCTGCTCGGCGTCTTCGGCTCGTACCGCGCCTCGGTCTGGATGCTCGGCGTCGTGTGGGAGCAGGAGCGCACGCGCGTGCTCCACGCCCGCCTCGCCGTCGCGGAGGAGCGGCTGCGGTTCTCGCGCGACCTGCACGACGTCTTCGGGCGCACCCTGTCCGTGGTCGCCGTGAAGAGCGAGCTCGCGGCGGAGCTCGCGGCCCGCGGCCGCCCCGGCGCCGAGGAGCAGATGCTCGAGGTCCGTCGCATCGCGCAGGACGCGCTGCGCGAGGTGCGCGCCGTCGTCGCGGGCTACCGCACGGCCGACCTCGGCGCCGAGCTGGCCGGGGCGCGGTCCGTCCTGCGGTCCGCCGGGATCGAGACGACCGTGCACGGCGACGAGACCCCCGTGGGCGAGGACGCGCAGGAGGCGCTCGCGTGGGCGGTCCGGGAGGCCGTGACGAACGTCGTGCGGCACTCGACCGCGCGCACCTGCACCATCACGGTCCACCGCGACGGGGCGTCGAGCGTCGTGGAGGTCGTCAACGACGGCGTCCCGACGGCGCCGCGCACCGGCGGCGGGTCGGGCCTCGTCGGGCTCCGCGAACGACTGGAGGGCGCCGGCGGTCGCCTCGAGACGTGGGTCGACGACGGGCGGTTCGGGCTCGTGGCCCGCGTGCCCGACGCCGCCCGTCCCCACCGCACGTCCCCGTCCCCGCTCCCCGAGAGGACCACCCCGGCGTGATCCGCATCCTGCTCGCCGACGACGAGAACCTCATCCGCGACGCCGTCGCGTCGCTCCTCGCGCTCGAGGACGACCTCGAGATCGTGGCGCAGGCGGCGTCCGGCCCCGAGGCCGTCGCGGCCGCGCTCAAGCTCCGGCCCGACGTCGCCGTGCTCGACCTCCAGATGCCGGGCCTCGACGGCGTCGAGGTCGCGCAGCGGCTCGCCGGCGAGCTGCCGTCGTGCGGCGTCGTCATCGTCACGAGCCACGGACGCCCGGGCTACCTCAAGCGCGCGCTCGAGGCGGGCGCGCGGGGCTTCCTGCCGAAGACCGTCTCGGCGCGCGTCCTCGCGGACGTCGTGCGCCAGGTGCGCGACGGCGGCCGCTACGTGGACCCGGAGCTCGCCGCGGAGGCGATCGCCGCGGGCGCGAGCCCGCTCACGCCGCGCGAGGCCGACGTGCTCGAGCTCGCCGCGGACGGCGCCCCCGTCGAGGAGATCGCGACGCGCGCCCACCTCGCGCCCGGCACGGTGCGCAACTACCTCTCGTCCGCGGCGGCCAAGCTGGGCGCCGCGAACCGGCACGAGGCCGCGCACGCCGCGCGGCGGCACGGCTGGATCTGAGGGCGGGCCCCGCCCGGTAGGCTCGGTGACCGTGCCGAGCCAGCCCCAGACCCCGCGCGCGTACAAGACCTTGGCGTTCCTGCTGCGCCCGATCCTGTTCGCGATCACCCGACGCGACTGGCGGGGTGCCGAGAACCTGCCCGACGGCGGGTTCATCGCCGCCGCCAACCACGTCACCGAGGTCGACCCGGTGACGCTCGCGCACTTCCTCTACGACCAGGGCCGCGCCCCCAAGATCACGGCGAAGGCGTCGCTCTGGAAGGTGCCCGTGCTCGGCGGCCTCCTCACCCGTACCGGGATGATCCCCGTGCACCGCGGCACCGCGGGCGCCGCGCAGTCGCTCGTGGACTCCACCGCCCGGCTCGACGAGGGCGAGTGCGTCGTGTTCTTCCCCGAGGGCACGCTCACGCGCGACCCGGACGGCTGGCCCATGGTGGGCAAGACGGGCGTCGCGCGCCTCGCGCTCACGAGCCGGGCGCCCGTCGTCCCCATCGCCCAGTGGGGCGCGCACCGGCTCCTCGCGCCGTACGGCAAGGTGTTCAAGCCGATCCCGCCCAAGCAGGTCGCGGTCCACGCGGGGCCGCCCGTCGACCTCTCCGACCTCTACGACCGCCCGCAGGACACCGCGACGCTGCGCGAGGCGACCGAGCGCATCATGGCCGCGATCACGAGCCAGCTCGAGGAGATCCGCGGGGAGCAGGCGCCCGCTGAGCGGTTCGACCTGCGCCGTCGGCCCGGGACGGAGGACCGCGCGTGAGCGCCGAGCGCATCGTCGCCGCCGTCCTCGGGTCCGGCAGCTGGGGCACCACGTTCGCCGCCGTCCTGGCCGACGCCGGGTGCGAGGTACGCCTCTGGGGCCGCGACGCCGAGGTCGCCGAGCAGGTGAACACCTCGCGCCGCAACGAGAAGCGGCTGCCGGGCATCGACCTCCCCGAGGGGATCCGCGCCACGACCGACGCGGCCGAGGCGCTCGCGGGCGCCGGGCTCGTCGTCGTCGCGGTGCCCTCCCAGGTCGCGCGCGAGACGCTCACCGAGCTCCGCCCGCACGTGGCGCCCGACGCGGTCGCGGTGTCCCTCATGAAGGGCGTCGAGCTGAGCACCGACCGGCGCATGAGCGAGGTCGTCGCGGAGTCGCTCGGCCTGGCTCCCGAGCGCGTCGCCGTGGTCTCGGGGCCGAACCTCGCGCGGGAGATCGCGCACCGGCAGCCGACGGCGACCGTCGTGTCGTGCGCCGACGACGACGTGGCGCGCTACGTGGCGCGCGCGTGCTCGTCGTCGTACTTCCGCCCGTACACCAACCGGGACGTGGTCGGCGTCGAGCTGTGCGGCGCGGTGAAGAACGTCATCGCGCTCGCCGTGGGCATCGCCCAGGGCCGCGGGTTCGGCTACAACACGACCGCCACCGTCATCACGCGCGGCCTGGTCGAGATCACGCGCCTCGGGCTCGCGCTCGGGGCGGACGCCGAGACGTTCCCCGGGCTCGCGGGCATGGGCGACCTCGTCGCGACGTGCTCGTCGCCGCTCTCGCGCAACCACACGCTGGGCAAGCACATCGGCCAGGGGCTGAGCCTCGACGACGCGATCGCCGCGACCGGCGGCACGGCGGAGGGCGTGAAGTCGTGCCGCTCGGTGCTCGAGCTCGCGCGCAAGGTCGGTGTGGAGATGCCCATCACGGCGGGCGTCGTCGCGGTGCTCCACGAGGGCATGCCCGTCGACGAGATGGCGCGTGGCCTGCTGTCCCGGCCGCAGAAGGCCGAGGGCGTCTCGGCGGAGCGCTGAGGCCCTCGGCCTCCGGACGGGCCGTCAGCCGTCGTCGCGGACGTCGACGACGACGCGGGTCGGGTCCTCGAGCGAGAACACCCGGAACGGGCGCTGCTCGTCGTCGACCCCGACGAACGCCTGTGTGTACCCCTCGAACACGCCGCGCAGCAGGACCTCCTCGACCTCGCCGCCGTCCTCGGCCCGGACGGGGTTGGGGCCTGCGTACTCCTCGACCCCGGTGTCCATGGGGTATCCCGAGCCGGAGATCATGACCTGCAGGTAGGCGTCGCCGTCGACGGCGACGACGTCGCCCTTGCCGTCGTCCGTCGGCTGGTCCACGTACTCGACCCGCCACCCGGGCGTCCCCGTGCCGCCGAGCTCGAAGACGACCCGGTCGAACCCGTCGTGGTGCCCGACCCGGACGTCCGTCACCGTGAGCGCGGCGTCCGCGGACGGGTCCTGCGTGTCCGGCTCGGTGTTCGCGGGGAACGGCAGCGGTGCCTCCGTCGCGTCGTCCAACGGCGTGGACGCGCCGTCGGTCGGCTCGGCACCGGGCTCCGGGGTGGTGCTCGGGGAGTCGGTCGGGCTGGGCGACGCGCTCGTCGCGGTGCTCGACGGGGAGGGCGAGTCGTCCGACCCGCCGGGGCTGCACGCCGCGAGCGCGAGGACGAGGACCGCGCCGGCGACGGCGGCCGGCCGCCGCCCGGGCGCCGCACCGTCCGTCGGTCGTGCCCGCCGCGTCCGCACCGCTCGTCGTGTCGTCATGCGGTCGATCCTAGAAACCCCAGGTCACGCGCGCGCGGCGGGCGGGCCACGGTCCGGCGACGGTCGTGTCACGGCCCGGTCTCGGGGACCGCGCACCCTGTCCTGATGAGGTGGCTGCCGCTACCCTCGGGGGATGCTGCAGGGGATCGGTGGTGCGTTCTTCGCGGTCGCGCTCACGGGACTGGTCGTCGTGGGGATCGTCCGCTTCACGTCCGGTGCGGAGGCGCGGGCCCGGCGTTCCGAGGGCGCGGGCGAGAGCGCGTCGTCCGGCATGTTCGGCGAGATCGTCGAGATCTTCCAGCCGAGCCGGACGCACCTCACCGAGGAGAAGGAACGTCAGCGGCTCGACATCGTGCAGCGGCCGGCGGAGGGCCGGCCGTTCGACGTCGACCTGGACGGCGGGGTCTTCTACGTCCCTCGGGAGCAGTCCCGCCGCGGCTCCCCGGCACCTGAGCCCGACGCGGGCTAGGGTGCGGTGACCCACAGGTGGTGGTGCGCGGGCCGTGGCGGCCTGCGCGGAGAGGATCCAGGGCGTGCGTGACGAGCATCTGTTCGGGATCCGCCTGCACCCGGTGGCAGCGAGGACCGACCTCGACCCCGGGGCCCGCGAGATCGGCGTCGTCCACGACGGAGAGCTTCTGGTCATGGAGCACGAGGACGGGTCGACATGGGTGCGGGACGTCGCGACGGGCGACTCGTCCCCCCTCAACCGCGACCGGGCGGCGACCGAGGGGTTCCTGGAAGCGTTCGCGGAGTACCTGAGCTCCGGGCAGCCCGCCCCCGGACCGACGACGATGACGGCCGAGCAGGCCGCGGAGCGTCTCCGCGCCTTCCGGGCGGGGGAGGTTCGTCCGCCGTCCCGTCCGTCCGGGCGCAAGGCTCCCTCGCACCGCGCACGGCTGCGGACGCTCCGCACGAGGCTGCGAGCCATCGACAGCGCCGCGACCGGGCCGGACTCCTGGTGGAGCGGTCCCCTCGAAGAGGCGGAGAACGACCTGCTCTGAAGGAGTCGGAGCGTGGCGGCGCGGAGCCGGAACGACGCACGCGCCGCCGCGGCGCCGCGCGGCCGCGGCCGTGGCCGTGGCGCGCGTCAGTCGACCGCGCTGCGCAGCGCCCGGTCCAGGTCGCGCCAGAGGTCCTCGACGTCCTCGACGCCCACCGAGAGTCGCAGCAGGTCCTCCGGGACCGTGCGCGACTCGGTCGCGAACCGGCGTCGGCGCTCGAGGCTCGACTCGACCCCGCCCAGGCTCGTCGCGGGTACCCACAGCCGGACCGCCGCGACGACGGCGTCCGCGCCCGCCGCGCCACCCCGCGGGCGCACGCCGAGGATCGAGCCGTACCCGGTCATGAGGCGCGTCGCGCGCTCGTGACCCGGGTCGTCGGGCAGGCTCGGGTGCCGCACCTCGACGACGTCGGGGTGCTCGGCGAGCCGGCGCGCGAGCTCCGCCGCGTTCTGCTGGGACCGCTCGACGCGCAGGGCGAGCGTGCGCAGGCCGCGCAGCGCGAGCCACACCTCGAACGGCCCGGGGATCGAGCCGTGGAGCGTGCGGTAGGCACGCAGCGCGGCCGTGAGCTCCGGCGTGCGCGCGACGGCCGCCCCCAGCACGACGTCGGAGTGCCCGGCGAGGTACTTCGTCACCGAGTGCACGACGACGTCCGCGCCGTGCGCGAGGGGCTG
Organism: Cellulosimicrobium sp. KWT-B; assembly: GCF_002127155.1. NCBI lineage: Bacteria > Bacillati > Actinomycetota > Actinomycetes > Micrococcales > Promicromonosporaceae > Cellulosimicrobium > Cellulosimicrobium sp. KWT-B. The sequence continues at coordinate 202,917 of NZ_NEDO01000005.1, read as the reverse complement.
CTGGCCGAGCGGCGTCGCGAACGTGTTGTCGACGGCGGACAGGACCCCGCGCTCGCGCGCCGCCGCGAGCAGGGCGGGCAGGTCGGCGACCTCGAGCATGGGGTTCGTCGGGGACTCGACGAGGAGGAGCGACGCGCCGTCGAGGGCCGCGACGACCTGGTCGGTGTCGGCGACGTCGACGCGCACGACCTCGACGCCGGCCCGTGCCGCGAGGTCGTCCGCGAAGCCGAGCGACACCTGGTAGGCGTGGCGCGGCAGCACGACCTTCCCGCCCGCGGGCACGGCCGAGAACACCGCGGCGATCGCCGCCATCCCGGAGCCGAACACCACGCCGGGGTGCTCCGCGCCCTCGAGCGCGGCGAGCGCCTCCTCGAACGGGTGCCACGTCTCGGTGTCCATCCGGGTGTACAGGAGCTCGCCCGGCTGCTGGACGCCCTGCGACACGTACGTCGAGGACAGCACGATCGGGGGGTTCACGGGCGCGCCCTGCGACCGCTCGGGGCGTCCCGCGGCGACGGCGACGGTCGCGGGGGACAGGGCGTCGGGGACGTGCGGGTCGCTCATGGCGGCAGCGTACGCTCGGCCGCCCGACGAGTGCCCTGGGCGACCACCCCCTGACCGGGCGACCAGGCGATCACGGTCGGCCGAGCAGGTCGTCCTGGTGCGTCGTGCGGCCGGGACGAGCCAGGACCACCTGCTCGGCGTCCGGTGGTCCGCGTCAGGACAGGGGGCCGAGGAGCGACTGGGCGACGGTCGAGTGGGCGGACTCGTCGTCGGACGGGTGGAAGATCCCGGCGAGGACGTCGCGGTAGAGGCGGCCGAGCTCGTTGCCGGCGAAGTAGCTGGAGCCGCCCGCGACCCGCACCATCTGGTCGACGACGGTCTTCGCCGTCTCCGTCGCGCGCACCTTGAGCCCCGCGGTCGCGCGGAACCAGCCCGCGCCGCGGTCGACGAGGGCGTCGAGCTCGGCCGCGACGGTGTCGATCTGCGGCCAGACGGCGTCGAGCGCGAGCGCGGCGTCGGCGAGGCGCCAGCGGACGTCCGGGTCCTCGGAGAGCGGCGCGCCGTCGTTCTTCATCGACGTCCGACGGCGGGCCGCGGCGACGCCGAGCTCGAGCGCACGGTCCGCGATGCCCGTGTACACCGACGCGAGCAGCGTCTCGAACGTCGTGAAGATCCCGACGACGAGGGGGTCCAACGTCGGGCCCGGCGGCAGACGCCGGACGACGCGCTCGACGGGGGCGAACGCGCCGTCGAGCACCGTGGAGCGCGACTGCGACGCGCGCATGCCCATCGTGTCCCAGTCGTCGAGCACCTGGACCCCGGCGTCGCGCGACACGAACGCGTGCACGAGGCGCGGGGCGTCGCGCGACTGGGTGTCGAGCCCCAGCACGCCGAGCCGCGTCCACGCGGGCGAGTTCGACGTGAAGATCTTGCGGCCGTGGAACGTGTACCCGCCCCGCTCGTCCGGGCGGGCCTCGGTGCGCGAGCCGAGCAGCACGAGGTCGTTGCCGCCCTCGGAGTACCCGAACCCGAAGACGCCCCCGCGGACGGCGTCCTCGAGCAGCCAGTCGAGCGACGCGTCGCCGCGCAGGTGGAGGTAGCGCGCGACGCCCGTCCACACGTGGTGCATGTTCACGGCGAGCGCCGTCGCGGGGGCGGCACCCGCGAGCCGCGCCTGCTCGTGCGCCAGCTCGCGCAGGGTGAGGCCCGCGCCGCCGAACGACTCCGGCACGAGCGCGCGCAGGTACCCGGCCTCGGTGAGCGCGGCGAGGTCCTCGGTGAAGAACGCGTTGTCGCGGTCATAGCCCGCGGCCCGGCCGCGGATCTGCTCCAGCAGCTCGTCGGAGAGCAGCGTGCGCGGCGTGGGGAACGGGGCGGGGGACGGGACGGGCGTGGGCATGGCCTGCCTTCGGTCTCGGGACGGACGGTGGAGGGGTGGACGGGGAAGGGCCCCGGCGACGTGCGTCGCCGGGGCCCCTCCACCGTACGGCGGCCGGTGGCCGGCCGTCAGCCCACGAGGACGGGCACCGGGTCCTCCGGGTGGGGGAGGATGCGGCGCAGGACGTCCGCGAGCGTCACGACGCCGACGAACCGCTCGCCGTCCATGACGACCGCGAGCTGCTCGCTCGACTCGCGCATGCGCGCGAGCGCGGCGTGCACCGTGGTGCCGGACTCCAGGACGAACCCGGGGCGCGCGAGCTCCTTGGCCAGCCGGTCGTCCGGCTCGAGGAGCGTGTCGCGCACGTGCACGACCTTCGGGACCACGCTCCCGTTCTGGACGAGGATGCGCAGGTGGCCCGAGCGGGCCGACGCGCGTCGCACGTCGGCCGCCGTCGCGTCGGCGGGGACCGACGTGGGCCGGCTCCCGGTCGGCACGAGAGCGTCGACAGTGAGGGTCTCGAGCTCGATCACGCCCGAGATCTGCGCCCGGTACGACGCCTCGAGCGCGCCGACGTTCGCCGAGTGCTCGACCAGGTGCCGCAGGGTCGCGGCGTCCTGCCCGCCACCCTCGACGTTCTCCACCGGCTCGACGCCCACGGCCCGCACGCAGCGGTTCGCGAGCTCGTTGAGCCAGCGCAGGAGCGGGCGGAACGCCCACATGAACCCGCGCATCGGCAGCGCGAGCAGCGTGGCCGACCGCTCGGGGTGGGCGATGGCCCACGACTTCGGTGCCATCTCGCCGACGACGAGGTGCAGGAACGTCACGACGATCAGCGCGAGCACGAAGCCCGCGACGTCCGCGGCCCACAGGGGCGCGCCCCACGTCTCGAAGACGGGCGTGAGCCAGTGGTGGACGGCGGGCTTGGTGATGGCACCGAGCGCGAGCGTGCACGCGGTGATGCCGAGCTGGGCGCCGGCCATGAGGAGCGTGAGCTCGTTCGAGCTGCGCAGCGCGGCGCGCGCGGCGCGGCTCGTGGGGGCGGCGTCCTCGAGGCGGTGCCTCTTGGCGCCGAGGAGCGCGAACTCCACGGCGACGAAGAACGCGCTGAGCGCGATGATCGCGACGGTCGCCGTGACGACGACCCAGGGGTTGCTCATCGGGTCTCCTCCGCGGCGTCGGTCGGGTGCGCTGCCTCGCGCGCGGTCGGGTGCACGACGACGTCGACGGGGACGTCGCCCCGCCGCTCGACGAGCCGGACGCGCACGAGACGCGGCACGTGCCGCTCGACCGACAGGACGTCGACGAGGAGCGCGCGGTGCACCGGCTCGTCGTGCACGAGGTCGGCCGGGTCGTCCGGGAGCGGCACCTCGATCTGGTCGCCCGCGCGCGGCAGGGCGCCGTGCTGGGCGATGAGGAGCCCGGAGACCGTCTCGTGGTCGCCGCGGGGCAGGTCGTGCCCGAGGGCGCGCTCCGCCTCGTCGACGTGGACGTCGCCGCCCATGACCCACACGCCGTCCTCCTCGGCCGTGACCGTGGCGGGCTGCTCGGGGTCGTGCTCGTCGGTGATCTCGCCGACGAGCTCCTCGGCGAGGTCCTCGACGGTCAGCACGCCGGTGAAGCCGCCGTACTCGTCGATGACGCACGCGAGCTGGTTGCGCGTGGAGTTGAGCTGCGCGAGGGCGTCCGGGAGCGTCATGGCGGTCGGCAGCACCACGGCCTGGCGCATGAGCGCCGTGACGGGGGCGTCCGCGGGCAGGTCGGTCGCGAGGACGTCGGCGAGCTGGACGACGCCGAGCGGCTGGTCCGTGTCGTCGACCACCGGGTAGCGCGTGTGGGCGCGGGCCATGAGCTCGCGCACCTCGGCGACGGTGGCCTCGGGCCGGACGGTCCCCACGCGCGAGCGCGGGATCATCGCGTGCTCGACGTCGCGCTGCGGGAAGTCCAGCACGCGGTCGAGGAGCACGGACAGCTCGTCGGTCAGGTTCCCGCTCTCGCGCGAGTCGGCCACGATGTGCTCGAGGTCGCGCGCGGTCGCGGTGTTGTCGACGTCGTGGACGGGCTCGATCTTGAGCATCCGCAGCAGCGCGTTGGACGCCTTGTCGAACACCGCGATGAGCCAGCCGAAGACCGTGAGGTACGCCGACGTCGAGCGCGCCAGACCCTTCGCGAGCGGCTCGGGCCGCGCGATGGCGAGGTTCTTGGGGAACAGCTCGCCGAAGAGCATCTGGATGATCGTCGACAGCACGAGCGCCAGGACGGTGCCCACCGCGACGCCGACACCCGTCGGGACGCCGACGCCGCCGAGCATGGTGCCGAGCGACTGCCCGATGAGGGGCTCGGCCACGTAGCCGACGAGCAGGCCCGTCACCGTGATGCCGAGCTGTGCGCCGGACAGGACGAAGGAGGTGCGCCGGGTCACGGCGAGCGCGCGCCGGGCCGACTCGTCGCCGGCCTCCGCCTTGGCCCCCAGCCGGGAGCGGTCGACGGTCATGTAGGCGAACTCCTGCGCGACGAAGTAGGCCGTCGCCGCCGTGATCGCGAGGACCACGAGGAGCCCGAGGAGGAGGGAGAGGAAGGTCGTCATCGTGCCCGCACCGCCGTCCGGTCGTCGGGGACGCGTGGGTGCGTCCGCTCGCTGCCGGGGCCGGTGCGGCCGGGACTATGGTCGGGGTCGTCGGCCGCGGGGGCCTCGAGAGTCGTGTCTTCCACGGCACTCCCAACGCCGGAGCCTCCCGGATCGTTCCCGGGATCTCGCCGGGATGCTCGCCGGATCTCGCACCGGCGCGCGTCCGCGCGCGAGCAGGCGTCCGGTAGGGTCGTCGGCGATGTCCAGCCAGAGCCCCGACCGGTCCGTGCCGTCCACCGACGAGCACCCCACCGGCGCCCCCCGCAAGCCCCGCGTCCTCGTGCTGTTCGGCGGGCGCTCGGGCGAGCACGCCATCTCCGCCGCGACCGCCGCGGGCGTCCTGCGCGCCATCGACCGGACGCGCTACGACGTCGTCCCGGTCGGGATCACGCCGTCGGGCGAGTGGGTCCTCGCGGCCGACGAGCCGTCGCGCTGGGAGATCACGGCGGGCCGGCTGCCCCAGGTCGAGCCGACGGGCGAGGAGGTCATCCTCCCGCTGTCGACCGGACGCCGGGACCTGCGGGTGCTCACGCCCGGCGAGGTGCCGCGCGTGCTCGGCGAGGTGGACGTCGTCTTCCCGCTCCTGCACGGCCCCTACGGCGAGGACGGCACCCTCCAGGGCATGCTCGAGCTCGCCGACGTGCGCTACGTGGGCGCGGGCGTCCTCGCCTCGGCGGTCGGCATGGACAAGCACTTCATGAAGCTCGTGCTCGCGGGCGAGGGCCTGCCGATCGCGCCGTACACCGTCGTCAAGCCGGGGGCGTTCGAGCGCGACCCGGAGACGGCGACGCAGGCGGTGGCCGCGCTCGGCCTGCCCGTCTTCGTCAAGCCCGCGCGCGCCGGGTCGAGCCTCGGCATCTCCAAGGTCGACGACCTCGCCGACCTGCCCGCGGCGATCGCGGCGGCGCAGGAGCACGACCCGAAGGTCGTCGTCGAGGCGGGCGTCGTCGGTCGCGAGATCGAGTGCGCCGTCCTCGGCGGACGCGGGGGAGCGCGGCCGCGCGCGTCCCTGCCGGGGGAGATCGTCGTCACGGGCGAGCAGCACGACTTCTACGACTTCGAGGCCAAGTACCTCGACGAGGCCGGGGTCGAGCTGTCGTGCCCGGCCGACCTCCCGGAGCACCTCGTCGAGCGCGTGCGCGAGATCGCCGTCCGCACGTTCGAGGCGGTCGGCGCGGAGGGACTCTCGCGCGTCGACGTGTTCGTCACGCCCGACGAGCAGGTCGTCGTCAACGAGATCAACACCATGCCGGGCTTCACGCCGTTCTCGATGTACCCCCGCATGTGGGAGAAGTCGGGGCTCAGCTACCCCGACCTCATCGACGAGCTCGTCGCGCTCGCGCTCGAGCGGCCCACCGGCCTGCGCTGACCGCGCGGGCGACGGGCCGGCGGCGCCCCGGAACGGGCACCGGCTCAGCCGACGTCGCCCACCCCGACGCACGCGCGCGTCTGCGGGACCTCCATGACCGCGCGGCCCAGGTCCGCGATGAACGACGTCGAGTGCCCCTCCGTCACGGCGGGCGGGACGACGACCTGCACCGCGGGGTCGCGCCCGTAGGTGGTGAACGTCCACGTGCCCTCGTCCTCGACGACGAGCCAGTCGACGCTCCCCCCCTCGGACACGACGCTCTGGCACGCCGTCGTCGTGGGCCCGGGCACCTCGACGCCGCACCGCAGCGTCACCGCCGCGCCCGGCTCGCCCCAGGCGGCCGTGGCCTGGCTCGTCGTGCCGACCTTCGGCAGGTCCTCGCCCAGCGAGTCGGGCAGCGCGAGCACGACGTCCGCGCACAGCGGGTTCTGGGCGTCGTCCGCCACGGGGACGCCGATGCGCGGCGCGCACGCGGCGGTCGTCGCCACGACGCCCAGGAGCGCGGGGACGGCCAGGGCGCGGACGAGCCGGCGCCGGGACGGCCGGGACGACCCCGGACGGGCGGAGGGGGAGCGGGGAGGGACGACGTCGAGCACGCGACCACCGTAGCGGCCCGCGACGGGTGCCCGTGACCGCCCGGGCGGCGACTAGGGTGGCCGCGTGAGCGAGACGCCCCTGCTGGTCCGCGACGTGCCTGAGGAGGCGCTCCTCGCCCGGATCTTCCCCCTGCTGCCCACGGCCCCCTCGACGCTCGTCGGGCCGGGGGACGACTGCGCGGTCGTCGCCGCGCCCGACGGCCGCTACGTGGTGTCCACCGACGTGCTCGTCGAGGACCGGCACTTCCGCCGGCGCTGGTCGACGGGCTACGACGTGGGCCGGCGCGCCGCCGTGCAGAACCTCGCCGACGTCGTGTCCATGGGCGCGCGGCCCGCGGCGCTCGTCGTGTCGCTCGTCATGCCGGGCGACCTGCCGGTCGACTGGGTCACGGGGTTCGCGCGCGGGCTGGCCGACGCGTGCACCCCGCTCGGTGCCGCGGTCGTGGGCGGCGACCTGTCCGGAGGGGACCAGGTCGTGGTCGCCGTGACCGTCCACGGGGACCTGGAGGGACGCGAGCCGGTGCTGCGCGGCGGGGCCCGGGCGGGCGACGTCGTCGCGCTCGCGGGGACGCTCGGGCGGTCCGCCGCGGGTCTCGCGCTGCTCGACGCCGGTCGCGCGGACGTCGACGACGCGCTCGTCGCCGCCTACCTGCGTCCCGACCCGCCGCTCGCCGCGGGCCCGGTCGCGGCCGACGCCGGGGCCACGGCGATGATGGACGTCTCGGACGGCCTGCTGCGGGACGCGGGGCGGGTCGCGCGGGCGAGCGGCGTCGTCGTGGACCTGGACCCGGCTGCGCTCGCCGCCGACCGTGCCGGGCTGCGGGACGCGGGCGCCGCGCTCGCGCGCGAGGACGACGGGGCGGAGCTCGTCGACGGGTGGGTCCTGTCCGGGGGAGAGGACCACGGCCTGCTCGCCACGTTCCCCGCGGCGGTACCGCTCCCGGCCGGGTTCCGCCGGCTCGGCACGGTGCGTCCCGCGGGCGACGACGGCCCGGGCGTGCGCTTGGACGGCGCGGTGCCGCGCCGGTCGTCGGGGTGGGACCACTTCCGCGCGTGAGCGCGGGCGTCAGCTCCGGCGGTAGCGGACGGCGGTGAGGTCCTTGCCGCCGATGTCGTCGCGGCGCTCGACGCCGTCCGGGCTGAACCCGTGCCGACGGTAGAACCGGCGCGCGCGCTCGGCGTCCTCGAGGACCCAGAGCGTGACGGTGGTGCCGGGGCCCACCTCGCCGAGCATGGTGCGCATGAGGTCGCGCGCGACGCCGCGGCCCCAGGACTCGGGGTCGAGGTAGATGGCGTAGATCTCCAGGTCCCCGGGCTCGGCGTCCTCGTCGCGACCGGGGCCGAGGGTGGCGAAGCCGATGGTGCGGCCGTCGGCGTCGGCGAGCCAGGTGCGCGCCCCGGCGGTGCCGAGGCTCTGGACCCAGTGCTTCTCACGCTGGTCGTGGTCGAGCGAGGCGAGGTACTCGTCCGGCACGATGCCGGCGTACGCGCCGCGCCACGACGCGATGTGCACGGCCGCGATGGCGCGCGCGTCCGCGGGGCCGGCCGGGCGGATCGTTACCTCGCTCAGTTCCGTCACCATGAACAAAGACTGCCACCCGGGCGGGGATACACCAAGCCCGTTTGTCCGGATCCTCAGGAGATCTTCGGAGCGCGGACGTCCGGCGACCGGGGCCACGGACGACGAGAGCGCCCGCCGGGGACCGGCGGGCGCTCTCGTGGAGGAGTCGCGCGACTCAGGCGGGGCGGGTGACCTTGCCGGCCTTGAGGCACGAGGTGCACACGTTGAGGCGCTTGGGCGTCCCCGCGACCACGGCGCGCACGCGCTGGATGTTCGGGTTCCAGCGGCGCTTCGTGCGGATGTGGGAGTGCGAGATGCTGTGCCCGAAGCCCGGGCCCTTGCCGCAGACGTCGCAGTTGGCAGCCACGGTTTCTCCTGATCGTCGTGCACGTCGCGCACGCAGCGGCGACGTCCTGAATGGTCTGTAGGGTGTCCGGCCCGGTGTCCCTCGGCGGCTCCTCGACGACGTCGAGGGCGCGCGAAGCACCCGGGCAACCTCGTCAGGGTAGCCGATCCGAGGCCCTCAGCTCAAACCGGGTCCGCGTCGCACGGATCACGCCGGACCCGGGGCGGCTCGCCCCACGACCGGGGGCCGCGTTGACTACCGTGGTCCCGACGACCGCCGGGTCGTCCGACCCGCCGCGCGCGGCCGGGCCGTCCCCCAGCGTACGAGGAGCCGTCCCGACGTGAGCCCCGGAGCCGACGTGGTCGACGCCGCCGTCGTCGTCGCGTGGGGTCGTGGCGGTGTCCACGCCCTCGCCCAGGCGCGCGCGTCGCTCGACCGCGTGAACGTCTTCCCCGTGGCCGACGCGGACACCGGCACGAACATGTACCTCACGCTGCTCGACGCCGTGCGGGCGCTGCCTGCGGGCACGGCGGACGCCGCGGGCCCGGCGGACGGCGCGGGCGACGTCCTCGTGCGTCTCGCGCGCGGGGCGCTCGTCGGGGCGCGCGGCAACTCCGGCGTCATCCTCAGCGAGTACCTGCGCGGGCTCGCGCTCGAGCTCGCCGAGCACCGGACGGTCTCGGGCGCGGCGCTCGCCGTCGGCCTGGACCGCGCCGCGCGCACGGCGCGGGGTGCCGTCGCGCGCCCGGCGCCGGGCACGATCCTCACCGCGGCGGACGCGGCGGCCCGCGCGGCCGCGGACGTGGTCACGGACGGCGACTCCTCGCCCGGTACCGTCGCCGCCGCCGCGCGGGACGGCGCCCGCGCGGCGGCGCTGCGCAGCACCGACGAGCTCGACGCGCTGGCACGGGCGCAGGTGCTCGACGCCGGGGCCCTCGGCCTCGTGCTCGTGCTCGGCGCGCTCGTCGCGGCGCTCGACGAGCGGACCGGCGGAGCGGACCGCACGCAGATCGACGAGCCGGGCCGCGGGACCGTCGACGCACGCCTCGACGAGCCCGGCGCGGCGCCGGTGACCCCCGCGCCGGTCGTGTCGGAGGTGCTGGGCATGATGTCCGGCATGACGCCGGTCACCGGGTCGTCCGTGGGGGCGGCGTCGGGGACCGAGGCCGCGCACGAGGGGGGCGAGTTCGAGGTGATGTACGTGGTCGACCTGCCGGGCGGTGCGCTCGCGGGCGCCGCGGGCGCGTCCGCGGCACCGGGGGAGCGGCTGCGGTCCGACCTGTCCCGGATCGGGGACTCCGTCGTGGTCGTCGGCGGCGCGGGCGACGACGGGTCAGGGCTGTGGCAGGCGCACGTCCACACCGACGACCCGATGGCGGCGGTCGTGGCCGGACGGGCGGTGCTCGCCGACGCCCAGGGCCGCGCGTCGCGGGAGGGAGCGGGGGCGCTCGTCGCGCTGCGGCAGGTCCGCGTGCGCCACCTGCCGGGGGCGCACGGGCACGGCCATCTTCCGGAAGCGGCGGGCGTCACGGCGGACGGCGGCCCGTCGGACGAGCCGGGGCTCGTCGCGGTGACCAGCTCACCGGGGCTCGTCGCGGACCTCGCGCGCGCGGGCGCTGTCGTGCTCCTGCGCGACGAGCCCGGTGCCCCCGACCTCGCCGCGCTGCACCGCGTCGCCGTCGACGCGCGCGCGGCGCACGTCGTGGTGCTGCCCGGCGGCGACCTCCCCGAGGAGGACGTCGCGACGCTCCGCGCGGCCCTGCGCGAGGACGGCGTCGAGTCGCTCGAGGTGCTCGCGGCCCCGACGGACCTGCACGTGACGGTCGCGCTCGCCGCCGCCCAACTGGTCGACGGCCCCGGACGCGTGCACGCCGTGCGGTCCGCTCTCGCCACGGTGCGCACGTCCCGGGCGTCGGCGGCCGGGACGGACGACCCCGAGGCCGCGCACCGGCTCGTCGGGCTCCTGGAGGGCCTGCTCGAGCGTCCCGCCGAGGTCGTCACGGTCCTCGCGGACGACGACGTCCCCCTCCCGGCGCTCGACGCGCTCGCCCCCGCGGCCGCCCGCGCCGGGGCCGAGCTCGTGCTCCTGCGCTCGGGCCGGGACGGCGGCACGGTCGCGGTCGCCGCGGAGGGCGTCGTCGTCCACCACGGCACGGACGAGGCGGTGGGCGCATGACGGACCGGCTGGCCGAGCCGCTGACCCGCGCCGTCGGGACGCGCAGCGCGGGGCCGCTCGCGAAGCTCGGCCTCGAGACCGTGGGCGACCTGCTGCGCCACTACCCGCGCCGTTACGGCGACCCCGGCCGTCTCACGGACCTCGGCGGGCTCGCCCTCGGCGAGCACGTGACGATCGTCGCCCAGGTCCGCAGCGCGACCGTCCGGCGCATGCGCAACCGCGCGGGCGCCATCCTCGAGGCAATCGTGACGGACGGCCCGCAGCAGCTCTCCCTCACGTTCTTCGCCAAGAGCCCCAACGTGCTGCGCTACCACGAGCAGCGGCTCGCGCCGGGGCGGCACGGCCTGTTCACGGGCGTCGTCGGCCTCTACCGGGGCACGCGCCAGCTCACGCACCCCGACTACAAGATCATCGGCATGGACGACGACGCCGAGGACGCCGAGAGCGCCGTCCTCGAGGCGAGCAGGCCGATCCCCATCTACCCCGCGAGCGGGAGCATCCCGAGCTGGAAGATCCAGCCGGCCGTGCGGACGGTCCTCGACCCGCTGCGCGAGGAGGACGTCCCCGACCCGCTGCCCGACGCCGTCCGCGAGCGGCGCGGGCTCGGTACCCGGCTCGAGGCGCTGCGCGACGTCCACGAGCCGTACGACGAGAAGCAGTGGCGGCGCGGTCGCGACCGGCTGCGGTACGAGGAGGCGTTCGTCCTCCAGGCCGCGCTCGCGCAGCGGCGTGCCCGGGCCGCCGCCGAGCCCGCGACCGCCCGCCCGCCCCGGCCGAAGGGCGAGCCGGGCATCCTCGCGGACTTCGACGCGGCGCTGCCGTTCACGCTCACGCAGGGACAGCGCGAGGTGGGCCGGGAGATCGCCGACGACCTCGCGCTCGCGCGCCCCATGCAACGGCTCCTCCAGGGCGAGGTCGGCTCCGGCAAGACCGTCGTCGCGCTGCGCGCGATGCTCCAGGTGATCGACGCCGGCGGCCAGGCGGCGCTCCTCGCGCCCACCGAGGTGCTCGCCGCGCAGCACGCGCGGACCCTGCGGGCGCTCCTCGGGCCGCTCGCCGAGGGCGGGTTCCTCGGGGGCGCCGACCACGGGACGCGCGTCGCGCTCCTCACCGGCTCGCTCGGCGCCGCGGCGCGCAAGGAGGCCCTGCTCGACGCCGCGAGCGGCGCGGCGGGGATCATCGTGGGCACCCACGCGCTGCTCTCCGAGCACGTGCAGTTCGCCGACCTCGGGCTCGTGGTCGTCGACGAGCAGCACCGGTTCGGCGTCGAGCAGCGTGACGCCCTGCGGGCGAAGGCCCGCACCTCCCCGCACCTGCTGGTCATGACGGCGACGCCGATCCCGCGCACCGTCGCGATGACCGTGTTCGGCGACCTCGAGACGTCGTCGCTCACGGAGATCCCCGCCGGGCGGTCGGGCATCACGACGCACGTCGTGCCCGCCGGGAACCCCACCTGGATGGAGCGGACGTGGGCGCGCGTGCGCGAGGAGGTCGACGCCGGGCACCGCGCGTACGTGGTGTGCGCCCGCATCCACCCGGACGAGCCGGACGCCGACGCGGGCGGGACGGGGGACGACGACTTCGACGACGTCCCGGACTTCCTGCTCGACCCCGAGGCGCCCGACGCCGTCGAGCGGCCGCCGCTGCGCGCCGTGCTGGAGGTCGCGGAGGAGCTGCGCGCCCACCCGCGGCTCGCCGGGCTGACGGTCGGCGTGCTGCACGGCCAGATGCCGCCCGCGGACAAGGACGCCGTGATGGCCGACTTCGCGTCGGGAGCGGTCCAGGTGCTCGTCTCCACGACGGTCGTCGAGGTCGGCGTCGACGTCCCGGAGGCCACGGCGATGGTCGTGCTCGACGCGGACCGGTTCGGCATCTCCCAGCTCCACCAGCTCCGCGGGCGCGTCGGGCGCGGGTCGGCCGCCGGGCTGTGCCTGCTCGTGTCCACCGCGCAGCCGGGCACGCCCGCCGCGACGCGCGTCGAGACGCTCGCCCGCACGACGGACGGGTTCGAGCTCGCCACCGTCGACCTCGAGCTGCGCAGCGAGGGCGACGTCCTGGGCGCCGCGCAGTCCGGGCGCGCGAGCTCCCTGCGGCTCCTGCGCGTCGTCAAGGACGCGGACGTCATCGAGACCGCGCGGGCGGACGCGGCGGAGGTCGTCGCGCAGGACCCGGACCTCGCGGACCACCCCGCGCTCGCCGCCGCAATCCGGGAGCAGCTCGACCCCGAGCGCGAGGAGTTCCTCGAGCGTGCGTGACGGCGGGGCGCCGCGGCGTCTGCGTAGGGTGGGCGCGTGACGAGGATCGTGGCGGGAACAGTCGGTGGGCGCACGCTGCAGGTCCCGCCCCGCGGCACGCGACCGACGAGCGAGCGCGTGCGGGAGGCGATCTTCTCCCGGCTCGAGCACCTCGGCGTCGTCGACGACGCGCACGTCCTCGACCTCTACGCGGGCTCCGGCGCGCTCGGCCTCGAGGCGGCGAGCCGCGGCGCGGCCGACGTCACGCTCGTCGACTCCGCGCGGGTCGCGGCCGACGTCGCACGACGCAACGTCGCCGCCCTCGGCCTGTCGAACGTGCACGTCGTCGCGCAGCCGGCCGAGGCGTTCGTCGCCGGCGTGGCGGCGGCCGCGGCGCAGCGGTCGGCGGCCGGGGACGCGGCCGGAGCGGCCGGTGCGTCGTCCCCGGGCCGTGCGGGCCACGGCCCCTTCCACCTCGTGCTCGTGGACCCGCCCTACGACGTGACGGCCGAGGCGCTCGAGCGCGTCCTCGCGCACCTCGCCGTGCCCGGCGTGCTGGACCCGGCCGCCGTCGTCGTCGTCGAGCGCTCGACGCGCACGCCCGAGCCGACGTGGCCCGCCGGCTGGGAGCTCGTCGCGCACAAGGACTACGGCGAGACCGCGGTGTTCTTCGTCGGCCCGGAGCTCCCCGACGACGCATAGCCCGCCGCCCACCCGTGTCCGGCCCCACGTTCCCGTCGACCAGGTGGTTCTGGCTCGTCCGGGTCGGTTGACGCACCCAGACCGCCTGCTCGGCCTGCCGGGGCTGCCTGGTAGTGGGGGCGTCCGCGAGGCCGGAGGGCTCAGGCCGTCGGGGCTCGGGTCTCGGCCGGGATGAGGGTGCCGACGGGCACGGTCGCGAGGGCGGCGGGGTCGTCCGGGTCGACGAGGCGCACGCGGTCCCCGCCCGCGGCGTCGAGCAGGCGGCGGGTCGCGGCGTCGTCGGCGAGCGTGCCCTCGCTCTCGCGGAGGTTCTCCGCGAGGAAGGCGCGCAGCGGCGCGGCCGGGACGTCGTCCTCGGCGGCGTGCGGCCCGAGGGGGAACGACACGAGGAGGAGCGCGGGCACGCGCTCGCCGCCCGGGCCGTCGCCGGGCTGGAAGTAGGGGAGCGCCAGGACGCGCGCCCCGAGGCGCGCGTAGAACCGGAGCCGCGCGACGGGGTCGCCGTGGGCCTCGCTGCCGGTGTGGTGCGCGGGGTGCTCGACCTCGCCCACGACGACGAGCGGGTCGAGCGAGCGCCAGTCGTCGAGCGCCGTGGTGACGAGACGGCGGCCCACGCCGCCGCCGCGGCGTCCGGGGGCGATCGCGAGGTAGAGCACGAGGAGGACGCGCGCGTCGGCGAACCACTCGCCGACGACGCCGGCGACGACGCGGCCCTCCTCGACCACGCCGAGGCTGCGCAGCCGCCCGCTCGCGTGGGCGTCGAGCAGCTCCTGCTCGTCGACGAGCTCGGCCGGGGGGAACGACGGCACGAGGACGTCGCGGTGCAGCGAGCGCAGCAGCGCGGGGTCGGTGAGCGGGACGACGGCGGGGGAGGTCACGTCGACCATCGTCGCGCCCGACGCCGGTCGGCGCGCGCCCGGCCGCGCCGCCCGGGTCCGGCGGCCCCCGTGTACTACCGTGACGAGGTGACCACAGCCGTCTGTCCCGGGTCGTTCGACCCGATCACCCTGGGCCACCTCGACATCGTCCGCCGTGCGCGCGCCCTCTTCGACGAGGTCGTCGTCGGCGTCGCGCGGAACGCGTCGAAGTCGGCGCTCCTGAGCGTCGACGAGCGTGTGGACCTCGCGCGGTCCGCGGTGCGGGACGCGGGGCTGGACGGCGTCCGGGTCGAGGTCGTGCCGGGGCTGCTCGTCGACTTCTGCCGCGACGTCGGTGCGACGGCGGTGGTCAAGGGCCTGCGCGGCGGTGCCGACTTCGACGCGGAGCTGCCGATGGCGCTCATGAACCGGCACCTCGCGGAGGTCGAGACGGTGTTCGTCGCGGGCGACGCGGCGCTCCTGCACGTCGCGTCGTCGCTCGTGAAGGACATCGCGCGGTACGGGGGACCGGTGGACGACCTCGTCCCGCCGGGGGTGGGCGACGCCGTCCGGGCGGCGCTGGCACGAACGCAGGGGACCAGCAGGTGAGCACGACGGGAAGGACCGGGTACGTGAGCGAGCAGCAGGACCGACGGCCGACGCACGAGGACCGCGCGGGCGAGGAGGCGCAGGTCGGGTTGAACGCGATCCTCGACGACCTCACGCACCTCGTCGAGTCGGCGCGCACGATGCCGATGTCCGCGTCGGTGCTGGTGCACAAGGGCGACGCCCTCGCGCTCCTGGACGAGCTGCGGGGCGCGCTGCCGGAGCAGCTCGCGCACGCGGACGAGGTGCTCGCGCAGGCGGACGCCGTGCTCGAGGACGCGCACCGGCAGGCGGAGGAGATCCTCACGACGGCGCGCGCCCGGGCGATCGAGCTCGTGCAGACGGAGCAGGTGGTGGTCCAGGCGGAGGCGCGCGCCCGCGACATCGTCGACGAGGCGCAGGAGGCGGCGGCCGTGCTGCGGCGCGACGCCGACGACTACTGCGACCGGCGGCTCGCGGACTTCGAGGTGGACCTCGGCAAGCTCCTCGCGCAGGTCCAGGCCGGCCGCGCGAAGCTCGCGGACCGGCTCGGCGACCGCTTCGGCGACGCCGACGAGTCGCCGTTCCCGGCGACGATGCGCGAGCGCGGCGGGGAGCGCGCGGCCCGCTGACGAGCGTGCCGGTCGCCGGGCCCGACGACCGTCGCGGTCGCCACCGCGAAGGTGGCGACCACGGCGTCCGGTGACGTAAGATCGATGTTTGGCTCGTCGCGTCACGCGTCGACCCGTGCCTGGCAGCCGCCGTCGAGCGGTCGCCGGCCCCCGACCATCGTTGACCACCGTCCGCGGGCACCCACGCCTGCGGGCTCCGATCCTGGAGCGCACCATCACCGCCGAGAAGACGTCGCCGCTCGTGCTCGACACGCACGAGCTCGGTCGGCGACCCGGGAGCATGCTGACGGTCCGCCGGACCGTCCCCGCGCCGGCCGACCTCGGGACCGCCGTCATCGGCATCCCCGAGGGCAGCGAGCTCGAGCTCGACCTGCGTCTCGAGGCCGTCATGGAGGGTGTGCTCGTCTCCGGGACGGTGACGGGGCGCGCGTTCGGGGAGTGCGTGCGCTGCCTCGACACGGTGCACGAGGACGTCTCGGTCGAGCTCGGCGAGCTGTTCGCCTACCCGGAGCGCGCGAAGGCCGCCGAGGAGTCGGGTGACGACCTGGAGGACGCCGAGGACGTCTACGAGCTGGACGGCGACCTCGCGGACATCGAGCCCGCGCTACGGGATTCGGTCGTCACTGCACTACCATTCAGTCCGGTGTGCCGAGCGGACTGCCCGGGGCTGTGCTCCGAGTGCGGTGCGCGCCTGGCGGACGACCCGGGCCACACCCACGAACTTGTCGACCCTCGGTGGTCGGCGCTGGAGAGCATGTTCGACACCTCGAACGTGTCCGACGAGACGAAAGAGAGCTAGCCGTGGCTGTTCCGAAGCGCAAGATGTCGCGCAGCAACACCCGTGCGCGTCGTTCGCAGTGGAAGACGACCGCCGCGAACCTCACCACCTGCCCGCAGTGCAAGGGCGACAAGCTGTCGCACGCGGCGTGCCCGACGTGCGGTACCTACAAGGGCCGCCAGTACGCCGAGGCGCTGCGCACCGAGCACGCAGGCTGAGGCGCGTGGCACCGGCTGCACCGGCATCCGGTCTTCTCGAGAAGCTCGGGGTCCATCTGGACCCCGAGCTTCTCGTGCTTGCGCTCACGCACCGGTCGTTCGCGCACGAGAACGGCGGCATCCCCACGAACGAGCGTCTCGAGTTCCTCGGTGACACCGTCCTGGGGCTCGTCGTCACGGAGACCCTCTACCGCCGCCACCCCGACCTGTCCGAGGGCGAGCTCGCCAAGATGCGGGCCGCGACCGTCTCGCAGAAGTCGCTCGCCGCGATCGCGCGCCGGCTCGGCCTGGGGCAGTACGTGCTGCTCGGCAAGGGCGAGATCCGCACGCGCGGCAACGACAAGGACTCGATCCTCTCCGACACGGTCGAGGCGATCATCGGCGCGGTCTACCTGAGCCACGGCCTGGAGCCGGCCCGCGGGCTCGTGCTCGGGCTCGTCGAGCCGACGCTGTCGGCGGCGGCGGGTCTGGGCGCCGGGCTCGACTGGAAGACGTCGCTCCAGGAGGCCGCGGCCGCGGCCGGGCTGAGCGCGCCGTCGTACTCGAGCGACGCCGTCGGGCCGGACCACGCGCGGGTCTTCACGTCGTACGTGCACCTCGACGGCCGCCTCTACGGCACGGGCAGCGGGACGGCGAAGAAGTACGCCGAGCAGGAGGCCGCGGAGCGCGCGTACCGCGCGCTCGCGGCGGAGCAGGCCGAGCGCGAGGCGGCGTCCGCGGCCTCGCCGGTCGCCGCCGAGGACGCCGGTGCCTGAGCTGCCGGAGGTCGAGACCGTCCGTGACGGTCTCGCCCGCCACGTCGTGGGTGCCCGCGTCGTCGACGTGGAGGTGCTGCGCGACTACAGCGTGCGGCGCCACGAGGGCGGGCCGGCGGGCTTCCGCGACGAGCTGCTCGGTCAGCGGCTCGGCGCCGCGGTGCGCCGCGGCAAGTTCCTCTGGCTCCCGCTCGAGCCCGCCACCGGGTCCGACGACGGCCCCGCCGCCGCCCTGCTGGCCCACCTCGGGATGTCGGGACAGCTCCTCGTCCGCTCCGGCGTCGCGCTCGCCGACCGCTCGCCGCACCTGCGGGTGCGCGTGGTGCTCGAGCACGACGACCGCACCGCGTACGGTGCGCAGGCGCTCGACTTCGTCGACCAGCGCACGTTCGGGCACCTGTCCGTCCAGGACCTCGTCCCGACGCCCGACGGCGCCCCCGGCGGCCTCGGCTCCGACCTCGCCGCGGTCCCGGCGCCGGTCGCGCACATCGGCCGGGACCTGCTCGACCCGTCGCTGCGGCGCGACGACGTGGTGGACGCGATCCGGCGTCGTCGGACGGGCGTCAAGCGCGCGCTGCTCGACCAGACCGTCGTGTCCGGGGTCGGCAACATCTACGCGGACGAGGCGCTGTGGCGCGCCCGGCTGCACTACGCCCGCGCGACGGACACGCTGCGCCGTCCCGAGGCGCACCGCCTGCTCGACGCGGCGGCCGAGGTCATGACCGAGGCCCTCGCGCAGGGTGGCACGAGCTTCGATGCGCTGTACGTCAACGTGAACGGGCAGTCCGGCTACTTCTCGCGGTCGCTCGCCGTGTACGGGCAGGAGGGCGAGCCGTGCCCCCGGTGCGGCACGCCCGTCCGGCGCGACGAGTTCATGAACCGCTCGTCGTACACGTGCCCGCGGTGCCAGCCGCGCCCCCGCAACGGCCGCTGGTAGACCCCGGGAGCGCCCCCTCAGCGGGGGACGACGTTGCGGAGCTCGCGGCCCGCGCGGAGCGCGTCGAGGTTGGCGTTGACGAGCTCGGACGCGCGCTGGGGCCGGTTGCCCGCGACGTGCGGCGTGAGGACCAAGCGCGGCGCGTCCCACAGGGGTGACTCGGCGGGCAGGGGCTCGGACCCGGTGACGTCGAGCGCGGCGCCGCCGAGGCGCCCGTCGTGCAGCGCGGCGACGAGCGCGTCCTCGTCGACCGTGGCGCCGCGGCCGACGTTGACGAAGACCGCGTGGTCGGGGAGCTGGTCGATCCGCGCGGCGTCGAACGCGTGCCGCGTCGTGTCGAGGGCGGGCAGGAGCGAGACGAGCACGTCGGTCGAGGCGAGCACGTCGGGGAGGTCGTCGTCGGTCACGACGGGGAAGCCGTGCCGCTCGCCGCGGCTACTCGCGACGCCCGTCACGTCGGCGCCGAGCGCCGCGAGCAGCGGCGCGAGCCGGGCGGCGATCGAGCCGAAGCCCCACACGGTCACGCGTGCGCCGTCGAGCGTGTAGCGCGCGGCCGTCGCCGGGTCCGCCTGCGCCTGGTTCACCGCGGTGTCCCACCGGTGCTCGCGCTGCGCCGCCCCGAGCACGTCGAGCCGGCGCACGACGGCGAGGACCAGCGCGAGCGCGTGCTCGGCGACGGGGCCGTCGTGCAGGGACCGGCCCGAGGTGATCGTCACGTCCGGCGCGAACCCGGCGGCGAGCACGGCGTCGGGGCCCGCGGCGAGCGTCTGGACCCAGCGCAGGCGCGGGAGGCGCGTCGCGGCGTCGCCGAGGTTCTCCGCGGAGCCGCCCCACACCACGAGCACCTCGGCGTCGGCGTCCTCGGAGCGGAACGGGGCCGCGGCGTCGTACACGACGACCTCGTCGTCCGGGCCCGCGTGCACGTCGAGGGCGATGGTGCCGGGCACGAGGATCTTCACCGCTGCTCCTGAGGGTCGTCCGTGGTGTCGTCACGGCCCTCGCGCTGCGCGGGACGGGCCGCCTCGCGAACGTATCACCGCGTCCGAGCCGCCACCGAGCCGCCACCGAGCCGCCGCCGAGCCGCCCTCGCGCCACCTCTGAGCAGGCCCGGCGCCGACCCCGCGCCGGTGCGGCGCCCGGTCCGCGACCTGCCCGAGCCCCGGACGACTCCCCAGGCGCGACCTGCGTCGCGGCGATATGTTCGCGGTGTTCCGACGACGCGCCGTCCGCGCGCCGTCCCGGTCGGCCCCGGCGGGGTCACGGCTTCGGGGGTGGGGATGGGCTCGTCCACGGGCGCGCCGACGCACGCTGAGGTGCGCGCGGCGATCACGGCACGGACACCGAAGAACTACATCACGTGGCTCACGCTCGCGTTCATGATCACGTCGTCGGTCGCGAGCCTGCGCGCCGCGCCGACCATGGCGGTCTACGGCCTCGCGGCCGTGTTCCTCTACGTGGTCCCGGCGCTCGTGTTCCTGCTCCCGACGTCGCTCGTGTCGGCCGAGCTCGCGTCGGGGTGGTCCGGCGGCGTGTACCGCTGGGTCGCGGACGGCGTGTCGAAGCCGCTCGGGTTCCTCGCGATCTGGTGCCAGTTCGCGATGACGATCTTCTACTACCCGAGCCTGCTCGGGTACGTCGCGAGCACGTTCGCCTACGTCATCAACCCGAGCCTCGCGAGCAACGGGCTCTACGTCGCGATCGTCATCGTCGTGCTCTTCTGGACGGGCGTGTGGCTCTCCTCGCAGGGCACCAAGACGGTCGCGGGCCTGTCGAGCTGGGGCCTCGTCATCGGGACGCTCGTCCCGGCCGCGATCCTCGTCGTGCTCGGCATCGTCTTCCTGGCCCAGGGCAACCCGTCGGCCGCGCCGATGGACGCGCAGCACCTGCTGCCGGCCTGGACCGGGCTCGCGTCGCTGGTGCTCATCGTCAACAACTTCCTGTCGTACGCGGGCATGGAGATGAACGCGGTGCACGTGACGAGCCTGCGCAGGCCGGCGACGGAGTTCCCGCGGTCGATGTTCCTCGCGATCGGGCTCGTCCTCGTGATCTTCATCCTCCCGGCCGTCGCGATCAGCTGGGTGATCCCGGCCGACCAGCTCAGCCTGACCGCCGGGGTGATGCAGGCGTTCGACGCGTTCTTCGCCAACTTCGGCGTGAGCTGGCTGACGCCGATCCTCGGCCTCATGCTCATCGCGGCGTCGCTCGGCGGCATGCTCACGTGGCTCGCCGGGCCGTCCAAGGGCCTGCTCACGGTCGCGCGCGAGGAGGGCTACCTGCCGCCGTTCCTGCAGCGGCTCAACAAGCACGGCGTGCAGCAGAACATCCTCGTCACGCAGGGCGTCATCACGACCGGCATCGCGCTCCTGTACGCCTTCATCCCCGACGTCTCGAGCGCCTACTGGATCCTGTCCGTCATCACGACGCAGGTGTACCTCGTCATGTACCTGCTGCTGTTCGTCGCGGCGGTGCGGCTGCGCCGTCGGGCACCCGACCACCCGCGCGGCTACCGCGCGCCCGCGCTGACGCTCCTGTGCGTCGTCGGGTTCTGCGCCTCGGTGGCCGCGATGATCATCGGGTTCGTGCCGCCCGCGCAGTTCTCCAGCGGGAACGTGGGCGTCTACGTGCTGATCGTCGGTGGCGGCCTCGGGATCATCGGCATCCTCGTCCCGGCGCTCTTCTACCTGCTGCGCAAGCCGTCCTGGAAGGACCCCGAGGCGGCGGCGCTCGCGGCGGCGGACGAGGCGGGGGAGGGCGACGCGGCATGACCACGACCCGTCCCTCCCACGTCCCCGAGCACGAGCCCGAGCCGGTCTCGTCGAAGCGGTGGGTCACGTACACCGCCGCCGCGCTGCTCATGGTCGCCCTCGGCGCCGTCATGCTGATCGTGTTCGACGACGTGCGGTCCAACCGCGACGCGCGCGAGGCCGAGCAGAAGGCGGCCGAGCTGCACGAGCAGTTCGCCGCGATCGGGATCACCGCCTTCAGCGAGGAGACGATCGCCGACGTCCTCGGCGACGACGGCGGCGGCTTCTGCGCCGACCCGGCCGCCCTCGTCGAGGCGACGGCCGACCTCGGCGCGGCGAACGGGGCCGCCGGCCCGGGCCTGCGGCCCTCCGTGCTCGACGAGCGCCGCCTCGCCGGCGACCGGCTCGTCATCGAGGTCTACTGCCCCGACCAGCTCGCCGCGTTCGACGCGTACGTGGACTCGCTCGACCTCGACCCCGGCCGCACCACCGAGCAGGGCGGCGAGGGCACCGACGCCACCACCGGAACCACGACCGAGGAGGACGCGTGAGCCAGCCGAGCACCGGAGCACGACCCGACGCCACCGGGCACGTCGAGGAGGTGCGTGCCGCCGTCCAGGGCCTCCTGCCGCGCGCGCTCGACGACCTGCGCACGCTCGTCGCCATCCCGTCCGTCGCCGACGAGCGCCTCTACCCCCGCGCCGAGTGCGAGCGCGCCGCGCGGTGGGTGGCCGACGCGTTCCGCGCGGAGGGGATCGACACGCGCCTGGAGGTCACGCCCGACGGGTCGCAGGTCGTCCTGGGCCACCGCCCCGGGCCCGACGGCGCGCCCACCGTCCTGCTCTACGCGCACTACGACGTCCAGCCGCCCCTCGACGACGCCGCGTGGACCAGCCCGCCCTTCGAGCTCACCGAGCGCGACGGTCGCCTCTACGGGCGCGGTGCCGCGGACTGCAAGGGGAACGTCGTCACGCACCTGACCGCGCTGCGGGCCCTGCGCGCCCTCGGTGGCGACGACCTCCCCGTCGGGGTCCGGCTCGTCGTCGAGGGCTCCGAGGAGCAGGGCACGGGCGGCCTCGACCGGTGGGTCGAGGCGAACCCCGGGGCGCTCGCGGCCGACGCGATGCTCGTGCAGGACACCGGCAACGCCGAGCTCGGTCTCCCGACGCTCACCGTGACCCTGCGCGGCGCGGCGAACGTCGTCGTGCACGTCGAGGCGCTCGAGGGCGAGATCCACTCCGGCATGTTCGGCGGCGCCGCGCCCGACGCGCTCGCGGCCCTCGTCGCGATCCTCGCGAGCCTACGCGACGAGCACGGCGACACGACCATCGACGGCGTGCCGCCCGCCGTCGCGCACGGCACGTGGGACGGCGTCGCGTACGACGAGGACCAGTTCCGCCGCGACGCGGGCGTGCTCGACGGGGTCGGGCTCGTCGGGACCGGCAGCGTCGCCGACCGGCTGTGGGCGCGGCCCGTCGTGACGATCCTCGGGATCGACGCGCCGAGCGTCGTCGGCTCCGCGGCCGCGATCCAGCCGCGCGCGTCCGCCCGGCTCAACCTGCGGGTGCCGCCCGGCGCGGACGCCCAGGACCTGCAGGACAAGCTGGTCGCGCACCTCGAGGCCCACGCACCCTGGGGGGTGCGCGTGCGGGTCGAGCGTGACGCCGTCGGGCAGCCGTTCGCGGCCCGCACGAGCGGGCACGTGTTCGACACGCTCACGGGGGCGCTCGCGGACGCGTACGGGCGCGAGACGGTGACCGCGGGCCAGGGCGGCTCGATCCCGCTGTGCAACGTGCTCGCGGGCCAGTACCCGGACGCGGAGATCGTGCTCCTCGGCGTCGAGGAGCCCGCGTGCCTCATCCACGCGCCGAACGAGTCGGTCGCGCCCAGCGAGATCGAGAACCTGGCGGTCGGCGAGGCGCTGTTCCTCGCGCGCCTCGGCGAGGGCTGACCCTGCGGGCTCACCGCACCGCGGGGGCCTCCTGGTCGAGCGCCCAGCGGTAGGCGGGAAGCGCGAGCAGCTCGGCGTGCGTCCCGCGCGCGACGACGCGTGCGGGGGCGCCGTCCGGCGCGCCGTCGGGGACGCCGAGCAGCAGCACCTCGTCGACCGCCTCCAGCGCGCTCAGCCGGTGCGTCGCGAGGACGACGCCGCGCCGGTCCTGCGCGGCGCGCGTCGTCGCGACGAGGTGCCGCACGAGCGCGTCGGCGCCGGCGGCGTCGAGGTGCTCCGCGGGCTCGTCGAGCAGCAGCAGCGGGGCGGGGGACAGGAGCGCGCGGGCCACGAGCAGACGGCGGCGCTCGCCGCCCGAGACCGTGGTGGCGTCGGGGCCGAGCAGCGTCTCCAGGCCGTCGGGCAGCGCGGCGAGCCACGGGTCGAGGCCGACGGCCCGCAGGGCGGCCTCGGCTTCCTCGGTCGTGACGTCGCCGCGCGCGACGCGCAGGTTCTCCAGCACGGTCGTGTCGAACACGTGCCCGTCCTCCGCGACGAGCACGACGTGGTGCGCCACGTCCTCGCGCGCGAGGTCGGCCGTCGGGGCGCCGTCGAGGAGCACCTGCCCCGCGAGCTCCGGGACGAGCCCGGCGGCGGTCGCGAGCAGCGTCGTCTTGCCGACCCCCGACGGCCCGACGACGGCGACCGCACGGCCCGGAGAGAGCGCGAGGTTCACGCCCTCGACGACGGTGCGTCCGGTGCCCGGCCAGCCGGCCGCGACGTCGTCGAGCACGAGGGACGTGCGCCGGTCCGGGGCGCGGCCCGTCTCGCCGGGGGCGGGGGTCGGCCCGCGGTCGGCCGCGGGCGCCGGCCCGTCGAGGAGCCCGACCACGCGCGCGGCGGCCTGCCGCGAGCGGTGGAGCTGGACGGCGGCGGCGGGCAGCGTGTTCGCCGCCTCGAACACCGCGAGGGGCGTGAGGACGATGACGGACAGCTCGACGGGCGCGAGCGTGCCGGCGGTGACGGCCGGGATGCCGAGCAAGAGCGACGCGAGCACCGCGAGGCCGACGGCGAGCGCGGCGATCCCGGCCGCGACCCCGGCGGGGCGGGCGCCGTCGTCGGTCACGCGGGCCAGCGCCCGGTCGGTCGCGCGCAGGTCGTCGAGGCGCGTGCTGAGACGCCCGGACACGGCGAGCGGCCCGGACTCCTCGAGGATCTCCAGCGTCGTGGCGGTCATCGCCGCGCGCGTCGTGGCGCCGCGCGCCTCGACCTCGCGCGCCGACCGGGCGGAGAGCCACGGCGCGACGACGGCGGCGAGCAGCAGGCACAGCGCGAGCGCGACCCCGGCCGCGGGCAGGAAGGCGCCCACGAGCACGACGGACCCCACCGACACGGCGAGCGCGACCCCGGCGGGCACGAACGCGCGCACGACCACGTCGCCGACCGCGTCGACGTCCGCGCCGACGCGCGCGAGCAGGTCGCCGCGCCGCAGCCCGACGAGCGCGGCGGGCGAGCCCTGCGCGAGCGCGGTGTAGAGGTTGGCGCGCAGGGACGCCATGCCGCGCAGCGCGACGTCGTGCGACGCGAGCCGCTCCAGGTACCGGAAGACGCCGCGCGAGATGCCGAACGCGCGCACGCCGACGACCGCGACGGACAGCGTGAGGACCGGTGGCATCTGCGAGGCGCGCGCGATGAGCCACGCCGCGGCGGCCGCGAGGCCGACGGCGCTCCCGAGCGAGAGCGTGCCGAGCACGACCGCCCACACGACGCGGCGCCAGCGCACGTCGAGCAGCCCGACCGCGCGCCACAGCGGGTCGGCGGCGAGGCGGGCACGAGGTCCGGTCACGGGACGCTCCCCTCGGGGGTCGTTGAGGCGGCGCCGACCGCCAGGGCGCTGCCCTGGGGGTCGGCCGGGTCGGCGCTCGGGCTCCCCGGAGACGGGTCGAGCCGTGCGGAGCGGACCGCGACCACGTCGTCCGCCGCGCGCACGAGCGAGGCGCGGTGCGCGACCACGACGACGGTGCGCCCCTGGTCGCGGAACGCGCGCACGGCGTCGAGCACGACCTGCTCGCCGCGCGCGTCCAGGTGGGCGGTCGGCTCGTCGAGCACGACAAGCGGGACGCGCGCCGGGTCGCCGAGCAGCGCCGCGGCGAGCGCGACGCGCTGGCGCTGGCCGACGCTGAGCCCGACGCCGCCGCGCCCGACCTCGGTGTCCCAGCCCGCGGGCAGCGTGGAGAGCACCGTGTCGAGGCCGGCCGTGCGCGCCGCGCGGTCGAGGTCGGCGTCGGTGACGTCCAGGCCGCCGGCGACGACGTCGCGCAGCCGCCCCGGCGCGAGCACGGGGCGCTGGGGGAGCCACGCGACCTGGGGCCAGTACGTCTCGGGGTCGACGTCGGCCAGGTCGAGCCGGTCGCCGTCGGGCCCGGTGAGGGTCGCGGTGCCGCGGTCGGGCCGCACGAGGCCGAGCAGGACCATCGCCGTCGTCGTCTTGCCCGCGCCGCTCGGCCCGGTGAGGGCCACGACGCGGCCGCTCGACGTCGCGAGCCGGAGCTCGAGGTCGAGGTCGGCGGGCGCGAGCACGTCGCGCTCCCCGGCCCGCACGCTCACGCCGCGCAGGGCGAGCGTCGTCCCGGCGAGCGCGGGCGCGGGCGCGGTGCCCGGCGCGGGCGCGTCCTCGTCGAGGACGGCGAACGCCTGCTCGGCCGCGGCGATGCCGTCGGTCGAGGCGTGGAAGTGCAGGCCGACCTGGCGCAGCGGGAGGTAGACCTCGGGGGCGAGCACGAGGACGGCGAGCGCAGGCTCGAGCTCCATGCCGCCGTGCACGAGGCGCAGGCCCACGCCCACGGCCACGACGGCCACGGACAGGGTCGTGAGGAGCTCGAGCACCATGCCGGAGAGGAACGCGACGCGCAGCGTGCCCATGGTCGCGCGGCGGTTGGCCTCGCCGAGCGCGCGCACGCGCCGCTCGGGGCCGCGCGCGCGACCGAACGCGAGGAGCGTCGGCAGACCGGCGAGCAGGTCGAGCACCTGCGCGCCGAGCCGCTGCATGACGACGAGGCGCCGCTCCGACGTCCCCGCGGTGAGGCGCCCGACGAGCGTCATGAAGATCGGGACGAGGGGGATGGTCACGGCGATGATCATGGCCGAGACCCAGTCCAGGCCCAGCACGACGGCGAGCGTCGCGGGCGTGACGGTGGCGGCGAGCAGGAGCTGGGGCAGGTACCGCACCATGTAGGGCTCGAGCTGGTCGAGCCCGCGGGTCGCGAGCGTCGCGACCTCGGGGCCGCGCCCCGAGGCCAGCCACCGCGGGCCGAGCGCCACGGCGTGCGTGACGACCTGCTCGCGCAGCTCGGCGACGGTCCGCGTCGCGGCACGCAGCGCGAAGCGCTCCTGCGCCCACGAGGTGCCCGCGCGCGCGGCGACGACGGCGGCGAGCAGCCCGACCCGCGGCCCGAGGTCGGCCAGGTCGGCCGTCCCCTGGACGGCCGGCGCGAGGACCGACGCGAGGACGAGGGCCTGGGCGACGACCAGGGCCGCCGTGGCGAACCCGAGCACCGCCGTCAGGACGACGTACCCTCGCGCGGCCCGCGCGTGGCGCAGGAGCCGCGGGTCGAGCGGCTTCACGAGCCGGAGCCTCCGCCGTCGGTCAGGCCGCGGCCGGTCGAGCCGCCCGAGGACGCCCCGCCGAACGCCGCCTCGCGGACCTTCTTGAGCGACAGGCCGGCGGGCGCGGGGATGTCCCTCGTCGACAGGCGGCGGCGGAACACCCAGTACGTCCACGACTGGTAGGCGATGACGAGCGGCGTGAGGATCACGGCGACCCACGTCATCACGGTGAGCGTGTAGTCGGTCGACGACGCGTTGTGCACCGTCAGCGAGTTCGCCGGGTCGACGGCGGGCATCACGTCGGGGTACATCGAGCCGAAGATCAGCACGACGGCGGCGACGATCGTCAGGGCCGACGCCGTGAACGCGCGCCCCTCGGAGCCCTTGCGGTTCGCGAGGAGCGTCGTCACGAGCCCGGCCGCGGCGAGCACGACGGCGGCCCACGTCCAGGGCACCGAGTACGCGACCTGGGCCCAGACGGCCCAGCCGCCGGCGAGCACGAGCGCGGCCACGCCGAAGACCGAGGCGTGCTGACGGGCGCGGGCGCGGATCTCGCCGTCGGTCTTGAGCGCGACGAAGACCGAGCCGTGCAGCAGGAACAGGCTCAGCGTGACGAGACCGCCGAGGAGCGCGAACGGCGACAGGAGCGAGAAGAAGCCGCCGACGAACTGGTGGTCGGCGTCGAGCTGCACGCCGCGCACGAGGTTGGCGAACGCGACGCCCCACAGCACGGCGGGGACCCACGACCCGACCTGGATCGCGACGTCGCAGCGGCGCGCCCAGCCCTCGTCGCGGATCTTGCCGCGGTACTCGAACGCGACGCCGCGCACGATGAGCGCGACGAGGATGAGCAGGAGCGGCAGGTAGAAGCCGGAGAAGAGGGTCGCGTACCACTCGGGGAAGGCGGCGAACGTCGCGCCGCCCGCGGTGAGCAGCCACACCTCGTTCCCGTCCCAGACGGGGCCGATGGTGTTGATGAGGACGCGGCGCTCCTTCTCGCGGTGCTCCTTGTCACCGCGCGGGAGGATCGACAGCAGCATGCCGACCCCGAAGTCGAAGCCCTCGAGCACGAGGTAGCCGGTCCACAGGACCGCGATGAGCACGAACCAGACGACGGCGAGATCCACGGTGTCTCCTGAGTTTTCTGGGCGGGTTCAGGCGCGTCGTGTCAGTACGCGAAGGACAACGGACGGTCGGCGGACTCGGAGTCCTCGTCCGGCGGCTCCTGGGCCTCCGGGGACTCGTCGCGGACCGTGAGCGGGACGCCCTCGATCGCGTAGCGCCGCATGAGCGTGAACCAGACCGCGGCCAGCGCCCCGTAGACGAGCGTGAAGACGATCATCGAGGTCAGCACCACGCCGGGGCTCACCACGGTGGACACGCCGCGCTCGGTGAGCAGCCGGATCTGGTCGATGCCCGTCGGGTTCGGCGCGACGACCCAGGGCTGGCGGCCCATCTCCGTGAAGATCCAGCCGAACGAGTTCGCGAGGAACGGCATGGGGATGGCGATGAGGCCGACGCGCGCGAACCACTTGTTGTCGGTGACCCGGCCCTTGCGGGTGAGCCACAGCGCCATGAGCGCGAGGAGCACGGAGCCGGCGGCCATGCCGATCATGAGCCGGAAGGACCAGTAGGTCATCGCGAGGTTCGGCGTGTACGTGACGGGGTCGCCGGACGCGGTGACGTCGCCGTAGCGCTCGGTCATCTGCTCCTGCACGTCCTCGACGCCGGGCAGGTAGCTCTCCGGCCCGGAGAAGTGGCCCGTGCCGAGGTAGGACGCGAGGCCGGGGATCTCGATGAGGTGCCGGACGTTCTCGCACGAGTTCGACAGGTCGCCGATCGTGAGGATGGAGAACGCGGCACCCTCGGAGCCCTGGCAGAGCGCCTCGGCCGACGACATCTTGCCGGGCTGCTGCTCGTACATGATCTTGCCCTGGATGTCGCCGGAGACGGCGACGCCGAGCCCGCCGACGAGCATGGCGATGACGCCGAGCGTGACGGCCGGGCGGTAGACGTCGCGCGCGAGCTCGACGTTCTCCGCCTTGCGGGTGCGCACGAGACGGACCATCCACCAGGCCGCGATGCCCGTGACGAACGTGCCCGCCGTGAGGAAGGTCGCCGTGATCTGGTGCGGGAACGCGGCCCAGAGGGTGTTGTTCGTGAGGACGGCGCCGATGTCGTTCATCTCGGCGCGCCCGGTCTCGGGGTTGAAGATCGCACCAACGGGGTGCTGCATCCACGAGTTCGCGGCGAGGATGAAGAACGCGGAGAGGTTGGTGGCGATCGCGACGGCCCAGATGCACGCGAGGTGCACCTTCTTGTTGAGGCGGTCCCACCCGAAGATCCACAGGCCGAGGAACGTCGACTCGATGAAGAACGCGGCGAGCGCCTCCATGGCGAGCGGCGCGCCGAACACGTCGCCGACGAAGCGCGAGTACTCGCTCCAGTTCATGCCGAACTGGAACTCCTGCACGATGCCGGTGACGACGCCGAGCGCGAAGTTGATGAGCAGCAGCTTGCCGAAGAACTTCGTCAGGCGCAGCCAGCGCTCGTTGCCGGTGCGGACCCACGCCGTCTGCATGATCGCGACGAGGGGCGACAGGCCGATCGTCAGCGGGACGAAGATGAAGTGGTAGACGGTCGTGATGGCGAACTGCCACCGCGCCAGGGCTAGGGCATCCACGTGCGCTCCTCGGGGGGCCCGACCGGGTCGGGGAAGTGACGGCGGAGTATCGGGAGGTGCCGCCGGGCGGGGGCCGGTGAGAGACGGCCCGGGTCCGGCGCTAGGTCCCAATCTGCCGCATCCGAGGGCCGGGAGATGACGCGAAGTACTGAAAACACGCCGCTTGTGACTATGTTCACAAGGTCCCGGGACGTTGGTCCCGGCTTGGCGGGACCGGCGGCCCGGGGCGCGGTGCGTGTCGCCCGGGTTCGTCCGCACCCCTGTGCGATACTGGGCGGAGCCGGGCGGGCTCCGCATCGCTCACCCGGCGAGCACGAGATCGCGGCACCAGCGGACCGCGGCAGTCGGCGCGCCGACCGGGGCGAAGGGCCCGGTGGCAGGCGCCCGCGCCGCGCACGCGGACCGCGGCCGTGACCGACGACTTCCGTCGCCGGACGACGCGCTCCGGTGCGCTCGTCCCGAGCGACGACCGACCGCCCGACGGGCCGCACGGTGCGGGGCGGTCCCTGTGGCAGCAGGAGCACGACGCGTGACGCTCGACAGCACCTCCGACAGCACCCCCTCAGAGTCGACGGCGGACGCCGCCGCGGACCGGGCCGAGAGCCCGACGACCCCGGCGCGCAAGCCCGCCCGCCGCCGCGCGACGCGCAGCGCGGCACCGCCGCAGACGCCGCCCGCGGCGACGGCTGCCTCCGACGTCGCCGCGCCCGCGGCGGCCACCGCGGACGCGACCCCGGCGCCCGAGGCGCCCGAGACCGCACCCGTGGCCGAGGCCACGACCCCGCCCGCGCGCCGCTCGCGTCGCGCGACCCGCACCACGCCGTCCGTCGCCGCTCCGGCGGCTCCCGCTGCGTCCGCCCCGGCCGACGTCCCGGCAGACGCGAGCCCCGCGGCCGCCGACGCCGTGGCGGAGCCGGCGGCGGCAGAGCCCGCCCCTCGCGCCCGCGCGCCGCGCCGCGCCCAGGGTGGCGGCAAGATGACGAAGGCCCCGGCCGGCGACGCGCCGCTCGACGTCCTCTCTGAGTTCGGCCTCAGCGCCCCGCCCGCCGCCGAGCAGGCCCCGGCCGCCACGGTGGCGCCCGACGCCGACGCCCTGCTGGGAGCCGCCGACGCCCCGCGCCGCGCGAAGCGCACGCGGGCGACGCGCACGACCGCGCAGGCTCCGGCCGTCGAGGCCGCGCCGGTCGCCGAGCCGGACGCCCCGGCCGCAGACACCGCGCCGTCTGGCACGCCGACGACGGCCGAGCCCGTCGAGGCACCCGCTGCGAAGAAGCCCGCGCGCCGGTCGCGCCGCGCGACCTCCGCGGCAGCGGCCCCGACCGCCGAGACCGCGGCCCCGGCCGCCGAGACCGCGGCCCCGGCCGCCGAGACCGCGGCCCCGGCCGCCGAGGCTGCTGCCCCGGCGGTGGCCGACGCGCCGTCCGCCGCCGAGCCGACGCCCGCCGAGGCAGAGGCGCCGGCGTCCGCGGAGCCCGCGAAGAAGCCGGCGCGCCGCTCGCGCCGCGCCACCTCGAAGCCCGCCGAGGCGGCACCGGAGGCGACCGCCGCGGCCCACAGCCCGGCCGCGCCCGAGGCCGCTGCCGCGTCGTCGGCCCCGGCCGGCGGCCCGGCGTCGCCCGCCGCGACGGGTGCGGGGACCAGCACCCCGCGCCTCGCGACGACCGCTCTGCTCTTCCAGGCGCCCGACCCGGCCGCCGCGCCACGCCGTCCGCGTCGTGCGCAGAGCCCGGCCGGGCCGCCCCGCCACGTCGAGCCGGCCGCCCCGGCACCCGCCACGACGGAGCCGGTCGCCACGACGGAGCCGGTCGCGACCGCGGAGCCGACGGCGACGCCCGAGCCCACCACCGGGACCCGCGGCCGTCGCGGCCGGAGGGCGTCGGCGCCCGCGTCCCGCACGGCCGAGTCGCGCACTGCCGAGTCGCGCACTGCCGAGTCGCGCACTGCCGAGTCGCGCACGACCGAGTCGCAGACGGCTGAGCCGTCGACCCCCGTCGAGGAGCCCGCCGCCACCGAGCTCGTCCTCACGGGCGAGGACGCGGCCGCGGTCGAGGAGATCGAGGCCATCGAGTCCGAGCTCGTCGCCGAGGGCGTCGAGGTGCCCGAGGACGCGTTCGGGCCGGAGGACTTCGTCGAGCTCGACGAGGCGGAGGAGCCCGACGAGCAGCCTGCGACCGACGAGGCCGACGCCGACGCCGACGCCGACGCCGACTCCGGCCCGCGCCGCCGTCGCCGCCGTGGTGGCCGCGGGCGTCGCGGTCGTCCGGAAGGGGGACGTGACCAGGACCGCGAGCAGGAGCGCGACCAGGACGAGGACGACGCCACGCCGTCGGCGCAGGACGACGAGCCGGCCGACGCGGCGGCGCCGGCCGACGCCGAGGAGAGCGACCACGAGCCCGGGGACGAGCAGGGCGAGGACGAGGCGGGCGGCAGCCGCCGCCGTCGCCGTCGTCGCCGCGGGAGCCGGGGCGAGGGCGAGACGACCACGACGCGCTCCCGCCCGCGCGAGCGCAGCCTGGCCGACGAGGTCACCGCGCTCAAGGGCTCCACACGGCTCGAGGCGAAGCGCCAGCGCCGCCGCGAGGGCCGCGACGCGGGTCGTCGTCGCCAGATCATCACCGAGGCGGAGTTCCTCGCGCGCCGCGAGTCGGTCGAGCGGTCGATGGTCGTGCGCGAGCGCGGCGGCCGCACGCAGATCGCCGTGCTCGAGGACGGCGTGCTCGTCGAGCACTACGTCTCCCAGCAGTCGCAGGCGTCGATGGCCGGCAACGTGTACCTGGGCCGCGTCCAGAACGTGCTGCCCAGCATGGAGGCCGCGTTCATCGACGTCGGCAAGGGCCGCAACGCCGTCCTGTACGCGGGCGAGGTGAACTGGGACGCGGCCGGGCTCGAGGGCCAGCCGCGCCGCATCGAGCAGGCGCTCAAGTCGGGCGACTCCGTGCTCGTGCAGGTCACCAAGGACCCGATCGGGCACAAGGGCGCACGCCTCACGTCGCAGATCACGCTCGCGGGCCGCTACCTCGTGTTCGTCCCCGGCGGCGGCATGACCGGCATCAGCCGCAAGCTCCCCGACACCGAGCGCAACCGCCTGAAGAAGATCCTCAAGGAGGTCGTGCCCGACGGCGCGGGCGTCATCGTGCGCACCGCCGCCGAGGGTGCGAGCGAGGAGGAGCTGCGCGCCGACGTCGAGCGCCTGCGCGGCCAGTGGGAGGCCATCGAGAAGAAGTCGAAGACCGCGTCGGCACCCGCCCTGCTCCAGGGCGAGCCGGACCTCGCGATCCGCGTCGTCCGCGACATCTTCAACGACGACTTCAGCTCGCTCGTCGTCGAGGGCGACGGGGCGTGGTCGGAGATCTCGACGTACGTCGAGGAGCTCGCGCCCGACCTGCGCGAGCGCGTCTCGAAGTGGACGGGCACGCAGGACGTCTTCACGGTGCACCGCGTCGACGAGCAGCTCGCCAAGGGCATGGACCGCAAGGTCTGGCTGCCCTCGGGCGGGTCGCTGGTCATCGACCGCACCGAGGCGATGACCGTCGTCGACGTCAACACCGGCAAGTTCACCGGCTCGGGCGGCACGCTCGAGGAGACGGTGACGCGCAACAACCTGGAGGCGGCCGAGGAGATCGTCCGCCAGCTCCGGCTGCGCGACATCGGCGGCATCATCGTCATCGACTTCATCGACATGGTGCTCGAGTCGAACCGCGACCTCGTGCTGCGCCGCCTCGTCGAGTGCCTGGGCCGTGACCGGACCAAGCACCAGGTCGCGGAGGTCACGTCGCTGGGCCTCGTCCAGATGACGCGCAAGCGCGTGGGCCAGGGCCTCGTCGAGGCGTTCAGCGAGACGTGCGAGCACTGCCACGGGCGCGGGTTCATCGTGCACACCGACCCGATCGAGAAGTCGGGCGGCAACCGCGGCGGCCACGACCACGGCAACCACGGCAACGGCAACGGGAACGCCGGGGGCAACGGGGGCGGCGCCGCCGCCGAGGAGCCCGCCGAGGGCGGCCGCTCACGGTCGCGCCGCAAGCGCGGTTCCGGCTCGGGCGCCTCGGCGCCGAAGGACACCGGGATCACCCTCCCGCAGCCCGCCGTCCCGGTCCTGCCGGAGGTCACGTCGGAGGCGCGGGCCGCGGTCAAGGCCACGCTCGCGACGATCGCGGCGGCCGCGGCGCACGCCCACGAGCACGACGGCGCCGAAGCGCCGGCGGACGGCTCTGCGCCGACGGCGGGCGACGACAGCGTGTCGGAGCCCACCGAGAGCTGAGCGGTGCGGTTGCGGCAGGGGCGGAGGTCTGCGGACCTCCGCCCCTGCCGCATCTCCCCGGACGATCCCGCAGCCCTCTCTCCCGCGAGGAGCCTCGGACGCGGTACGCGCCCGAGGCTCCTCGCGGGGCCGCTCTCGGGGGGTCTTCGCGCACGTCACCGGCACCTGGCATCATGCGCGCATGGGTTACGACCTCTCGGGCCGCCTCGTCGTCGGCGTCGCCTCGTCCGCACTGTTCGACCTCACCGAGTCCGACCGCGTGTTCCGCACGCAGGGGGAGGCGGCGTACCGCGACTTCCAGGAGCGCCACCGCGACGACGCGCTGGCCCCCGGCGTCGCCTTCGGGTTCGTGCGCCGCCTGCTCGCGCTCAACGACCTCGCTCCCTCCGCCGACGACCCGCTCGTCGAGGTCATCGTCATGTCCCGCAACTCCCCGGAGACCGGCCTGCGGGTCATGCGCTCGGTGCGGCACCACGACCTCGACATCACGCGCGCCGTCTTCCGCCAGGGGCGCAGCCTGCACGAGTTCATCCGTCCCCTGCACGTGGACCTCTTCCTCTCGGCCGACGAGCGCTCCGTGCGCGACGCCGTCGACCTGGGCCTGCCCGCGGGGTACGTGCTCGACCCGACGTTCGCTGACGAGGAGGGCGACGAGCTGCGCATCGCGTTCGACTTCGACGGCGTCCTCGCCGACGACTCCTCGGAGCGCCGCTACCAGGACGGCGGGCTCGCGTCGTTCCGCGAGCACGAGGTGCTCAACGCCGACGTGCCGCTCGGCCGGGGGCCGCTGCGCGAGCTCCTCGTCGGCATTCACCGCGTGCAGGTCGTCGAGCGCGAGCGGCACGCGACCGATCCGTCCTACCGGCCGCGCGTGCACGTCTCGCTCGTCACGGCCCGCTCGGCCCCGGCGCACGAGCGCGCGGTCGCGACGCTCTCCTCGTGGGGCGTGACGGTCGACGACGCGTTCTTCCTCGGGGGCGTGGACAAGGGCGGCGTGCTCGAGGTGCTGCGGCCGCACATCTTCTTCGACGACCAGCGCGCCGTGGTCGAGGCGGCGCGCCGGGTCGCGCCGTCGGTCCACGTGCCGTACGGCGAGCTGAACCGCGGCGTCCTGCCGGCCGACCCGGCCCTCGACGCGCGGCCGACGCGCGCGGCCGACGTCGCGCCGCCCGCACCCGGTCGCCGGGAGGCAGCCACCCCGCCCGCGCCCGGCGCGTCGGCGGAGCGCGACGCGGACGACGAGCGGCCGGCCCAGGGATCGGCGGGGGAGCGGCCGACGCCCGACCCGGCGGTCGAGCGCACCGCGGAGGGCGGCCGTGCGGCGGGCACCGGGACGCGCGAGCTCCCGCTCGTCCGGTCCGTCCCGGGGATCGGCGGGCCCGGGCTCGCCGGGATCGCGGCGGGGGTGCCGACGGCCGAGCCGACGCCCGCGCCCGAGGGGGAGAAGACGGCACCTGCTCCCGACGCCCGGGCCGACGCCGCCCCGGCGGCTTCCGGCGACGAGCAGGCCGACGCACCGACCGACGCGGCGAGCCCTGCCTCGTCCGGCACGACGCTCCTCAGCCGCCGGGACGCGCGGCCCGGCGCCCCCGACCGCGTCTCCGTCCTCGGTCCCGCCGGGGAGCCGAAGCCGCTGCCCGTCCGGCCGTCGTCGAACGGCGGCGCGCGCCACCACTGAGCCGGTGGTTCACTGCTCGCATGAGCGACGCGGCACGCCCGGGCGCCCCCGGGACCGTTCCCGGGGGCGCTGACGCAGGGCCCCCGACGGCCCGCCCCGGCGGGCGCGTCGAGGTCGTGTGCGGCCCCATGTTCGCCGGCAAGACGGAGGAGCTCCTGCGCCGGGTCCGGCGCGCGGAGGTCGCGGGGCGCCGCGTCGAGGTGGTCGGGCACGTCCTCGACACCCGGCGCGGCACCGGGACTGTGAGCTCGCACTCGGGCCTCGCGATCCCCTCGCGCACCGCCCGCGACGCGCACGACCTCGAGCGGATCGTCCGCGGCGCCGGGGCGCTCGACCTGGTCGCCGTCGACGAGGCGCACTTCTTCGGGCCGGAGCTCGTCGACGTCGTCCAGCGGCTCGCCGACGACGGGCTCGTCGTGGTCGTCGCCGGGCTCGACGTCACGTTCGACGCGCGGCCCTTCGAACCCCTGCCCACGCTCGCGGCGCTCGCCGAGCGCGTCGACAAGCTCACGGCGGTGTGCGCGGTGTGCGGCGAGGACGCCGCGTTCCACGTGCGCGTCGTCCGGGAGCCGGAGCCCGACGGCGGCGGGGCGGGCGACCCGCTCGCGCCGGTCGCCGCGCACGTGGGCGGCGCCGAGAGCTACGAGGCGCGCTGTCGGCTGCACCTGCCAGGAGCCCCGTGGCGTCGTCAGGACGGCGGCGGGGCCGGTCCCGCCGGGTCCTCGACGAGCGGGACGAACGAGTAGGACCCGTGCTCGCTCACCCGCACCCCGTCCGGGGCGTCGGGGTCGCGCACGACGACGAGCATCGTGTGCCGCACGGGGACGACCAGGCGCCCGCCGGGCACGAGCTGGTCGACGAGGGCGCGGGGGAGGGCCTCGGCGGCGGCCGAGACGAGTACCCGGTCGTACTGCTCGCCCGGCGTGCCGAGGACGCCGGGCGTCGCGAGGACGAGGCGTGCCCACGGCGCGCGCACCGCGGCGAGGTTGGCCGCGCCCCACGCGGCGAGGTCGGCGTGGCGCTCGATGCCCAGCACGCGCCCGGTCGGTCCGACGAGCCGTGCGAGCAGCGCCGTCGTCCAGCCCGACCCGGCGCCGACGTCGAGCACCCGGGCGCCCGGGACGACGTCGAGCAGGCGCAGCATCGCGGCGACCGTCGACGGCTGCGAGCTGGTCTGGCCGTGGCCGATGGCGAGCGGCCGGTCCTGCGCGGCCCAGCGCCGCTGCGCGCGGGGGAGGAAGCCGCGGCGGTCGACCGTGCGCATCGCCGCGGCGACGGCGTCGTCCCGGCGCTCGGCGTCGGGCGGGACCGTGGGGCGCATGCGACCACCTCCACGGCCAGCGTAGGCACGGTGGCTGGCCCGCGCGCCCGGGTAGCCGGGGCACGGTGCCGAGCGGGAGGCGCCCCGGTGGCGCGGCCGCGGGGACGGCGGGATGCTCGACGGGTGCGCGGGCGCATCGGTGCGCCCGCCCTGGACCGGGGAGCCGCTATGAGCGGAACGGTGGCACGGATCACGCACATCAGCGCGCGGTCGGACACGAGCTTCGAGGACGCCGTGCGGATCGGCGTCGAGCGCGCCGCGAGCACGCTGCGCAACGTCTCGGGCGCGTGGGTCAAGGAGCAGAAGGTCGACGTGGCCGACGGCCGCATCACGGCCTGGCAGGTCGTGCTGGAGGTCACGTTCGTCCTCGAGTAGGGTCGGCCGGCGGCCTCGTCGCACGGAGGCGCCACCGTCCACGGTCCTCGGTGCGACGCCTGCTACGCGCCCCGGAGCGGTCGCCCGCGCCGGGGTCCGTGCGCGCCATTTGACCAGGACGCCCTGCGGTCCGTAATCTTGGACGTCGGCGCGCCCAGGCGCGCCGGTCCCGTGTGCCCACGGACGACTCGCACTCGCACGCCGCGGCGTGGTCGGAGTCTCCAAGACGAACTCGCCGTGACGAGCACGCCAAGACTAGGAGAGATGAGCAGCAACGTGGTGTACGCGATCGTCAAGGCCGGTGGCCGTCAGGAGAAGGTTTCCGTCGGCGACATCGTCGTGGTGGACCGGGTGTCCGCCAAGGCCGGTGAGTCCCTCGAGCTGCCCGCTCTCCTGCTGGTGGACGGGGAGAAGGTGACCACCGACGCGGCGAAGCTCGCGAAGGTCAAGGTCACCGCCGAGGTCGTGCGGGACGAGAAGGGTCCGAAGATCACGATCCTGCGGTACAAGAACAAGACCGGTTACCGCCGTCGCCAGGGTCACCGTCAGCAGCTGACCCGCCTCAAGGTCACCGGCATCAAGTGATCTCGCCCGGCGCGAGCTAGCGGCCCCGCGCCGCGCCGCGCCGACGGCACCCTCCCTCAGCAGACCAGCACGAAAGCAGGTTCGTCATGGCACACAAGAAGGGCGCGAGCTCCTCGCGCAACGGTCGCGACTCGAACGCCCAGCGCCTCGGCGTGAAGCGCTTCGGCGGGCAGGTCGTCAAGTCGGGCGAGATCATCGTCCGCCAGCGCGGCACCCACTTCCACCCCGGTGAGAACGTCGGCCGCGGCAAGGACGACACGCTGTTCGCCCTGGCCGCCGGCGCGGTCCAGTTCGGCACCCGTCGCGGCCGCAAGGTCGTCGACATCGTCTCCGCCGAGGGCTGAGCGACAGCCACAGAGGCTTCGAGCAGGAGGGGCGCACCGACGCGGTGCGCCCCTCCTGCCGTTTCCGGCGCCCGTCCCCGCGGGCCGCACCACCCGCCGCGACCGCGGCACCGCACGACCCACCTCTGAGAGGATCCCTCCATGGCCAGCTTCGTCGACCGTGTCGTCCTGCACGTCTCCGGCGGCGACGGGGGGAACGGGTGCGCCTCGGTCCGGCGCGAGAAGTTCAAGCCGCTCGCCGGCCCCGACGGCGGCAACGGCGGTGACGGCGGCACCGTCCGCCTCGTCGTCGACTCCCAGACCACGACACTCCTCGAGTACCACCACTCGCCGCACCGCCACGCGACGTCGGGCACCCAGGGCATGGGTGACGACCGCGACGGCGCCAACGGCGAGGACCTCGTCCTGCGCGTCCCGGACGGCACGGTCGTCAAGTCGCCCGACGGCACGGTGCTCGCCGACCTCGTCGGCGAGGGCGCCGAGTACGTCGTGGCCGAGGGCGGCCGCGGCGGTCTCGGCAACGCGGCGCTCTCGTCCCCTCGCCGTAAGGCGCCGGGCTTCGCCCTGCTCGGCGAGCCGGGCGAGGAGCGGGACGTCGTCCTCGAGCTGAAGACCATCGCGGACGTCGCGCTCGTCGGGTACCCGAGCGCGGGCAAGTCGTCGCTCGTCGCCGCCATCTCCGCGGCGCGGCCCAAGATCGCCGACTACCCGTTCACGACGCTCGTGCCCAACCTGGGCGTCGTGCAGGCCGGCTCGGCGCGCTTCACCGTCGCGGACGTCCCGGGCCTCATCCCGGGGGCGAGCGAGGGCAAGGGCCTCGGCCTGGAGTTCCTGCGCCACATCGAGCGCACCGCGGTGATCGTGCACGTGCTCGACTGCGCGACGCTCGAGCCCGGCCGGGACCCGATCAGCGACCTCGACGTCATCGAGGCGGAGCTCGCCGCGTACGCGCAGGACCTCGAGATCGAGGGCGGGCGGGTGCCGCTCACCGAGCGTCCGCGCCTCGTCGTCCTCAACAAGATCGACGTCCCCGAGGCGCGCGACCTGGCCGAGCTCGTCAAGCCCGACCTCGAGGCGCGCGGCCTGCGGGTGTTCGAGATCTCGACCGCGAGCCACGAGGGCCTGCGTCCGCTGACGTACGCGCTCGCCGAGCTCGTGGAGAAGGCGCGCGCCGAGGCGCCCGCCCCCGAGCCGACGCGCGTCGTGCTGCGGCCGCGCGCGGTCGACGAGGCCGGGTTCACGGTCAAGCGCAAGGGCGGGGCGACCGACTACTGGTTCGAGGTGCGCGGCGCCAAGCCGGAGCGCTGGGTCCGCCAGACGGACTTCTCCAACGACGAGGCCGTGGGCTACCTCGCGGACCGCCTCGCGCGCCTGGGCGTCGAGGACAAGCTGTTCGAGGCGGGCGCCGTCGCGGGCGACGAGGTGCGCATCGGCAGCGACGTCAACGCGGTCGTCTTCGACTGGGAGCCGACGCTCATGTCGGGCTCCGAGC
Organism: Cellulosimicrobium sp. KWT-B; assembly: GCF_002127155.1. Lineage (NCBI taxonomy): Bacteria > Bacillati > Actinomycetota > Actinomycetes > Micrococcales > Promicromonosporaceae > Cellulosimicrobium > Cellulosimicrobium sp. KWT-B. Next base: position 163,641 of record NZ_NEDO01000005.1, on the reverse strand, counting down.
TGCTCGGCGGCCCGCGCGGCTCCGACAACCGCCTCGACGAGAGCCTGCGCCCGACCCGCTCCGAGAAGCGGCGCGAGCACCACGAGCGCATGGACGCCAAGGCGGAGGCGCGGCGCGAGCTGTGGACCGAGCGCCAGGCCGGCACCTGGACGGACCCCGAGTCCGACTGACCTGGAGTCCGACCGACCCGGCGTCGTCCGCGCCGCCAAGGGCCCGGTTCCCGTGGGGACCGGGCCCTCGGCCGTGCCCGGGACGTCCTCGGCGCGGCCCGGGAGCGGTGCTGTCCCGGGCGCAGGCGTCCTGGTCCGTGAAATCGTGCGCGGCGGCGGCCCTCCGGCGGCGATGATGGTCGCGTGAACGCGCTGTCCTCCCGCTCCGAGATCGCCTCCGCCCGCCGCGTGGTCGTGAAGATCGGCTCGTCGTCGCTCACGGGCGCCGACGGCCACCTCGACCTCGCGGCCCTGCGGGCGCTCGTCGACGTGCTCGCGGCCCGACGCGCGGACGGCGGCCAGGTCGTGCTGGTCACGTCCGGCGCCATCGCCGCCGGGATCGGCCCCCTCGGCCTCGCGAGCCGACCGCGCGACCTCGCGACGGCGCAGGCCGCGGCGTCGGTCGGGCAGGGCATGCTCGTCGCCCGGTACGCCGAGGCGTTCGCAGCGCACGGGCTGCGCGTCGGGCAGGTGCTCCTCACCGCGGAGGACACGGTGCGTCGCGGGCACTACCGCAACGCCCAGCGCTCGCTCGAGCGCCTGCTCGACCTCGGCGTCGTGCCCGTCGTCAACGAGAACGACGCCGTCGCGACCGACGAGATCCGCTTCGGCGACAACGACCGGCTCGCCGCGCTCGTCTCCCACCTCGTGCGGGCCGACGCCATGGTCCTGCTCACGGACGTCGACGGCCTGTACGACGGCCCGCCGACGCGCCCGGGCGCGCGGAGGATCGCCGAGGTGCGCTCGCCGGCCGACATCGAGGGCGTCGAGGTGACGGGACGGGGGAGCGCGGTCGGGACGGGCGGCATGCTCACCAAGCTCGAGTCGGTCTCCATCGCGACCGGCACCGGCATCCCCGTGGTGCTCACCAAGGCGCAGCACGCCGCCGCCGCGCTCGCCGGCGAGCCCGTCGGGACCTGGTTCGCCGCGACGGGCAGGCGGACGACGCGCCGTCGGCTCTGGCTCGCGCACGCCGCCCGCACGCGCGGCCGCCTCGTGCTGGACGACGGCGCGGTGCGGGCCGTGCAGGGCGGGCGGGCCTCGCTGCTGCCCGCCGGGGTCACCGCGGTCGAGGGCGAGTTCGACGCCGGCGACCCGGTCGAGCTCGTGGCGTCCGACGGGCGCGTGGTCGCCAGGGGCCTGGTCGCGTTCGAGTCGCGCGACATCCCGGACCTCCTCGGGCGGTCGACCACCGAGCTGCGGGCCGAGCTCGGCGAAGGCTACGACCGCGAGGTCGTGCACCGCGACGACCTCGTTCTCGTGCGGCGGCGCGCGCGCTGACCGCGGGCCGGACGGCGCTCCCGGCGCCACGGCCGCCGACGTAGGCTCGGACCATGACCACCACCGAGGACGCGCCCGTCGTCGCGGGCGCCGCCGAGCCCGGGACCGCCGGTCCTGCCGCAGCCGCGACCGACGCTCCGACCGACGTCGCGGCGGCCGTCGAGGACGTCGCGCGCCGCGCCAAGGTCGCGTCGCGCACGCTCGCGACGGCGACCCGCGCGACGAAGGACGCCGCGCTCCTCGCGCTCGCCGACGCGCTCGTCGCGGCGACCGACGAGATCGTGGCCGCGAACGCCGTCGACCTGGAGCGCGAGCGCGCGAACGGCATGAGCGAGGGGCTGCTCGACCGGCTCGCGCTCGACGCGCCGCGCGTCGCCGCGATCGCCGACGCGCTGCGCGCGCTCGCGGGCCTGCCCGACCCGGTGGGGGAGGTCGTGCGCGGCTCGACGCTGCCGAACGGCCTGCGCCTGCGCCAGCTGCGCGTGCCCATGGGCGTCGTCGGCATGATCTACGAGGCGCGCCCCAACGTGACGGTCGACGCCGCGGGCCTCGCGCTCAAGAGCGGCAACGCGGTGATCCTGCGCGGCGGGTCCGCGGCGGCGAGCTCCAACGAGGTGATCGTCGGCGTGCTGGCCCGTGCGCTCGAGGCGCAGGGGCTGCCCGGCGACCTCGTGCAGTCGATCGACCGGTACGGGCGCCCGGGCGCGGTCGCGCTCATGCACGCGCGGGGTCTCGTCGACGTTCTCGTCCCGCGCGGCGGGGCGGACCTCATCCGCACCGTCGTGCGCGAGTCGACCGTCCCCGTCATCGAGACCGGGGTCGGCAACGTCCACGTGTACGTCGACGCGAGCGCGGACCGGGCCATGGCGCTCGAGATCCTCCTCAACGCCAAGACGCAGCGCGTGGGCGTCTGCAACGCCGCGGAGACGCTCCTCGTCCACGCGGAGGCCGCCCCCGAGTTCCTCCCGGCCGCGCTCGCCGCGCTCACCGAGGCGGGCGTCGTCGTGCACGGCGACGACCGCACGGCCGGCCTCGCGCCCGCGGGCACCGACGTGCTCGCGGCCACGGACGAGGACTGGGCGACCGAGTACCTCGCGCCCGAGATCGCCGTGCGCGTCGTCGACGACCTCGACGCCGCGATCGAGCACGTGCGGACCTGGACGTCGGGCCACACCGAGGCCATCGTCACGCGCGACCTCGCGGCGTCGGAGCGCTTCGTCGCCGAGCTCGACTCCGCCGCCATCATGGTCAACGCCTCGACCCGCTTCACCGACGGCGGCCAGTTCGGCCTCGGGGCGGAGATCGGCATCTCGACCCAGAAGCTCCACGCGCGCGGCCCCATGGGCCTCGCGGAGCTCACGACGACGAAGTGGGTCGTGCACGGGGACGGCCACGTCCGCCCCTGACGCACGGCCGCCGGCGGGTACCTGATACCCGCCGGACGAGGTCCCCGGACGGTCGTGAGAGACTGGTCGGCGACCGGCGCCCGTCCGGTCCGCCGTCGGGCCGGTCCCGGCGGGCGTACCGTTCCATCGCACCACCCCGGCCCGCGGCACGTGCCCGTCCGGCCCGGGGACGACCTTCGAGGAGGACGTCGTGATCTCTGCCGTCGTGCTGGCCGCCGAGGAAGGCGCCGAGGCCGCGTCGCACCTGCCCATCCCGCCGCTCGCGTACGGGCTGCTCGGGTTCGGCGGGCTGGTGGCCCTGCTGCTCGTGACCTACGCGTTCCGCAGCGTCGGCACGCGGCACTGACCCGCCCCGGACGACGGAAGCGCCCACGACCGATGACGCGTCGATGAGCCCGCGCCGGCCCCGCCTGGGGGTGATGGGTGGCACGTTCGACCCCATCCACCACGGCCACCTGGTCGCCGCGAGCGAGGCCGCGGCGCGGTTCGACCTCGACGAGGTCGTCTTCGTCCCCACGGGCAAGCCGTCGTTCAAGCAGCACCAGACCGTCAGCCCGGCCGAGCACCGCTACCTCATGACCGTCATCGCGACCGCGTCGAACCCGCGGTTCACGGTGAGCCGTGTGGACGTGGACCGGCCCGGGCTGACCTACACGGTCGACACGCTGCGCGACCTGCGGGCCGCGCGACCGGACGCCGAGCTGTTCTTCATCACGGGTGCGGACGCCGTCGAGCAGATCCTCACCTGGAAGGATGCCGACGAGCTCTGGAAGATGGCACACTTCGTGGCTGTCTCCCGCCCGGGTCACCAGCTGAGCGTCGAGGGCCTGCCTCCGGGCGTGGTCACGACGCTCGAGGTCCCCGCCCTCGCGATCTCGTCGACGGACTGCCGTCGGCGCGCGGAGGCCGGGCAGCCGGTGTGGTACCTGGTTCCGGACGGCGTGGTCCAGTACATCGCCAAGCACGGTTTGTATCGAGGTCAGCACGATGAGTGACAACGGCAGCAACATGCAGCCCGTCCGCCCGCTCACCCGGCGCGAGATGCGCGAGCGCGAGCAGGCGGCCGCCGCCGAGCGGTCCGCGCAGAGCGCCGCGCCCCCGCCTGCCCCGGCACCGGGTGCGGGCGGCTGGCAGCAGCCGACGCGCCCCGCCGCGCCGTCCGGCCCGCCGCCGTCGCGCCGCACCCTGCGCGAGACGACCGGCCCGGCGGAGCAACCGGCACAGCCGTCGGTCGTGCGACCGCCGGCCGCCTCGGGCGGCATGCGCGGCCTGGACGAGACCGGGCGCCTCACGCCGGTCCAGGAGACCGCCGAGCGCGTCGCGATCCGCCCTCCGGCCCCGACGCCCGTCGTGCCCACGCGCACGTCCTCGCGTCCGCCCGCCGCGACCCCGCGGCCCCCGGTGCCCGGCGCGTCCGGCCCCGTGCGCCCCGCGACGCCGTCGGCTCCGGTCGGTGGTCTCGCCGCGGGCGCGGGCCCCGCGCGTCCCGAGGCGACGCAGCCGCCGCGCCTCTCGGCGTTCGCGGCTCCGCCCACCAGCCCTGCCCCGCCCGGCACGCCCGCGCCGGCTCCGGCGACCTCCCCCTGGGCGGGGACGCGGGCGCCCGCCCCCGAGCGCGCGCCCGCGCCTGCGCCGCCCGCCGAGGCGGGCGGCGCGGCCCTGCCGTGGTCCGCGATCACGGCAGGCTCCGCGCCCGAGCCCGCGAGCGCGGAACGCGAGCAGACGTCGCCCTTCGGCGGCGTGCGGGAGTCCGCACCCGCTCCCGCCGGCGGCTCGGACGAGCTCTTCCCCCGCGTGCGCGGTCGTGCCGCCGAGCCCGAGGAGTCGGACGACGACGACCTCGAGGACGAGCGGCGGGGCCCGTCGTACACGTGGCTGCACTACCTGATCCTCGTCGCCGTCGCGTTCGTCCTCGGCCTGCTCGTCTGGACGCTCGTGTCCCGCGACGACCCGGGCCTGGCCGTAGAGGACGCGAGCGCCTCGGCCGCCGCCGTGCGGACGTGGGACGACCCCGGCACCCTCGACACCGGCCGCTGACCGGCCGCACCACGAACGGAGACACGTGACCGCCACCGACCGAGCCCTCGAGCTCGCCGTCATCGCCGCCCGGGCGGCGTCCGACCGCAAGGCCGAGGAGATCATCGCGCTCGACGTGAGCGAGCAGCTCGTCCTCACCGACGTGTTCCTCATCGCCTCGGGGTCGAGCGAGCGCCAGGTCTCGGCGATCGTCGACGCCGTCGAGGAAGCCATGCACAAGGCCGGGTCCAAGCCGATCCGCCGCGAGGGCAAGCAGGAGGCCCGTTGGGTCCTGCTCGACTTCGGGGACGTCGTCGTGCACGTGCAGCACGCCGAGGACCGTGTGTACTACGCGCTGGAGCGGCTGTGGAAGGACTGCCCGGTCGTCGAGCTGCCGGAGGACGCGCGCGGCGGTGACGGCACAGCCGACGACACCGACGACACCACGCGCGGCGACGGCGCCATCCGCCTCTCGGGGGAGCCCCTGGCGTGACCGCCGGCACGCTCGTCCTCCTGCGCCACGGTCGCACCGCGTACAACGCGACGATGCGCCTGCAGGGGCAGGTCGACATCCCGCTCGACGCCGTCGGGCAGTGGCAGGCCGAGCAGGGCGCGAAGGCCCTCGCGAGCGCGCACCGCGCGACGCGCGTCGTCGCGTCCGACCTCGTGCGCGCCGCCGACACCGCGCGTGCGTACGCGGCGGCGATCGGCGCGGACGTCACGTACGACCCCCGGCTGCGCGAGCGCGGCTTCGGGGAGTGGGAGGGCCTCACGGGTCCGGAGATCGCCGAGCGCTGGCCCGAGGAGTACGCGGCGTGGCGCCAGGGCGAGGAGCCCGTGCGTGCGGGCGCGGAGCCCAAGGCCGACGTCGCGGCGCGCCTCGTCGCGTCCGTCACCGAGCACGTGGAGTCGCTGGAGCGGGACGACACGCTCGTCGTCGTCTCGCACGGCGCCGCGATCACGCTCGCGGTCACCGCGCTGCTCGGCCTGGACCCGGAGGGCTGGCGCGGGATCTCCGGGCTGCACAACGTCCACTGGTCCCACCTGCACCGCTCGGCGCCCGCAGCGACGCCCGCGTGGCGCCTCGTGGCGCACAACGTCGGGGCCGGGTTCCCGCTCGACGAGTGGAACGCGGGACCGGATTGGAATCTGGAGCCAGTTTCTGCGTAGACTAGCGACGCTCCGCAGGACGGGAAACCGGCCGGAGGAGTGCATGACCTGGATCTTCACGGATCCACGGGGCTGTGGCGCAGCTGGTAGCGCACCTGCATGGCATGCAGGGGGTCAGGGGTTCGAGTCCCCTCAGCTCCACCGAAACACCAGGTCGTCGGCCATCTCGGAGTCCTTCTCGAAGGGCTTCCGAGGTGGCCTTTCGGCGTTCTGACGACGGCCAGAGCCGCGAGCGTTTCTCTGCACCTCCTTCACGCACGACCTCCGACGCCACGGCGCGGTGCCAGAGCGTTGCGGCACGCGTAAGACCTGGGAAGAATGCGGCGATGCGTGACACCCAGCGGTTGCTCGTCCGACCCGCCCAGCCGGGGGACGCCGATCAGGTCTGGCCGCTGGCTCGCGACTTCGCGACGTCGTTCGCCCCAGAACGCGCGGCGTTCGACCGGACGTGGCAGAGCCTCGCCGAGACGCCCGGCACGCTGGTCGTCGTCGCCGAGGCGGGTAGCAGGGTCGTGGGCTACCTCTTGGCCAGCTGCCACCTGACCTTCCTGGCCAACGGTCCGGTCGCCTGGGTCGAGGAGGTGATGGTCCACGAGACTCACCGCCGGTCCGGTGTCGGCCGAGAGCTGATGGGCTGCGCCGAGGACTGGGCCCGGGAGCACGGTGCCGCCTACCTGGCACTCGCCAGTCGTCGTGCGGGGTCCTTCTACCGTGCGCTCGGCTACGAGGACTCGGCCGTCTTCTTCAGGAAGACCCTGGAGGAGGACCGCGGCGCCGGGTAGGGGCCGCTCGTCGGCCGATGGAGGGTAGCGGCGAGGCGTGGCCCGGACGCCGTCGGCCGACCGGTCGGGATCGTCCTGGCGCGGACTCCGTGATCGACGATGCTCGTGCGCCGGGGCGCAGGTCTTGGCGCGGCCTCCCGCGCCTGCCACGCTGGTGCGGTGCGACGGCGCTCCGCCCGTCGCGCGGGTACCCGGGGGAGGGCACGCGATGAGGCCACTGCGCTACGCGATCAACGTCACGCTCGACGGCTGCTGCCACCACGAGGCGGGCCTGCCGCCCGACGAGGATTCGATGCGGTTCTGGACCGAGGAGACGGCGCGCGCGGACGCGTTGCTGTTCGGGCGGGTCACCTACCAGATGATGGAGGCGGCGTGGCGCCGTCCGGCGTCGGGCGCGTGGCCGGACTGGATGGGGGAGCGGGACGTCCCGTTCGCCGAGGCGATCGACGGGGCGAGGAAGCACGTGGTGTCGAGCACGCTGCGCGAGGTCGACTGGAACGCCGAGCTCGTCGAGGGCGACCTGGGAGACGCGGTGCGGCGGCTCAAGGAGGAGCCGGGCGGGCCGCTGTTCGTCGGCGGCGTGACGCTGCCGCTCGCGCTCGCGGACCTCGGGCTGATCGACGAGTACGCGTTCCTCGTGCAGCCGGTCCTGGCAGGGCACGGGCCGACGCTGCTGTCGGGGTTGCGCGAGCGCATCACGCTCGAGCTGGTGGACCGGCAGGAGCTGCGCTCGGGCGCCGTCGCGGTGCGGTACCGGCCCGTGACGGCCGTACCGTGAGCCGGGACGACGACGCCCGGCGCGGCAGGTGCCGGCCGGGCGCTCGTGCGGGAGGAGCGGGGACTACGACGTGCTGACGTGCACGTGGTCGAAGTGGTTGGCGGTCGCGCCGCCACGGTCCTCCATGCCGGACCACGCGCTCGCCGGGTCGCCGGCCATCCAGATCTTCTGCTGGTAGATGAGGTACGTGATGCCGAGCGAGCCCGCGTTGGCCTGCAGGTAGCGCGCGATGTCCCAGCCGGTCTCGCCGCTGATCATGATGTCGACGGCGCGGCCCGTGCCGTGGTCGCCGTCGTCGCCGGGGCGGATGCCGCCGAAGGTGGTGACCTGCGGGAAGTTCGCGCACACGGAGCGGTAGACGGCGCGCGCGTTGGCGCGCAGCGACGACTCGATCCCGGTGCTCACCGAGCACGCGGCGTCCGAGACGCCACCGGCGCTCGACCCCCCGGCCGCGGCGGCGACCTGGGGCGCCTCGGGCTGCGACTGCGCGAGGAAGCTCGACTTGATCCACGCGGCCGCGCCGTCCCAGACGATCTGGCTCCAGTCGCCCTCAGTGACGCCCGTGACGTCGACGGCGGCGGCGAACTCGGTCGTCGCGACGCGCTCGGCGTCCGGGGACGGCGCGGAGCGCACGTTGACGGCCTCGGTGGTCCAGAGCTGGCCGGTCACGGGCGGCAGGGGCGGGGGCGTCGGGGCGGCCTGGGCGGCCGGGACGACGGCGATCTCCGCCGCGGTCTCGACGACCGGGGGCTCCTGGGGCGCCGTGGGCGGCGCGACACGCTCGGACGAGCGGCTGGCGGCCCCCGTGCCGCGCTCCACGCTCGCGCCGGCGGTGGGCTCGACGCTCAGCGGAGCGAGGTCGGGGTTGCCCTCGGCGGGCTGGGGGCCCGCACCCACGGCACCCGCGCCGAGCAGGGTGACGAGCGCCAGCGCGGGGAGCTTGAGCGACCGGACCGGCAGCGTCGGCAGGGCCGGGAGCCGGAAGGAGCGCGCGGTGGCGGGGGCGGCGCTGTGGCGGCCTCGGGACATGGTGCGCTCCGGTTCTTCGTGGGTAGGACGCGCCAATGTAACCAAACCGTGATCTGAGAAGTCCAGTCGGACATTCCGCGCAGCGCGCGCGTTCGACTCATGAGCGGCAGCGCTGAGTCGCATGCGCCGCAGTCGTTGGACGGGCGAGGGGCGGGTTCCTACGCTGGAAGCATGACCGTTCCCTCTGTACCGACCGTGACGCTCAACTCCGGTCACGCCATCCCGCAGCTCGGCTTCGGCGTCTTCCTCGTGCCGCCGGACGAGGCCGAGAAGGCCGTCAGCGAGGCCCTCGAGGTCGGCTACCGCCACATCGACACCGCGGCGATCTACCGCAACGAGGAGGGTGTCGGCGCCGCCATCGCGAAGAGCGGCATCCCCCGCGACGAGCTCTTCATCACCACGAAGCTCTGGAACGACCGCCAGTCGGGCGAGCAGCCGCACGACGCGATCCGCGAGAGCCTCGACAAGCTCGGCCTCGACCACGTCGACCTGTACCTCACGCACTGGCCCGCGCCCGAGCAGGACCAGTACACGAACGCGTGGGCGAAGCTCATCGAGATCCGCGACGCGGGCCTCGCGCGCTCGATCGGCGTCTCCAACCACCTGCCCGAGCACCTCGACCGGATCGTCGCCGACACGGGCGTCGTGCCCGCCGTCGACCAGATCGAGCTGCACCCGGCCTACCAGCAGCGCGACGTGCTCGCCTGGGCCGACGCGAACGGCACGAAGATCGAGGCCTGGGGTCCGCTCGGCCAGGGCAAGTACCCGCTCTTCGAGAAGCAGGCCGTCGTCGACGCCGCGGCCGCCCACGGCGTGACGCCCGCCCAGGCGGTGCTGCGCTGGCACCTGCAGCGCGGCTTCATCGTCTTCCCGAAGTCGTCGCGCAAGGAGCGCATGGTGGAGAACTTCGACCTCTTCGGGTTCGAGCTCACCGCCGACGAGGTCGCCGCGATCGACGCCCTCGACACGGGCGACGGGTCGGGCCGCGTGAGCGCCCACCCGTCCGAGGTCAACTGACCCGGTCGCCCGCGGCCTCCCGCGAGGCAGCACGCACGACGAGGGGCGCCGTCCGACCGGACGGCGCCCCTCGTCGTGCGCTGGTGGAGAAGCGGCTCAGCCGCACTCGTCGCAGACGCCCGTCGCGGGCAGGACCGTGAAGCACGTGGGGCACACGGCCGGCGGCTTCTCGGGCTCCGCGGAGCGGGCGGTCGTGCGGCGCGGCGTGCGCGTCGCGGGCGCGGCCTTCGCCGTGGCCCGACGCGCGGGTGCGGGCGCCGCCGCGGGGGCGGCACCGGGCACGTCGAACCCGCGCTTGCGCAGCAGGTCCGCGACGCCGACGGGGCTGCTGCGAAACTCCTCGGCGGTCGCGACGCGGCCGGTCGCGTACCGGTGCGCGACGCCGAGGATCGCCTGCGCGTCGTAGACGCGGTCCTCGTGGACGAGCGGGGTGCCGGGGGACGCGGTGAACCCGTAGACCCCGAGGAACGCGTCCCGGCCCCGGTCGTCCCAGTCCGCGAGGGCCTGGAGGATATGCTGCCGGGTCACTGCCGAGAAGGTTGCCACGGCACGAGCCTAGACCGCCCCGCGGGACCCCTCGGACGACGAGCGCGTGACCTTCCGCACGCGCTCGTGCCGGGCCCTGGGCGCCCGTGGATCAGGGCACGGTGTACCCCGCGGCGCGGAACATCTCGTACCACTCCGCACGGGTGAGCGGGACCTCCGAACCGAGTGCGGCGCCGGCGACCCGGTCGGGGCTCGTCGTGCCGAGCACGACCTGCGTCCGCGCCGGGTGGCGCGTGATCCACGCGGTCGCGATCGCGATGGGCGGCACGTCGTACCGGGCGGCGAGCCGGTCGATCACGGCGTTCAGCTCGGGGTACTTCTCAGACCCCAGGAAAACGCCCGTGAAGAACCCCGCCTGGAACGGGGACCAGGCTTGGATCGTGATGTCGTGGAGGCGGCAGTAGTCGAGGATGCCGTCGTCGCGACTGATCGACTGGTCGAGGGCCTGCATGTTCGCGGCGACGCCCTGCGCGACGAGCGGGGCGTGCGTGACGGAGAGCTGGAGCTGGTTCGCGACGATCGGCTGCTCGACGTACCGGCGCAGCAGCTCGATCTGGCCCGGCGTGTGGTTCGAGACCCCGAACGCCCGTACCTTGCCCGCGGTGTGCAGGTCGGAGAACGCGCGCGCGACCTCCTCGGGCTCGACGAGGGCGTCGGGGCGGTGCAGCAGCAGGATGTCGAGGTAGTCGGTGCGCAGGGCCTCGAGCGAGCCCTCGACGGACGCGACGAGGTGCTCGTACGAGAAGTCGAAGTAGGGGCCCTCGGGCACGATGCCGGCCTTGGACTGGATGACCCACTCCGCGCGCTCGGCGGGGGAGAGGTCGAGCGCCTCGGCGAAGCGACGCTCGCAGCCGTGGAGCTCGGAGCCGTACACGTCGGCGTGGTCGAGGAACGTGATGCCGGCGTCCCGTGCGGTGCGCACGAGGGTGCGGACCTCGTCGTCGGTCTTGTCCTGGATGCGCATGAGGCCGAGCACGACGTCCGGGACGACGATGTCGGTGCCGGTCAGGGTGAAGGTCTTCATCGGTGGAGCTCCTTCGCAGGGTGGGCGGGTCGGGTGCGCGACGTCGGTGTCCGGGATCCGAGAGTGCGCGGCTGCAGGGGGGGCGTTCCCCAGGGTCGGGGGTAGGAAGGGACGTCGTCCGCCGGGGCGGGGTGCCGGACGACCTGAGCGAGCCCGGTCGGCCGCGACGGGTCGAGCCAAGGAAGCGATAACCTAGAAGTCCAACAACTAGCATTTGTCAGATAGAGAACTGTGAGTGGTCAATGGATCTTCGTCAGATGGAGTACCTCGTCGCCCTCGCGGACGAACGCCAGTTCACCCGGGCCGCCCAGCTCGTCGGCGTCTCGCAGTCGGGGCTCTCCGCCGCGGTCCGCAGCCTGGAGGAGGAGCTCGGCGCGAGCCTGTTCACGCGGACGACGCGGCGCGTCGAGCCCACCGAGGCCGGTCTCGCGCTGCTCCCGCACGCACGCTCCATGCTCGCGCAGGCGGCCGCCGCTCGCGACGCGGTCGTGCGGGCGACGCACGCGCTGTCCGGCTCGCTGCGCGTCGGCTCGGAGCAGTGCCTGGGCGTCCTCGACGTGACCGCCCTGCTCGAGCGCTTCCACCGGCGCTACCCGCAGGTGGAGATCCACTTCGCGCAGGCGGGCTCGCACGACCTCCTCGCGCGCGTCCGCGAGGGCGACCTCGACGTCGCGTTCGTCGCGACCACCGAGCACCTGGGGCCGCTGTCCCAGACGGTCCTGGGCAGCGAGCCGCTCGTGCTCGTGTGCGCGCCCGAGCACCCGCTCGCCGGGAGGGGCCGGGTCGAGTGGTCCGACCTCTCGGGTCAGGAGTTCGTCGACTTCGACCCCTCGTGGGGCGCGCGGCCGGTCAACGACGCGACCTGCGCCGCGCACGGCGTCCACCGGCGCGTGCGGTGCTCGGTCAACGACGTGCACACGCTCCTCGAGCTCGTCGACCGCGGGCTCGGCATCGCGCTCGTGCCGCGCCACGTCGCGGGCAAGCCGGAGGCCGAGCGCCTCGTGACGCTCGCGCTGCCGGAGGGCGGTGCGCCGAGCTGGGTCGTCTCCGTCGTCACGGGGCGCTGGGACCGCGGCGCCTCGGCCGCGCCGCAGCTCCTGGAGCTCCTCGCCGACGCCCCCGCGTGCCGCGGCGTCGAGGTCGCCCGGACGGGCGCCGCGGCGTCGCGCACGGGTGTCGAGGTGCCGAGCCCTGCTGTCGAGGCCGTGGCGGAGGCCCGGTGACCGCCCCCGCGGGCACCGACGCACCGCTCTTCCCGCTGCGCAGCGTCGTCCTCGGCGCGTTCCTCCCCACGCTCGTCCTCGAGATCGGCGTGGGGGCCATGCTGCCGGTCGTCGCGGTCACGGCCACGGGCCGGGGCGCGAGCCTCACGGTCGCGGGGCTCGTGGCCGCGCTCGTGCCGATCGGCAAGATCCTCTTCGACCTGCCCGCCGGAGCGCTCGCCCAGCGCCTCGGTGACCGTGCGGCCATGCTGCTCGCCGGAGGCGTCGCGGCGGTCGCCTTCGCGACGATCGCGCTCACCCCCACCCTGTGGGGCCTCGCGGCGGGGGTCCTCGCGCTCGGTGCGTCGACCGCCGTCTTCAACCTCGCCCGCCAGGCGTACCTCACCGAGATCACGCCCCCGCTGCGCCGGGCGCGCGTCCTGTCGACGCTCGCGGGCGTCCACCGGATCGGGCTGTTCCTCGGCCCGTTCGCGGGCGCGGCGGTCATCGCCGCGACCGACGTGCGCGGCGCCTACTGGCTCGGGACGGGCGCCGCCCTCACCGCGGTGGTGGTGCTCGCCGTCGTGCGGCCGGACCCCGCGGAGGCCGGGCGTGCGCGACTGCGCGGCGCGCGGGCCGTGCCGCGGGTCGGCATCGCCCGCGTGGCGCGCGACCACCGCCACCTGTTCGCGACGCTCGGCGTGGCGATCCTCCTGGTCAGCGCGGTCCGCGGGGCCCGGCAGACCGTCATCCCCCTGTGGGGCGAGCACCTGGGGCTGGACGCCGAGGTGACGTCGCTGATCTTCGGCGTCTCCGGCGCGCTCGACATGCTGCTCTTCTACCCGGCGGGCAAGGTCATGGATCGGTTCGGGCGCCTGTGGGTCGCCGTGCCGTCCATGCTCACGATGGCCGTCGGTCTCGCGGTGCTGCCGCTCGCGCACACCGCCCCCGCGCTCGCGGTCGTCGCGGCGGTGCTCGGGGTCGGGAACGGCATGGGCTCGGGCATCGTCATGACGCTCGGCGCCGACGTCGCGCCCGCGGACGTGCGCCCGACCTTCCTCAGCGTGTGGCGTCTGTTCCAGGACACCGGCGACGCACTCGGCCCGCTCGTGCTGTCGGCCGGTGCGGCGCTGGGATCGCTCGCCGCGGGCGTCTGGGCGACGGCGGCGCTCGGCGCCGGCTCGGCGGCCGCCCTCGCGCGGTGGGTGCCGCGGCACTCACCGCTCGCGAACCTCGTCCGACGTCGCTAGTCCGGGCCGCGCTCGGGCGCGGGGTGGGGCGTCGGGCCGGGCCGCGCGACGGCCCGGCTCAGACGAGCGTGAGGACGCCCAGCACCCCGACGGCGAGGGCGAGCACGAGCGAGACGGCGATGAGCACGACGTGCACGGTGAGGAAGCGCGTCGCGCGGCCGTCGGCGTCGCGCGAGCGGGGGTCCTTGGCGATGCGCTGGAGGAAGCGCGGCCAGATGAGCAGGTTCCAGGCGGCCGTGACGAGCAGGACCACGGACCAGACGACGGGGATCTCCACGTCCCGAGCATGCCAGGAGGCGTCGGGTGCCTCGGGCGGGGCGACCGCGGGCAGGGTGTGGGATCCAGCACATCGACGCAGGCGTGAGGTGAGGCTAACCTCTCTCGTGGTCGACGCGCTCGCGGGGCCGCCGTTCCGCCCGGGGAGCCGGGCGTCGCACGAGGAGCCGCCGGTGTCCGTCAAGACCGTCAAGCCCCAGGACGCGCACGTCGTCACGCTGAGCGTCGTCGGGCGCGAGCGGGTCAGCCCGAACGTCGTGCGGGTCACGCTCGGGGGAGACGAGCTGGACCTCTTCACCCCGCTGGGGTTCGACCAGTGGTTCCGGCTCTTCCTCCCGCGCGAGGACCAGGACGCGCTGCGGCTGCCGACCCGCGCGTCGGGCCTCTGGTACGTCCAGTACCTCGCCACGCCCAAGGCGCGCCGGCCGTGGGTGCGGAACTACACCGTGCGGGCCGTGCGCCCGGACCTGCGCGAGCTGGACGTGGACTTCGTCGTGCACGGCGACGCGGGGCCCGCGTCCTCGTTCGCGCTGTCCGCCGAGCCGGGGGACCGCGTGGGCCTGCTCGACCAGGGGATCGGCTACCACCCGCGCGTCCCGCACGACTGGACGCTCCTCGTCGCCGACGAGACCGGGCTGCCCGCGGTCGCGGGGATCTGCGAGTCCCTGCCCGACGACGCGCGCGGCCTCGCGGTGGTCGAGGTCCCCGAGGCGTCGGACGCCCAGGAGTTCCGCGTGCCGGCGGGCGTCGAGCTGCGCTGGCTGGCGCGCGACGGCGCGCGGCCCGCGGGCGGCGGCGACCACGACCTGCTGCCGGGCCGCCTCGCGCTCGACGCCGTACGGTCGGCCGACCTGCCCGCCGGCCCCGTCTACGCGTACGCGGTCGGGGAGTCGGCGCTCGCGACGGGCGTGCGCCGCCACCTGGTCAACGACCGGGGTGTGCCGAAGGCGCACGTCGACTTCGTCGGGTACTGGCGCCACGGGCACGCGGCGTCCGCCTGACGTGCCCCGCGCGCGCCGTCGGGCGCGGGGCGTCGTGCAGCAGGGGCGGGTCGGTCAGACCCGGCGGAGCTGGCGGAACATCGGGCAGTCGAACGGGTCGCGCGCCGAGAGCCCCACGCGGTTGAGGTACCGGACGACGATCGCGTAGGACTGCACGAGGCTCGTCTCCGTGTACGGCAGTCCGAGGTGCGCGCAGTGCTCGCGCACGATCTCGCGGGCCCGCGCGAGGTGCGGGCGCGGCATGCTCGGGAACAGGTGGTGCTCGATCTGGAAGTTGAGCCCGCCCATGAGGATGTTCATCCACCAGCCGCCGCGGATGTTCCGCGAGGTGAGGACCTGCTTGGACAGGAAGTCGATCTTGCTGTCGGCGGGGATGATCGCCATGCCCTTGTGGTTGGGGGCGAACGACGCCCCCATGTAGACGCCGAAGACGGCGAGCTGGACGCCCAGGAAGGCGGCCGCGAGGCCGAGCGGCAGGAACCAGACGACCGCGCCGACGTAGAGCGACAGGCGCAGCGTGATGGTGACGATCTCGATGACGCGTGTGCGGACGTCGCCACGCGCGCGGCCGCCGGCGAGGAGCGAGCGGAACGCCTGCACGTGCAGGTTCACGCCCTCGAGCGTGAGGAGCGGGAAGAACAGCCAGCCCTGGTAGCGGTTGATGACGGCCCGGAAGCCCTTCGCGACCTCCGCGTCCTCCTCGAGGAACACGACGACGTCGGGCGCGATGTCCGGGTCCTTGCCGCGGCGGTTCGGGTTCGCGTGGTGGCGCGTGTGCTTGTTCATCCACCACGAGTGGCTGATGCCGACGACGCCGTTGGCCAGCACCTTCCCGAGGCGGTCGTTCGCCGGGCCGGACGCGAACACCTGCCGGTGCGAGGCCTCGTGCGCGACGAACGCGAACTGGGTGAGAATCAGGCCGAGCGCCCCGGCGATGAGGAGCTGGAACCACGAGTCGCCCAGGAGCACGAACCCGGCGACCGCGCCGCCGAGCGCGAGCGTGAGGACCCCGAGGGTCCACAGGTAGTAGGCGTGCGTGCGGTGGAGCAGGCCCGCGTCGCGCACCGTGCGCGACAGTGCGCTGTAGGTGCTGGTGACGGCGCCGGGCTCGTCGGTCCGAGGGCGGGTGGCCCGGAAGCCCGGGCGCACTGCGGCAGAGGTCATGTGTCCTCGCAGGGGTGTCGGTGTCGACTTCCCAGCCGCGGAGGTGAGCAGGTGCTCGTCGTGCAGATGGCCCCACCCTACGGGACCGTAGGTTGCGCGCGCGAGGGGGCCGGGTGAAGGAGTCGCGAAGGAGCGACACCTCGCCCGCAGGGCTCAGGCGGCGAACCGGAAGGTCTGGCGGTACTCCGTCGGCGTGATCCCGACCGCCCGCCGGAAGTGGTGCCGCAGGAGCGCGGCCGACCCGAAACCGCTGCGGCGCGCGACCTCCTCCAGGTCCAGCGAGGACTCCTCGAGCAGCGCCTGCGCGTGCGCGACGCGTTGCGACGTCAGCCACGCGAGCGGGGTCGTGCCGGTCTGCGCGACGAACGCGCGCGCGAACGTGCGCTCGGACGTGTGGGCCCGGCGGGCGAGGTCGCGCACGGTGAGCGGCTCGTCGAGGTGGTCGGTCATCCACTCCAGCAGCTCCCCGAACGAGTCCTCCTCGCACTCGGGCACCGGGCGCTCGATGAACTGGCGCTGCCCGCCGTCGCGCTGGGGCGGCACGACCATGCGCCGGGCGATCGTGTTCGCCACCCGCGCCCCGAGCTCGCGGCGCACGAGGTGCAGGCACGCGTCGATGCCCGCCGCCGTGCCGGCGCTCGTGATGAGGTTGCCGTCGTCGACGAAGAGCACGTCGGGGTCGATGTCGAGGCTCGGGTAGCGACGGCGCAGCTCGTCGGCGTGCATCCAGTGCGTCGTCACCCGCCGTC
Source organism: Cellulosimicrobium sp. KWT-B (assembly GCF_002127155.1). Lineage (NCBI taxonomy): Bacteria > Bacillati > Actinomycetota > Actinomycetes > Micrococcales > Promicromonosporaceae > Cellulosimicrobium > Cellulosimicrobium sp. KWT-B. The sequence continues at coordinate 146,741 of NZ_NEDO01000005.1, read as the reverse complement.
CCTCGATGACGCCCGCGGCCGCGAGCACGAACACGCCCGAGCACACGCTGAGCAGCAGGGCGCCGCGGTCGGACGCGCGGCGGACGGCGTCGAGCACCTCGGGCGGGTAGTCGGTCCCGATGCGGATCGCCGGCACGACGACCAGGTCCGCGTCGTCCGTCGCGGAGAGGTCGTGGTCGGGCACGACGTGCGCGCCCACCGACGTCCGGACGGCACGGCCCGCGACCGGGCCGCACACGCGGAAGTCGAACGACGGGACGCCGTCGTCGCTGCGGTCGAGGCCGAACACCTCGCACACGACGCCGAACTCGAACGGGGCCAGGCCGTCGCACACGACGGCCGCGACGGATCGCACCATGCTCGGCACGCTACGCCGCTGGCAGGATCTTGTCGAGAGGTGTCAGTGCTGCCACTCGTGGCCCGGGTCGTGCGCCGGGAGGGTGGAGCCATGGACATCTTCTGGGGTGTGGTGGTTCTTCTCCTCGTCGTCGGCCCGACGGTCGCGGCCCTCGCGGTCCGCCGTGAGGACCCGGCCCGTCCGTGGTTCCCCGCCGGGTCCGACGGCGCATGGCCCGACGGCGCCGCGTGGGACGCGCGCGGGGACCGGTCGGTGCACGGCGGGCGCTGGGACCGCGACGCGCAGCGCCTGGACGCCGACCTGCGCGCCGCGGCGTCGCGACCGGTCGAGCCGGCCGCCGTCGTCGACCCGCACGAGGTCGCGGCCGAGCTCGTGCTGCGGCGCGTCGTGCCGAACCCGGCCGTGCGCGACGGCGTGCGCGCCGCTCCTGCCGTGCCGGGCGGGCGCCCCGGGGCGAACGCGCCCGTCGCGCCGCGGCGACCGGGGACCCGGGGCACGCCGCTCGCGCGCTGAGCCTCCGCGCGCTGAGCTGCCGCGTCCTCGGACGCACGAACGGCCCGGACCTCGTGGAGGTCCGGGCCGTTCGCGGGGGAGCGGTGTCGCTCGGGTCAGGCGCGCGAGCCGACCGCGTCGACGTCCGCGTCGCCCGTGAGCTGGTCGAGGCCCTCGAGCTCGTGCGCCTCCCACGGCGCGTGGCCGAGGCTCGGGATCATCGTCGCGAGCTCCGGGCGCCACTTGGTGAAGCGGGCGGGGAAGCAGCGCTCGAGCAGGTCGATCATCGCCGGGACGGCCGTCGAGGCGCCCGGCGAGGCGCCGAGCAGGCCGGCGATCGAGCCGTCGGACGCCGCGATGACCTCGGTGCCGAACTCGAGGACGCCCTTGCCGTCCTTGTCCTTCTTGATCACCTGGACGCGCTGGCCCGCGGTGATGGTCTCCCAGTGCTTGGGGTGCGCGGTGGGCATGAAGCCCTGGAGCGCGGTGAACTTGGTCTCCGGGCTCGCGAGGAGCTGGCCGACCAGGTACTGGGTGAGGTCGAGGTTCTTCAGGCCCGCGCCCACCATCGAGCCGAGGTTGTGCAGGCGCAGCGACGTGAACAGCCCGAGGTACTTGCCCTTCTTGAGGTACTTGGGGCTGAAGCCGGCGTACGGGCCGAACATCAGGTACGTCTTGCCGTCGACGACGCGCGTGTCCAGGTGCGGGACCGACATGGGCGGCGAGCCGACGTCGGCCTTGCCGTAGACCTTCGCCTGGTGCTGGGCGACGAGCTCCGGGTCGTCCGTGCGGAGGAACTCGCCGCTGATCGGGAAGCCGCCGTAGCCCTTCGCCTCCGGGATGCCGGCCGCCTGGAGCAGCGGCAGCGCGCCGCCGCCGGCGCCGACGAACACGAACCGGGCCTCGACGGTCGAGCGGCGCTTCGGGGCGTTCCACGAGCGGTCCTTGACCGTCAGGCGCCAGCGGCCGTCCTTCGTCTTCTTGAGGTTCTTCACCTCGTGCTCGAGGTAGAGCTGCGTGCCCTCCGAGACGAGGTAGTCGACGAGCTGCTCGGTGAGGGCGCCGAAGTCGACGTCCGTCCCGCTCGTCGCGCGCGTCGCCGCGACCGACTCGTCGCCGTCGCGCTCGGCGACCAGGAGCGGGGCCCACTCGGCGATGACCGCCGGGTCGTCCGTGAACTCGAGCTCGCTGAACAGCGGGTGGCGGCGCAGCGTCTCGAAGCGGCGACGCAGGTAGTCGACGTTCTCCGCGCCGCGCACGAAGGTCATGTGGGGGGTGCGGGAGATGAAGCTCGCGGGCTGCGGCAGCGCGCCCGTCGTGAGCAGGTGGTGCCAGAACTCGCGCGACACCTCGAACTGCTCGTTGATCTTCACCGCCTTGGTGATGTCGATCGAGCCGTCCGGCTTCTCCGGCGTGTAGTTCAGCTCGCACAGGGCGGCGTGACCCGTCCCGGCGTTGTTCCACGGGTTCGACGACTCCTGCGCCACGGCGTCCAGGCGCTCGTAGATGCGCACCGTCCAGGTGGGCTCCAAGACCTTCAGGAGTGCCCCGAGCGTGGCGCTCATGATGCCACCGCCGATGAGGGCTACGTCGATCTGGTCTGCGCTGCTTGCGGGGTTGCTCGCTCGACTCGACACATGTCGATCCTACGCTTGTGAAAGAGTGCACTAACTGTGCGGTGCGTCACGGGCGTGCGTCACACTTTCGCGGGACCTCGGTCCCGAGCCGGGCAGGTCGGACGTCGCGTACCGCGCGATCCGTCCGCGTTCGCCCGGGTCGCACCACGATCTCGCGAGGGAGAACACGGGTCCCGAGCCGTCCTCCCGCGAGGTAGAGCCGTGGTCTCGCGAGGTAGAGCCGTGGTCCGCGTGCACGAGCCGACCACGCCTCTACCTGGCGGACCTGGGCTCTACCTGGGCCGACCGGGGCTCTACCTCGCGGGGGTGGGGTTCTCCTGCGGCGGGGAGTACGGGGACGGCCAGGGGCCGATCTCGGGGAGGCTCACGGGTTCGCCCGCGAGGCGGGCGGTGGGCTCGGCGCCGGGGGCGCGGCCCGCGAGCCAGGCGGCGACGTCGGTGAGGCGACCGTGGACGACGACGGCGCCCCGGCCGGGCGCGGACGCGGCTGCGGCCGCGGCCCCGGGCGTGGGCTCGGCTTCGGGCGCGGGCTCAGGTCCGGCAGCCACGCGGAGGCCGCCCGGTCCGACGCGGAGAGCGCCCGGTCCGACGCGGAGAGCGCCCGGTCCGACGTGGACGCCGGCGGGGCCCACGACGAGGTCTCCTGGTGCCCCGTCGAGCTCGACCACGACGTCGTCCGCGAGCCTGACCCCGAGGAAGTCGAGGAGGTGCAGCCCGAGCGCGGGAGCCCAGGAGTCGAGGCCGACGCCCGCGTCGAGGTCGACCGCGTGGATCCGCACCTCGCGCCACCAGGCCACGAGCGCGTCCGCGACCGTGCCGTCGCGGTACGTCACCGGCGCGGACCACCCGGCGGACCCGGCGGCGGGCCACGCGGCGTCGAGGCGGTCGGCCAGCGCGTCGAGCGCCGCGACGTGCTGCGCGACCGAGCGCAGCGCGCCCGTCCGGATGCCGTCCTCGCGCCCGGCCGCGCCGCCGTCGTACACCTCGACGAGCTCGCCGCGCGCGGCGAACTCGGCCTGGCGCGCCATGGCCTCGCCGATGGCGGTGACGTGCGCGAGCACGTGGCTGCGCGACCACCCGGGCAGGGCCGACGGCGCGCCGAGCCCGGCGGCGTCGAGCCCGCGCGCCGCGTCGGTCACCGCGTCGAGGGCGGCGCGCGCGTCGCGCCGGACCTCCTCGACGTCGGGCGGGGTGAGGGCGGGGGCGTCGGTCAGGGCCACAGCAGCTCCTTCGTCCAGGTGGTCGGCGCGCCGGACGCCGCGGTGTAGCGCAGGCGGGTCTGGCCCGCGCCCGACGACGCCCAGAACTCCACGCTCGTCGGCTCGAGCGCGTACGCGGTCCAGGCGTCGAGGACGAGCCCGGGCTCCGCCCGCACGCGGTCGAGGGCGGCGTCCCACGCCTCCCGGTAGGCGGCGCGGGACGCGAGCGGGGCGCTCTGCGACCCGGCGAGGGCGGTCGCGCGGGAGAAGTCGGACCGGTCCAGGAAGTCGGCGGCGGACGTCTCGGCGTCCAGTGGCACGACGGGTCCCCGCACGCGGACCTGCCGACCGTGCTCGCGCCAGAAGAACGTCAGGGCGGCGTTCGGGTTCTGCGCGAGCGCGACGCCCTTGGGGGAGTCGGCGCGCGTCGCGAAGACCCACCCGTCGCCGTCGACGTCCTTGAGGATGAGGGTCCGGGCGTCCACGCGGCCGCTCGCGTCGGCGGTCGAGAGGGTGGCGGCGTGCGGGGCGGGCAGCCCGGCGTCGATCGCGTCGTCGAGCCAGCGGACGAAGAGCGTGCCCGGGTCGTCGGGTGCGGCGTCCACGTCGAGACCGGGGAGGTCGGGGCCGAAGACGGGCAGGGCGCGCAGGCGCTCGCGCAGGGACGGGCGGTCGGCGTCGGTCATGCGTCCTCCGAGGTGGTCGGGAGCGGGTCGAGCAGGGCGACGAAGCCCCGCGCGGCGGCGGACATCGCGTCCGGGTCGTCGAGGGCGCGCGCGAGGACGTACCCGCCCTGCACGACGGCGACGGCGGCGTGCGCGCGGTCGCGCGCCGCGTCGTCGGGCAGCCCGCCCTCGACGAGGACGGCGGCGGCCAGGTCGACGAGCCCGCGGAAGTAGGCGCGCACCTCCGCGGCGAGCGCGGCGTCGTCCATGACGGCCTGGTCGCTCACGAGGCGCCCGACCTTGCAGCCGGCGAGCGCGGGCCGCGGGCGTTCGAGATAGCGGACGAGGCGCTCGACGGCGGAGCCCTGCGCGCCGAGGTCGCGGCGCGCGGCGTCGAGGCCCGCGGTCGTCGTGGCGTGCACGGCCGCGGCGGCGAGGTCGTGCTTCGTGGGGAAGTGGTGGTAGAGGCTGCCCTGCCCGACGCCGCTCGCGGCGAGGACCTGGCGTGGGCTCGTCGCGCCGACGCCCTGGGCCCAGAACAGTTCTTGCGCGGCGGCGACGAGGCGCTCGCGGGCCGAGCCGGGCGCCTCCGCGCGTGGCTCGGGTCGCGTGTCGGACGGCATGGTCCGCAGCCTAGCGGGCGACCATACCTACCGCTAGGTATGTCGCCGACGAGCAGCGGCGGCCGACGTGGTGCGGCCTGCACCTGGGGGAGAGCGACGGTCCCGCCGCACCGGTGTTGTGGGCCGTCACCAACGCGTCGTCGGGCTCTCCCGTCCGTGCGGCCGGACGCTGGAGAGATCGTGCACGGGCCCGCGCGGCGCGCGTCGCCACGATCGACCCATGGACCACGACCTCGCCGCGCTGCTCGACGACCTCGTCTCCGCCACGACGCGCGAGGAGGTGCCGTCCGCGGACAGCCTCCTCGCGGTCCTCGCGACCGACGACGACGACCTCCTCGACGTCGTCGCGGCCGCCGCCCGGGTCCGACGCCGGTGGTTCGGCCGGCGCGTGAAGCTCGCCTACCTCGTCAACCTCAAGTCCGGGCTGTGCCCCGAGGACTGCACGTACTGCTCCCAGCGTCTCGGGTCCGCGGCGGAGATCCTGCGGTACACGTGGCTCCGCGCGCCCGAGGCGCTCGGTGCGGCGCGCGCGGGGATCGACGCCGGGGCGTCGCGCGTGTGCCTCGTGGCGAGCGGGCGCGGCCCCACGGAGCGCGACGTGACCCGCGTCTGCGGGGTCGTCTCCCGGATCGTCGAGGAGCATCCCGGCGTCGAGGTCTGCGCGTGCCTCGGGCTGCTGTCCGACGGCCAGGCCGAGCGCCTGCGCGACGCGGGCGCCTCCGCCTACAACCACAACCTCAACGCGTCGGAGGACGCCTACCCCGAGATCTGCACGACCCACGACCACGCGGACCGCGTCGCGACCGTCCGGCGCGTCCAGGGTGCCGGGCTGTCGGCCTGCTCGGGGCTCATCGCGGGGGCGGGGGAGACCCCCGAGCAGCTCGTCGACGTGCTCCTGGAGCTGCGGGCGCTCGACCCGGACTCCGTCCCGGTCAACTTCCTCGTGCCCTTCGAGGGGACGCCGCTCGCCGGCCGGCACGAGCTCACGCCGCAACGGTGCCTGCGGATCCTCGCCGCCGCGCGGTTCGCGCTGCCCCGGGCCGAGCTGCGCCTGGGCGCCGGGCGCGAGCTCCACCTGCGAGCCCTCCAGCCGCTCGCCCTGCACGTGGCCAGCTCGCTGTTCCTCGGCGACTACCTCACGGCGGAGGGGCAGGACGCCGCCGCGGACCTCGCGATGATCGCGGACGCCGGCCTCGAGGTCGAGGAGGTGCCTGGACCCGCCGGGCGGACGGCGCCGTCGCGCGTCGTGCCGCGCCGCCGCGGGGCGGGGACGGACGTCGCTCCCAACGCCTGATCGCCGCGACCGTCGTAGCGTGAGGGCGTGACGGTGCAGCAGCGGGTGCTGGTGGTCGCGGTCCTCGCGTCGTTCGTGTCGTTCCTGGACGGCTCGGTGGTCAACGTCGCGCTGCCCGCGATCTCCGCCGAGCTCACCACCGGGCCGGTCACCGGCCTCGCGCTGCAGCAGTGGGTCGTCGACGCGTACATGATCACGCTCGGCGCGCTCATCCTCCTGGCCGGGTCGCTGTCGGACGTCCACGGGCGCCGCCGCATCATGGCGATCGGGCTCGTCGGGTTCGCCGTGACGTCGGTCGCGTGCGCGCTCGCGCCCGACGGCCTCGTCCTCGTCGTCGCGCGCGGCCTCCAGGGCGTCGCGGGCGCCCTGCTCGTGCCCAGCTCGCTCGCCATGATCATCTCCACGTTCGACGGCGAGCGGCAGGCGCGCGCGATCGGCTCCTGGACCGCGTGGACCAGCACCGCGTCGCTCGTCGGGCCGCTGCTCGGCGGCATCCTCATCGACGCGATCTCGTGGCGCTGGGTCTTCTGGATCAACGTGCTCCCCGTCGCCGTCACGCTGTGGCTGCTGCGCGGCGTGCCCCGGTCCGCGGCGGAGGAGCCGGGCGCCGCGGTGGGCCCGGGCGGCCGACGGCGCATCGACACGCTCGGGGCGACGCTCGCCGCCGTCGGGCTCGCGGGGACGGTGTTCGCGCTCATCGAGCAGGGCCGCTTCGGGTGGGCGAGCCCGGTGGTGTGGGGGCCGTTCGCCGTCGGGGTCGTGTGCCTCGTCGCGTTCGTGGGGTGGGAGCGCCGCGCCCCGGACCCGATGCTGCCGCCGCGCCTGTTCCGGGTGCGCAACTTCGCGTGGGGCAACCTCGCGACCGCGGCGATCTACGGCGCGCTGTACTTCGGCGGGTTCGTCGTCACGCTCTTCCTCCAGCAGGTCGGCGGGTACAGCGCGACCGCCGCCGGGCTCGCCCAGCTCCCCGTCACGCTCGTGCTCCTCGCCCTGTCGACGCGGTTCGGGGCGCTCGCGGGCCGCTACGGCCCGCGCCTGTTCATGACGCTCGGCCCGATCGTCGGCGGGGCCGGCTACCTGCTCCTGCTCACGACGACCGACGACGCCGTCTACGTCACCCAGGTCCTGCCGGGTCTCGTGCTCTTCGGCCTGGGCCTCGCGATGACGGTCGCGCCGCTGACGTCGGCGATCCTCGGCTCGATCCCCGCGGCCGACGCCGGCATCGGCTCCGCGGTGAACAACGCGGTGTCGCGCGTCGCGGGGCTCGTCGTCATCGCGTTCGCGGGGGTGATCGTCGGCGGCGTGCTCGACCTCGACGGCTTCCACCGCTCGCTCCTCGTCACGGCGGCCCTGCTCGTCCTCGGCGGCGTGCTCAGCTGGGTCGGCATCCGCAACGACCGTGTGCGCGCCGCCGGCGCCGGAGGGGCCCAGAGCGGCTGAGGCGGGGGCCGGCTCGAGGTCCCGAGCCCGCCGTGCCGACGGCTAGCTGTACTTCCCCGTGAGGTTGTGAACGCGATCTGAGGGGGTCTGGCCGCTGATACCGGTGTGGGGTCGGTGGTGGTTGTAGTGATGCAACCATGCCTCGTAGGTCGCGGCGCGCGCGGTGTCGCTGGGGTAGGTGGTGGCGTAGGCCCATTCGGCGGCCAGGGTGCGGTTGAATCGCTCGACTTTGCCGTTGGTCTGAGGCCGGTAGGGGCGGGTGCGTCGGTGCTTGATCTGGCCGAGTGCTGCGGTGAAGTCCTTGGACCGGTAGCAGGCGCCGTTGTCGGTCATGACCGCGGTGACTTCGATCCCGAGGCTCGCGAAGTAGGTGCAGGCTCGGGTCCAGAACGCTGCGGCGGTCTCTTTGCGTTCGTCTGACAGGATCTCGGAGTACGCCAGTCGGGAGTGGTCGTCCACGGCATGGTGCAAGAACCGGTATCCGCGTGAACCCGCGGCTCCTGCTCGTGCGGCTCGATCACGGATCACGCCGGCGGCGCGGTCTTGGGCCGAGCCGCGACCATGGGCCCGCCAGCCACCGCCGTCCGGGATCCGTCCGAGCTTCTTGATGTCGACGTGCACGAGCTCTCCGGGGGCGGCTGCCTCGTAGCGGTGGGCTGCAGTCCGGCGCACGGGTAGCCCGGTGGCCTGGTCCAGGTGGGCCAGGCGCGGCATCCGGTAGCGGGCCAGGACCCGCCCGACCGTCGCGCGCGGAACGCCAAGGTGGTAGCCGATGCGGTGTGGCCCCCAGCGGCGGGTGAACCGCACCGCCACGATGCGCCGCTCGAGCTGTCGTGAGCAACGCCGGGGACTGCGGTGCGGGCGGCTGGAGTGGTCAGTCATGGCAAGGCCGGCACGGTAGCGGCGGGCCCATTTCGATGCCGTCGCGGGCGAGACTTGGAATCGCTCGGCCGCGCGGCGCACCGGCCAGCCGTCATCGACGATCGTCTTGGCCAGGCGGGCACGGCCCGTTGGGGTCAGCGGCGCATTAGCGTGGGTCACGAGGGCCTCCGGTCCGAAGGTTGGTGTGGTAACCCCTTCGATACCGGAGGTCCTCGCTCCTTCAGCTCAGGCCACGCCGTTCACAACCTCCCGAGGAACTACAGCTAGCGCACCGTCTGGAGGTCGTGGGTCGAGGTGTTGAGGCGACGCGCGCCGTCGGGCACGTCCGGCGGGAACGCGACGACGATGTCCTCGATCCGGACGCCGAAGCGGCCGGGCAGGTACACGCCCGGCTCGACGGAGAAGCACATGCCGGGCTCGATCGGGCGGTCCTCGCCCTCGACCATGTACGGCGGCTCGTGCGTCGTCGTGCCGATGCCGTGGCCGGTGCGGTGCACGAACTGCTCGCCGTAGCCCGCGTCGACGATGACGGCGCGCGCGGCGCGGTCGACGTCCTGGCACGTCGCGCCCGGGCGCACGGCGTCGACCCCGGCCTGCTGCGCGCGCCGGACGACGTCGTAGACCTCGCGCTGCTGGTCCGCGAGGGCGTCGTCCGTGCCGCCCGCGACGAGCACCGTCCGCGAGGTGTCCGACCCGTACCCGTCGCGCAGCCCGCCGAAGTCGAGCACGACGAGGTCGCCGGGCTCGATGACGCGGTCGCCCGCGTCGTGGTGGGGGTCGGCGCCGTTCGGGCCGGAGCACACGAGCGTGAAGTCGACCTGCTCGTGCCCGTGCTCGCGCAGGAACCGGTCGAGGTCGGCCGCGACGTCCCGCTCGCGCCGGCCCGCGAACGCGACGCCCAGGACGTCCGCGAACGCGGCGTCGGCGGCCGCGCCCGCCGCGGCGAGGCGCTCCACCTCCGCGGCGTCCTTGACGGCCCGCAGCGTCGGGACGGCGTCGGAGAACGCGGTGAGGCGGGCGCCGGGCAGCGCGCGCTGGAGCCCGAGCACGTGCAGCGCCCACGTGGCGTCCGAGACGGCGTAGGTGCCGTCCGCGGCGAGGAGCCGCGCCGCGGCGTCGTGCTCGTCGTCGCCGTCGCGCCACGTCACGACGTCGAGGCCGTCCGCGCCCGGGGCGGAGGCCAGGTCGCCCCGCTCCAGCAGCGGCACGACGACGGACGCCCCGCCGGTCGTCCCGGTCCCCTCGGCGGGGATCGTGAGCAGCGTCAGCCGCTCCGTCTCCGGCGGCGCGTACCCGGTGAAGTACGCGAGGTCGGGGCCGGGCGAGACGAGCAGCCCCGTGAGGCCGGCCTCGCGCGCGTGCGCGGCGGCGCGCTCGCGACGCGCGGCGTAGACCTCGGGACCGAACGCGGCCCCCGGACGTGCGGCATCGGTGCTCGACATGAACCCAGCGTGGCACCGCTCGCCGCGGAGATCGACCCGAGCGGCTCGACGTCGGTCCTCCGCGGGTCCGCTCGGGCGGCCGGGTCGGGTCCGGGGGTGGCAGGCTGCTCGCATGACCGACGTGCGCAACCTCCTCGCCGCTCTCGACACGTTCGACGGGCACTGGCAGCCGCACCGCGTGGCGAGCCTCAACGACGCCGACGTCAAGGTGGTGAAGGTGCTGGGCGAGTTCGTCTGGCACACGCACCCCGAGACCGACGAGCTGTTCCTCGTGCTCGACGGCGAGCTGACGATCGATCTGCGCGACGGCGGCGTCGAGCGGGCGGTCGTGCTGGGCCCGCACGACCTGTTCGTCGTGCCGCGGGGCGTCGAGCACCGGCCGCGTGCCGCTGTCGAGACCTCCGCGGTGCTCGTCGAGCGGCAGGGGACGGTCAACACGGGCGACGCGGGCGGCGACCTCACGTCGCCGCTGCGGGAGCTGCCGGGCGAATCGCGGACCGCCTGACGGCCCGCCCGACCGGCCCGGACGTGCCGGACCGGCCTGCGGCGGGTCGATCGGGCGCCGCCCGGGCCGGTCTCGGAGGGTCAGACCCGCACGACGACCTTGCCGCGCACGTGCCCGGACTGGCTCGCGCGGTGCGCGTCGGCGGCGTCGGCGAGGTCGAAGACCTCGGCGATCTCCGGGCGCAGCAGGGCCTCGTCGCCGAGCCGCGCGAGCTCGGTGAGGTCGGCCGCGTCGGGGCGCACCCACACGTAGTGCCCGCCCAGCTCGTCGCGTGCCCGCGCGTCCGTGATCGAGGCGACCGTGCCGCCGTCGCGCAGCACCTGCGGGACCGAGTCGAGCGCGTCGCCGCCCACGTAGTCGAGGACCACGTCCACGCCCTCCGGCGCGAGCGCCCGGACCCGCTCCGCGAGCCCGTCGCCGTACGTCACCGGCTCCGCGCCGAGCGAGCGCAGGAAGTCGTGGTTGCGCTCCGACGCCGTCCCGAGGACGCGCGCCCCGAGCGCCTTCGCGATCTGGACGGCGAACGACCCGACGCCGCCGGCGGCAGCGTGCACGAGCACCGTCTGGCCCGCCGCGAGGCCGGTGCGCCGGATGGTCTGGTACGCCGTCAGCCCGGCGAGGGGCACGGCCGCCGCCTCCTCGAACGACCACGCAGCCGGCTTGCGCGCGAGCGTCCGGACGGGCGCCGCGACGAGCTCGGCGAACGTGCCGCCCGAGACCTCGCCGCCCACGACGTCCTTGCGCACGTACCCGTACACCTCGTCGCCGACCTGGAGCTCGGGGGTGTCCAGGCCCACGCGCTCGACGACGCCCGCGACGTCCCAGCCGGGCACGACGGGGAAGACGGCGTCCATGACCTGGTCGAGGTATCCCTCCCGGACCTTCCAGTCCACCGGGTTCACGCTCGCGGCGCGCACGCGCACGAGGACGGAGTCGGGGCCGACCTTGGGGGTCGGGAGGTCGGTCGTCTCGAGGACGTCGGGGCCGCCGTAGCGGGAGTAGGTGATGGCTCGCATACGGGCGGCAACCCCGCGGGCGCCCGACGGATTCCCGCGGCGCGGTCAGCCCTCGAACGCGGTGGGGTCCATGTGGAGGACCTCCCACTGGTGCCCGTCGAGGTCGGCGAAGCTCCGCGAGTACATGAAACCGCCCTCCTCCTGGGGGTCCTTGACCGCCGTCGCGCCGGCGGCGAACGCGGCGTCGACGAGCCGGTCGACCTCGGCGCGGGAGCCGACGCTCAGGGCGTTGATCACCTCGGTCGTGGCGGTCGCGTCGGCGATCGCCTTGTTCGTGAACCGCTGCGCGAACTCCGCGGTGAGGAGCATCACGTAGATCGTGTCGCTGAGGACGATCGAGGACGCGTTCTCGTCCGTGAACTGCTCGTTCACCGTGTACCCCAGCGCGGTGTAGAACGCCTTGGCGGCGTCGAGGTCCTGGACGGGCAGGTTGACGAAGATCTGGGTGCTCATGCGGTCCTCCGGTGTCGCGGGCGCCTGGCCCGAGGGTGTCGCGGGGTAGACGCACCCGGGCCCGGAAACTCATCGACGGCGGAGGGCAGAGGGTCTGTCGCCCGGCGCCGGGGACCGGTAGCGTCCGACGGAGGGCACCGCGCACAGTTCTCGAAGGACAGGTCGGCGGGGTGCCGGCCGGGGGGACGCGACGTGGCGTCCCCGCTCTTCTCCACCGCCACCGAGCCTGAGAGGACCCGGCCATGACCGACGTCGACCGCTCCCCGACCCCCGCCGAGGCACCCGCGGGGTCGCCTCCCGATCCTCGCCCCGACACCGTCGTGCTCGTGCACGGCCTCTGGATGACCCCCCGGAGCTGGGAGGGGTGGGTCGCGCACTACGAGCAGCAGGGACTCACCGTCCTCGCGCCCGGCTACCCCGGTTTCGAGATCGAGGTCGAGGGGCTCCGGGAGAACCCGCAGCTCATCGCCGACCTCACCGTCCCGGAGACGCTGGACCACCTGGCCTCCGTCATCGAGGCGCTCGACGCGCCGCCGATCATCATGGGCCACTCGTTCGGGGGCACCCTCACCCAGCTCCTGCTCGCGCGGGGTCTCGGCGCCGCGGGCGTCGTGATCGACTCGGCGCCCACCGAGGGCGTGCGCGTCACCCCGGTGTCCCAGGCGCGCTCCCTCTTCCCGGCGCTGCGCAACCCCGCGAACCGGCACCGCGCCGTCGGCTTCACGCCCGAGGAGTTCCACTACGCGTTCACGAACACGCTCAGCGAGGAGGCGTCGCGCGCGGTCTGGGAACGGTACGCGATCCCCGCCCCCGGCCACTGGGTGTGGGAGTACGGCCTCGTCGCCAACTTCAAGCCCGGGCACCAGGACACGTGGGTCGACTACTCGGCGGACCGGGCGCCGCTGCTCTTCGTCGCGGGGGAGCAGGACCACATCATGCCGCCGGCCGTGAACCGTTCGAACGCCAAGCACTGGGAGGCCTCGCCCGCGCTCACGGAGTACTACGAGTTCGCAGGCCGCGACCACTGGACGTGCGCGGCGCCGGGGTGGGAGGCGGTCGCGGACCACGCGCTCGACTGGGCCCTGGCGCACGCGAGGGCGCCGCGCGCCTGACGGCTCGGGGCCCGCGACGTCAGACGAGCACGTCGCCGTCGCGGGCCACGACCCGGCCGCCCGCGACGACGAGCGCGCGGCGCGGGGCGCGCACGACGGCGTCGGGCACGTTCTCCGCGTCGACGAGCACCACGTCCGCGGGCGCGCCGACGACGAGGTCGTGGACGTCGCGGCCGACGAAGCGCGCGGCGTCGGACGTCGCGACGCGCGCCGCGGTGACGAGCTCCTCGTCGTACCGGAAGCGCGAGAGGCGGGCGAGCTGGGTCGTCAGCGCGAGGAGGTCGCCGGTCCCGTAGGGGGACCACAGGTCGCGGATGCCGTCCGTGCCGAGCCCGACGGCGACGCCCGCCGCGCGCAGCGCGTGCACGGGCAGGGGAGCGGCGCCGATCGGCGCGACCGTGGTCATGGTGATACCTGCCTCGCCCATCGCGGCGACGAGGTCCGCCTGGCGCGACGCCGGGACGTCGCCGACCGCGAAGCCGTGCGCCACGTTGACCTTCCCCTGGAGGCCGGCGCGCAGGGTGCGGTCGATCATGAGCTCGACCTGGAACGCGCCGAGGTCCCCGCCGTCGTGGAGGTGCACGTCGATCCCGACGCCGCGGCGCTCGGCGATCGCGAACAGCCCGTCGAGCTGGCCGACGGGGTCGCGGTCGATCGACGCCGGGTCGAGGCCGCCGACGTGCTCGGCGCCCGCGGCGGCGGCCGCGTCGAGCAGGTCGAGCACCCCGGGCCGGCGCAGCACGCCGTCCTGCGGGAACGCGACGATCTCGGCGTGCACGGCGCCGTCCAGCGCGGCGAGCGCCTCGCGCACGACCTCGATGCCGCGCAGCCCCAGGCCGAGGTCGACGTCGACGTGGGTGCGGATCGCCGTCGTGCCGTGCCGCACGAACTCGCGCAGCACCGTGAGCGTCACGTCGACGCCCGGGATGCCGAGCTCGTCGCGGTGCGCGCGCTCGTGCGCGATGCGGCCCTGCGTCGTCGCCTCGCCGCCGTAGCTCACCCAGGGCCGGCCCCACCAGCTCTTGTCGACGTGCGCGTGGGCGTTGACGAGGCCCGGGAGCGCGAGCAGGCCGCGGCCGTCGACGACCCCGTCCTCCGGCACGGTGCCGGCCGCCGGGTCGTGCGGCGTCACCGCGGCGATGCGGCCGTCCGCGACGTGCAGGTCGACCGGCTCGCCGCCCCAGGGGCGGACGTCGCGCAGGACGGTGACGGTCTCGGGGGTGCGGGCGGTGGTCATGCGGCGGGTCCTTCCGGCAGCGGGACGACGACCTGGGGCCGTCCGGGGATCTGGATCTCGTACGTGTCGAGCGTGCCGAGGTCGACGACGGTCGCGCCGTCCCACGCCTCGGCCTGCGTGTACCCGCCGGCGAGCACGGCGTTCGGGCGGCCCGTCGCGGGGTCGGTCCACGTCGTCACGGTCTCGTGGCGTCGCGTGAGCGGGGCGACCTGCTCGGCGCCGGTCGCCGGGTCGAGCACCGTCACGTTCGGCCCGCCGGTGGCGTTGCCGAACGGGCCGTTGCCCACGACGACGACGCGGCCGTCGGGCGCGCGCGCGACGCCGTGCTGGTGGCTGTCCGCCGCCGAGGCGACGGTCGTCGTCGTGCCGGTGGCCGGGTCGAGGCGGACCAGCACGCGGCCCTGGTAGGGCAGCAGGAGCGAGCCGTCGTCGTCGAGCACCGCGTAGTGCGGCTTCTCGAACGACGCGAGGCCGCCGTCCGTGCCGAACGGCGCGACCTCGATCCGCCGGGCCTCGAACGTCGTGGTGTCGACGACGTGCACGGAGAACGCGTCGTGGTCGACGGTGTAGACCTCGCTGCCGTCGGCGGCGACGAGCACGTCGAACGGTCGCAGCCCCACGGGGGTGCTCGCGACGACCTCGCGCGACGCGACGTCGATCGTCTCGAGCGTCGACGAGTCGCCGCGGTGGACGGCGACGTGGACGCGGGCGCCGTCGGGCGAGACGGCGATGCCCATGCCGCCGCGGCGGTACTCGCCGAACGCGACGCGCGCGGGCGCGTCCCGGTAGGGGAGGAGGTCGACCCGCTCGCGCGTCGCGAGGTCCACGACGGCGACGCCCTGGGCCGTCGAGACGTAGGCGCGCATCGTCGGGGCGTGCACGGCGACGCCCCACGGCGCGGCCCCCACCTCGATGCGGTCGACGACGGCACTGCCCTCCCGGATCCTCGGGTCGACGACCGCGAGCCCGTCGGACTCCGCCTCGGTCGCGAGCAGGAACCGCGGGGTCTCGACGGCGGGCACGGCGTCGGGCGCGGGGGTCGTCGGCCCGTCCGCGGGCGTCGTCGCCGGAGCCTGCGGCGAGGCGGCCGGGCTCGGCGGTGCAGCGGGCGCGGCGTCGTCGCCCGCCCCGCCGGGCGTGCACGCGGCGAGGACGGCGACACCGAGCGCTGCGGCCCACGCCGCCGCGCGGCGCGGCCGGCGGTCCGCGGGCCGGTCGGCACGGCGCGGGAGGGGAGGGGCAGCCATGGCCAAATGGTATACCAATCGTCCGAGCGTTCCGCGGGCGCGATGCGGCGACCGACCGAGGACCGCAGCCGGGTCAGCCCTCGAGCGTCGCGGGCGCCTCCCGCACGACGTCGTCCGGCGACTTGTCCCGGCGCCACCCCTTCCACACGGGATGGCGCAGCTTGCCGAACGGGACGTCGTCGCCGTCGCCCTCCCCGGCACCCGTCCACTCCGCGTAGACGACCTCCGCGACCCGCCGCGGCGACACCCAGTGCGCGTCGCGCGCGTCCTCGCGCGGCACGCCCACCGCGGGCGGCGTCGTGCGCCCGATCCGGTCGAGCTCGGCGACCAGGTCGCGCCGCTCGGCGTCCGTGAAGCCCGACCCGACCCGGCCCACGTAGACGAGCCGGCCGTCGTCGGGCACGGCGAGCAGCAGGGACCCGACGAGGTGCGTCCGCTCGCCGTGGCCCGGCCGCCACCCGACCACGACGACCTCCTGCGACTGCGCGTGCTTGAGCTTCAGCCACAGCGCCGAGCGGCGGCCCGACGAGTACGTCCCGTCGCGCCGCTTCGCGACCACGCCCTCGAGCCCCAGCCGCCTCGACGTCTCCATCGCGGCCTCCAGGTCCCCGTCGAAGACCGGCGGCACGTGCACCGGGGCGACGGCGTCGCGCAGCACGTCCTCCAGCACCTCGCGCCGCTCGTCGTACGGGCGCTTCGCGAGCGACCGCCCGCCGGTCTCCAGGACGTCGAACACCATGAGGTCGACCGTGACCCGCCGTCGCGCCGCGGCGACGTCCCCCGGCTTGGCGATGTTCGCGCGCTGCTGGAGGCGCCGGAAGCTCGGCCGCCCCCGCGCGTCGAGCGCGACGATCTCCCCGTCCAGCACCACCGGCAGCGCCTCGGCCGGGACCTGCTCCGCGAGCGCCTGCAGCTCCGGGTACGTCACCGACATGTCCTTGCCCGAGCGGCTCACGAGCCGCACGCGCCCCTCGGACACGTGCGCGAGCGTCCGGAACCCGTCCCACTTCATCTCGAACGCCCACGCGTCGCCGTCGTGCAGGTCGCCCGCCGACGCGGGCGACGCGAGCATGGGTCGCCAGTCCGTCCGCGCGGGCCGTGGCTCCGGCGCGTCGTCGTGGTCGGGCGAGGACGCGCCGCGAGCCGACCGCGAAGCCGGGGGTGGGGAGGAGGTGCCGGGTCGTGGCGGGTCTGGCGGGAGCGGCGAGGGACGAGCCGCGGATGGTAGACCCGGCGCCTCCTCCCCACCCCCGGCGCCCCGACCCCGCGCGCTCTCGCCCGGACGGCCCGGCCTCGGCGCCATGAGGTGGATCAGCCAGTTGTCCTCGTCGCGGCCGTCGCGGCCGCCCGTGTGGATGAGCGCGAGGCGGCGCGTGCCGTGCTGCTCGCCGTGGAGCGTGACGATGACCTCCTCGCCGTCGCGCCACTTCTCGAGCTCGTACGTGCCGGCGTCCCAGATGGTCACCTCGCCGGCGCCGTACTCGCCCTTCGGGATCGTGCCCTCGAACGAGCCGTAGGCGAGCGGGTGGTCCTCGGTCTGGACGGCGAGGTGGTTCTTCTTCGGGTCGGTCGGCTCGCCGCGCGGGAGCGCCCAGCTCACGAGCACGCCGTCGTGCTCCAGCCGGAAGTCCCAGTGCAGGCGGCGGGCGTGGTGCTCCTGGATGACGAAGCTGTTGCCCGCGCTCGGCGGCGGCGCCTCGTCCGGGACGGGCTCGGGCGTGCGCCCGGCGTCGCGCATGGAGCGGTACCGGTGCAGGCGGTCGGGCCGCTCGTCGTCCGTCCCGCCGTCTGCGGCGTCGCTGCCCGACGCCGCGCCCCCCTTGCGCTCGAACGTCGCCATGCGCGCGGGCGTGGGCTCGAGCGCGGAGAGGTGACCCTGCGTGAGCGCGGCGAGCGGGTCGCCCAGGGTGCGCACGCGCTCGACGACCTCGTCGAGGTCGAGGTGGCGCAGGTCCGGGTCGTCGAGCTCCTCCCAGGTGCGGGGCGCGGCGACGGTGGGGTGCTCGCGCCCGCGCAGCGAGTAGGGCGCGATCGTCGTCTTGTTGCCGTTGTTCTGGCTCCAGTCCACGAGCACCTTGCCGCCGCGCAGCGACTTCTTCATGTCGCTCACGACGAGGTCGGGGTGCTCGGCCTCGAGGTAGCGGGCGAGCTCGTGCGCGACGGCGGAGACGGCCGCGGCGTCCTGCTTGCCGTCGAGCGCGGCGTACAGGTGGATGCCCTTGGACCCGCTCGTCACGGGCAGGGGTTCGAGGCCCATGCCCTGGAGGATCTGCCGCGCCTGGCGTGCGACCTCCGCGCACTCGGCCAGCCCGGCCCCCGGGCCGGGGTCGAGGTCGAGGACGAGGCGGTCGGGGTCGAGGTGCGCCCCGGTGCGACCGAACTGCCACTGCGGCACGTGGAGCTCGAGCGACGCCGTCTGGCCGAGCCACGTGAGGGTCGCGAGGTCGTTGACCAGCACGTAGTCGTTGGCGCTGCTCTTGTGCTGGATGCGTCGCGTGCGCACCCAGGACGGGACGCCCTGGCCCGCGTTCTTCTGGAAGAACACCTGGCCGTCGACGCCGTCGGGCCACCGCTTGCGCGTCGCGGGCCGGTTGGCGCAGTGGGGGAGCATGACGTCGGCGACGGCCGCGAGGTACGCGAGGACGTCGGCCTTCGTCGTGCCGGTGGCGGGGTAGAGGACCTTGTCCAGGTTGGTGAGGCGCAGGCGGTGACCACCGACGTTCACCGTCTCGCCCGCCCGGCTGGATGTGGTGGCCATGGGCCCATCGTGGCGCGGGCCCGACGGCGTCGCCCGCCGTGGCGGGAACTTCTCGGCGTCCTCGACCGTGGACACTGGGTGGGGCTGTCCGACCGGCCGGGGAGCCCGCCCGGGGTCGATGCCGGACCGAGAGGATCACCGTGACGCACCTGACGACCGACGACGTACCGCTCCCCGCGGAGATCGGTCCCCGCGTCCGCGAGTTCCGTCGCCTGATGATGAACTACAAGTTCGGCATCGACGAGGTGATGACGAAGATCACCGTGCTCCGCGACGAGTTCCGGCACGTGCACGACGACAACCCGATCGAGCACCTGGGCTCGCGCCTGAAGTCGCTCGAGTCGATCGTCGCGAAGGCGCGCCGCAAGGGGATCCCGCTCACGCCGGAGGGCGTGCGGGAGAACATGTTCGACGTCGCGGGCGTCCGCGTCACGTGCGCGTTCGTCTCCGACATCTACCGCGTGCGCGACCTGCTCGTGGGCCAGCGCGACCTCACGGTCCTGGAGGAGCGCGACTACATCGCGCACCCGAAGGGCAACGGCTACAAGAGCCTGCACCTCATCGTCCAGGTGCCGGTGTTCCTCTCCGACCGCGTCGAGGACGTCGTCGTCGAGATCCAGCTCCGCACGATCGCCATGGACTTCTGGGCGAGCCTGGAGCACAAGATCTACTACAAGTACCAGCGGGACGTCCCTCAGCACCTGACGGACGCGCTCAAGCTCGCGGCGGACGTCGCCGCGACCCTCGACACGACGATGGAGCGCATCCACGACGAGGTGCGCAGCCTCGACGGCGTGCCGGAGCCGGTCGAGAACACGGACGAGCTCGCCACGCCGCGCGAGGTGATGGAGAGCTTCATGCGGACGGCGCAGGTCGCCGACGAGGCGTTCCACGAACGCCGCCACGACGGCTGAGGCGACGCGCCCGCACGGGCCGCGCGACGACGTCGGGCCGCTCAGACCAGCGTCTCGACGCCGATCCGCACCCGGTCGCCGACGTCGACGCCCTCGGCGCGGCGGACCGCGGCCTTGATCGGCACGACGAACGTCTTGCGCTGCGCGTCGGGGAACACCGACGTGGACCAGCGCTGCGCCCCGAGCGTCACCTCGACCTTGACCGAGCCGAACCCCGCGGGCGGCAGCGGCAGCTCCGCGATCTCGTCGCTCACGTCCTCCGGGAGCGCGGCGAACACCCAGCTGTCGGTGCGCGCCTCCCACCGCCACAGCTCGGCCTCGAACTCGAACCTCGTCCCCGCCACCCGTCCATGGTGCCGCGGGCCACCCACACGCGGGTGCCGACGTCGCGCCGTATCCCTCGCGGGCGGGCGCCGGTGACGCCACCATGGACGGATGAGGGCCATCTGGAAGGGCGCCATCACGTTCGGCCTCGTCAACGTGCCGGTCAAGGTGTACTCCGCGACGGAGGACCACGACGTGCCGCTGCACCAGGTCCACGACAAGGACGGCGGCCGCATCCGCTACCGGCGCGTGTGCGAGATCGACGGCGAGGTCGTGCCGTACGAGCACATCGACAAGGCGTACGACGACGGCGAGCGCACCGTCGTGCTGACGAGCGAGGACTTCGCCGCGCTCCCCGCCGAGCGCAGCCGCGAGATCGAGGTCGTGGAGTTCGTGCCGAGCGAGCAGATCGACCCGCTCCTGCTCGACCGCAGCTACTACCTGGAGCCCGACTCGAAGTCCAACAAGGCGTACGTGCTCATGCGGCGCACGCTCGAGGAGACCGACCGGACGGCGATCGTGAAGTTCGCGCTCCGGCAGCGCACGCGGCTCGCGGCGTTGCGCGTGCGGGACGACGTGCTCGTGCTCCAGACGCTGCTGTGGGCCGACGAGGTACGCGAGGCCGCGTTCCCCTCGCTCGACGACGAGGCGAAGGTGACCGACAAGGAGCTCGCCATGTCGGCGCAGCTCGTCGCGAGCTTCGAGGCGGACTTCACGCCGGAGGAGTACGAGGACGACTACCAGGCGCAGCTCCGCCAGCTCATCGAGGCCAAGCTCGAGCAGGGCGACGCGCTGGACACCGCCGAGACCTTCGGCGAGCAGCCGGAGGAGGGCGAGGGCGCGGAGGTCATCGACCTCATGGAGGCGCTGCGCAAGTCGGTCGCGTCGTCGAAGAGCTCGCGCGCGAGCGGGGGGAAGGCCTCAGGTTCAGGCTCAGGTTCACGGTCCGGGTCGGGCTCCGGGTCGACCGCGAAGTCCGGCTCCGGCCGCGCGAGCTCGTCGTCGGGCAAGGCGTCGAGCGGTTCCCGGTCGACGAGCGCGAGCAAGAGCTCGGGCACGAAGGAGAAGGCGGCGTCGAAGCCGGCCGCGAAGAAGAGCACGAGCCGCGCCGCCTCCACGAAGGAGAAGTCGACCACCTCGAAGACGACCCGGAAGAAGGCGTCCGCCTAGCACCGGGCGGCGGGCGGGCGCGCACCGCGCGATCCCGGGCGGGTGCGATGAGTTCCGCGCCCGGCGCCCGTCGGAACGGGTGGGCGGTCGACCGGCCGCCCGCGAGGCCCTGCGAAGGAGACGACGATGCGCGCGATCGTGCCGAGCCTGTGGTTCGACGGCAACCTCGAGGAGGCCATCACGTTCTACTCGAGCGTCTTCCCCGACGCGAAGGTGGGCGACGTGTTCCGCCAGCCCGACGGCACCGCCGTGTCGGCGGACTTCGAGCTCGCCGGACAGCGGTTCGACGCCATCAACGGCGGGCCGCAGTTCCCCTTCACCGAGGCGGTGTCGTTCGTCGTCGAGTGCGAGTCCCAGGACGAGGTCGACGAGTACTGGGCGGCGCTCACCGACGGTGGCCAGGAGTCGCAGTGCGGCTGGCTCAAGGACCGGTTCGGGCTGTCGTGGCAGGTCGTGCCGCTCGAGTTCCTCGCGATGCTGCAGGATCCCGACCCGGTGCGCGTGCAGCGCGTCGTGGACGTGATGATGACGCAGTCCAAGCTCGACCTGGTGCCGTTGCGCGCCGCCTACGAGGGCTGAGCCGGGTCTTGCCGCGTCGGGCAGGAGCGGCCCGTGACCGGAGAACCCCGCCGCGCTCGAGGGCGCGCGCTACGGCGTCTACACGTACGGCGCCGGCGGCGTGAGTCACGGGGCGAGGCCGAGCACCGTCGTGCCACGCGCCCGAGCGGCGTTCGCCAGGCGGGAGTCGAAGGTGGCGAGAGGGACACCGAGGAGCTCGGCGAGCGCGAGGACGCAGGCGTCGGGCATCTTCAGCGCGGCGGTGGCACGGACGAGCGCGAGGTCCTCGGGCGTGGGCTCGCCCTGCGCGGAGAGGCCGAACCCGGCCGCCTCCAGGCGGTGACGTGCCTGTACCTGGGCGCCTGCTCGCGCCGGACCGACCAGCACCTCGGCGAGGGTGAGGGAGTGGAGGACGATCCCGCGCTGTCCGTGCTCGAGGACGAGCGACGTCGCCTTGGTGTGGTGCACGTCGGAAGGGTTGGACGCAGCGATCACGACGTTCGCGTCGGCGACGATCACTCGTCCCAGCCCGCCCGGACGTCGTCGAGGTAGTCGGGCGCCGCGTAGTGCTCCGAGAGCGTCGTGAGCGCCGCCACTGCCCGGCGGCGCTCGGCCTCGGCGACGTCGTCCTCGTGCTCGACGGCCGCGGCTCCCTCCTCGATCAGGTGGGTGAGGAGTCGCGTCGCGGGCTCACCGGGCCACCGGCGTCGGGCGACCGCCAGCGCGTGGGCGACGGCGTCCGTCTCCGTGATCGCGTGGCGCGGCCTGAGCGTGGGCATGGATCGAGAGTAACACCGAAAGTTCTGGTGTCACACCCGACCTCGGGGCATCCGCTGGGCGGGGCGCCGGGGATTCGTGGCGCTCGTCGGCAGGGCCAGGAGTCAGTCAGGATCTCTGGCGCTACCGCGCTCCGCCCGGGCGTCGCAGCGCGACGAGCTCGCCGATGAGGCCGAGGAGGTCGTCCACGTCGTCGCCGGGGCGGGGGCCGCGGAAGGCGAGGTCCTCGCCCGGGGTGCCGTCGCCGTCGTCCCCCTCGGCGCCGCCCGTGACGCGGCCGAGCACGTCGCTGCTCAGCGCCGCGTGCGCGTAGAGGCCGTCGCTGAGCAGGACGATCGCGTGGGCGACGACGGGGTCGTCGACCTCGTCGAGCACGGCGCGGGTCCACGCGTCGTGCGCGCCGTCGAGCGCGGCACGGGCGCGCGGGTACGACCCCTGCGCGAGCCGGGACACGGCGAGGTAGACGAGCTCGAACTCGGTGTCGACGAGCGTCGAGGTGCGGATGAGGTAGTCGACCGCCCCCGCGGGGGCGGCGCGCATCGCCTCGACGTCGGCGGCGGTGAGCTCCCGGAGGTGCTCGGTGAGGCCGTCGGCGAGCGCGTCCTTGGAGCCGAAGTGGTAGAGCAGCCCGCCCTTCGACACCCCGGCGCGCTCGGCGACCGCCTCGAGCGTGGCGGCGCGCTCGCCCTGCTCGACGAGCAGGGACGCGAACGCCCGCAGGACCTTGGCGCGAGCAGCGGGGGGCGGCGGCATGGCACCGAGGGTAGTCGGCCCGTGCGGACCCGCAGGCCGGTGAGCCGCGAGCCCGCGGCCTGCGCGGGGGCGCCGGTCGGGGGAGACCGCGCGGTGCGGAGCGTGACAGTCGCGGGTGGGATGACGAGGGTCTGTCTCGTCGTTACTATACCGTCTGGACGGTCTGGAAGTTCGGCGCCACCGCGTCGCCCCGGCCGCCCGGAAGACGTGGAAGGACCCCTCGCCGTGACGACCCCCGTGACGACGACCCCGACCGGGACCACCGCCCAGCACGAGCCCGCGACGCGCGGACCCGCGCGCGGCGCCGCCGGCCGTTGGTTCGCGCTCGCCGTGCTCATGCTCCCGGTGCTGCTCGTGTCGGTCGACAACACCGTGCTCAGCTTCGCGCTGCCCCAGATCTCCGAGTCGCTGCGCCCTACCGGGACGCAGCTGCTGTGGATCATCGACATCTACCCGCTCGTGCTCGCCGGCCTGCTCGTGCCGATGGGCTCGTTCGCTGACCGTGTCGGCCGCCGTCGGCTGCTCCTCACCGGCGCGGTGGGCTTCGCCGCCGTCTCCGTGGTCGCGGCCTACGCGCCCAGCGCCGGCGCGCTCGTCGCGTCGCGCGCCGCGCTCGGCTTCTTCGGCGCCATGCTCATGCCGTCGACGCTCTCGATCCTGCGCAACGTGTTCACCGACCGCGAGGAGCGCCGGCTCGCCATCGCCGTCTGGGCCGCCGGGTTCGCGGCCGGGTCCGCGCTCGGGCCGATCGTCGGCGGCTTCCTCCTCGAGCACTTCTGGTGGGGCTCGGTCTTCCTCCTCGCCGTCCCGGTGCTCGTGCTGCTGCTCGCGCTCGCGCCGTTCTTCGTGCCCGAGTCGCGCGACCCCGCGCCGGGCCGGATCGACGTCCTGTCGATCGTGCTCGTCATGGCGACCATGACCCCGGTCGTGTACGGCATCAAGACCTTCGCGAAGTCCGGCCCGAGCGTCGTCGCGCTCGTGAGCGTCGCCGTCGGGCTCGCCGCGGGCGTGCTGTTCGTGCGCCGTCAGCTCCACCGGTCCGACCCCATGATCGACGTGCGCCTCTTCACGCGCGGCGCCTTCAGCGGCGCGGTGCTCGTCAACCTGCTGTCCGTGTTCTCGCTCGTCGGCTTCCTGTTCTTCGTGTCGCAGGACGTCCAGCTCGTGCTCGGGCTCGGCCCGATGCAGGCGGGCGTCGCGCTCCTGCCGGGGCTGGTCGTCATGATCGTCGCCGGGCTCGGCGTCGTCCGGGTGGTGCGGCGCGTGCGCCCGGCGCACGTCGTCGCCGTCGCGCTGCTGTTCTCCGCGACGGGCTACGCGATCGTCGCCGCGGGCGCCGGGCAGAGCACGCTCGCGCTGCTCATGGTCGCGTTCGTCGTGCTCTCGCTCGGCGTGGGCGCGGCCGAGACCGTGTCGAACGACCTCATCGTGTCGTCCGTCCCCGCCGCGAAGGCGGGTGCCGCGTCCGCGATCTCCGAGACCGCGTACGAGGTGGGCGCCGTGCTCGGCACGGCGGTCCTGGGGAGCATCCTCACGGCGTCGTACCACGCGAACGTCGTCGTCCCGCAGGGCGTCCCCGCGGCCGACGCCGTCGCCGCGGCCGAGACGCTCGGCGGCGCGACCCAGGTCGCCTCGACCCTGCCCGCCGGGCAGGCGCAGGCGCTGCTCGACTCCGCGCACGCCGCGTTCGGCAGCGGCGTCGGCACGACGTCGCTCATCGGCGTGGTGCTCATGCTCGTCGCCGCGGGCGTGGCGCTCGTCACGCTGCGGGGCGCGAAGTCCTGACGACGCGCCGCCCCGCACGCCCCGCCGCACCCTCGCGGCGGGGCGCGCGGCGCTCGCGGTTGGCGACGAGAGCCGCGATCCGGGAGGCTGGGCGGTGATGAGCCGTCCGCACCGCACCCCGCCCCGCTGGGTCCGCTGGACCCTCGGCATCCTGCTCGCCCTCGTGCCGTGCGTCGTGTGGGGGGTCACGACGGCGACGGCCGAGCGCAGCCTCGGCCCGCACGAGGCGCTGTACGAGGTCACGACGAACGGCCTCGTCACCGTCGACCTCGGCCCGCTCGGGACGATCCAGATCGACTCGCCGCTACCGCTCGGCCTGGGCGCCGACGTCACGGTCGAGGAGATCCCCGCCGACCTCACGGCCGTCGGGCAGGCGGACACGCTGGAGGGCCTGTCGCAGGACCTCGAGGACTACCTCCGCTTCTTCGGCGGCCCGCAGGAGACGATCGGCTCCGTCGCGCGCGCCCTCGTCGTCGACGCGCTGCGCCGCACGGGGTTCGCGATCCTCGTCGTCGCGGCCGTCGGTGCGGGTCTCTACCTCCTGCTCGGCCCGCCGCGCCGGCGCGAGCTCAGCGAGCGGGTCGCGCCGCGCACGTACGAGATCACGGCGGGCGTCGTGCTCGTCTCGCTCGTCGGGGCGTCGCTCGTCGCGAGCGACCCGGGCACGACGGCCGGGCCGTCCCAGCGCGCGTCGGCGGTGTTCGACGGGACCCCGCTCGAGGGCGCGCGCATCACGGGCCGGCTCGCGGGCGTCGTCGACACCTACGGCGCGATGCTCATCGACCTCTACCGCGAGAACGAGGACTTCTACGCGCGCGCGGACGCCCACCTCGTCGCGGCCTGGGACCGGCGCGACCGGATCCAGCGCCTCACCGCGCCGCGGCCCGCCGCGTCGGGCACGTCCGACGACCGGGCCTCCGACGAGCCGTCCGACGGCGCGTCCTCCGACGCCCCCGACGCGACGGGCGACGCCCCGGACGCGACGGAGGGGACGACGTCGGGCACGGACGACGGGACCGACGCGGGAGCCGACGAGCCCGACGAGCCCGGCGCGCCCGCCGACGGCTCCGACACCGAGACCGACACCGAGGCGGGCGACGAGCCGCCGCCGCGGCCCGCCCCGGCGGCGGAGGAGGACCTCGTCACGCTCCTCGTGGTGAGCGACCTGCACTGCAACACCGGCATGGCCCCGCTCATCCGGACCGCGGTGGAGCGGTCGGGGGCGTCGGTCGTCCTCAACGCCGGCGACACCACGATGAACGGCACGGCCGTCGAGTCGTTCTGCGTCGACTCGTTCGCCTCCGCGGTGCCCAAGGGCGTGACGATGGTCGTGGCCGACGGCAACCACGACAGCGTCGAGACCTCGGCGCAGGAGCGCGCGAACGGCCAGACCGTCCTGGACGGCAAGGTCGTCGAGGTCGAGGGGATCCGCATCCTCGGCGACCGCGACCCGCTCGAGACGCGGCTCGGGCTCGGCAGCCAGCCGCCCCGCGAGGAGACGCCGGAGGAGTACGCGGCCCGGCTGACCGAGGTCGCGTGCGCCGAGCAGGAGGACGGCGACCCGATCGACCTCCTCCTCATCCACACGCCCCGCATGGGGAACGAGGCGCTCGACTCCGGCTGCGTCCCGAACCAGGTCTCCGGGCACATGCACACCCGGTCCGGTCCGGAGCGGACGGGCGGGGGCGTCCGGTACGTGAGCGGGAGCACCGCGGGCGCGGTCAAGGACCAGCTCCGCATCGGCCCTCTCAAGGGCACCGCGGAGATGACGGTGCTGCGCTTCGACCCCGAGCGGCGGCGCATCGTCGACTGGCAGCTCGTGCAGATCGGGACGGACGAGTCCGCGAAGGTCTGGCCGCGGATCGCGTGGCCCACGCCGTCCGGCGAGCCGGTCGTCGAGGAGCCCGACGAGGCCGGCACCGAGGTCGGCACCGAGGGCGACGTGCCCGCCGGCGACGTGCCCGAGGGCGACGCGCCCGCCGATGCCCCGGCCGGGGGTGAACCCGCGGGCGAGGGCTGAGCCGCTGCGCGTCGGTGCTCGCCGCGCGCTGCGCGGCACGGCAGGATGGGGCGTATGAGCAGGTCGACGCGCTGGATCGTCGTGTCGGTGGTCCTCGCGCTCGTCGTGGTGCTCCTCGCCCCGTTCGTGTACTCGGAGGTGCAGGAGGGCCGCACCCCGCCCCCGCTGGGTCTGCAGTCGCCGGGGGAGGAGACGGCGTCCGCGGCCCCGGCCGCGCCCGGGCCCTTCGACGTGGACGGCGAGTGGGTCGTCGCGCCGGGCTCCGAGGCGGGCTTCCGCGCGGACGTCCTCGACGTCCCGGCCGACGAGGCGGTGCTCCTCGGCACCACGCCGGACGTCACCGGCACGCTGCGCGTCGCGGACGGCGAGCTGCAGACCGCGACGGTGACCGTCGCGACGACCGCGCTCCGGACCGGGTCGTCCGTGGCGGACCGCCAGCTCCAGCAGGCGCTCGAGACGGACCTGTACCCGACCACGCTCTTCTCGCTCACGTCGTCGCTCGACGTGAGCGAGCTCGCGGCCACCGAAGAGCCGGTCCGGCTCCAGGCCGCGGGGGCGCTGACGATCCGCGACGAGACCCAGGCCGTGACGGTCGCGCTCGACGTGCAGCGGTCGGGCCAGGGGGTGCTCGCGACCGGGGCGATCGGCGTGCGCTTCTCCGACTTCGGCATCGCGGTGCCGCCCGACGCGCCCGTGCAGGTGCGCGACGAGGGGACGGTCGAGGTGCGGCTCGAGCTCGTCCGGTCCGCGACCCCCTGAGCCCCCGCCGGACGCCGTGACCTAGGGTGGTCGGGTGGACCACCCGACCGACCTGACGCCCGTCGCCCAGGACTACCTCAAGGTCGTCTGGGCCGCTCAGGAGTGGGCGGACGAGCGCGTGACGACGAAGCTCCTCGCCGAGCGCATCGGCGTCGGGGCCTCCACCGTCTCCGAGACGGTCCGGCGGCTCAGCGCCCAGGGTCTGCTCGAGCACGCGCCGTACGGCGCGATCACGCTCACCGAGCGCGGCCGCAGCCTCGCGCTCGCAATGGTGCGCCGCCACCGGCTCCTCGAGACGTACCTCGTGTCGGAGCTCGGCTACGGGTGGGACGAGGTCCACGACGAGGCGGAGGTGCTCGAGCACGCAGTCTCCGACCTGCTCATCGAGCGCATCGACGCGCGCCTCGGGCACCCCACGCGCGACCCGCACGGCGACCCGATCCCCGGCGCCGACGGGACCGTCGTCCGCCCGCCCGCGGTCCCGCTCGCGGAGCTCGTCGTGGGCGACCGCGGCACGGTGGTGCGGATCTCCGACGCCGACCCCGACGTGCTGCGCTACCTCGCCGAGATCGGCGTCGGCCTCGACACGGGCGTCGAGGTCCGCGAGCGCCGCGAGTACGCGGGCATCCTCTCGGTCGTCTGGTCGCCGCCGGCGGAGGGCGTCGAGCCGGCGCCGGAACCACGCCCGGCGCCGCCCGCCCAGCTCGGCCTGCGCGCGGCGGACCACGTGTGGGTCGTGCGCGCCGAGCCCGTCTCCGCCTAGACTGGTCGCCTGCCCTTCTTCTCGTCGCCGATGTCGCCGACCGGGCTCGAATCGATTCGACACCTCGGTTCGAGCCGCTCGCCCGACCCGCCCGACCGACGCACGAGGACACCCATGACCGACGCCACCCCGACCGCACCGCCGTCGGACGCCCCTGAGCCGCGCGACGCCGGCCGCGGCGCCGGGCCCGCGCTGCTCGCGCTCGCGATGGGCGGCTTCACCATCGGGACGACCGAGTTCGCGACCATGGGGCTCCTGTCCGACATCGCGACGGACCTCGACACGTCCATCCCGACCGCCGGCCACGCGATCACGGCCTATGCCGTCGGGGTCGTCGTCGGTGCGCCGCTGCTCACCGTCGCCGCGGCACGCGTGCCGCGCAAGACGCTCCTCGTCGCGCTCATGGCGTTCTACACGCTCGGGAACCTCTTCTCCGCCACGGCGGGGAGCATCGAGACCCTCGTCGCCGGGCGCTTCCTCGCCGGGCTGCCGCACGGCGCGTTCTTCGGCGTCGGGGCGGCGGTGGGTGCGGCCGTCGCCGGTCCCGGCCGCCGGGGCCGCGCCGTCGCGACGATGATGGCGGGCCTGACGATCGCGAACGTCGTCGGCGTCCCTCTCTCCACGTTCGCCGGGCAGCAGCTCGGCTGGCGGGCCGCGTTCGTCGTCGTCGGGGCGCTCGGGCTCGTGACGCTCCTGGCGCTGTGGCGGCTGATCCCCGCCGGGGCGGGCAACGAGGACACGAGCGTGCGGCGCGAGCTCGGCGCCCTGCGCAACGGCCCGCTGTGGACGGGGTTCGTCGGCGCCGCGATCGGGTTCGGCGGCATGTTCGCCGTGTACTCCTACGTCGAGCCGACCGTCACGCGCGTCACGGGGCTCGCGTCCGGCGCGGTGCCGCTCGTGCTCGCGATCTTCGGCGTCGGCATGACGGTCGGGACGGTGCTCGGCGGCCGGCTCGCCGACCGCTCGGTGATGCGCACCGTGTACCTCGGGTTCGTGTCGACCGGGGCGATGCTGGCCCTCTTCGCGCTCACCGGGCAGCACCCCGTCCCGGCCGTGCTGTCGCTGTTCCTCCTCGGCGTCACGTCGCAGATCCTCGGCCTGTCGCTCCAGACGCGGCTCATGGACCTGTCGCCGTCGGCGCCGTCGCTCGGCGCGGCGCTGTGCCACTCCGCGCTCAACGTCGGCAACGCCAACGGGGCGTTCCTCGGCGGGCTCGTCATCGCCGCCGGCTGGGGCTACCTCGCGCCCGCCTGGACGGGCGTCGCGCTCACCGTGGCGGGGCTCGCCATCATCCTCGTCGTCGGTCGCCGCCCCGCGGGCGTCGTGGTCGCCCCGCTGCCCGACGACGCGCACGCGCCGTCCGCGGCCGTCTCGCCGCCGCGGTAGCCCGCCGACCGGCCGAGGTGGCGCGCCGACCGGCCGAGGTGGCGCGCGTGCGGTGGCCGGGTGCCTCCCAGCCAGGTCCCAGCGGGGCGCGGTAGGTTGTGCCGTGCGCGCACCGCCGTGCGCGCCGTCACGTCCGGCGGGAGCCGGTGACCCACGAGGAGCGTCCCCGTGAGCAAGAGCGCCACCGCCGGTGCGAACGTGTCCGCCGAGCCCGACGACGAGCTGCTGCCCGTGTCCGGCCCCCGCCCGATCAGGACCCGCACGATGGGCTGGCTGCTCGTCGTACTGGGCGCGATCGGCCTCGCCGGCTCGGCGGCGCTCGCGATCGAGAAGTACCTCAAGCTCGCCGACCCCGGCCACGTCGCCTCGTGCAGCGTCAACGCGCTGCTCGACTGCGGCGACGCGATGGACTCGTGGCAGGGCGCGCTCCTGGGCTTCCCCAACCCGCTGCTCGGGATCGCGGCGTTCCCCGTGGTGATCACCACGGGCGTCGTCCTGCTCGCCGGCGCCCGCCTGCCGCGCTGGTACTGGCTCGCGCTCCTCGGCGGGACGACGCTCGGCATGGGCCTGATCGTCTTCCTCATGTGGACGACGATGTACGCGATCTCCGCGATGTGCCCCTACTGCATGGTCGTGTGGTTCGCCATGCTCCCGCTGTTCTGGTACCAGGTGGTCCACGCGGTGCAGGAGGGCTACCTGCCCGCGGGCGAGGGCGTGCGCCGCACGCTCGTCGGCAACCGGCACCTGATCCTGGCGATCGGCTACGTCGCGCTCGTCGCGTGGATCGTGCTCGTCAAGGGCCCGATCATCATCTCGCTGTTCTGACCGGCGCCGCGGCGCCGGTGGCGCCGCGTCAGCGCCAGGCGGGCTGGTCCGGCGCGGCGTCCTGCGGGTAGCCGTGACCGCCGGGCTGCCGGGGAGCGGACGGCGCACCCTGGGCCTGGTGGGCGGACTGCGCCGTCGCGCCGGGCTGGCCCGCGGCGAGCGGGCTGACGACGACGGCCGTGCCGTACGCGCACACCTCCGAGAACGACGCCGCGATCTCGCCCGTGTCGAAGCGCATCCCGACGACGGCGTTGGCCCCGCGGCGCTGCGCCTCCTGCACCATGCGGTGCATGACCTCCTGGCGCGACTCGTAGACGAGCTGCGTGTACTCCTTGACCTCCCCGCCCCCGATCGAGCGGAAGGACGCGACGAAGTTCGCCCCGAGGTTGGCGCTGCGCACGGTCATGCCCATGACCTCGCCGAGCACCGCGTCGATGCGGTAGCCGGGCACGTCGTTGGTCGTCACGATGATCACGCCGCACATCCTCGCACGGGGCGGACGGCCGCCGTCGGGCCGTGCGACGGCCGGTAAACTCGGCCGGGTGACCACGCCTGACACGACCTCGATCCCGCACGCCCCGGACGCCCCCGCCGCGGGCGGCCCCGCCCACCGCTACACGCCGGCGCTCGCGGAGCAGATCGAGCTCAAGTGGCAGGAGCTCTGGGAGCAGCGCGGCACGTTCTGGGCCGCGAACCCCACGGGCGACCTGACGGACGGCGAGGGCGACGGCCCCGAGGGCGCGAGCCCGTACTTCATCATGGACATGTTCCCGTACCCGTCGGGCGCGGGCCTGCACGTGGGACACCCCCTCGGGTACATCGCGACGGACGTCGTGGGCCGGTTCCGGCGCATGCGCGGCGAGAACGTGCTGCACGCCCTCGGCTACGACGCGTTCGGCCTGCCCGCCGAGCAGTACGCGGTGCAGACGGGGCAGCACCCGCGCGTGACCACCGAGGCGAACATCGCCAACATGCGCCGGCAGCTGCGCCGCCTCGGGCTCGCGCACGACTCGCGCCGCACGTTCGCGACGATCGACCCCGAGTACGTGCGCTGGACGCAGTGGATCTTCCTGCAGATCTTCGACTCCTGGTACGACCCCGAGGCCCTGCGCCCCGACGGCGGTCGTGGCCGCGCGCGCCGCATCGCCGAGCTCGAGGCCGAGCTCGCGTCGGGCGCGCGCCCCGTGCCGGGCGGCGTCGAGGGCGTCGAGGAGGGGGCCGACTGGGCGCGCCTCACGCCCCAGCAGCGCCGGGCCGTCGTCGACTCGCAGCGCCTCGCGTACGTGGACGAGTCGCCCGTGAACTGGGCCCCCGGCCTGGGCACGGTCCTGGCGAACGAGGAGGTCACCGCCGACGGCCGCTCGGAGCGCGGGAACTTCCCCGTGTTCCAGCGCAGCCTGCGCCAGTGGAAGATGCGCATCACCGCGTACGCCGACCGCCTCGCGGACGACCTGGACCTCATCGACTGGCCCGAGAAGGTCACGGCGATGCAGCGCAACTGGATCGGTCGCAGCGAGGGCGCGCTCGTGCGGTTCGCCGTGCTCGGCACGCCTGACGGGGCGAACGACGCCGCGGCGGAGTCCGGCGCGGAGGTCGAGGTCTTCACGACGCGCCCCGACACGCTGTTCGGCGCGACGTTCATGGTCGTCTCGCCCGAGCACCCGCTGCTCGACGAGGTCCCGGCGCACTGGCCGGACGGCACGTCGAGCGCGTGGACGGGCGGGCACCGCTCGCCGGTCGAGGCCGTCGCGGCGTACCGCCGCGAGGCCGCCGCGAAGACCGCCGTCGAGCGCCAGGCCGACGCCGGCAAGAAGACCGGCGTGTTCACGGGGCACCTCGCCGTGAACCCCGTGAATGGCCAGGCGATCCCGGTCTTCACCGCCGACTACGTGCTCATGGGCTACGGCACGGGCGCGATCATGGCCGTCCCGGGCGGCGACGAGCGCGACTTCGCGTTCGCCGAGGCGTTCGGGCTGCCGGTCGTGCGCACGGTCGAGCCCGCGGACGGGCTGCCGGAGGACTTCACGGGCCCGTACACGGGCGACGGCGTGGTCGTCGGCTCGGCCAACGACGAGATCTCGCTCGACGGGCTCGACGTGCCGGAGGCGAAGCGCCGCATCACCGAGTGGCTCGTGGGCAAGGGCATCGGCGAGGGCACGACGACGTACCGCCTGCGCGACTGGCTGTTCAGCCGTCAGCGCTACTGGGGCGAGCCGTTCCCCATCGTGTGGGACGAGAACGACCAGCCCGTCGCGATCCCGGACGCGCTCCTGCCCGTCGACCTGCCGGACGTCCCCGACTACGCGCCGCGCACGTTCGACGCGGACGACGCCGACTCGTCGCCCGAGGCGCCGCTGGGCCGCAACGACGAGTGGGTCAACGTCACGCTCGACCTCGGCGACGGGCCGAAGCAGTACCGCCGCGACACGAACACGATGCCCAACTGGGCCGGGTCGTGCTGGTACTACCTGCGCTACCTCGACCCGCAGTGGGACGGCGGCGACCAGGACACGGTCGTCGACCCCGAGCTCGAGCGCTACTGGATGGGCCCGGAGCACAACCCGAGCGCGGGCCGCGCCGGGGGCGTGGACCTGTACGTCGGGGGTGTCGAGCACGCCGTCCTGCACCTGCTCTACGCGCGGTTCTGGCACAAGGTCCTCTACGACCTGGGCCACGTGTCGAGCGTCGAGCCGTTCCACAAGCTGTTCAACCAGGGCTACGTCCAGGCGTACGCCTTCACCGACGCGCGCGGCCAGTACGTGCCCGCCACCGAGGTCACGGAGGAGCCCGCGCCCGACGGCTCGGGCGAGGTCGTGTACCGCTGGAACGGCGAGGTCGTGCAGCGCGAGTACGGGAAGATGGGCAAGTCGCTCAAGAACGTCGTCACGCCCGACGAGATGTACGCCGAGTACGGCGCCGACACGTTCCGCGTGTACGAGATGTCGATGGGCCCGCTGGACCTGTCGCGCCCGTGGGAGACGCGCGCCGTCGTCGGGTCGCAGCGGTTCCTGCAGCGTCTGTGGCGCAACGTCGTCTCCGAGGAGACGGGCGAGGTGACGGTCGTCGACGAGCCGGCGTCGCCCGAGACGCTGCGCGCCGTGCACCGGGCGATCGCGGACGTCCGCGTCGAGATGGAGCACATGCGCCCCAACACGGCCATCGCGAAGCTCATCATGCTGAACAACCACCTCACGTCGCTCGACCGCGTGCCGCGCGAGGCCGTCGAGCCGCTCGTGCTCATGACCGCGCCCGTCGCGCCGCACATCGCGGAGGAGCTGTGGGAGCGCCTGGGACACGAGCGCTCGCTCGCGCACGAGCCCTTCCCGACGGCGGACGAGCGCTACCTCGTCGAGGACACCGTGACGTGCATCGTGCAGGTCAAGGGCAAGGTCCGCGGGCGGATCGAGGTGCCGCCGTCGATCTCGGAGGAGGACCTCACGGCGGCCGCGCTCGCCGAGCCGAACGTCGTGCGCGCGATCGACGGCGCCGAGGTCCGTAAGGTGATCGTCCGCGCCCCGAAGCTGGTCAACATCGTCGTCTGACCTCGTTCGCTGAGTGCAGGAGATCGTCGCGTCCCAGGCAGCCGGACGCGACGATCTCCGGCACTCACGGGTCGAGACAGCCGCGCTGGACCGGTTCCGGCGCGACGGTCTCCCGCACCCACCGGGTGGGGGGTCAGCGGCGGCGGGTGCCGAAGATGGTGCGGGTGAGCTCGCGGCCGAGCTGGGTGCCCGCCGAGCGGAGGAACGAGTCGAGCGGGCTCGACGACCGCGACCGGGAGGACCCGGACGAGCGCGAGCGCCCCGTCGCGGCCTCGCGCTCGAGCTTTGCCCGCATCTTCTCCAGCTCGGCCTGCTCCTTCTTCGCCGCGCGCTCCGCCTCCTGGGCGGCCTCTTTCGCCGCCTTCTCCTGTGCGGCCGCCTCGGCCTCGGCCGCGTCGGCGGCGGCGCGTGCCGCCGCCTGCTCCTGGACGCGCACCTGGAGGAGCTCGAACGCGGACTCGGCGTCGACGGCGGTGCCGTACCGGGCCGTCGCGGGCGACGCCGCGACGATGCCGTCGAGCACGGACGCCGGCGCGGGATCCATCGACGACTGCGGCGCACGGACCCGTGTCCACGCCACCGGGGCGGGCGCGCCCTTCTCGGTGAGCACCGTGACGACGGCCTCGCCCGTCCCGAGCGACTGCAGCAGCCGTTCGAGGTCGTACGGCGACGTGGGGTAGGTGCGCACCGCGGCGCGCAGGGCCGCGGCGTCGTCGGGCGTGAAGGCGCGCAGCGCGTGCTGGACGCGGTTCCCGAGCTGCGCGAGCACGTCGGCGGGGACGTCCTTCGGGCTCTGCGTCACGAAGAACACGCCGACGCCCTTGGACCGCACGAGGCGCACCGTCTGCACCACCTGCTGGAGGAACTCCTTCGACGCGCCCGTGAACAGCAGGTGCGCCTCGTCGAAGAAGAACACGAGCCGCGGCTTCTCGACGTCGCCCACCTCGGGCAGCTCCTGGAACAGGTCGGCGAGCAGCCACATGAGGAAGGTGGAGAACAGCGCCGGACGGTCCTGCACCGCGGGGAGCTCGAGCGCGGAGACGACGCCCCGCCCGTCGGGCGTCGTGCGCAGCAGCTCCGACGTCGCGAACGCCGGCTCGCCGAAGAACACGTCGGCGCCCTGCGCCTGGAGCGCGACGATCTCGCGCAGGATCACGCCGGCCGTCGCGCCCGAGACGCCGCCGATGCCCCGGAGCTCGGCCTTGCCCTCGTCGGACGTCAGGTAGGCGATGGTGGCCTGGAGGTCCTTGAGGTCCAGCAGCGCGAGGCCCTGCGCGTCGGCCCAGTGGAAGATGAGCCCGAGGCTCGACTCCTGCGTCTCGTTGAGGCCGAGCACCTTGGCGAGCAGGAGCGGGCCGAAGTCCGCGACCGTCGTCCGGATCGGCACCCCGGCGCCGAGGCCGCCGAGCGAGTACACCTCGACGGGGTACGCCGTCGGGCTCCAGTCCTGGCCGATCGACGCCGCGCGCTCCACGATCTTCGCGGACGACGTGCCCGGCACGGCGAGCCCCGACAGGTCGCCCTTGACGTCGGCGAGGAACACGGGGACGCCCGCCGCCGACAGGCCCTCCGCCATGCCCTGGAGCGTCTTCGTCTTGCCGGTGCCCGTCGCGCCCGCCACGAGCCCGTGCCGGTTGAGCATCGAGAGCGCGAACCCGACCTGGACGTCGGCGCGGGGGGACGGGTCGCCGCCCTCCGTACCCTCCAGCAGCGCGCCGAGCGGGAGCGTGCCGCCCGCGTACGCGTAGCCCGTCGCCACCTGCGCGGCGTACTCGCCCGCGGGGGACGACGCGTCCGGGGCGGGGTCGGTCGGCTCCGGCAGGGGCGGTGCGTCCGTCGCCGCCGTGCCGGCCGGGGAGGTCTCGCCCGAGGGAGCCGCGGCGGCCGCCTCGGCGGCTTCGAGCGCCGCCCGGGCTGCTGCGGCGCGCGCCTCGGCCGCCTCTGCGGCGGCATGCGCGGCGGCGGCGCGCAGGGCGGCGAGCTCGGACGGGGACGGTGGGGCGTCGTCGGCCATGCTCGGATCGTAGGGTCGGGGCCGCGGGGGCGCAGCCGGGCCGGGATGCGCAGGGCGGCGAGCACGCCGTAAGGTGGCGCGGCCATGACCGACCACCGCGTCCACGTCGTCACCGACTCCACGGCCTCCCTGCCCGCCGGGCCCGACGAGCGGCTGCGAGCCGTCCCCCTGCACGTGATCGTCGACGACGAGTCGCACCTGGAGGGCGTCGGCCTCACCGCCGAGGACGTCGCGGCGCACCTCCAGGCCGGCCACCGGGTGACCACCTCGCAGCCGACGCCGCGTGCGTTCGGCGAGGCGTACGCCGCGGCGGCCGCGGCCGGCGCGCGCGAGATCGTCTCCGTCCACCTCTCGGGGCAGCTGTCGGGGACGGTGCACGCGGCGGCGCTCGCGGCCGCCGACGCCCCGGTCCCCGTGCGGGTCGTGGACTCGCGGACCGTCGCGATGGGGCTCGGCTTCGCCGCGCGCGAGGCGGCGGCGGCCGCGGCAGCCGGGGCGGGGTCAGACGTCGTCGCGCGGCGGGCGATCGAGGTCGCCGACGCGAGCCGTGCCGTCTTCCTCGTCGACTCGCTCGACCACCTGCGCCGCGGCGGCCGTCTCAGCGCGGCCTCGGCCGCGCTCGGGACGGTGCTCGGCGTCCGCCCGCTGCTGGCGGTGCGTGACGGCAGGATCGACGTCGTGCAGAAGGTCCGGACCCGGTCCGCCGCCGTCGAGCGGCTCACGACGGTCGCCGTGGAGTCCGCGGACCGACGCGTGCGGCCCGCGCTCGCGGTCCACCACGTCGGGGACGACGACGGTGCCGACCGGCTCGCGGTGACGCTCACCGAGCGCACCGGCCTGGACGTCGTCGTGACGCCGGTGAGCGCGGTGCTCGGGGCGCACGTCGGCCCGGGCGTGCTCGCCGTCGTGGTCGCGGACCTCGCCGACCGCGGCTCCGGGGCAGGGGACCTCTCGACGACGACCTGAGGTGCCGACCGCGCGGCCCCTAAGTGCGTGGCCGTGCACAAGCCGGGCGCCTCGTCGCCTCCTCCACAACCCGGCCCGAGGCGCCCGCAGGGCGCGGCACCCTCGCCCTAGCGTCCACGGCGTGAGCACACCTCGGCACGAGCCCCGTCAGCACGCCCGCCCCGGCCGCGACCCCGGGAGGGACGGCGCCGTCGTCCGGCAACGCCTGCGGGCGGTCGCCGGGTCCGGGCGCCCTGCCCTCGCGTGGCACCCGGCGACCGCCGCGCTGCCCCGGGTCGACCCGCCGGAGACGAGCCCGGTGCGAGGCGAGCGGTGGTCGTGGGAGCCGCACGAGGCGGTGGACGTCCCTGCGTCGGACATCCCTGCGCCGGACGTCCCTGCGTCGGACGCCGTCCCGTCCTGGCACCGGCGTCCTGGAGCGCCGGGCGACCCCGGGTCGTCCGGCGCCGACGGGTGGCTGCCGTCGCGGCCGGAGCCGGAGGAGCGTGCGCCGTCCGTGCCGTCTCTGCCGTCCCCGCCGTCCGAGGTGCCGGAGGCTGACGAGGCCGTCGGTCCCCCCGCCCCCCGGGAGACGGCGCGGTCCGACGACGAGGCGCCCGCCGCCACCGTGGACGGAGAGGCGGACGGAGAGGCGGACGGAGAGGTGGATCGCCTCCGACGGCGCGCGGCGCAGACGGCCGCGAGCGCGTACACGGCCGCGCACGGGCACCCGACGGCGCACTCCGGGTTCGGCGACCTCGCAGAGGAGGGCGGCAGGCGGTGGGCGCTGCGGCCGCGGACCGCAATCACCGCTCTGGTCGTGGTGCTGCTCGTCGCGGTCGGTGTCGCCGTGCTGCGGGCGCCGGCCGGGGGTGTCGAGCCCATGGCGCGCGTGGATGCCCCCGCCGCGGCAGCGGCAGCCGGTGACGGCGCCCAGGCCGGTTCGGACGCGTCGCCCGCCGCGGCGGGTGGTGCCGCCGCCGACGGCGAGGGGGAGGCCGCTCCCGGTCCTGGCACAGCAGCGGCGGGGACGCCGGACGGGGTGGTCGTGCACGTCGTCGGGCAGGTGGCAGCGCCGGGCCTGGTGACCGTCGCGACAGACGCCCGCGTCGCCGACGCGCTCGACGCGGCCGGGGGAGCGACCCCCGACGCCGACCTCGCCGCGCTCAACCTCGCGCGCGCGGTGACCGACGGCGAGCAGATCCACGTCCCCCGCCCCGGGGAGGTGTTCGCCGCACCGCCGCCC
This sequence comes from Cellulosimicrobium sp. KWT-B, assembly GCF_002127155.1. Classification (NCBI taxonomy): domain Bacteria; kingdom Bacillati; phylum Actinomycetota; class Actinomycetes; order Micrococcales; family Promicromonosporaceae; genus Cellulosimicrobium; species Cellulosimicrobium sp. KWT-B. Next base: position 108,600 of record NZ_NEDO01000005.1, on the reverse strand, counting down.
GCCTCCCCGGGGGCGCCCTCCACCGGTGGCGGGGGTGCGGGTGGCGCGGTCGTCGACCTCAACGCCGCCGACGCCGCCGCCCTCGACACGCTGCCCGGCATCGGTCCCGTGCTCGCCGAGCGCATCGTCGCGTGGCGCGACGAGAACGGACCGTTCACCGCCGTCGACGAACTCGGGGAGGTCAGCGGCATCGGCCCCGCCGTGCTCGAGGACGTGCGCGACCTCGTCCGCGTGTGACGGACCTCCGGCTCGTCCCCGCGGCGCTCGCGGCGTGGGCCACGGCGTTCGTCGCCGTCGGTGCGTCGGCAGCGGACGCGCTGCACGGGGCGCGTGCCACGACCGTCGCGCTGTGCTGCGTGCTCGTCGCCGGCCTCGTCGCGCTGCGTCGCGGCGCGACCTTCCCCGGGGTGTCCGACGCGGGTCTCGGCGGGGGCGTCGTCACCGTGCCCTCCGGCCCGGCGACCGGTGCGGGCCCCCGCCGGTCGGGCGGACCGCGGCTCGGCGCACCCGTCCGGCCACGGGCCGGGCGGCCGGTCGGGCCGCGGACCGGGTCATCGGTCGGCGTGCGCATGCTCGGGCAGGTGGCGCTCGTCCTCGCGTGCGTGGCCGCCGTCCTCCTCTCGGGCGGGGCCCAGCTCGCCGCGCGGGTCCCGCTCGACGCGCTGGCCGACGAGCGCGCGACGGCGACCCTCACCGGGACGGTGCGCTCCGCCGTCGAGCCGCGGACCGACCCGTGGTCGGGGTCGGCCGACCGGCACGAGGTGCGGGTGGCGGTCGACCAGGTCACCGCACGCGGCGCGACCGTCCCGGCGGCGGGGCCCGTCGTCGTGTCGGGGAGCGGCGACGGGTGGACCGACCTCGCCTACGGGGCGGCCGTCGTGGTCACCGGCCGGCTCGACGTGCAGGGGGACCGGACGTTCCTGCGCACGGACGGCGTGCCACGCATCGTCGACGACCCTGGGCGTTTCCTGCAGGGTGTGCACGCCATGCGGCAGAGCCTGCTCGACGCGACGGACGGGCTCAGCCCGCAGGCGCGCGGGCTCGTGCCGGGGGTGGCCGTGGGGGACACCTCGCGGCTGGACCCGGAGCTCGACGAGGCGATGCGCACCACGTCGCTGACGCACGTCACGGCCGTGTCCGGCGGCCACTTCGTCATCGTCGTCGCGTGCGTCGCGGCGCTGTGCGTCCTGCTGCGGGCGCCGCGAGCCGTCCGCGTCGTCGTCACGGGTGCGGCGATGGTGGGTTTCGTCGCGCTGGTCCACCCGGAACCGAGCGTGCTGAGAGCGGCGGCGATGGGGGTGGTCGGCGTCCTCGGCATCGCGCTCGGGCGCCCGTCGCGCGCGGTGGCGGCGCTCGGGGCCGCCGTGGTCGTGCTCCTGGTCGTCGACCCGTGGCTGGCGCGGTCGTACGGCTTCGTCCTCTCCGTCGCCGCGACCGCCGGGCTGGCCCTGCTCACGGCACCGATCGCCCGCCGGCTGGCACCGTGGTGCGGACGGACCGCCGCGCACGTCCTCGCCGTCCCGGTGGCAGCGCAGGCGGCGTGCGCCCCGATCGTCGTCCTGCTCGACCCGAGCGTGAGCACGTGGTCCGTCCCGGCGAACCTCCTGGCCGCACCGGCGCTCGGTCCGGCGACGGTGCTCGGCGTCCTCGCGACGCTCGTCGCGCCGTGGTGGTCCGGTGCCGCGACCGCGCTCGCCTGGACGGCGGGGCTCTTCACGGGCTGGATCGCGGGCGTCGCCCAGGTCTTCGCCGCCGCGCCCGGCGCGCGGGCGCCCTGGCCCGGAGGCCTCGGAGGAGCCGCGCTGCTCGCCGCGCTGACTGCCGTCGGGCTCGCCGTGGTCCTCCGCTCGCGCGCCCTGCAGGACGCGGGGGAGCGCCGCACGCTGCGTCGCGCGACGTCGCCGTCCCTGCGGGCGCGCCTCGCCGGGGAGCGGCGTCGCGCCACCCGGTCGTCACGCCCCGGCGCCGGGCCGTTCGGACGGGTCGACGGCGCGCGCCCCGCCCTCGCTCCTTCGGCGACGGCCCGGCCCCGTGCGCGTGTCGCGGCCGTGGTCGTCGCGCTCGTCGCGGTGCCCGTCCTGCTCGTCGTGGTGCTCCGGCCGCTCGGTGTGACCGCGGGACCGGTCCCCGCGGACTGGGCGGTCGTGGCGTGCGACGTCGGGCAGGGCGACGCGCTCGTCGTGCGCTCGGGCCCGCGCGCCGCGGTGGTCGTGGACGTCGGGCCCGCAGGCGCCGCAGCGGGGTCGTGCCTGGACGACCTCGGGGTCGAGCGGGTCGACCTGCTCGTCCTCAGCCACTTCCACGCGGACCACGTCGGCGGCCTGGAGGCGGTGCTCAGCGGCCGGGAGGTCGAGCGCGCGCTCGTGAGCCCCACGGCGGAGCCCGCGGGGCAGGCCGAGCGCGTGCTCGGTGACCTCGCGGACGCAGGCGTCCCGGTACAGGTCGCGCGGCCCGGGGAGACGGGCGCGACGGGCACGGCGGGCGCTGCGGGTGCCGGCGGATCCGGCGAGAGCGTCGACGACGGCGCCTCGTGGGAGGTGCTGCAGGCCGGACCGGGTGACGCGAACGACGCGAGCGTGGCGCTCCTCGTCCGGGTGGCGGGACTGGACGTCGTCGCGCTGGGCGATCTGGAGGACGCGGGGCAGGCGTCGCTCGCCCGGACCGTGGGCGAGCGGGGCACGGGACCGGTCGACGTCGTCAAGGTCGCGCACCACGGCTCGGCCACGCAGTCGGACCGGCTCGCGCAGGTCCTGGCACCGACGGTGGCGCTCGTCAGCTCGGGCGAGAACACCTACGGCCACCCCACCGACCGGGCGCTCGACCTCTACCGCGGGGTGGGCGCGACGGTGCTCCGGACCGACGCGTGCGGCACCGTGGCGCTCGTCGTGCGCGACGACGTCCTCTCCGCCGCGGGGTGCGGGTAGCCGCGCCCGGGCGCGCCCCCGCACGGGCACCCGGGCACCCGAGCGGCCGAGCATCCGGTGCCCCGGTGCCCCGGTGCCCGGTGGCAGGGCGCCCCCGACGCCCGGGCGCCGTCGGTGCGGCGCCGCCGGAATCCCTGCGAGAGTCGCAGACCGAGGCCCCGGGGTGCGTCGGCCGGCGCTGTCGGTGGGCGGCTCGTGGCAGGCTTGGGCCATGCCCGCGCCGACCCGCACCACCCGTCCGTCCGCCGGCCCGTCCCTCGCGTGGGACGACGTCCGGCTCGCGCCCGTGGTGCTCGTCCAGGGGCCCGAGTCGCTCCTCGCAGAGCGTGCCGTCGACGCGATCGTCGACCTGGCGCGCGAGCGCGACCCCGAGGTCGAGAAGGTGACGATCGAGGCCGCGACGTACCAGGCCGGGATGCTCACGGTGGCGGCGAGCCCGTCGCTGTTCGGCGAGGCGAAGGTGGTCGTCGTCGAGGGTGCCGAGTCCGCGACGGACGCGCTCGTCGCGGACGTCGTGGACTACGTGCCGGTCGCCGACCCGGCGACGACGGTCGTCGTCGTGCACGGGGGCGGCGTGCGCGGCAAGCGCATGCTCGACGCGATCAAGGGGAGCGGCGCCCCCGTCGTCGCGGTCGAGGCAATCAAGAAGGACTCCGACAAGGTGGCGTTCGTCAACGCCGAGTTCCGCAGGGCCCGTCGACGCATCGACGCGTCGGGCGTGCGGGCTCTCGTCGAGGCCCTCGGCAACGACCTGCGGGAGCTGGCGGCAGCCTGCAGCCAGCTCGTCACGGACACCGACGGCACCGTGAGCGAGGCCGTGGTGGACCGGTACTACGGCGGCCGGGTCGAGGCGACCGGGTTCCGGGTCGCGGACGCCGCGGTCGCCGGGAACGCGGGGGAGGCCGTGGCGCTCCTGCGGCACGCGCTCGCGACGGGCGCGGACCCGGTGCCGCTCGTCGCGGCCCTGGCGATGAAGCTCCGCGCCCTCGCGAAGGTCGGCGCGATGCGCGGCCGCGGCGGCGTGGCGGCCAAGGACCTGGGGCTCGCGCCCTGGCAGGTCGACCGCGCGCGCCGCGAGCTCGCGGGCTGGACCCCGGAAGGGCTCGCGACCGCGATCAGCGCCGTCGCGCAGGCCGACGCCGAGGTCAAGGGCGCGGGGCGTGACCCGGTGTTCGCCGTCGAGCGGGCCGTGCTGACGATCGCGCGGGCCCACGGCCGCTGACCGAGCAGCGAGCCCGCCCGGCTCCGGGCTCGGGGTCCCCGGCTCCGCACGGCGGCTCCGGCGGCGGGCTCCGACCGGGCACCCGGTCCCGCGCGGCGCCGACGGCCAGGACGAGGCGCCCGTCACCGGACGCACGAGGGGCGCCGACCCGTGCGGGTCGGCGCCCCTCGTGGGAAACCTGTGCGAGCGTCGCGACGATCAGCGTGTCACGACACCGCGGGCGAACCGTGCGCTCAGAGAGCGTTGACGGACTTCGCGATGGCCGACTTGCGGTTCGCGGCCTGGTTCGCGTGGATGACGCCCTTCGAGACGGCCTTGTCGAGCTTGCGGGACGCCGCCTGGAGCGCGGTGGTCGCCGCGTCCTTGTCGCCCGCGGCGACGGCCTCGCGCACGCGGCGCACGTACGTCTTGAGCTCGGACTTGACTGCCTTGTTGCGCAGACGAGCCTTCTCGTTCGTGCGGATGCGCTTGATCTGGGACTTGATGTTGGCCACGTGTGGACTTTCTGGTTCTGTTCGCCGGAGCGAGCGGATAGGTCGTAGAGGGCGACTCCAGCTCCGGGACTGGGGTGGGGAACCCGTGGAGAGGTGCTGGAGCTGTGCCCGCCGACCTGGGCGGACACGCAGCCATCAAGACTACCAGCGGTCCGGCCGTGACCCTAATCGCTCGTGCGGCCGCCGGAGCGGCGCCTCGCGCGGCCCCGAGGGTCGGGCGAGAGCCGGGACCACCGCCTCAGCGGTGCCGCGAGATCCCCTCGACCACGCGGTCGAAGACGTCGCGCCCGACGACGGCACCCTCGCGGCGCACCGCGGCCGGGTCGACGCGCACCACGCGGTCCAGCCGGACCTCGCTGTCGCGCCCCTTCGCGTCCCACGGGCCCGACCCGATGTCGAGCCAGTACCGGCCCCAGCGCGCCTCGTCCCGGACGTCGCGCGAGTGGTCCTTGCTCGTGAGCATCACGCCGAGGAGCCACGCGCCGTCCGACCCGACGAGCAGCACGGGCCGGTCCTTGCCCTGCGAGTGGTCCTCCTCGAACGGGACCCACGTCCAGACGATCTCGCCGGGGTCCGGGTCGCCGTCGGGCCGCGGCGCGTACCGCGCACGCACCGCGCCCTCGAAGTCGCCCGGGTACGCGCCCGTGGCAGCACCTCGACCGCCGGTCGTCCCGGCCGGGCCCGGCCGTCCGCCCGCCGCGGGGCGGGGTCGAGGACCTGCAGCACCGGGACGCGGGCCGGGCCGCGGCGACGGCGTGCGGTCGGCGGGGCCGCGGCCCGACGGCGTCCGCTCCCGCCCCGGCGCCCGCGTCGCCGCGGTGCCCTGGCTCGCGCCGCCCTGCCCCGCGCCCTGCGAGCGCGTGAGCCCGGAGACCACGGCGCGCGCCGCGTCGGTCAGAAGTCCCAGCCATCGGTTGCGTGCCACGCGCGCACCCTACCGGGCGGACGTGCGTCCGCCCGGCTGCCAGAACGGTGGACGTCACCCGGCCAGGACGGCGTCCACCTCGCGCAGGAAGTCGTCGAGGTCGCCGGGGTCGCGCGACGTGACGAGCGTGTACCCCTCGTCGTCGCGCACGACGGACCGGTCGACCCAGGCGCCGCCCGCGTTGAGCACGTCCGTCTCGAGCGACGCGTAGCTCGTGAGGGTCTTGCCCTCGACGGCGGCCGCCTCGACGAGCGCCCACGGGCCGTGGCAGATCGCCGCGACCGGCTTTCCGGCGGCCGTGAACGCGCGCACGAGGCTCACGGCGTCGTCCTGGAGGCGCAGCGCGTCGGCGTTGATCGTCCCGCCCGGCACGAGCAGCAGGTCGTACTCGGCGGGGTCGGCGTCGGAGTGCGTGAGGTTCGGGGTGACGGTGCGGCCGGGGTCCTTGTCGCCCACGAGGGTCTGCACGTCGTCGGCGGACGTGGCCGCGACGTCGACCTGCACCCCCTCGCCGCGCAGGTGCTCGAGCGGGACCACGAGCTCGTCCTGCTCGACGCCGTAGTTGGTCACGATCGCCAGCACGCGGCGCCCCTCGGGGCCGCCGGAGGTGCGGTGCTCGGTGTCCTGGGCCATGAGCGCTCCTCTCGTCGCCGGTCGGCCCGGTGCGGCCGGCCGGTCCTCCACGCTAGGTCGGCTCGCGGTGCCCCGCAGGGCGGGCGGGTGCCCGACGCCGGACGTGGGACAATGGTCGTTCCCGCCCGCCCGAGAGCGACCGTCGGCGCGCCGCCCCCGAGCGCGCGGCCCCGACCCGCACGCCACTCCCAGGAGCGCACCCGCGTTGTCCCCGATCCCCAGTGCCCAGCTGAGCACCCGCATCCAGCCCGCGGCCACGCCGCCCGAGCTGATCCGGAACTTCTGCATCATCGCGCACATCGACCACGGCAAGTCGACCCTGGCCGACCGCATGCTGCAGCTCACCGGTGTCGTCGAGCCGCGTGCCATGCGCGCGCAGTACCTCGACCGCATGGACATCGAGCGCGAGCGCGGCATCACGATCAAGTCGCAGGCGGTCCGCATGCCGTGGGCCGTCGTGGCGGACGGCGTTGAGACGCCGCACGCGCTCAACATGATCGACACCCCGGGGCACGTCGACTTCACGTACGAGGTCTCGCGGTCGCTCGCGGCGTGCGAGGGAGCGGTGCTGCTCGTCGACGCGGCGCAGGGCATCGAGGCGCAGACTCTCGCGAACCTGTACCTCGCGATGGAGAACGAGCTCGAGATCATCCCCGTGCTCAACAAGATCGACCTCCCGGCGGCCCAGCCCGAGAAGTACGCGGAGGAGCTCGCGAACCTCGTGGGCGGCGACCCGGACGACGTGCTCAAGGTCTCCGGCAAGACGGGCGCCGGCGTCGAGGCGCTGCTCGACCGCATCGTCGAGCGCGTGCCCGCGCCGGTCGGCGACGCCGACGCCCCGGCGCGCGCCATGATCTTCGACTCGGTCTACGACACCTACCGCGGCGTCGTGACGTACGTGCGCGTCGTCGACGGCAACCTCAACCCGCGCGAGCGCATCGTCATGATGTCGACCCGAGCGACGCACGAGCTGCTCGAGATCGGCGTCATCTCGCCGGAGCCGATCGTCACGAAGGGCCTCGGCGTCGGCGAGGTCGGCTACCTCATCACGGGCGTGAAGGACGTGCGCCAGTCGAAGGTCGGCGACACGGTGACGAACGCGGCGAAGCCCGCCGCCGACGCGCTCGGCGGCTACTCGGACCCGAAGCCCATGGTCTTCTCGGGCCTGTACCCGATCGACGGGACCGACTACCCGGTCCTGCGCGACGCGCTCGACAAGCTCAAGCTCAACGACGCCGCGCTCAACTACGAACCGGAGACGTCGGTCGCGCTCGGCTTCGGCTTCCGCGTCGGGTTCCTCGGCCTGCTGCACCTGGAGATCGTGCGCGAGCGCCTCGAGCGCGAGTTCGACCTCGACCTCATCTCGACCGCGCCGAACGTCGTCTACGACGTGACGCTCGAGGACGGGACGCTCGTCAACGTGACGAACCCGTCGGAGTTCCCCGGCGGCAAGATCAAGCAGGTCAGCGAGCCGGTCGTGCGCGCGACGATCCTCGCGCCGAGCGAGTTCGTGGGCACCGTGATGGGGCTGTGCAACGACCGTCGCGGCCAGATGCTCGGCATGGACTACCTGTCCGAGGACCGGGTCGAGCTGCGCTTCACGCTCCCGCTCGCCGAGATCGTGTTCGACTTCTTCGACCAGCTCAAGTCCCGCACGCGCGGCTACGCGTCGCTCGACTACGAGCCGTCGGGCGACCAGGTCGCCGACCTCGTCAAGGTCGACATCCTGCTCCAGGGCGAGCAGGTGGACGCGTTCAGCGCGATCGTGCACAAGGACAAGGCGTACGACTACGGCGTCATGATGACGGCGAAGCTCAAGGAGATCATCCCGCGCCAGCAGTTCGAGGTGCCGATCCAGGCGGCCGTCGGCGCGCGCGTCATCGCGCGCGAGACGGTGCGCGCCATGCGCAAGGACGTCCTCGCGAAGTGCTACGGCGGTGACATCAGCCGCAAGCGCAAGCTCCTCGAGAAGCAGAAGGAGGGCAAGAAGCGCATGAAGAACATCGGGTCCGTCGAGGTCCCGAAGGACGCCTTCATCGCCGCGCTCTCCTCCGACGCCGCGGGCGGCAAGGACGCCAAGGACAAGTCGAAGAAGTGAGCCCGGCGCTGCCCGAGGGCGAGCCGGTCCCGCCCGACGGCTCGCTGCCCTCCTGGGTCGCGGGAGGCGCGGGCGGCACCGCGCCCGCGACCCACGGGTTCGGGGTCTACCTGCACGTCCCGTTCTGCTCGGTGCGGTGCGGGTACTGCGACTTCAACACCTACACGGCGTCCGAGCTCGGCGGGGGCGCGAGCCAGGCGTCGTACGCGAGCACGGCGCTGCGCGAGATCGACCTCGCCGCGCGCGTGCTGCGCGACGCCGGGCTGCCCGAGCGGCCCGTCTCGACCGTCTTCGTCGGCGGGGGCACGCCCACGCTCCTGCCGGCCGGGGACCTCGTCCGCCTGCTCGGCGGCGTGCGCGACGCGTGGGGGCTCGCCCCGGACGCCGAGGTGACGACGGAGGCGAACCCGGACTCGGTGACGCCCGAGTCGCTCGCCGAGCTCGCGGCCGCCGGGTTCACGCGCGTGTCGTTCGGCATGCAGTCCGCCGTGCCGCACGTGCTCGCGACGCTCGAGCGCACGCACGACCCGCGCCGCATCCCGGACGTCGTGCGCTGGGCGCGCGACGCCGGCCTCCAGGTCTCGCTCGACCTCATCTACGGCACGCCGGGGGAGAGCCTCGACGACTGGCGGGCGAGCCTCGAGGCCGCGCTCGCGACCGGCGTCGACCACGTGTCCGCGTACGCGCTCGTCGTGGAGGCGGGGACGAAGATGGCCGCCCAGGTGCGGCGCGGGGAGGTCGCGCTCCCGAGCGAGGACGACCAGGCGACGAAGTACGAGCTCGCCGACGAGCTGCTCACGGCGGCGGGCCTCACCTGGTACGAGGTGAGCAACTGGGCCCGTACCGACGCGGACCGCTGCCGCCACAACCTCGCGTACTGGCGCGGCGACGACTGGTGGGGGATCGGGCCCGGCGCGCACTCCTACGTCGCGGCGGCTGGTGCCGAGCCCGCGGGGGCGTCGCCCGAGGACGCCCGCGTCGGCGTGCGGTGGTGGAACGTCAAGCACCCCCGCCGGTACGCGGCGCTGCTCGAGGCGGGCACGAGCCCCGCGGCGGGGCGCGAGCTCCTCACGCGCACGGAGGGCCGGCTCGAGCAGGCGATGCTCGGCGTGCGGCTGCGCGAGGGACTCGACCTCGCGGTCCTCTCCCCGGCGGGACGCCACGCCGTCGCCGGGCTCGTCGCGAACGGGCTGCTCGACGGCCGCGCAGCGGTCGCCGGTCGTGCCGTGCTCACCCTGCGGGGGCGGCTGCTCGCGGACACGGTCGTCCGGACGATCACGGACGAGTGACGTCGGCCCGGGTCCACCGCGACCCGGGCGCGCCCCGCGGGGACGAGGCCCGCGACGGCACCACCCTGCCCGCCGCCGTGCGACGGCCGCGGTGCTCGCCGCGCGGTCCGGGCCGTGAACCGCCAAGGTGGACCCAGCACGTCGACGGAGCGTGCAGCCCGCAGCACGTGACGACGAGGAACGAGGTGCACGATGACGGACCCCACCAACCCGGGCGGCGAGCCGCCCCGCGACGACGAGCACACCCCCGCCGACGGCGCGGGCGGCCCGCGACCGGACGCCACGCCACCGTCCGGTCCCGGACCCGACCGGCCCGACGCCGCCCCGTCCGGGGACGACGTCCCGCCCGCCTCGCCGTACGGCCCGGGCGGGGGAGCCCCGCACGACCCGGCCGCCCCGCCGTCGGGCACGCCCGCGTACGGGGCGCCGGGTGCCTACGGCGCCCCGGCCGGTGCGCCGGACGGCGCGGCCGGGGGACCGGGTACGCCCCCGCCGGGCGCGTACCCGCCCCCGTCCGGTGCGTACCCGCCGCCCGCCGGCGGATACCCGCCCCCCGCCGGGGGGTACCCGCCGCCGCCCGGGTCGTATCCGGGCTCCGCCGGAGGGTACGGGGGCCAGCCCGGCTACGCGGGCCCGGCGTTCGGCGTCGGCGACGCGATCTCCTACGGGTGGCGCCGCGTCACGTCGAACCTGGGGCCGTGGATCCTCGTCGCGCTGATCTTCCTCGCCGTCAACATCGCGTGGAGCTGGATCACGGGCGGGTTCGACCAGTTCCAGGACCAGTTCGACTACTCCGACACGAACTTCGCGGCCCTCGGCGGCCTCACCTTCACGAGCGTGCTGCTCGGGATCGTCGGCACCGCCATCGGCTACCTCATCACCGCGTTCTTCACGCGCGGCGCGCTCGACGAGGTGGACGGGCGTCGACCCGACGTCGCCGCGTTCTTCCGCATCGGCAACGTGCTCAACGTGCTGCTCGCGGCGCTCATCGTCGGCATCCTGTCCGGCATCGGGCTCGTCCTGTGCGTCCTGCCCGGGCTCGCGATGCTGCTGTTCTCGGCGTTCGTGTACTACGTCGCGCTCGACCAGGGCGTCGACGCGATCACGGCGATCCGCACGAGCTTCTCTCTCGTCGCGAAGAACTTCGGGCAGGTGTTCCTGCTCCTGCTCGCCCTCGTCGGGATCAACATCCTCGGCGCGATCCCGTGCGGGCTCGGGCTCTTCGTGACGATCCCGCTGAGCTACGTCGCCGTCGGCTACGCCTACCGCCGTCTCACGGGCGGCGTGCCCGCCGCCTGACATCCGGCTGCAGCCCTCGCCGCGCCCCGGTACCGCCCGTCGGTACCGGGGCGCGGTGCGTCACGAGCGCGGTGCGTCTCGAGCGCGGTGCGTCCCGGGCGCCCGCGACCGGTCAGGGCGCGGTGACGAAGTCGATGAGCTCCTCGACGCGCCCGAGCAGCGACGGCTCCAGGTCGGCGTAGGTGCGGACCGTGCCGAGGATGCGCTGCCACGCGCGGCCGACGTCCTCCGCGCTCTCCGCCGGCCAGCCGAGCTCGCGCAGGATCCCGCGCTTCCACTCCGTGCCGCGCTCGATCACGGGCCACCGTTCGAGGCCGATCCGGGCCGGCTTCACCGCCTGCCAGACGTCGACGTACGGGTGCCCGAGCACGAGCACCGTGCCCGCGGGCGAGCGCCGCAGCGCCTCGTCGGCGATCCGCCGCTCCTTGCTGCCGGGCACGAGGTGGTCCACGAGCACGCCCACGCGCCGCTGCGGCGTCGGGCCGAAGTCCGCGAGCGCCGCCGCGAGGTCGTCGACGCCGTGCAGCGGCTCGACGACGACCCCCTCCACGCGCAGGTCGTCGCCCCACACCTTCTCGACGAGCTCGGCGTCGTGCTTGCCCTCGACCCAGATGCGGCTCCCGCGCGCGACGCGCGCCCGCTGCCCGACGACGGCCCGCGAGCCCGAGGCCGTGCGCGTCGGCGCGGCGGGGGCGCGGGAGGTGACGGGCGGGGTGAGCTCGACGGGCGCGCCGTCGACCCAGAAGCCCGGCCCGAGCGGGAACGTGCGGGTCCGGCCCGCGCGGTCCTCGAGCACGACGACGTGCATCCCGCCCGACTTCTCGACCCGGACGACGGCCCCGACCCACCCGGTCTGCACCTCCTCGACGACGAGGCCGCGCTCCGCGGGCTGCGGGCGCGACACGGGCCGCGCGCGGTGGTGGGTGGGGGCGGGCGTGCCGCCGAGGACGTCGGAGCCGTAGCGGTCGAAGGACACGGCGTCACCCTAGGCCAGCGCCCGCCGCTCACCACCGAGATCGCCCCGTGCGTCGCGGGATCGGTCTCCCGCGGGAAGGTCCCGGGCGCCCGACCCGGCCGCGCACGGCGGCTCCCGGCGCGCGCGCCCCCGGGGCGGGGTGGTACCACGGACCGATGAGCCAGCAGCGCGCGGAGCCGGACCCGAACCGCTGGCGCGTGCTGCCGGTCTGCCTCGCGGTGGGCTTCATCACGACGCTCGACGTGTCGATCGTCAACGTGGCCCTGCCGTCGATCGAGTCGTCGCTCGACGCGGGACCGACCCAGCTCCAGCTCGTCGTCGCCGGCTACACGCTCGCGTTCGGGCTCGCGCTGGTGCCCGCCGGGCGGCTGGGCGACGCGGGTGCACGACGCCCGCTCTTCATCGCGGGCCTCCTGGGCTTCGCGCTCATGAGCCTCGCGTCCGGGCTCGCGCCGACCGACACGTGGCTCGGCGTCGCGCGCCTGCTCCAGGGCGTGAGCGCGGGCGTCCTCAACCCGCAGGTCGTCGGTCTCATCCAGCAGCAGTTCCGCGGGTACGAGCGCGGGCGCGCGTTCGGCATGTTCGGCGCGACCATCGGCGTCTCGACGGCGCTCGGGCCCCTGCTGGGCGGGCTCATCATCGCCGCGGCGGGCCCGGAGACGGGGTGGCGGTGGGTGTTCCTCGTGAACATCCCCGTCGTCGCCGTGCTCCTGCCCTTCGCGTGGCGCCTCGTGCCCGGGCCGCCGCGCACCGGGTCGGGCGCGGCGCGCGGGCCGCGCCGGCTCGACCTCGTCGGGCTGGGCCTGCTCGGCGCCGCGACCCTCGGCGTGATGATGCCGTTCGTCACGACGACCGGCCGCGGTGACGACGCGTCGCGCTGGTGGTGGCTCGTGCCGGCCGCGGCCGCCGTGGTGGCCGCCGTCGGGTGGGAGCGGCGCTACCAGCGGCGCACGGGCGAGGCCGTGCTCGACCCGCAGGTCGTGGGGCTCGGGTCCTTCCGCAACGGCGCGCTGCTCGGCCTCGCGTACTTCGCCGGGTTCACGGGCATCTTCCTCGTCGTCACGCTCTACCTCCAGGACGAGCTGGGGTACACGCCGCTCCAGGCGGGGCTCGTCGGCACGCCGTTCGCGGTCGCGTCGGGCGTGTCGGCGTGGTTCTCGGGCCGCTGGGTCGCGCGCTGGGGCCGCGAGCTCGTCGTCGGCGGCGTCGTCCTCGTGCTCGTCGGCGTGGTCGCGGCGGAGGTCGTCGTGCGCACGCTCGGGGACGACCCGGGCGCCGTCGGCCCGGCGCTCGCGGTCGCTCTGCTCGTCGCGGGCGCGGGCAGCGGGACGGTCATCGCGCCGAACCAGACGCTCACGCTGTCCGAGGTGCCGGTGAGCCGGGCCGGGGTGGCGGGCAGCATGCTGCAGCTCGGCCAGCGCATCGGGTCGGCCGTCGGGATCTCCGTGGTCCTGTCCGTCTACTACGGCGGGCTCGCGAGCGGCGACTCGGCCGCGGACGCGACCGGGCGCGCGCTCCTGGTGACGATCGGCCTCGTCGCGGTCGCGCTCGTCGTCGGCCTCCTCGACCTGCGTTCGCGACGAGCGGAGGACCGCCGGACGGGCCGCGCGGACGCGTAGGATTGGCACTCGGAGGTCGAGAGTGCCGACGCCCGCACGCCCGCCCGGGCGGCGACGGTGCGGCACGCGGGAGGTGGACGTGAGCGAGGAGCGCCGGCTCGAGGTGCTGCGGGCCATCGTCGAGGACTACGTCCTGACGCGCGAGCCCGTGGGGTCGCGCGTGCTCACCGAGCGCCACAGCCTCGGCGTCTCGCCCGCCACGATCCGCAACGACATGGCGGCCCTCGAGGACGCCGGGTACATCGCGCAGCCGCACACGTCCGCGGGCCGGATCCCGACGGACAAGGGCTACCGGCTCTTCGTGGACCGCCTCTCGGGCGTCAAGCCGCTGTCCGCGCCGGAGAAGCGCGCCATCGAGACCTTCCTGTCCGAAGGCGTGGACCTCGACGACGTCATCGCGCGCGCCGGGCGCCTGCTCGCCCAGCTCACCGGCCAGGTCGCCGTCGTGCAGTACCCGTCGCTGAGCCGGTCGGGGCTGCGCCACCTCGAGCTGGTGCCCGTCGGCGAGTCGCGGCTCCTGGTCGTCATCATCACGGACACCGGTCGCGTGGAGCAGCGCACTCTCGAGGTCGCGAGCCTGCCGGACGAGGGCACGCTCGTCGAGGTGCGCGCGCGGCTCAACGCCGCGGCCGCGGGCAAGCGCCTCACGGACCTCGCGCCCGGTCTCGCCGCCGTGACCGAGAGCTTCCACCCCGACGACGCCCCGCTCGTCCGCGCGGTGGGCGACCTCGTCGCCCAGACGCTCGCGGAGGAGAGCGAGGAGCGCCTCGTCCTCGCGGGCACGGCGAACCTCGCGCGCGCGGGCATGCGGTTCGAGCACGCGCTGCGCCCCGTCCTCGAGGCGCTCGAGGAGCAGGTCGTCCTGCTCGGGCTGCTCACCGAGATGGCCGCCGAGTCGGGCGTGAGCGTCCGGATCGGTCGCGAGACCCAGCTCGAGGGCCTCGCGGAGACCTCCGTCGTGACGACCGGTTACGGTAACGACGGTGACACGGTCGCGCTCGTCGGCTCGATCGGGCCGACCCGCATGGACTACCCCGGCACCATCGCGGCGGTGCGCGCGGTCGCGCGCTACCTGTCACGGGTGCTCGGCACGTGAGCCCCGCGGTCTCCCCGCCCGCGGCGGGCCCGCTCGACGACCACCCCCGACCCCTCCCGACCGGCCCCGCGCCGGCCTCACGACCCGCACCAGCAGAGAGTGACGTGTGAGCGACTACTACGAGATCCTCGGCGTGGCCCGTGACGCCAGCCAGGACCAGATCAAGAAGGCGTACCGCAAGCTCGCGCGCGAGCTGCACCCGGACGTCGCGGGCGAGGAGGCGGGCGACCGCTTCAAGGACGTCGCGCGCGCCTACGAGGTGCTGTCCAACCCGGAGAAGCGCCAGCAGTACGACCTCGGCGTCGACCCCAGCGCCCCCGGCGGCGGGGGCGGCGGCCCGATGGGCGGCGGGTTCGGCTTCCAGGACATCTTCGAGACGTTCTTCGGCGGCGCCCAGGCGCAGCAGGGCCCGATCCCGCGCGCCCGCCGCGGCCAGGACGCGCTCGTGCGGCTCGACATCGACCTCTCCGAGGCGACGTTCGGCGCGCAGCGCGAGCTCCAGGTCGACACTGCGGTCGTGTGCGGCACGTGCGGCGGCACCTGCTGCCGCCCGGGCACCTCGCCCCGCACGTGCGAGGTGTGCCACGGCCGCGGCACGGTCCAGCGCGTCGCGCGCTCGTTCCTCGGCCAGGTCATGACGAGCGCGCCGTGCGCCGCGTGCCAGGGCTTCGGCACCGTCATCCCCGAGCCGTGCGCGGAGTGCTCGGGCGAGGGCCGCGTGCGCAGCCGCCGCAGCATCACGGTCAACGTCCCGGCGGGCGTCGACACGGGCACGCGCATCAAGCTCACCGCGCAGGGCGAGGTCGGCCCGGCCGGCGGCCCCGCGGGCGACCTGTACGTCGAGATCCGCGAGCGCAACCACGACACGTTCGTGCGCCGCGGCGACGACCTGCACTGCACCCTCCAGGTGCCCATGACGGCGGCCGCCCTCGGCACCGTGCTCGAGCTGGAGACGCTCGACGGGCTCCAGGAGATCGACCTGCGCCCCGGCACGCAGCCGAACCAGATCGTCACGCTGAAGAACCTCGGCGTCGGGCACCTGCACGGCAGCGGGCGTGGCGACCTCAACGTCCACATCGAGGTCCAGGTGCCCACGGCCCTCGACCCCGAGCAGGAGCAGCTCCTGCGCTCGCTCGCCGCCCTGCGCGGCGAGGAGCGGCCCGAGCCCCGGCTCGCCGCCGCGCACCCGGGCGTGTTCTCGCGCCTGCGCGACAAGCTCTCCGGCCGCTGAGCGGGGCGCGCGCATGAGTGCTCCGGTGTTCCTCGCCGAGACGGGGACCGACGGCGTCGCGCCCGGCGACCGGTACGTGCTCGACGGCGCGGAGGGCCGGCACGCGGGCGTCGTGCAGCGGCGCGGCGCGGGGGAGCGCGTCGACGTCGTCGACGGTGACGGGCTCCGGCTGCGGTGCGTCGTCGAGCACGCCGAGTCGGGCCGCGTGACGCTCCTCGTGCAGGAGGTGGACCGCGAGCCGGCGCCGGACGTCGTCGTGACGCTCGTCCAGGCGCTCGCCAAGGGCGACCGCGACGAGATGGCGATCGAGGCCGCGACCGAGATCGGCGTCGACGCGGTCGTGCCGTGGCAGGCGGAGCGGTCCGTCGTCGTGTGGCGCGGCGAGCGCGCGGCGAAGTCCCGCGCGCGGTGGCTCGCGACCGTCCGCACGGCGACCAAGCAGGCCCGGCGCGCGCGCCTGCCCCGCGTCGAGGTCGCGCTCGACTCGCGCGGCCTCGCGGCGCGGGTCGTCGACGTCGTCGCGGCGGGCGGTCGGGCGATCGTCCTGCACGAGGAGGCGACGACCCCGCTCGCCGACGTCCGGCTGCCCGCCGGCCCGGCCACGGACGGCGCGCCCGCGCCCGAGGTGCTCGTCGTCGTCGGGCCGGAGGGCGGGATCTCCGACCGCGAGCTCGCCGACCTCACGGCGGCCGGCGCGGTCGCGGCGCGGCTCGGCCCCCACGTGCTGCGCACGTCGACCGCCGGCCCGGTGGCGGTGGCGCTGCTCGCGGAGCGGCTCGGCCGCTGGGGCGTGGCCGGGACGCGTGGTCTAGCCTCGGGGTCATGACGAGCACCGACCTGCGCACCGACCCGGACTGCCTCTTCTGCCGCATCGTCGCGGGGGAGGTGCCGGCCGACGTCGTGGCGACCAGCGAGCGCTCGATCGCGTTCCGCGACATCGACCCGCAGGCGCCCGTGCACGTGCTCGTGGTGCCGCGCGACCACCACGGCGACATCGCCCAGCTCGCGGCGGCGGACCCGGAGCTGCTCGGCGACGTCGTCGCGCTGGCGGACGAGGTGGCGGGCGACCTGGCCGACGGCCAGTTCCGGCTCATCTTCAACTCGGGGCCGCGCGCCGGCCAGAGCGTGTTCCACGTGCACGGCCACGTCATCGCGGGCGCGGAGCTCGGCTGGTCGCCCGCCTGAGCCCTGCGCGAAAGCGCGTGTGACGCCCGGCCGCGCTCGGTACGATGGAAGCGATCTGCGGGGCGGTGGCCGTCCCGGACCCACTGCCCGACCGAAGGAGCGCAGCGGCGCAAGCCGGCTCATGACCTCTCTGTCCCGAGAACCCGACCCCTCGTCGCACCGGGTCGAGCACCGCATCGTCATCCCGAACCACGTGCCGATGGTGGCGCTCCTCGGTAGCCGCGACTCCGTGCTCCGGGCCGTCGAGGAGGGGTTCCCCGCCGTCGACGTGCACGTGCGGGGCAACGAGATCGCGGTCTCCGGCCCTCCGGGGGAGGTCGCGCTCGCCGCGCGCCTGCTCGACGAGCTCGTCGAGGTCGTCGAGGCCGGCACCCAGCTCACGGCCGACGTCGTGACGCGGTCCATCGCGATGCTCACCGCCGCGACGGCGTCGCGCCCGGCCGAGGTGCTGACGCTCAACATCCTGTCGAGCCGCGGCCGCACGATCCGGCCCAAGACCGTGGGGCAGAAGCGCTACGTCGAGGCGATCGACGCGAACACCATCACGTTCGGGATCGGCCCCGCGGGCACCGGCAAGACGTACGTCGCGATGGCGAAGGCCGTGCAGGCGCTGCAGTCGAAGCAGGTCAACCGCATCATCCTCACGCGGCCGGCCGTCGAGGCGGGGGAGCGGCTCGGGTTCCTGCCCGGCTCGCTAACGGAGAAGATCGACCCGTATCTGCGCCCGCTGTACGACGCGCTGCACGACATGATCGACCCGGACTCGATCCCCAAGCTCATCGAGGCCGGGACGATCGAGGTCGCGCCGCTCGCGTTCATGCGCGGGCGCAGCCTCAACGACTCGTTCATCATCCTCGACGAGGCGCAGAACACGACCACCGAGCAGATGAAGATGTTCCTCACGCGCCTGGGCTTCGGGTCGCGCATGGTCATCACGGGCGACGCGACGCAGGTCGACCTGCCGGGCGGCACCCAGTCCGGCCTGCGCGTCATCGAGGACGTCCTCACCGGCGTGGACGACGTCGAGTTCTGCCGGCTCACGTCGTCCGACGTGGTGCGGCACCGGCTGGTGAGCGACATCATCGACGCGTACGCGCGGTGGGACCTGGCGAGCGGCGGGGGCTCGGGGAGCTCCGGGTCGCGCCGCCGCGACGACGACCGCCGCGGGCGCCCCGCGGCACGAGAACGACGGACGAGGGACGACGCGTGAGCATCGAGGTCAACAACGAGACCGAGGCCGAGGTCGACGAGGCCGAGTTCGCGGCGCTGGCACGGTACGTGCTCGACGCGATGCGCGTGCACCCGCAGAGCGAGCTGTCGATCCTCTTCGTCGACACGGACGTGATGAGCGAGCTGCACGTGCGCTGGATGGACGAGCCCGGCCCGACGGACGTGCTGTCGTTCCCCATGGACGAGCTGCGGCCCGGGCGCGACGGCGAGGTCGCCGGCCCCGGCCAGCTCGGCGACGTCGTGCTGTGCCCGGAGGTCGCCGCCCAGCAGGCGGTGACGGCGGGCCACTCGACGGCGGAGGAGATGCTGCTGCTCACGACGCACGGCATCCTGCACCTGCTCGGCTACGACCACGCCGAGCCGGAGGAGGAGAAGGAGATGTTCGCGCTGCAGCGCAAGCTGCTCCTGACCTTCCTCGCAGGCCGGTGAGCGGCGAACCCGTCGCGCTCCTGGCGGCCCTGACCGTCCTGACGGTCGTGCTCGCGGCCGCGCTGAGCGCGGGCGAGGCCGCGGTGCTGCGCGTGACGCGGGCGGCCGTCACGGAGGCCGCCCTGGGCGACGACCCGGCCGTGCCCGCCCGCCCGGAGGGGCGCCGGGCGCTGGCGCTGCTCGCGGACCCGGCGGCGACCGTGCGCTCCGTCGGCTTCGTGCGCGTCGTCGCGGAGGTCGCGGCGGTCGCCTGCCTCACGCTGCTCGTCGCGGCGTGGCTGGAGCCGTGGTGGCAGGTCCTGCTCGTCGCGCTCGCGGTGAGCGTCGTCGTCGGGCTCCTCGTGGTGCGCGTGAGCCCGCGGTCCCTCGGCCGTCGCCACGCGGTGCGCGTCCTGCTGAGCCTGTCGCGCCTGCTCACGATCGTCGTCGGGGCCACGCGCTGGCTCACGCGCCTCGCCCCGGCGCCCGACGAGGGGGCCCACCAGCGCGAGCTCCAGGACATGGTGGACCGCGTCAACGAGTCCGAGGTCATCGAGGAGGAGGAGCGCGAGCTCATCCGCTCCGTGTTCGAGCTCGGCAGCACCCTCACGCGCGAGGTCATGGTGCCCCGCACGGACATGGTGACGACGTCGCGCGACACGCCCCTGCGCAAGACCCTCTCGCTCTTCCTGCGCTCCGGCTTCTCCCGCATCCCGGTCACGGGCACGTCCGCGGACGACCTCGTGGGCGTCGCCTACTTCAAGGACGTCGTGCGCGTCCTGCAGGGCGGTCCCGGGACCGACGCGCGGCCCGTGGGCGAGGTCGCGCGCCCCGCGATCTTCGTGCCCGAGTCCAAGCCCGTGGACGACCTGCTGCGCGAGATGCAGGCGTCGTCCTCGCACATCGCGATGGTCGTCGACGAGTACGGCGGCGTCGCGGGACTGGTGACGATCGAGGACGCGCTCGAGGAGATCGTGGGCGAGCTCACGGACGAGCACGACCGGCCGGAGCCCGAGGTCGAGGACCTGGGCGAGGGCGTCCTGCGCGTGCCCGCCCGCCTCGGCGTCGACGAGCTCGGCGAGCTCTTCGGCCTCGGCCTGGACGACGACGACGTGGACACCGTGGGCGGCCTGCTCGCCAAGGCGCTCGGCAAGGTCCCGCTGCCCGGCTCCGTGGCCGAGGTCCACGGGCTGCGCCTCGAGGCCGACCGCGTCCAGGGCCGCCGCAAGCAGCTCGCGACCGTCCTCGTCTCCACGGCGACCTCGCCCGACGCTCCGGTCCCCGCGCCGGACGAGCCCGACCCCGCGGCCGACACCCGTCAGCCCCTCCCCACCGTGAAGGACACCCCGTGAGCACGACCACCCCCGAGCACCGCTCCGGCTTCGCCTGCCTCGTCGGGCGGCCCAAC
This sequence comes from Cellulosimicrobium sp. KWT-B, assembly GCF_002127155.1. NCBI lineage: Bacteria > Bacillati > Actinomycetota > Actinomycetes > Micrococcales > Promicromonosporaceae > Cellulosimicrobium > Cellulosimicrobium sp. KWT-B. The sequence goes on along the minus strand of NZ_NEDO01000005.1, from coordinate 88,563 downwards.
GCGGGCAAGTCGACCCTGACGAACGCGCTGGTCGGCCAGAAGGTGGCGATCACCTCCGGGCGCCCCCAGACGACGCGCCACACGATCCGCGGGATCGTGCACCGCCCCGACGCGCAGCTCGTCCTCGTCGACACCCCGGGGCTGCACCGCCCCCGCACGCTGCTCGGCGAGCGTCTCAACGACCTCGTGCGCGAGACCCTCACCGAGGTCGACGTCATCGCGTTCTGCCTGCCCGCCGACCAGAAGATCGGCCCGGGCGACCGCTTCATCGCGAACGAGCTCGCGGAGCTCATGCGCGGGCGCCGCGGCACGCCCGTGGTCGCCGTCGTGACGAAGGCCGACCTCGTGGACCGCGGCACCCTCGCCGCGCACCTGCTCGCGGTCGACCGCCTGGGGGAGACGGCGGGCGGCTGGGCCGACATCGTCCCCGTCTCGGCCCAGGACGGCTACCAGGTCGACGTGCTCACCGACGTCCTCGTCTCCCACCTGCCCGAGGGCCCCGAGCTGTACCCCGGCGGCGAGCTCACGGACGAGCCGGAGGCCGTCATGGTCGCCGAGCTCGTGCGCGAGGCGGCGCTGGAGGGCGTGCGCGACGAGCTCCCGCACTCGCTCGCGGTCCAGGTCGAGGAGATCGTGCCCCGCGAGGGCAGCGGCGACGAGGCCACGGGCCGGCCGCCGCTGCTCGACGTGCGCGTCAACCTCTTCGTCGAGCGCGACTCGCAGAAGGCGATCGTCATCGGCCGCGGCGGCTCGCGCCTGCGCGAGGTCGGGACGCGCGCGCGGCACGGCATCGAGGCGCTCCTCGGCGCGCGCGTCTACCTCGACCTGCACGTGAAGGTCGCCAAGGACTGGCAGCGCGACCCCAAGCAGCTCCACCGGCTCGGGTTCTGACCCGGGGGGACGTCCCCCGTGCCGCCGTCGGGAGGGCACCAGGGACCGGCCGGCGGCCCGCGGCGTACGATTCCTCGGTGATCTTCCGGACCGCCGCGACGACGGCAGCCCTCGCGATCGTCCTCGCGATCGTCGGTGCGGTCACCGGGCCGCAGTGGGACCCGGTGCCCGTGACCGAGCACCTCGTCCCCGAGACGCCCGACACGACCGTCGGCGGGCAGCCGCCCGGCGGGGCCGCCCCGGTCGGCACCTACGACGTGCGCGAGACCGACGTGACGGTCCGGCTCGACGGCGCGACCGTCGGGGGCGTGCTGCGCGAGCCCGTCGACGCGGGCGACGACCTGCCGGGCATGGTGTTCGTGCACGGCGCGGGGACCGGCCTGGCGTCCGAGGCGTTCGTGGACGTCGCGACCGACCTCGCGAGCGCGGGCGTCGTGACCCTCGTCCCGGACAAGCGCCTGGACACCTACACCACGCGGCACCGCGACTACGAGGCGATGGCGCGCGACTACGCGCACTCCGTCGCCCTCCTGCGGGCGCGTCCCGGCGTCGACCCGGAGCGCGTGGGGCTGTACGGGGAGTCCGAGGGCACGTGGATCGTGCCCGTGATGGCGGCCGACGACCCGACGATCGCGTTCACCGTCCTCGTGTCCGCCCCGGTCGTGCCGCCGCGCCAGCAGGCCGCGTTCGCGGTCGACAGCTACCTGCGCAACACCGACGTGCCCCACGGGGTGTTCCGGGCCATCCCGCGCGCCGTGGGGATGGCGATCCCCGGCGGCGGCTTCGAGTACGCCGACTTCGACGTGGAGCCGTTCCTCGAGCGGCTCACCCAGCCGGTGCTCGTCGTGTACGGCACCGCGGACCCGTCGATGCCCGTCGAGCAGGGCGCGTGGCAGATCCTCGACGCCACGGGGCCGTCGTCGCAGGTGCCGGGCGGCGCCGACGTCACCGTGCGGTACTACGCGGACGCGAACCACGGGATCAAGATCGACGACGTGCTCGTGCCCGACTTCCCGCGCGACGTGAGCGCGTGGGTGACGTCCCTGCCCGCGAGCGCGACCGCGCTGCCGCAGGTCGCGGGCGCCGAGCCCACGCAGCAGTACCTCGCCGGGCCGGTCCCGTCGCCGCGCTGGCTGGGCAACGGCGACCTGTTCGTCGCCCTCGTCCTCGCCGCCGTCGGGCTGCTCGTGCTCGGCCCGCTCGTCGGCCTCGTCGGGGGCCTCGTGCGCCGGCTGCGACGGGTCGCGGGCCGGCCCGGAGCGCCCGCCGGTCTCGCGCCCGGCTTCCGCGTGCCGCTGGTGGGGCTCGGGGTCGGCGCGTTCGCGACGACGGTCGCGCTCGTCGTCTACCTCGTGGCCACCGCGCGGCTCGCGCTCGACTACGAGAAGGACGCGTGGGTCGTGCAGGGCGGCTGGATCGGGGTGCGGCTCGTCGGGCTCGCGACGCTCGTCGCGGGAGCCCTGCTGGTCAACCGGGCCGCCGAGGTCCGCTCCGCGCGCCGTGCGCACGACGAGCGCCGGGGCACCGGCGAGGTGGTCGCCGCGGACGAGGGCGGGAGCGTGCTGCAGGTCGCGCGGGGCGTGACCCCCCGCGTCATGCTGTGGTGCGTGATCGCGGGGTCCACCGTCCTGCTCGTCATCCTCGCGTACTGGGGCGTCTACCAGCTCGGCATCTGACCCTGCCGGTGCGCCGTCGTCCGGGCGTGGCGGTCCCGCCGCTCGCCCGGCGCGGCCCGACGGGCGTGCGTATCGTGGACGGGTGAGGCGCCGTCGGCTCGCGCAGGACCGGGCGGCTCGTGCCGGGCACGTCACCCACGAGCCGACGACGGACGGTGCCGGGACGGCGGTCGGCGGCTTCGAGCTCCTGCCGCCCGAGCTGCGGTCCGACGACCGGTTCGACGCCGCCCTGGATGCCGCGCTCGCGAGCCCCGCCGAGGCGCCCGCCCACCGTCCGCCCGACGGGCCGCGACCCCGGGACGAGGACGGCTCGCCCGCCGTCCGGGGCGGGCACCACGACCGGGCGGCCCGCGACGTGCTGCCCCTGTCGCGCCCGCAGGACGAGCGCCCGCCCACGGCCCACGACACGCCCGGCCTCGCGCGGTCCGGCGCGCCCCGGCCGTCCCGGTCCGCCGGGGGCGGCGAGTCCCCGCAGGTGCGTGCGGCCCGGCGCCGCTGGTTCCTGCACCCCGTCCCGTGGGTGGCGCTCGCGGTCGCCGTCGCGTTCGCCGGCTCCGTCGCCTTCACCGCGTCGATGGAGGACGCGCGGCCCGTGGACGTCACCGCGCTCGCCGGCGGTCTGCGGCCGCTCGAGGACCCGCCCGAGCCGCGCTGGTCGGTCCCCGTCGAGCCCGGCACCGAGGTCGTCCCCGCGGTCGGCGCCGTCGTGACCGTCGACGGGTCGCTCACGGCGTACTCCGTCGCGGACGGCTCGGTCCTCTGGCGGTCCGAGCGTCTCGGCGACCGTGCCACGTGCCTGCCGGCCTCGGGCGAGCCCGCGCGCGAGGTGGTGGTGTGCGCGGTGCCGACGGGGTGGCGCGAGCAGGCGGCCCGGCTCACCACCGTGCGCGCGACGACCGGGGAGGTCGTGGGGGAGCGCACGGCCCCGACGGCGGGGCGGCTGTCCGTCGTGCCGGTCGGCGCGACGGACGTCGTGCGGGCGTGGTGGCGCGGCGACGAGGTCGCGGTGGTGCGCGAGGACGCCGCGACCGGCGAGGTGCGGTGGGAGCGCACGCTCACGCACGACGGCCTCGGGAGCGGTGGCGACGTCGTGCTCGACGTGCGCCGCGGCGTCGTGGACGTCCTCGCGCCGGGCGTCGCGGCGGCGCTCACGGAGGACGGTCTGTCGCTCGTCGAGGACGACGTGTGGACCATCGTCCGGCTCCAGGACGGGCGCTACGTCGGCAACGAGTACGGCCGCGGCACCGCCACGGTGTTCACCGCCGCGGGCGAGCCCGCGTTCCGGATATCCGGCCGCGTGCTCGAGGCGCCCCTGTCGGACGGGTCCGCGCCGGGCGTCATCGTCACGAACACCTTCGGCAGCATCGTGGGCGTGGACGCCGCGACCGGGTCGGAGCTGTGGTCGTTGCCGGGCACGGGCATGCGCGCCGTCGCGCGCGTCGACGGCCGCGTCGTCGTCCAGACGGACTCGGCCTACCGCAGCGTCGACGCCCGCACGGGCGAGGAGGCGTGGGCCGTCACGCTCGAGGACGGCGGCCCCGGGCCGGTGCTCACCGACGGCCGGTCGCTGTTCGTCACCGAGCGGCAGCGCCGCCAGCCGGGGCTCGTGTCGATCGCGCTCGACGACGGGGCGGTCGAGTGGCGCTGGACGCTGCCGGAGGGCACCTACGACGTGCTCGCGGTCGAGGGCCGGCTCTTCCTCCTCGGGACGGGCGGGCTGACGGCGGTCTCGTGAGGTGCCGGGCGGGCGCGACGCCCTCCGGCGTCGCCGCCGGCACCGTCCGGATGGTGGCCCCGGGCCGCGTGGGCGCTTGAGCCGCACGTGATGAACCGGTAGAAACGGTCGGGGCCCCTCGGCCCGGCGTGCGTGCGACCGGCACCGCGCGACAGCGTAGGGAGTGCACGATGACCAACCAGACAGAGCCGGCCGAGGACCCGCAGCCCGGTGCTGCGGGCACCGGGCCGACCCCGGCGCCCCAGGGCGTCACGGCGGGTGACGGGGACTCCACGGCCGAGCGCGCACCGGACGGTGCGACGGGCTCGGCAGGGTCGGACCCGGACGCGGCGGGAGCCGCGCGGGCCGCGGACACGGAGAAGGGCACGGACTCCGCCCGCGAGACCGGCGGGACCGCGACGGCGACCGCCACCGCGTCGCCCTTCGCCGGGATCCCGGTGAGCGACTACGTGCGCGACGGCGTCGCCGCGCTGCTGCTCCTCGTCTCGCTGGCGCTGCCGTGGGACGTGTCGAGCCGCGCGTCGGACAAGATCGAGGTCGTCCTGCTGACGATCCTCTCGCTGCTGACGCTCGCGCTGCCGTACCTCGCGCGCACGGGCGTGCTCCCGACGACCTGGACCGTGCACACCACGCGCAAGGTCCGTCTGCTGGCCAACGCGCCCTACGTGCTGCTCGTGCTCGTCTACCTCGTGGTCGACGTCGTGGGGGGCGGCGACCTCGCCGACGGGTGGGGCGGGGTCGGCTCCGCCGCCGCGCTCGGCCTCGCGGGCGCGCTCCTCGCGGCGCAGCCGCGCGAGAGCGAGCTCGGGCCGCAGGACCAGGACCGCGCGGTCACCGACCGGTGGCTCCAGGCGCTCCTCGCGCTCGCGGCGCTCCTCGCTCTCACCGTGCTGCTCACGGTGATCCTCACCGCCACCGGCACGCGCCTCGGCGGCGCCCTGTTCGTGCTGCTGGTGATCGTGGCCGCGGTGTTCGTCCTCGCGCTCGCCGGGCTGCCGACGTACGGCACGTGGCGCCGGTCCGAGGCCGCGCGCCTCACGCTCGTCGGGCTGGGCGTCATGCTCGCCGTCGGGTTCGTCCTCGGCTCGGGCAACAACGGGCTCGTGACGATCGAGAGCACGCACGGCGGCCGGTTCGGGCTCGTGCTCGTCCCGGCGCTCGCGGCCGTCGCCGCGGCGCCCGCCGTGCACCGCGCGATGGCCGCCGCGGACCCGGTGACCACCTGGGTGCGCGTGGCCGTCAACGCCCTCGACCTCGTGCTCGTCGTCGCGGGCTACGTCGCCGTGAGCGCCGTGCTCACCCTGGCCGACGGCGCACGCGGCGTCCCGGTCGTCCTCGCGGTGATCGTCGGTGTCCTCGCGGCCGCCGTCGCGTTCGTCGCGCGCCGCTCGCTCGCTCGCGACGCCGCCACCGGGCGCCCGCTCGCGCTCGGTGGCGCCGGGGTCGTGGCGCTGCTCGGCATCGTGCTGCTCGTCGTGACGTCGAACCGCGTCGTGCTCGGCGGCGGCGTGGAGCACGTGCTGCTCGCCTTCGGCCTCCCGCTGCTCGTCGTCGGGGCGCTCACCGTGCCGCGCGAGGTGCGCGCCTACTTCGCCGAGCACCGCCCCGTGCCCGCGGCCACCGGGGCGGAGGCGGCACGCGCGTACGTGTGGCAGCCGCCCGCGCCGAAGCAGCCCAAGCCGGCCCGGCCCGCGCCCGCCCCGGCGGGCCCGCCGACCGGCGCGCACCCGACGACCGGGCACACGGGCGCCTACCCGGGCTCGGGTGCCTACCCGGCCACCGGACCGACGGGCGCCTACCCGCCCGCCGGGCACACCGGCCCCGTCCCGACGCAGCAGGCGCCGGACCGGCGGTTCGCCGCCGGGTCCGACGCGACCGAGGTGCTCCCGGTCCAGCCGGCAGAGCCGGAGCGCAGCGGGTACGCCGCGCGTCCCGGCCTCACGCCCGACGAGGGCCCGTCGACGGCGGTCCTGCCCGCCTACCAGGAGGAGCAGCCGGGCACCGGCCCGCAGCCGACCGCCCAGCAGCCCGGCCAGGGGTACCCCCAGCAGGGCTACGGCCAGCAGCAGGGCTACGCGCCCTCCGGGACGGGGCAGCAGGGCTACGCGCCGCAAGGGTACGACCAGCAGGGCTACGGCCAGCAGGGGTACGCCCAGCAGCCCGCGGCGCAGCAGCCGTCGTACGCCCCGCCGGCCCAGCCGGCGGGCTTCACCGCGGCCCAGGCGCTCGACCCGGGCACGCCGCTCGAGGTCCTGGCGCAGATCGTCCAGGACGCCCCGCACCTGCGGCCCCAGGTCGCGGCGAACCCGTCGACGTACCCCGCGCTGCTCGAGTGGCTCGGCAACCTCGGCGACCCCGCGGTCGACGCGGCGCTGCGCTCGCGACGCGGCTGACGCACCCCGGCGCCCGGTCGGCCCTCCGCGCGAGGGCCGGCCGGGCGCACCCACGCCGTGCCCGAGGAGCGGACGTCCCGGGCGCGCGGACGGCGGAGGAGTACAGTGGCGTCGTGCACCTGATGCGGCAGCTCCTCCTTCGTTGCCGCGGCGAGGCCCTGTAGCCGGTTCCTCGTCGCGGTGGTTGGTGTGCCGGCTGACACCGATCAGGACGACCCCGAAGGACCGACGATGAACGCCTCCGCCCCCACCTCGACGCCCACCGCCGCGGACCCGAACCCGCAGCAGCCGTCGGGCATGCCGATCCACAAGTACCTGCCGTTCCACCGGCAGATCGACGTCTCCCTGCCCGACCGCACGTGGCCGGACAAGCGCATCGAGACCGCGCCCCGCTGGTGCGCCGTCGACCTGCGCGACGGGAACCAGGCCCTCATCGAGCCCATGAACGCGGAGCGCAAGCTGCGCATGTTCGAGCTGCTCGTCGCGATGGGCTACAAGGAGATCGAGGTCGGCTTCCCCTCGGCCTCGCAGACCGACTTCGACTTCGTGCGGATGCTCATCGAGGAGGACCGCATCCCGGACGACGTCGTCATCCAGGTCCTCACGCAGTCCCGCGAGCACCTCATCGCGCGCACGTACGAGGCGATCAAGGGCGCGAAGCAGGCGATCGTGCACCTCTACAACTCGACGTCCGTCCTGCAGCGCGAGGTCGTGTTCCGCTCGGACGAGGACGGCATCATCGCGATCGCCGTCGACGGCGCGCGGCTGTGCAAGAAGTTCGAGGAGACCGTCCCGGAGACGACGGTCTACTACGAGTACTCGCCCGAGTCGTACACCGGCACGGAGCTCGAGTTCGCGGCCCGCATCTGCAACGAGGTGCTGGAGGTCTTCGAGCCCCGCCCCGACCGCAAGGTCATCATCAACCTGCCCGCCACGGTCGAGATGGCCACGCCGAACGTCTACGCCGACTCGATCGAGTGGATGAACCGGCACCTGCACCACCGCGAGAACGTCGTGCTGTCGCTGCACCCGCACAACGACCGCGGCACGGCGGTCGCGGCCGCCGAGCTCGGCTACCAGGCGGGCGCGGACCGCATCGAGGGCTGCCTGTTCGGCAACGGCGAGCGCACCGGCAACGTCTGCCTCGTCACGCTGGGCATGAACCTGTTCAGCCAGGGCGTGGACCCGCAGATCGACTTCTCCGACATCGACCACGTGCGCCGCACGGTGGAGTACTGCAACCAGCTCGGCGTCCCCGAGCGGCACCCCTACGCGGGCGACCTGGTCTTCACGGCGTTCTCCGGCTCGCACCAGGACGCCATCAAGAAGGGCTTCGACGCGATGGCCGTCCGTGCGGAGGCGGAGGGTGCCACGGTGGACGACATCACGTGGGCCGTCCCGTACCTGCCGATCGACCCCAAGGACGTCGGCCGCTCGTACGAGGCCGTGATCCGCGTCAACTCGCAGTCCGGCAAGGGCGGCATCTCCTACCTGCTGAAGTCGGAGCGCCACCTCGACCTGCCGCGCCGCCTGCAGATCGAGTTCTCGCAGTCCGTGCAGCAGCACACCGACGCGCACGGCACGGAGGTCACGGGCGAGGACATCTGGCGCCTCTTCTCGGACGAGTACCTGCCCGTCGAGCCCGGCTCCGGCCTGGAGCCGTGGGGCCGGCTCAAGCTGCGCTCCACGCGCGCGTCGTCGAGCGAGGACGGCCCCGACACCCTGAGCGTCGACGTCCTCGACCGCGGCGAGGAGCTGACGCTCGAGGGCACGGGCAACGGCCCGGTCGCGGCGTTCGTCGACGCGATCGCGCAGGTGGGGGTCGACGTCCGCGTCCTGGACTACGCGGAGCACGCGCTCTCGGAGGGCGGGGACGCCACGGCCGCGGCGTACGTGGAGTGCCAGGTGGGCGACGACGTCCTGTGGGGCGTGGGGATCGACCCGTCGATCACGACCGCCTCGCTCAAGGCCATCGTGTCCGCCGTGAACCGCGCGGAGCGTGCCCAGGGCTGACCGCCCTCCCGCCGATCTCACCGACGGCCCGGACGACCTCGTCGTCCGGGCCGTCGGCGTTTTGTCGACACCATGTTGGTAAGATGCCGACGCACTGTCGACAACATTGGAAGGCTCCTCATGTTCCTCGCGTTGCGCGAGCTCGTCTTCGCGCGCACCCGCTTCCTGCTCATGGGCGGTGTCGTCGCGCTGGTCGCGGTCCTCGTCGTCCTCCTCTCCGGGCTGTCCGCCGGCCTCGTCAACGACGGCGTCTCCGGCCTCAAGCGCACACCCGTCACCGACTTCGCCTTCGCCGAGGGCACCGGGACGGACGCCGCGTTCACGCGCTCCGTCATCGAGACGGACCAGGTCGGCACCATGGCCGAGCAGCCGGGCGTGCTCGAGGCCGCCCCGTACGGCCTGCTGCTGGCCAACGCGCACCAGGAGGACGGCTCGCCCGTCGACCTCACCCTCGTGGGCGTCGAGCCCGGCTCGTTCGTGGCCCCGGCCGCGATCGCGGAGGGCGTCGCCGTCGGGGCGGCGGACGGCATCGTCGTCTCGGCGACCGCCGCCGAGGACGGCCTCGCCGTCGGCGACACCGTGGCCCTCGCCCGCCCGGAGCGCACGCTCACCGTCGTGGGCGTCCTCGAGGACCAGCACACGTTCGGGCACGTCGACATCGCCTACCTCCCGCTCGGCACGTGGCAGGAGCTCCTCGCCGGGGCCGAGCAGCCGGGAGCCGACGTGCCGGACGTCGCGACCGCCGTCGCGCTGCGCACCGACCCCGGGTCGTTCGACCGCGAGGCCGCCGACGCGGCGTCGGGCACGGTGACGCGCACGCTCACCGAGTCCTTCGACGCCTCGCCCGGGTACACGGCCGAGACCGCGACCCTCCTGCTCATCCAGGTGTTCCTCTACGCCATCTCGGCGCTCGTCGTCGGGGCGTTCTTCACCGTGTGGGTCATCCAGCGCCGGCACGAGATCGCCGTCCTGCGCGCCATGGGGGCGCGACGCCGCTTCCTGCTCGCCGACTCCCTCGGCCAGGCCGCCGTGCTCCTGCTCGCCTCGATCGGCGTGGGCTTCGCCCTCGGCGTCGCGGCGGGCGCGGGCCTCGGCGCGTCGCCGATGCCGTTCGCGCTCCAGGCGCCCGACCTCGTGCTGGCCGGCGTCCTGCTCTTCGTCCTCGGCATGGCCGGAGCGGCCGTCGCCGTCGCGCGCATCACCTCCGTCGACCCCCTGACCGCCCTGGGAGGGCAGCGATGAGCACCACCACCCCCGCCACGCCCGTGCTCGAGATCGACCGGGTCACCGTCCGCCACGGCGACGGCGACACCACGGTCGTCGCGCTCGACGAGGTGAGCCTGAGCGTCGCCGCGGGCGAGCTCGTCGGTGTCGTCGGTCCCTCGGGCTCCGGCAAGTCGAGCCTGCTCGCCGTCGCCGGCGCGCTCACGGCGCCGGAGTCCGGGACCGTCCGCCTCGAAGGGGTCGACCTCGGCGCGACGAACGACCGCGAGCGGGCCCGGCTGCGGCGCGAGCGCATCGGCTTCGTCTTCCAGTCCGGCAACCTCCTCCCGGCGCTCACGAGCGTCGACCAGCTCCGGCTCGCGCTGCGGGTCGCGGGGATCGACGAGCGCGACCCCCGCGCCCGCGACCCCCGCGAGCTGCTGGGCTCGGTGTCCATGAGCCACCGCGCCGACCGCCGTCCGGACCAGCTCTCCGGCGGCGAGCGGCAGCGCGTGGGGATCGCCCGCGCGCTCGTCGCGAGCCCCGCGCTGCTCCTCGTCGACGAGCCGACGGCGGCGCTCGACCGGGCGCGCAGCCACGAGGTCGTGAGCCTGCTGGCCCGCGAGGTCGAGGCCTACGGCGCCGCGGCGCTCATGGTCACGCACGACCACGACGTCCTCGAGCACTGCCACCGGGTCGTCGAGATGGTCGACGGGCGGCTCGGGCTGTCCGCGGTGGCCGGCTGACGTCGGCGGGCGGCCCCGGAGGGCCGCTCCACCGCCCCCGGTCGGGCATGATGGTCCGGCCGGGGGCCGTCGCGCTCCCGGGGGAGCGCTCCGCTGAGCGCTCCGGGAAGGAGGACCTTCGTGCCCAAGATCGCCGCCCCGACGGTGGCCGAGCACCGCGCGGCGCAGCTCCGGACCCTGCTCGACGCCGCCCGCGACCTCATCCGCGAGGACGGCAGCGGGCTCACGCTCGCGGCGGTCGCGGCGCGGGCCGGGCTCGCCCGGTCGAGCGTCTACCAGTACTTCCGGTCGAGGGAGGAGCTGCTCGACGCGGTCGTCGCCGACGTCGTGCCGCGCTGGTCCGCGCGCATCACCGCCGCGGTGGCCACCGCGGCGTCGCCGGAGGACGCGATCGTCGCCTACGCGCGCGAGAACCTGCTCCTCGTGGCCGAGGGCGAGCACGCCGTCGTCGCCGCGCTGCGCGCCGAGGCGGGCCGCGAGGCGCTCGCCCAGCAGAGCGCCGCGATGCACGCGACGATCCTCGTGCCGCTCGTCGAGGCCCTGGAGCAGCTCGGCGTCCCGGACGCCGCGCGCTCCGCGGAGCTCGTCAACGCCGTGGTGCTCGCCGCGGCCCGCCAGGTCGAGGCCGGCGAGGACGCGGGCACGACGCTGGCCCGCGTCCGCGCGGTCCTCGGGTGCCTCGCGCCCGCGTGACCGCCGTCGGCGGGTGGTGCGCGCCGTGTCGGCGGCGTGACGGACAATAGGGGCGTGGTGCTGTACCGAGACGACGCGATCGTGCTGCGCGCCCAGAAGCTGGGCGAGGCGGACCGCATCGTCACCCTCCTGACGCGCGAGCACGGGAAGGTGCGCGCCGTCGGCAAGGGCGTGCGCCGCACGTCGTCCCGGTTCGGCGCGCGGCTCGAGCCGTTCATGCTCGTGGACGTCCAGCTCTACGCGGGCCGGTCGCTGGACACGGTGACGCAGGCGGAGACGATCGGCCCGTACGCGCGCCGGATCTGCGAGGACTACGGCCTGTACACGGCGGGCGCCGCGATGCTCGAGACCGCGGAGCGCCTCGTCGCCGACGAGCGCGAGCCCGCGGTGCAGCAGTACTGGCTGCTCGCGGGCGCGCTGCGGGCGCTCTCGGAGCACGCGCACGCGCCGGGGCTCGTGCTCGACTCCTACCTCCTGCGCGCGCTCGCCGTCGCGGGCTGGGCGCCGTCGTTCGTCGACTGCGCGCGGTGCGGCGAGCCGGGCCCGCACCACGCGTTCGCCGTCGCGCAGGGCGGGGCCGTGTGCTCGCGCTGCCGCCCGCCGGGCTCGACGGCGCCGGCCCCCAAGACCTTCGCCCTGCTCGCCGCGCTGCTCGCGGGGGAGTGGGACGCGGCCGACGCGTCGGACGCCCGGCACCGCAAGGAAGCGAGCGGCCTCGTGGCCGCGTACAGCCAATACCACCTGGAGAGAACGTTGCGATCACTGCGCATGGTGGAGCGGGACGCCCCCGCCCCGCACGTCCCCGCCGTCCCGCACGCCGACGAGGCCGCCGCCTCCGCGGACCCGCGCGCCGGCGCCGGGGCGGACGCCTGATGGCGCGGCGCACGTACCGGCCGCCGTTCCCGCACCCCAGCGGTGCGCGGCCCCCGGCGATCCCGGCGCAGTTCGTGCCGAACCACGTGGCCGTCGTCATGGACGGCAACGGCCGCTGGGCCAACGCGCGCGGGCTGCCGCGCACCGCGGGCCACGAGGCCGGCGAGGCGGCGCTGCTCGACGTCGTCGCGGGCGCCATCGAGATCGGCGTCAAGCACGTGTCGGCGTACGCGTTCTCGACCGAGAACTGGAAGCGCTCGCCCGACGAGGTCCGCTTCCTCATGGGCTTCAACCGCGACGTGATCCGGCGTCGCCGCGACGAGATGGACTCGTGGGGCGTGCGCGTGCGGTGGGCGGGGCGTCGTCCGCGGCTCTGGGCGTCGGTGATCAAGGAGCTCGAGGTCGCGGAGGAGCAGACGAAGCAGAACGACGTCTGCACGCTGACGATGTGCGTCAACTACGGGGGTCGCGCCGAGATCGCCGACGCCGCGGCCGCCATCGCGCGCGAGGTCGCCGCCGGGCGGCTCGACCCGCGCAAGGTCACGGAGCGGACCGTCCAGCAGCACCTCGACGAGCCCGACCTGCCGGACGTCGACCTGTTCCTGCGCAGCTCGGGCGAGCAGCGCACGTCGAACTTCATGCTGTGGCAGGCCGCGTACGCGGAGCTCGTGTTCCTCCCGGAGCCCTGGCCCGACGTGGACCGCCGCTCGCTGTGGCGCGCCGTCGAGGAGTACGCGCGCCGCGACCGCCGCTACGGCGGCGCGGTCGACGCGGTGGGCGGGACGGCGGACGGCACGGCCTGACGTCGTGCGCGGGGCGGCGCGCGCCCTGTCGCCGGGACGCCGTGGGAGGCGGCCGGTAGCGTGCGCGGCATGACTCTGAGCATCGGCATGGTGACCGTCGACTCCACCGACCCGCGGCCGCTCGCCCAGTGGTGGGCGCGCCGCCTCGGCGGGCGGCTCGTCGACGAGGCGGACGGGTGGTTCCTCGAGGTCGTGCCCGCCGAGGGGGTGACGGCTCCGGTCCTCGGGTTCCAGCGCGTCGAGGACCCGACGCCCGGCAAGAACCGGCTGCACCTGGACCTCGGCACGTCCGACCGCGAGGCCGACGTCGCGGCGCTCGTGGCGGACGGCGCGACGCTCGTCGGGGAGCACACCATCCCCGGGTACCGCTGGGCGGTGCTGGCCGACCCGCAGGGCAACCAGTTCTGCGTGGGCGCGCCCGAGGAACCGACGAGCGTCGGCTGAGGGGGCGGTCGTCCCGTCGGGGCGGACCGTCAGCGGGCCAGCGCGTCGAGCCGGGCGGCGAGCTCGGCCGGGCGGCTGAGCGCCACGAGGTGGCCGCCCGGCATCGTCTCGACCTCGGCACCGAGCCGCTCGCGCGCGACGGCGCGCTGGAAGGGCGGCGGGAAGAGCCGGTCGTCGTCGCCCTGCAGCACGACCGTGGGCACGGCGGGCCAGGCGCGGGCCGGCCACGGCTCGGCGAAGGACCGCTCGGACGGCTGCCGGTCGCTGCGCTGCACGACGGCTGCGACCGGCTCCGGCACGTCGTGGAAGAAGTCGTCCACGGGGTCGAACGGGCCCAGGCCCGTGGCGGCACGACGCGCGGCGTGGTCCGTCGCGCGCCACCAGTCGCCCCCGCTCTCGCCCGGTCGCGGGATCATCGGGTTGAGCAGCACGAGCAGGCGGACCGCCTCGCGCTCGCACACGAGCGGCCCGACGTACGCGCCCATGGACTGGGCGACGACGACGAGGTCGTCCCGCTCGGCGGCGGCCGTCGCCCGGTGCAGCGTCGTCACCGCGACGTCGGTGAGGTCCGCCCAGCCGTGGCCCTCGTCGTGCTGGGGGAGGTCGACGGCGACCGGCCGGTGGCCGAGCCGGTCGAGCTCCGGGACGAGCAGGTCCCAGTACGCGGGGTCGCCGCCGGCGCCGGGCAGCAGGAGGAACGTCGTCATGGGGGTTCGGACGGTCCGGGACCCGTCATCTCATCGGTCGGTGCGCGGCGCGTCCTCGTCGCGGGGGAGCGTCGCCTGCCCGTCCAGCGCGGGGACGTCGCCGGCGGTCGTGCCGGCCGGCACGACCGCGGCGTCGGCGCCCGCCCGGGCGGCCCGACGGCGGACCATGAGGACCACCGCCACGGCGGCCGCGACGATGATCGCGACGAGCACCGCGACACCCGTGGGGGAGCCCGTCGCGGCGGCGAACGCGGCGGTCCACATCGCCCACCCGACGGTCGCGTAGATCGTCGCGTGCACCGCGCACCCGAGGACCATGGCCGCGAGGTAGCGCCCGAACGGCATGCGCACGACGCCCGCGGCGGCGTTGATCACGGTCTTCGTCCCGGTCGCGAGGAACGACGCGGGCACCGCGAGCACGCCCCACCGCCGCACGGTCTCGATCCCGCGTGCGGCCGACCGCCCGGACAGCCAGGCGTGGACGCGCGCGACCCACGGCTTGACGGGGCGCGTGCGGTCGAGCGTCCACGTCGTGACGAGGCGCGCGATCCAGTAGGTCGCCTGCGTCCGCACGAACGCGATCGCGAAGAAGAAGGCGAAGAGCGCGGCGAACGGGGCGCCGTCCAGCGCGTCGGGCACCGCTCAGTCCTGGACGGCGGTGGCCCGCGCGCAGCCCGCGCACGTGCCGAACAGCTCGATGGTGTGCTGGATGTCGACGAACCCGTGCGAGGTGCCGACCTGGTTGGCCCAGGCCTCGACCGTCGGGCCGTCGATCTCGACGGTCCGGCCGCACGCCCGGCACACGAGGTGGTGGTGGTGCTCGCGGCGCTCGCACCGGCGGTAGAGGTTCTCGCCCTCCTCGGTGCGCAGCACGTCCACGTCGCCGCCGTCCGCGAGGCTCTGCAGCGTGCGGTAGACGGTCGCGAGCCCCACGTTGTCGCCGCGCGTGCGCAGGATCTCGTGGAGCTGCTGGGCGCTGCGGAAGTCCTCCAGGTCCTCCAGCGCGTCCGAGACGGCGGCGCGCTGGCGGGTCATGCGCTGCACGGGTCACCTCCGGTGGTGCGGTGGGTCGACCCCGAGGGTACGAGGTCGAGCTCGACGTCGTCGGGGATGTCCGGGTGCGGGTCCCGCGCGACGCGCGGCCGCCGGCGGACCCACAGGGGTCGCAGCGCGGCGACGACGAGGTACGTCGCGATCGCGAGGACCACGATCGTCGCACCCGGCGAGACGTTGTTCCAGTACGTGAAGGACAGCCCGACGACGCACACGACCACCCCGACGACCGACGCGACGAGCATCGTGCGGCGGAACGAGCGCGTGACGAGCTGGGCGACCGCGACGGGCACGATCATGAGGGCGCTGACGAGCAGCAGCCCGACGACCCGCATCGACACGGTCACGGTGAGCGCGGCGACGACGGCGACGGCGATGTTCAGCGTGCGCACGGGCAGGCCGGACGCGCGCGCGAACTCCTCGTCGTGGCTCACCGAGAACAGCGCGGCCCGCAGGCCGACGCCGACGAGCAGGATCACCGCGCTGAGGACGACCGTGAGGACGAGGTCCGACGACGTCACCGTCGAGATCGAGCCGAATAGGTACTGCATGAGGCTGCCGGACGAACCGCCCGCGAGGCTGATGAGCAGGACACCGCCCGCGATGCCGCCGTAGAACAGGAGCGCGAGCGCGAGGTCACCGCTCGTGCGGCCGCGCTCGCGCACGACCTCGATCGCGACCGCACCGAGCACCGCCGCGACGACCGCGCCGGGGATCGCGAGCGCGTCGTTCGGCACGACGCCCATCGCCGCGCCGACGAGCCACCCGAGCGCGACGCCCGTGAGCGCGACGTGCCCGATGCCGTCGCCGAGCAGCGAGAGCTTGCGCTGCACGAGGTACGTGCCGACGACGGGGGCGCTGACGCCGACGAGCAGCGCCGCGAGGAGGGCGCGCTGCATGAGCGGGTCGGTGAGCAGCAGGGAGATCTCGGAGAACAGGGTGGTCATGAGGCCGTCCTGGGTGCGTGGCCTGCGGAGAGGTCGGGGTTCAGGGTGTCGGTGAGGCCCGTCTCCGGGCCCGCGGGGCGGTTGTCGCCGTCCACGGGCTCGTGCGGGTGCAGGTGCTGGTGCGTCGCCCCCGCGTGCGTGGACGACGCGCGGGGCGGGGCGCCGTCGTGCACGACCCGCCCGTGGCGCAGGACGACCGCACGCTCGACGAGCGGGGCGAGCGCCCCGAGCTCGTGGAGCACCACGAGGACCGTGAGGCCGTCGCCCACGAGCCGCGTCATCGTCGCGGCGAACGCCTCCTGGCTCGGCTTGTCGACGCCCGCCACGGGCTCGTCGAGCACGAGCAGGTCGGGCCGGCGCACGAGGGCGCGCGCGATGAGCACGCGCTGCTGCTGCCCGCCCGAGAGCTCGGCCGTCGAGTCGTCGGCGCGGTCCGCGAGGCCCACGAGCTCGAGCGCCTCGACCGTGCGATCGCGCCACCCGCGCGGGAGCCGGAGGCGGCCCCCGCCGAGGAGCCCGGACGCGACGACCTCCGACGCGGTGGACGGCATGCCCGAGGGCGCGCTCACGCGTTGCGGCACGTAGCCGAGCCGCCGCCACGGCAGCCGCGGGCCGAGGGGCGCGCCGAACAGGTCGACGGAGCCGCGGGAGAGCGGCACGATCCCGACGAGCGCGCGGACCAGCGTCGACTTGCCCGAGCCGTTCGCGCCGAGGAGCGAGACCACCTCGCCCGCGCGGACCGAGAGGTCGATGCCGCGCAGGATCTCGCTCCCGCCGAGGGTCACGTGGACGTCGCGCGCGGCGATTAGCTCCGGTGCATCCGTCATGCGCACGCGAGGCCGGACGTGAGCGCCTCGAGGTTGGACTCCATGACCTCACGGTAGTCCGTCGCGCCCTCCGCGAGGCTCTCGAGGGGATCGAGCAGCGCAGTCCGGACGCCGAGGTCGTCGGCGAGCGTCTGGGTCACCTTGGGGCTGACGAGCGTCTCGAAGAAGAGCGTGGTCACGCCGTTCTCCCGGACGACCTCGCCCACCTCGCGCAGGCGCGCGGGGGAGGGCTCCGCCTCGGGGTCGATCCCGGAGATCCCGACCTGGTGCAGGTCGTAGCGCTCGGCGAGGTAGCCGAAGGCCTCGTGGGAGGTAACGAGCGTCGCGCCCGCGCACGGGGCGAGCGCCTCGGCGAACTCGGCGTCCAGGTCGTCGAGGTCCGCGGTGAGGGCGGCGGCACCGGCCGCGTAGTCGTCGGCGTGGTCGGGGTCGAGCGCGGAGAGCTCGTCGGCGACGGCGTCGCCCACCGCGGCCAGACGGGTCGGGTCGAGCCAGAAGTGCGGGTCCGTGGGGCCGTGGTCGTGACCGTCGCCGGACTCGTCCGCGTGCTCGGCGTGCTCCTCCGCGGTCTCGTCGGCGTGCTCGCCCTCGCCGCCGGGGTGCTCCTCGAGCCCGGCCGACGCCGCGGCGTCGACCACGTGCTCGGGGGCGCGCTGCTCGATGCCCTCGTCGACCGCGGGCTGGAACCCCGAGAGGTAGACGACGAGGTCGGCGTCGCCGATCGAGCGGACCTGCGCGGGCGCGAGCTCGAGGTCGTGCGGCTCGGCCGCGGGCGGCGTGAGGTTCGCGACGTCGACGTGCTCCCCGCCGACCTGCTCGACGACGTACTGGAGCGGGTAGAACGACGCGAGCACCTGGAGCCGGCCGTCGTCGCCGCCTCCTCCTCCCGAGCCGCCGTCCCCGGGGGAGTCGCCGAGGGAGCAAGACGCGACGAGCGCGGCCGTGGCGAGGGCGGCGGTGGTGGCGAGGGCGCGGCGGCGCCGGGAGGGGGAGCGGTGCATGACCACCAGTCTCCGCCTTCTTGAGAATGAATGTCAAAACCGTTCCCGGTGAGCCGGGTCACGGCCGGGTACGCTGGTCGGTCGGCGCCCGTGCGGGCGTCGCCCACCCGTCCAGCCCCCACGAGCCACGTGCGGGGCCGTGAGCACCAGGAGTGATGTCCGTGGCCGCAGCGCCCTCGCCCACCGCCCGTCTCGACGCCGTCGTCTCCCTCGCCAAGCGGCGCGGGTTCGTCTTCCCCTCGGGCGAGATCTACGGCGGCACCCGCTCCGCGTGGGACTACGGGCCCCTGGGCACCGAGCTCAAGGAGAACATCAAGAAGCAGTGGTGGCGCGCGATGGTCACGAGCCGTGACGACGTCGTGGGCCTCGACTCGTCCGTGATCCTGCCGCGCCAGGTGTGGGTCGCGTCGGGCCACGTGGGCGTCTTCACCGACCCGCTGACGGAGTGCCTGCACTGCCACAAGCGGTTCCGCGAGGACCAGATGATCGAGGAGTTCGAGGAGAAGAAGGGCCGTGCGCCCGAGGGCGGCCTCGCCGAGATCGTCTGCCCGAACTGCGGCACGCGCGGGCAGTGGACCGAGCCGCGCGACTTCAACATGATGCTCAAGACGCACCTCGGCCCCGTCGAGGACGAGTCGGGCCTGCACTACCTGCGCCCCGAGACGGCGCAGGGCATCTTCGTGAACTTCGCCAACGTCATGGGGGCGAGCCGCAAGAAGCCGCCGTTCGGCATCGGCCAGATCGGCAAGTCGTTCCGCAACGAGATCACGCCCGGCAACTTCATCTTCCGCACGCGCGAGTTCGAGCAGATGGAGATGGAGTTCTTCGTCGAGCCCGGCACGGACGCCGAGTGGCACCAGTACTGGATCGACACGCGCACCGACTGGTACGTGGACCTCGGCATCCAACGCGACAACCTGCGCCTGTACGAGCACCCGCAGGAGAAGCTCTCGCACTACTCGACCCGCACGGTCGACATCGAGTACCGCTTCGGCTTCTCCGGCTCGGAGTGGGGCGAGCTCGAGGGCATCGCGAACCGCACCGACTTCGACCTCAAGACGCACGCCGAGCACTCCGGCAAGGACCTGTCGTACTTCGACCAGACGAAGAACGAGCGCTGGGTGCCCTACGTCATCGAGCCGGCCGCGGGTCTCACGCGCTCGCTCATGGCGTTCCTCGTCGAGGCGTACACCGAGGACGAGGCGCCGAACGCGAAGGGCGGCGTGGACACGCGCACGGTCCTGCGCCTCGACCACCGCCTCGCGCCGGTCAAGGCCGCCGTGCTCCCGCTGAGCCGCAACGAGCAGCTCTCGCCCAAGGCGAAGGACCTCGCGACCGAGCTCCGCAAGTACTGGAACGTCGACTTCGACGACGCCGGCGCCATCGGCCGCCGGTACCGCCGCCAGGACGAGATCGGCACGCCGTTCTGCATCACGGTCGACTTCGACACGCTCGACGACCAGGCCGTGACGATCCGCCACCGCGACTCGATGAGCCAGGAGCGCGTCGCGCTCGACAAGGTCACCGAGTACCTCGCCGGGCACCTGCTCGGCGCCTGACGCGTCAGCGGCCCGGCGCACCGGCGCCGGGCACGCAGGAGGGGCGAGACCGTACGGTCCCGCCCCTCCTGTCGCGTCTCGTCGGGACGCGTCGCCCCCAGCGGCCTCGCGCTAGCGGGCCGCCCCCTTAGCCCTGTTGAGCAGGCCGATCACCAGGCTCACGACGAGCACGATGATGCCGATCCAGATGAGGATCTTCGCGGCCTCGATGGCGACGCCGAGGATGAGGAGCACGGCGCCGACGATGACCAGGATGAGCCAGAGAGGCATGTCGTCCCTTTCGTCCGTGTCCGGCCTGGATTGCCGGACCTCCTCAACACTGCCACGACCGTGCGCTGCTCGCTCGTCGAAACGGGGCTCGTCGTGCAGCGGGAGCCGGGTGGGACAATGGAGCGCGTGACTGCACCCGCTCCTGCCCTCAGCACGACGACCGACCGCCCCGACCCGGGGACCGGTCCGCTCGTGGCGCCGCTGCGGATCGGCCCGATCGTCGTCCGGACGCCGGTGGTCCTCGCCCCGATGGCCGGTGTCACGAACCGCGCGTTCCGCACGCTGTGCCGCGAGGCCGGCGCGTCCGGCGGCGACGACCCCGGCCTGTACGTCGCCGAGATGGTCACCAGCCGCGCGCTCGTCGAGCGCAACCCCGAGGCGCTGCGCATCGTGACGTTCGGCGCGGACGAGACGCCGCGGTCCGCGCAGGTGTACGGCGTGGACCCCGCGACCGTCCGCGAGGCCGTGCGCATCATCGTCGCCGAGGACCGCGCCGACCACGTCGACCTGAACTTCGGCTGCCCGGTGCCCAAGGTCACGCGCAAGGGCGGGGGAGCGGCGCTGCCGTGGAAGCGCGACCTGTTCACCGCGATCGTGCAGGGCGCGGTCGAGGCCGCCCGCCCGTACGGGGTCCCCGTGACCGTGAAGATGCGCAAGGGCATCGACGACGACCACCTCACGTACCTCGAGGCGGGCCGCATCGCGGAGGGCCTGGGCGCCGCCGCCGTCGCGCTGCACGCGCGCACCGCCGCCGAGCACTACTCCGGCACGGCCGACTGGTCCGCGATCGCGCGTCTCAAGGAGACTGTGACGAGCGTGCCGGTGCTCGGCAACGGCGACATCTGGTCGGCCGAGGACGCCGTGCGCATGGTGCGCGAGACCGACTGCGACGGCGTCGTCGTCGGGCGCGGCTGCCAGGGCCGGCCGTGGCTGTTCGCCGACCTCGCCGCGGCGTTCGCGGGCCGCCCCGAGCGCGTGCGCCCCGGGCTGCGCGAGGTGGCGGGCACGATCTACCGCCACGGCGAGCTCATGATCGAGTACTTCGACGGCGACGAGGGCAAGGGCATGCGCGACCTGCGCAAGCACATGGCCTGGTACCTCAAGGGCTACGCGGTGGGCGGCGACGCGCGCCGCGCGCTCGCGATGGTCTCGACGCTCGCCGAGCTGCGCGCGCTGCTCGACGAGCTCGACCAGGACGCGCCCTACCCCGGCGAGGCCGCCGAGGGTCAGCGCGGCCGGGCCGGGTCGCCCAAGACGCCGCACCTGCCGTACGGCTGGCTCGACTCGCGCGAGCTCGACGCCGAGCACGAGGAGCGCCTGCGCGAGGCCGAGCTGAGCGTCTCCGGCGGCTGAGCGCCGCCTCCTCGCCGACCGCCCCAGCGCGGCCCTGCGCCGACGGGACGAGAAGCACGACGGCCGGGACCCCCGTGGGGGTCCCGGCCGTCGTGCACGACGCGGCGGCGTCGGTCAGTGCGCGCGCAGCCAGACGGTCGTGTCCGACGGGACGCGGACCTGCGGGTCCGCGGAGCGGTCGGTCAGGACCGGGCCGGAGGCCACGAGGACCTCCGCGCCGTGCGGCAGGACCACGGGCTCGGCGCCCAGGTTGGCGAGCACGACGACGTCGCGGTTGCGGAAGGCGACGACGTCCGCCGAGCCGGCGAACTCCTCGACCCACGCGAGCGTGCCCGCGCCCAGACGCTCCGCGCGACGCGTGGCGAGGGCCGTGCGGTACGTCTCGTAGGTCGAGCCCTCGACGCCGCGCTGGACGTCCGCGGCGTAGCGGCCGTACGACTCCGGCTGGGGGAGCCAGGTCTTGCCGGACGGCCCGAACCCGAAGCCCTCGGCGTCGGCGCGCCAGGGGAGGGGGATGCGGCAGCCGTCGCGGCCCGCCTCGGCGCCCTGGGTGCGGAAGAACGCCGGGTCCTCACGGACGTCGTCGGGCAGGGCGGTGTGCTCGGGGAGGCCGAGCTCCTCGCCCTGGTAGAGGTACGACGACCCGGGCAGGCCGAGCATGAGCAGCGACGCGGCGCGCGCACGGCGCAGGCCGAGCTCCTCGTCGGGCTGCGGGTCGTGGGCGAAGATGCCGTTGGGGCGCAGGCCCGGGTCGGCCAGGCCGAGGCGCGACGCGTGGCGCACGACGTCGTGGTTCGACAGGACCCACGTCGTGGGCGCGCCGACCTCGTCGTTCGCGTGCAGCGACGCCGCGATCACGGTGCGCAGCGGCGCGGCGTCCCAGCCGGTGGTGAGGAACGAGAAGTTGAACGCCTGGTGCATCTCGTCCGGGCGCACGTAGCGCGCGAGGCGCGAGAGCGGCTCGACCCACGCCTCGGCGACGAGCGCACGGTCGCCGTCGTACTCGGCGAGGACGCGGTGCCACGCGCGGTAGATCTCGTGGACGCCGTCCTGGTCGAACATCGGGCCGGAGTTCCCGGCGCCCGTCGAGCCGTCCTCGGGGGCGCCCGGGTCGGTGCCCTCCTCGCCGTCGGCGGCCTCGGTGCCCTCGACCATCGAGACGGTGCCGTCCCAGTCGGGCAGGCCGTCGGCCTTGATCATGCCGTGCGCGACGTCGACGCGGAACCCGTCCACGCCCTTGTCGAGCCAGAAGCGCAGGACCTGCTCGAACTCCTCGCGGACCTCCGGGTTGTCCCACGCGAGGTCGGGCTGGGTCGAGTCGAAGAGGTGCAGGTACCACTGCCCGGGCGTCTCGCCCTCGGCGCCGGTCACGGGGCGGGCGTTCGCACCGGCCGTCACGCGGGTCCACGCGGGGCCGCCGAAGATCGACTGCCAGTTGTTCGGGGGGAGCTCGCCGTGCTCGCCCTCGCCCTCGCGGAAGATGTAGCGTGCGCGCTCCGGCGAGCCCTCGGGCGACGCGAGCGCCGCCTGGAACCAGGCGTGCTGGTCCGACGTGTGGTTCGGGACGAGGTCGACGATGATCCGGATGCCGCGCGCGTGCGCCTGGGCGAGGAGCTCGTCGAAGTCCGCGAGCGTGCCGAACAGCGGGTCCACGTCGCGGTAGTCCGCGACGTCGTAGCCCGCGTCCTTCTGGGGCGAGCGGTAGAACGGGCTCAGCCAGACGGCGTCGACCCCGAGCTCGGCGAGGTGGTCGAGCTTCGAGGTGATGCCGGGCAGGTCGCCGACGCCGTCCCCGTCGCCGTCCGCGAAGGAGCGCGGGTACACCTGGTAGATGACGGCGTCGCGCCACCACTCGGGGGCCTCGCCCGGCCCGGTGTGCACGAGCGCCCCCGTGCTGAAGGGCGCCGGGGCGGTGGCCAGCCCGGTGCTGGTCGCGGCGGCGGTCGGCGTCGAATCGATACGAGTCATCGAGCTGTCGGTCCTCACGTACGTGGTGCTGGGGTTTTCAGGGGATCTTCCGGTGGTGGTCACTCGGCTGGCGGAGCGGGGTGTCGCCGACCCTCCGTCGAGTGTAAGCGCTTGCGGTGCGGTGCCGACGAGGGGTCGGCGGACGCCCGCAGCGAGGTGCGTGGACTTCCGGGCGCCGGTCTCAGGCGGTCGGGGAGCCCGCCGCGGCGACCGTGCTCGCGTCCGGGGCGGACGCCGCGCGGGCCGGGGCGGCCCCGGTCGAGTCGCGGACGATGAGCTCCGGCTGGAAGAGGAGCTCGGTCCGCGGTGCCCGCTCGCCCGCGATCTCCGTGAGGAGCGCGCTCACGGCGGCGTGCGCCATGGCGCTCACGGGCTGGCGCACCGTGGTGAGCGGCGGGTCGGTGAAGGCGATGAGGGGCGAGTCGTCGTAGCCGAGCACCGAGACGTCCTGCGGCACGCGCAGCCCGCGCGAGCGCGCCGCGCGGATGGCGCCGAGCGCCATGAGGTCGGAGCCGCAGACGATCGCGGTGTGGCCCGAGTCGATGAGCTCGCCGCCCGCGGCCTGGCCGCCCTCGACGGTGTAGAGCGTCACGACGACGTGCTGGGCAACCTCCGCCTCGTCGGCGACGAGACCGTGCCGCACGAGCGACTCGGCGAAGCTCGCGAGCTTGCGCTGCGCGGGGACGAAGCGGTCGGGGCCGATCGCGAGGCCGACGCTGCGGTGCCCGAGCGAGACGAGGTGTCGCACCGAGAGCTCGACGCTCGCGACGTCGTCGGGCGAGACGAACGGGGCGTCGATGCCCTCGGCGAAGCCGTTGACCAGGACGATCGGGATGCCCCGGCTGCGCAGCCGCTCGTAGCGCTCGTGGCTCGCCTGGGTGTCCGCGTGCAGGCCGGAGACGAAGACGATGCCGTCGACCGCGTGGTCCATGAGCATGTCGACGTAGTCGTCCTCCGTGGTCCCGCCCGGCGACTGCGTGCACAGCAGCGGCGTGTACCCGTGCTCGGACAGGAGCGACTCGATCGTCTGGGCGAACGCGGGGAAGACGGGGTTCGTCAGCTCCGGGACGACGAGGCCGACGAGGCCGGCGGAGCGGGTGCGCAGCGTCGACGGTCGCTCGTAGCCCAGCACGTCGAGCGCGGCGAGCACCGCCTGGCGGGTCTCGCTCGCGACGCCGGGCTTCCCGTTGAGGACGCGCGAGACCGTCGCCGTGGAGACGCCTGCCTGGGCGGCGAGATCACTGAGACGGGTACGCACATGGGGCAGCGTAGGGGACACCGGACCTCCTCGTCCTGGTCGTCCGGTCGGCGAGCCGCGATCCCCTGTGCGGAGGCGCGCGGACCCGTCGACCGGAGGAGGCGGGTGGGCGCCGGTCGACGCCCTGCAAAGCGTTGCATGAAAGTTACCGCAACGACTTGCACCTGTGCCACCTCCCGCTCTACCGTCGTGCCCATCAGGGTCCGGCGCCGGTGCCAACGCCGGAGCGGGCCGCCCATCACGACACGCTTGGAGTGACCACTGATGCGACGGAGCATCCTTCTTGCCGCCGCGCTGACCACGACGCTGGCGCTGACCGCCTGCTCGTCCGGCGGCTCGGGCGACGAGACCACCGACGAGCCGAGCGCCGAGGGTTCGTCCGCCGGTGGCTCGCTGACCGTCTGGGTCGACGAGACCCGTCAGGACGCCGTGACCGCGGCGGCCGAGTCGTTCGAGACCGAGACGGGCACGACGGTCGACGTCGTGCTCAAGAACTTCGAGGACATCCGGGCGGACTTCCTCGCCCAGGTCCCGACGGGAGAGGGTCCCGACATCACCGTCGGCGCCCACGACTGGCTGGGCGAGCTCACCACGAACGGCGTCGTGGCGCCGCTCGAGCTGGGCGACAAGGCGGCCGAGTTCGAGGACGTCTCCATCGAGGCGTTCACGCAGGACGGCCAGGTCTACGGCCTGCCCTACGCGATCGAGAACATCGCCCTCATCCGCAACACCGCGCTCGCGCCGACCGCCCCCGCCACGTGGGACGAGGCCGTGGCCGCGGGCCAGGCCGCCGGGACGCAGTTCCCGATCCTGGTCCAGTCGGACGGCGACAAGGGTGACCCGTACACCCACTACCCGTTCCAGACGTCGTTCGGTGCCCCCGTCTTCGCGCAGAACGAGGACGGCAGCTACTCGTCCGAGCTCGCGATGGGCGGCCCCGAGGGCCAGGCGTTCGCGCAGTGGCTCGGCGCCCAGGGTGCGGCCGGCGTGCTCAGCCAGGACACGACCTACGACATCGCCGTCGAGGCGTTCAAGAACGGCCAGTCGCCGTTCATCGTCGGCGGCCCGTGGATGATCGACTCGTTCGAGGGGCTCGACCTGTCGATCGACCCGATCCCCACCGCGGGCGGCCAGCCCGCGCAGCCGTTCGTCGGCGTCCAGGGCTTCTATCTGAGCGCGGAGAGCGACAACGCGATCGTCGCGAACGACTTCCTCGTGAACTTCCTGTCCACCGAGGACGCGCAGCTCGCGCTGTACGAGGCGGGCAACCGTCCGCCGGCGCTGACCGCCGCCGCCGACACCGCCGCCGCGGACGACCCGATCGTCGCGGGCTTCCGCGCCGTGGGTGCCGAGGCCGTGCCGATGCCGTCGATCCCCGAGATGGCTTCCGTGTGGAGCTTCTGGGGCGTCACCGAGGCGGCGATCGTCGCCGGTGCCGACCCGGTCTCGAGCTGGGACAAGATGATCGCCGACATCCAGGGCGCGATCGACTCCTGATCCGGGTGCAGCCCGCCGTCGCGGTGCGCAGGGCTCCTGCGCACCGCGACGGCGCGTCCCGACCTCCGGCCCGGAACGGGCCGCGACGCAGCACGACGACACTCCAGAAGACGCAGCACCCCGCGCGTCCGACGACCTCGGAGGCACC
Source organism: Cellulosimicrobium sp. KWT-B (assembly GCF_002127155.1). Classification (NCBI taxonomy): domain Bacteria; kingdom Bacillati; phylum Actinomycetota; class Actinomycetes; order Micrococcales; family Promicromonosporaceae; genus Cellulosimicrobium; species Cellulosimicrobium sp. KWT-B. The sequence continues at coordinate 62,505 of NZ_NEDO01000005.1, read as the reverse complement.
ACGATGTCCGCCCCTCAGACCACGGCCGGCGACGAGCGCGTCGGCACCTCCGGAGCCGACGGCCCGCCGCCGCGCGGCGAGCGCCGCCTGCGGCCGCGCGACGCCTCGCACGCGCGCGACTACGGGCCCGGGTTCTTCGTCAAGCTCGCCCTCATGGCGGTCGTGGACGCGCTCGGCGTGTACGTGGTCTGGTCGGCGTGGACGGCGGGCTCGTACGGCATCCTCGCCGCGACGCTCGCGATGCTCCTCGCGGCCAACTGGGTGTACTTCTCGAAGCGGTCCCTGCCGCTCAAGTACATCCTGCCCGGCCTGATCTTCCTGCTCGTCTACCAGATCTTCGTCGTCGGGTACACGGGCTACGTGGCGTTCACCAACTACGGCACGGGCCACAACTCGACGAAGGAGCAGGCGGTCTCCGCGCTGCTCATCCAGAACGAGCGCCGGGTCGAGGGCTCGGCGTCGTCCGCGCTGACCGTCGTCGAGGACGGCGACGCGCTCGGGTTCGCGGTCGTCACCGACGACGGCGAGGTCGAGGCCGGCACGGCCGAGCGGCCGCTGTCGGTCGTCGACGGCGCGACCGTCGAGGACGGCCGCGCGACCGAGGTCCCCGGGTACACGGTCCTGCCGCGCGACCAGGTGCTGCAGCGCCAGGCCGAGGTGACCGAGCTGCGCGTCCCCGTATCGGACGACCCCGAGGACGGCTCGATCCGCACCACCGACGCCCGCACCGGGTACGTATACACGTCCGCCCTCGAGTGGGACGCGGCGGCCGACACGATGACCGACACGACGACGGGCACGGTCTACACGCCGAACGACGAGGGCCAGTTCCAGGCGCCCGACGGCTCGACCCTCGCGGTCGGGTGGCGCGTCCCGGTCGGGTTCGACAACTTCGTCACCGCGTTCTCGGACGCCCGCTACGCCCAGCCGTTCGTCAAGATCCTGCTGTGGACGTTCGTGTTCGCGATCGGCTCGGTCGCCACGACGTTCCTGCTCGGCCTGTTCCTCGCGATCGTCTTCAACGACACCCGGATGCGCGGGCGCAAGGTCTACCGGACGCTCATGATCCTGCCGTACGCGATCCCGGGCTTCCTCGCGGCGCTGCTGTGGTCCGGGCTGCTCAACACCCGGTTCGGGTTCATCAACGAGGTGATCCTGGGCGGCGCACACATCCCGTGGCTCACCGACCCCTGGCTCGCGAAGCTGTCCGTGCTGGGCGTGAACCTGTGGCTGGGCTTCCCCTACATGTTCCTCATCTGCACGGGCGCGCTGCAGTCCCTGCCCTCCGACGTCATGGAGGCCGCGAAGATCGACGGCGCGGGCCGCTGGACCACGTGGCGCGCGATCACGCTGCCGCTGCTGCTCATCTCGACCGCGCCGCTGCTCATCTCGTCGTTCGCCTTCAACTTCAACAACTTCACCCTGATCTACATGCTCACCGGCGGCGGGCCACGCTTCGCCGACGCGTCCGTGCCGCTCGGCCACACGGACATCCTCATCTCGATGGTGTACTCGATCTCCGGCGTCGACGGCTCGGCGCAGAAGGACTTCGGGCTCGCGAGCGCCCTGTCGATCGTCATCTTCGTCATCGTGGGGACGATCTCGGCCATCGCCTTCCGCAGCACGCGCAAGTTCGAGGAGATCAGCTGACATGGCGACCACCCAGGCACCCCCCGTCGTCGGCGGCACCGCCGTCCCGGTGTCCCGGAACCGCATGCGCCCGGGGCGCTGGTTCTCCGAGCTGGGCTGGCGGCACGTCGTCGGCGTGATCGCCGTCGTCTACGCCGCGTTCCCGCTCGTGTACGTCCTGTCGGCGTCGCTGTCGGAGAACGGGACGCTCACCGGCTCCAACTCGTTGTTCTCCGACGTGAGCACCGCGAACTACGCCCAGCTCGGCACCACGATGTTCTGGACGTGGATGGGCAACACGCTCGTCATCGCGGTCGCGACGTCGGTCGGCACCGTGCTCATGGGCGCGGCGGCGGCGTACGCGTTCTCCCGGTTCCGCTTCAGCGGCCGGCGCGCCGGCCTCACGTCCCTGCTGATCATCCAGATGTTCCCGCAGATGCTCGCGTTCGTCGCGATCTTCCTGCTGCTCATCGGGCTCGGGAACGTCGTGCCGGTCCTCGGCCTCAACAGCAAGATCGCGCTCGTCGCGGTGTACCTCGGCGGAGCCCTGGGCGTGAACACGTTCCTCATGTACGGGTTCTTCAACACCGTGCCGCGCGAGCTCGACGAGGCCGCGAAGATCGACGGCGCGACCCACACGCAGATCTACTGGACGATCATCCTGCGCCTCGTCGCGCCGATCCTCGCCGTGGTCGCGCTGCTGTCGTTCATCAGCACGTTCGGCGAGTTCATCATCGCGCGCATCGTCCTGTCGTCCGAGAGCAACTGGACACTCGCCGTCGGCTTGTACGGGTGGGTGTCGTCGCTCAAGGAGGCCAACTGGGGCCTCTTCACGGCCGGTGCCGTCATCTCGGCGCTGCCCGTGCTCGCCCTGTTCCTCTACCTGCAGAAGTACATCGTGGGCGGCCTCACGGCCGGCTCCGTGAAGGGCTGACCGCGTGCACGACGTCGCCACCCCCGTCCCGCACCACGACGGCTCGGCGCTGTACGTCCCCGAGGGCGTCCCCGCCCTCGGGGACACGGTCCCCGTCCGCGTGCGCGTGCCCCGGTCGGCCGGCGTGCGCGACGTGTGGCTGCGCACCGTGCGCGACGGCGAGCCGCGCCTCGCCCCGGCGCGCCTCGACCGCTCGGACGAGCACGAGGACTGGTACGTCGCCGAGGTGCTCGTGCACAACCCGGTGACCGGGTACCGGTTCTTCCTCGACGAGGGCGAGCGCGGCTACCGCTGGCTCAACGGCCGCGGGGTCTGGGACCGCGACGTGCCCGACGCCGCGGACTTCCGCCTCACCGTCCACGAGGGCGCGCCCGCGTGGATGCGCGACGGCGTCGTGTACCAGGTCTTCCCCGACCGGTTCGCGCGCTCGGCCGGGGCCGACGGGCGTCCGCTCCCGGAGTGGGCCGTCCCCGCGGCCTGGGACGACGAGCCGCACGGCGCGGGGCCCGACGTCGGCACGCAGTACTACGGGGGCGACCTCGCCGGGGTGGAGGAGCGGCTCGACCACCTCGTGGCGCTCGGCGTCACGACGCTCTACACGACGCCCGTCTTCCCGGGGCGCTCCAACCACCGCTACGACGCGAGCACGTTCGACCACGTCGACCCGCTGCTCGGCGGCGACGCGGCGTACGCGTCGCTGATCCGCGCCGCGCACGCGCGCGGGCTGCGCGTCATGGGCGACCTCACGACGAACCACACGGGCGCCGGGCACGAGTGGTTCGCGCGGGCGCTCGCGGACCCCGGCGCGCCGGAGCGCGACTTCTACTACTGGACCGACGGCGAGCCCGGGTACGTGGGCTGGCTCGAGCACGCGTCGCTGCCGAAGCTGTCGTACGGCTCGGCCGAGCTCGGGGCGCGCATGATCGACGGGCCCGGGTCCGTCGTCGGGCGCTACGTGCGCGAGCCGTTCGGCCTCGACGGGTGGCGCATCGACGTCGCCAACATGACGGGCCGCTTCGGCGCCGAGGACCGCACGCTCGACGTCGCGCGGCGCCTGCGCACGACGATGCGGGGCGTGAACCCGGAGGCCGCCCTCGTCGCCGAGCACTTCCACGACGCCTCCGGCGACCTCGCGGGCGACGGCTGGCACGCGAACATGAACTACTCGGCGTTCACGCGCCCGGCGTGGACCTGGCTGTCTCCCGCGCACTCGCCCGTGCCCTACCTCGGGCTGCCCGTACGCACGCCGCGCCGGGCCGGGCCGGCGGTGGTCGAGACGATGCGCGAGTTCGACGCCGTGCTGCCGTGGCGCGTGACGGCGTCGCAGTGGAACATGCTCGGCTCGCACGACACCCCGCGGCTGCGCTCGATCGTCGGCTCGCGCGAGATGGTCGAGGTCGCGGCGACGCTCCTGCTTACCTACCCGGGCACGCCCGTCGTCTTCGCGGGCGACGAGGTGGGGCTCACGGGCCTCAACGGCGAGCACGCGCGCGCGACCATGCCGTGGGACGACGCGGGCTCGGCCCACGGGCGCTGGGACGGCGCGACGTTCGACCTGTACCGGGCGCTGATCGCGGTGCGCCGCGGCTCGGACGCGCTGCGCCACGGCGGCCTGCGCTGGGTGCACGTCGCCGACGACGCCCTCGTCTACCTCCGCGAGACGCCCGACGAGCGCGTGCTCGTCGCGCTCTCCCGCGCGCCGTGGGGCGGCGTCACGCTGCACCCCGCGCTCGTGGGGCGCGGGGAGCCCGAGCGGCTGCACGGCGCGCTGACCCTCGCCCCGCACGACGGCGGCGCCCGGCTCGCGGGCGACGGTCCGGCCGTCGGGGTGTGGCGCCTGCCCTAGCCGAACAGGTGCGCGACCGCGCGCACCGCGCCGTCGTACTGCGCACGGTCGAACGTGAACGGCCCGAGCGCGGAGTAGTCCCACTCGGGACGGAACGGCTGCGTGAGGTCGCGCCACGTGACGGTCGTCGCGTCGGCGTCGACCGCCACCTCGAACGGCCAGCACCCCGCCTCGTGGCAGTCGCACGCGAGCACCCACGCCCGCCCGCCCGCGGGCACGCGGCCCCTCCCGTACCACTGGTGCGCGGCGTCGCCGTAGCGGAAGAACGCGGGGACAAGCCCGCCGTACGCGCCCGCGGGGGAGTACCCGCGCGCCGACTCGAACCGTCCGACGACGTCCACGAGCGACCGGCCGTCCACGTACGGGACGACCTCGACCAGGCCGTCGACGGTGACGGCCCGCAGCTCGAGCGCACGCGCTGCACCCATACGCCGGAGGGTACGCCCACGGCGGCCCGCCCGCCGTCCGCCACGTGCCGACCGGCGTCGTTACGCTGGGGCCCGTGCAGACGTTCGAGCAGCAGGCGTTCGACCCCGCGGTCGTGGGGACCGGCCCGCGCCCGGCGCGCGGCGAGGAGGGCACGGCGTCGTACTCCGACGCCGACACCGAGCGGTGGTTCGTCGAGTCCGCGAAGTCCCGGGCCCGCACGCCGTTCGAGCGCGACCGCGCCCGCATCGTGCACTCGTCGGCGCTGCGCCGTCTCGGCGCCAAGACGCAGGTGCTCGGGCCGGGCAGCGACGACTTCGTCCGCACCCGGCTCACGCACACGCTCGAGGTCGCGCAGGTGGGCCGCGAGATCGGCAAGGCGCTCGGCTGCGACCCGGACATCGTGGACACCGCGTGCCTCGCGCACGACCTCGGGCACCCGCCGTTCGGGCACAACGGCGAACGGGCGCTCGCGGACCTCGCGGTCGATGTCGGCGGGTTCGAGGGCAACGCGCAGACGCTGCGCCTCCTCACGCGGCTCGAGCCCAAGGTCGTGGAGGACGGCCGGTCGTACGGGCTCAACCTCACGCGCGCGAGCCTCGATGCGAGCGTCAAGTACCCGTGGGGCGCGGGCGAGGCGCCGCTGCGCGCGGACGGCCGGCCCACCCACAAGTTCGGCGTCTACGAGGACGACCGCCCGGTGTTCGACTGGCTGCGCGCCGGGGCACCCGCGCAGGTGAAGTGCCTCGAGGCGCAGGTCATGGACCTCGCGGACGACGTGTCGTACTCCGTGCACGACGTCGAGGACGCCGTCGTCGGCGGGCGCATCGAGCTCGCCGTGCTCGACGACCCCGACGAGCGCGCGCGCGTCGTGCGCGCCGTCCACTCCTGGTACGGCACCGCGTACGACGAGGCGGCGCTCGACGCGGCGATCACCCGGCTCCAGGGCACCGGGCACCTGGTCACCGGGTTCGACGGGTCGCGCCGCGCGCTCGCCGCGCTCAAGGACGCCACGAGCCAGCTCATCGGCCGGTTCACGGGAGCGGCCCAGGACGCGACGCGCGCGCTGTTCGGGGACGGCCCGCTCACGCGCTACGCGGCGCGGCTCGTCGTGCCGGACGAGACGGTCGCCGAGATCCTCGTGCTCAAGGGGGTCGCGGTCGCGTACGTCATGGCGCCGCGCGAGCAGGAGCCGCTCTACCAGCGTCAGCGCGAGGTGATCGCCGACCTGGTGCACGTCCTGGGCGACCGCGCGCCCGTCGCGCTCGAGCCGTCGTTCGCGGCGGACTGGGAGGCGGCGCCCGACGACGCGGCCCGCCTGCGCGTGGTGATCGACCAGGTCGCGTCGCTCACCGACGTCTCCGCGATGCAGCTGCACGCGCGCCTCGTGCGCCCGCCCGCCTGACCGGCGGGCGCACGGGCCGGGTCAGCCGCGCTCGGCGACCCACGCGTCGCTCGCGCGCTGCACGTCCTCGGCCGTCACCGACTCGGCGACGGTCGCGAAGTACCAGCGGTGCCCGAACGGGTCGCGCACCGCCGCCTGGCGGAACCCCTCGAACCAGTCCGACGGCTCCGCGAGGCTCGACGCGCCGGCCGCGAGCGCCCGCGCGTACGCGGCGTCGGTGTCCTCGACCGGGACGGTGAACGACGCGTGCGTCGGGGCGCCGGGCTCCGGCGCGACCGAGTCCGGCGGGAACGCCTCCGCGACGGTGAACGTGCTGGTCCCCGCCGGGGAGACGAGCCGCAGGTCGGAGTGGATGACGGCGTCGCCCGCCGTGATCGTGTCGACCACCTCGGCGCCGAGCGCGGCCTCGTAGAACGCGATCGCCTCGCGCGCGCCGCTCACCGTGACGTTGGGGTGCAGTGCCGACATCTCCATGGTGTCCTCCTCCTCGTCGTTCCCCGCCCACCCGGGGCGGGCCGTCCCCCCATGCTCGTGTCGGCGGGCCGTGCCAGTCTTGGAGGAATGCGACAGGTGTTCGAACCCGCCGGTGCCGGCGCCCCCGCGGGGCCCCGGCGCCCGACGACGTCCGTCCGCGGCCTCGTCGACCCCGCGGCCGCGCGGCGCGGCTTCGAGCTGGTGCGCGTCGAGCCCGCCCCCGACCTCGCGGACCTCGTGGAGCGGCACTGGGTCGTGCGGTGGGACCTGCCGCCCGGCACGGAGTTCACCCAGGTCCTCGTGCCCCACCCGGTGGCGAACGTCGTGGCCGAGGAGTCGGGGTACGTCGCGCACGGGATCCCGCCCGGGCTGTTCGAGCGCACCCTGACCGGGTCGGGCGCCGTCGTGGGCACCAAGCTCCGGCCGGGCGCCTTCCGGGTGCTGCTCGGCCACCCCGACGCCGTGCGTCCGGGCGTCCAGGTCCCGGCCGCGGCGCTGCTCGGCCCGACGGCGGAGCGCACCGGCGCCGCCGCGCTCGCCCTGGCGGTCACGGGCCGCGACGAGGAGGCGGCGCAGACGGTCGAGCCCCTGCTGCGCGCCCGGGCCGAGCGGGTCCGCATCGCACGCGCGAGGCGCGACCTCGACCGGGTCGCGCGGGCGTTCGCGGCGCTCGTCGGCGGCGAGCTCGGGCCGGGGGCGGGCGTGGGGGACCTCGCGGACGTCGTCGGCACGTCCGCGCGCTCGCTGCAGCGGCTGTTCGCCGCGTCCGTCGGCGTGAGCCCGAAGTGGGTGCTCCAGCGGCACCGCGTGCACCTCGCCGCGGACCTCCTGGCGGCGGACCCGGGCCAGGACCTCGCGGCGCTCGCGACCGCCGTCGGCTACTACGACCAGGCCCACCTCGGGGCGGACTTCGCACGCGCGACGGGCGTCACCCCCGGCGCGTACGCGCGCCGCTGCGCGGCGTCGCGCGCGGCCCTCGTGGGGGCGGCGGCGGGGACCGGCGCCGGGGTGACGGACGACGCCGCCGGGGCACCCGCCGGGCCGGCCCGGGGCGCATAGACTCGCCTCGTGGCAGGCCTGATTCGACGCGAGGACGTGGAAGCCGTCCGCGACCGCGCGCGGATCGACGAGATCGTCTCCGCGCACGTCACGCTCAAGACCGCAGGCGTCGGCTCGCTCAAGGGCCTGTGCCCGTTCCACGACGAGCGCTCGCCGTCGTTCCACGTGCGTCCCGGCGTCGGGCGCTGGCACTGCTTCGGCTGCGGCGAGGGCGGCGACGTCATCTCGTTCGTGCAGAAGATCGACGGCCTGACGTTCGTCGAGGCCGTCGAGTACCTCGCGGACCGCATCGGCATCCAGCTCCGCTACGAGGACTCCGGCGGCCCGCAGCGCCCCCGCGAGGAGCCCGGCCGTCGCCAGCGGCTGCTCGAGGCGCACCGTGTCGCCGCCCAGTACTTCTCCGAGCAGCTCTTCGCCCCGGGCGCCCAGGCCGCGCGCGCGTTCCTCGCCGAGCGCAGCTTCGAGCGGGCCGACGCCGAGCACTTCGGCGTCGGGTACGCGCCGACCGGCTGGGACAACCTCCAGCGCCACCTCCAGGGCCGCGGCTTCACGCAGGCGGAGCTCGTCGCGTCCGGCCTCATGAGCCAGGGCCAGCGCGGCATCTACGACCGGTTCCGCGGCAGGCTCATGTGGCCGATCCGCGACGTGACCGGCGAGATCATCGGGTTCGGCGCGCGCCGCCTCTACGACGAGGACCAGGGCCCCAAGTACCTCAACACGCCCGAGACCACGCTCTACAAGAAGTCGCACGTGCTCTACGGCATCGACCTCGCCAAGCGCGAGATCGCGAAGCAGAAGCGCGTCGTCGTCGTCGAGGGGTACACGGACGTCATGGCCGCGCACCTGTCCGGCGTGACGACGGCCGTCGCGACGTGCGGCACCGCGTTCGGCTCGGACCACGCGCGCATCGTGCGGCGCCTCCTCGGCGACACGACCGCGGGCGGCGGCATGCAGCTCGCGTCGGGCGCGTCCGTCGGGGGAGAGGTCGTCTTCACGTTCGACGGCGACGCCGCGGGCCAGAAGGCCGCCGTGCGGGCGTTCGGCGAGGACCAGCGCTTCTACGCCCAGACGTTCGTGGCGGTCGAGCCGAGCGGCATGGACCCCTGCGAGCTGCGCATGGCGCGCGGGCCGGACGCGGTGCGCGCGCTCGTCGACGGCCGCCAGCCGCTCTTCGAGTTCGTCATCCGCACGACGCTCGCGTCGTTCGACCTCGACACGGCCGAGGGGCGCGTCGGAGCCCTGCGCGCGGCCGCGCCCGTCGTCGCCGGCATCCGCGACACCGCGCTGCGGCCCGAGTACGCGCGCATGCTCGCCGGCTGGATCGGCACCGACGCGGAGCGCGTCCGGCGCGAGGTCGCCGCGGCCGCCAAGCGCGGCAGCGCACCCGGGCCCGTGCGGACCTCCCGGCCCGACGACGCCCGCCCCGGTGCCGAGGCCCGACCGCCCGAGCCCGAGGTCCCCGCGCTGCCCCTGCCCGACCCGCGCGACCCCGTCGCGCGCCGGGAGCGACTCGCGCTCGCCGCCGTCCTCCAGTACCCCCAGCACGTGCCGCCGATGTTCGACGACCTCGGCGAGGACGCGTTCGCCGTCCCGGCCTGGCGTGCCGTGCACGCCGCGATCCGCGCCGCGGGCGGCGTGCGCGAGGGCAGGTCGCTCGGCGCCGGGCACTGGGTCGAGGCCGTCGTCGAGCAGGCAGCCGAGCCCGTGCGCGGCCTCGTGACCGAGCTTGCCGTCGCGCCCCTGCCCGAGGACCGGGAGAACGTTGTCGGCGGCTACGTCGCGGGCGTCGTGCGCGGCCTCGTCGACCTGGGCCTCACCCGCCGCGTCGCCGACGCGAAGAGCCGGCTCCAGCGGCTCGACCCGTCGGTCGACCTCGCCGCGTACCAGGAGGCGTTCGCCGCGCTCCTCGCCGTCGAGGCCGAGCGCCGCACGCTGCGTGAGGGCGAGATCGCCTGACCCCGGCGGCCTCGGTCGGTCCGGGGCGTCCTGCGCCGACGGAGGTGTGTCCGCAGACGACCGGCCCGCGCGAGCGGCACGGACGCGTCCACGGGCGCTCGGAGAGGTCGGACGCCCGCGCGCCGGTCGGAGGTCCGTCCCGGGGACGCAAAAGGTCCGGCCCCGGACCGCTGTGCGATCCGGGGCCGAACCTGAAGGCTCCCGCGGTAGGACTTGAACCTACGACCGTCCGATTAACAGTCGGATGCTCTGCCAGCTGAGCTACGCGGGATCGACCATAGCCGTTGCGGTGTGCACCGCAGCGACCGGGGAAAACTCTAGCAGGCTCAGAGGGGTAGTCCGGACGCCGACCGGACCCGACCCTCGGCCGCGTCGACCCGGGCCTCGACCTCCGGGTCCGCCAGGTCCAGCCCGGGGTCGGCGACGACCTGCGAGAAGAGCTCGCCGTCCGCGTCCCGCCGCACGGCGACGCGCGCGGTGAGGCCTGCGGCGAACGTCACGGTCTCCGAGAGCACGACCGACGACTGCACGCGCTCGCGCAGCGTCTGCGCGAGCGACGTGCGGCGCGGGTCGGCGAGGCGCAGGGCCAGGGGAGGGGCGCCGTCGACCCACGAGACCGTGATCGTCGCGCTCTCCGGGTCGTACCCCGCCCGGTCGACGTCCGACCAGAGGTGCCGGACGACGGTCGTCCCGCCGGCGTCGCTCGTGAGGAGCCCGGCCCGCGTCGCGACGGCCCACGACCCGTCGGCGAGCTCCGCCGACGCGAGGACACGATCGGTGGCCGGGAGGTCGAGCGCACGACGGACAGGGTCGGGCAGCGCGGGACGGCGGAACCAGGACACGTCCCCACCGTAGCGGCTCTCCGACCGCCTGCCGCACGGGCGGTATGCTCGCCCGCGCGCCCCGTTAGCTCAGCTGGTCAGAGCAGGAGACTCATAATCTCTCGGTCGCGGGTTCAAGTCCTGCACGGGGCACCCTTCCGCGTCGCGCGTGCGGCGCGAGCGTCCGCGCGGTGTCATGGCCTCATGACGGTGCGGACCAAGCGCGTGTACGAGCCGGCCGAGGAGCAGGACGGGTTCCGCGTGCTCGTCGACCGCCTGTGGCCGCGCGGCGTGAGCAAGGAGGCGGCGCACGTCGACCTGTGGCTCCGGGACGTCGCGCCGTCGACGGACCTGCGGCGCTGGTTCCACCACGAGGAACGGCTGTTCGACGAGTTCGCCGAGCGGTACCGGGCCGAGCTCGACGCCCACGGTGACGCGGTCGCGGAGCTGCGGGACGTCGTCGGGCAGCACCCCGTGGTGACGCTGGTGTACGGGGCGAGGGACGAGCAGCACAACCAGGCCGTGGTGCTGCGCGACTACCTCGCGGCGAGCGCCTCGTCCTGAGCGCCCCGGGATGCGGCGGCCCGGGTCGGGCGGTCGCGGCGCAGGTCGCGGTCGAGGGCGTGCCGCAGCCGGGGCCCGAGCGGGCGTTCGACGGCGCGGTGGATCACCCAGGCGAGGGCGAGGCACACCGCGACCGCCACCGCGAGGGTCGCGGCGCGCGAGAGGTACGGGTGCACGGACTCGATGACCCATCGTCCCCAGGACGAGTGCACGAGGTAGAGCGGGTACGTGAGGGCGCCGAGCGCGGTGAGCCAGCCCCAGGAGACGCGAGCGAGCGGCGTGAGCGTCGCCACGGCGACGAGCGCGAAGCACACGACGATCGCGACCCACCACGCGGTGGGGGAGACGACGACGTCGGTGCTGTTCTCGATGCGGCCGGACTGGATCCGCCCGGAGAGCGCCGCCCCGAGGAGCACGTTCAGCGCGAGCGCGAGCCAGAGGACGGGGGAGCGGCGCTCGCGGGTCAGCAGGTAGAGCACCATGCCGCCCGCGAAGAGCGGGGCGTCGGGGGCGACGAGCACCGTCGCGGCCAGCTCGGAGCCGGTCTGGGTCGCGATCGCGCCAGCGACGGGCCACAGCACGACGAACGCGAGGACCCGCGCCCGGGTCAGGCCGACGGCGACGAGCACGCCGACGAGGACGTAGAACCGCAGCTCGGACCAGAGCGTCCAGTAGACGGCCTCGAGGTCGGGGATGCCGAACGCGCGCTGGACCATGGTGAGGTTGGCCGCCGCCTGCGGCAGGTCGACGTCGCGCCGGCCGGGGACGACGAGCACCAGCAGGACCACCGTGAGCAGCACCGAGGCCCAGTACGCGGGGAAGAGCCGCCCGGCGCGCGAGGCGACGAAGCCGCGCACGTCGCGGCCCCAGGCCGTCATGAGGATGACGAAGCCGCTGACGACGAAGAAGAGCTGGACCCCGAAGGACCCGTAGGCCGTGACCGCCTGGGCGTCGGGGAGCGAGGCGCTCGTGCGCGCGCCCCACGCGTGGTGGTTGACGGCGACGAAGTGGTAGACGAGCACCGCGGCCGCTGCCGCGAACCGGAGTCCGTCGAGCACGGCGAGGCGAGGGTTCTGCGTGGGCATCCGCGGCACGTTACCGAATCGTGATCAACGCCGCCTGGCAACGCCGTCCGGCGTGCGCGGAGTGCGCAGTTCTGGCACCGTGTGCGGGCCGGAGAACCCGGCGGCGCGGTGGGGGCGGCGTCCCGACGACCGAGGAGGTCCTGTGGCACCGAGCATGAGCTCGACCGGCAAGGCGGCAGCACGCGGCGCACGCGGCAGCAAGACCCTGGAGCTCCTGGCCCGCGGGGGCTATGCGGTGAGCGGTCTGCTCCACCTCGTCGTCGGCGTCCTCGCCGTGCAGGTGGCGACGGGCGCGGCCTCGAGCGAGCAGGCCGACCAGACCGGTGCGCTCACCGCGATCGCGCAGACGCCGGGCGGCACCGCGCTGCTCTGGTTCGCCGTCGTGGCGTTCGCGGCGCTCGCCCTGTGGCAGGTCACCGTCGCGCTGAGCGGCGCGGCCGAGACGTCCGACCGGCTCAAGGCCGCGGGCAAGGCCGTCCTCTACCTGGCGCTCGGGGTGGTCGCCCTCCAGGTCGTGACCGGGTCCGCCGGCGGCTCCGGCCAGGAGGAGAGCATGACCGCGACCCTCATGGAGAAGCCCGGCGGCGTGCTGCTCGTCGGCGCGGTCGGGGTGGGCATCGTCGCCGGTGGCGTCTACCACGTCGTCAAGGGGTGGCGGAAGAAGTTCCTCGAGGACCTCCAGGGCGGGACCAGCGGGCACCTGGGCCGCGCCGTGGTGACGCTCGGGCGCGTCGGGTACGTCGCCAAGGGCATCGCGCTCGGCGTGCTGGGCGTGCTGTTCGTCGTGGCCGCGGTCCAGCACGACCCGCAGCAGGCGGGCGGCCTCGACAGCGCGTTCGCCACGCTCGCGGCGCAGCCGTTCGGGGTCGCGCTCCTCGTCGCCGTCGGTCTGGGCTTCGCGGCCTACGGGCTCTACTCGTTCGCGCGGGCGCGGTACGCGCGGATGTGACGCGCGCCCCGGTGCGGGGCTGGGGACGACGGCCGGACGTCGTCGTGCGCATGGAAGAATGGTGACCATGGCGATGAGAGAGATCCGGACCATCCCGGACCCCGTGCTCCGCACCCCCTGCGACGAGATCACCACCATCGACGACCGGGTGCGCTCTCTCGTCGCCGACCTCGTCGAGACGGTCGACCACGAGGGGCGCGCGGGGCTCGCCGCCAACCAGATCGGCGTCAACCTCCGGGCGTTCTCGTGGAACATCGACGACGAGATCGGGTACGTGCTCAACCCGCGCATCGTCGAGCTGTCCGACGACTACCAGGACGGCGACGAGGGCTGCCTCTCCGTCCCCGACCTCTGGTACCCGACGCGCCGCGCCTGGTACGCGCGCGTGGTCGGCACCGACCTCGACGGCAACGAGGTCGTGGTCGAGGGGACCGAGCTCATGGCCCGGTGCCTCCAGCACGAGTGCGACCACCTCGACGGCATGCTCTACCTGGACCGGCTCGACCGCTCCGTGCGCAAGAAGGCGATGCGCGAGCTGCGCGAGCACCTCTGACACGGGTGTGCCCGGTCGGTCCCGGGCACGCCCGCCCGATCTCTCGCGCGCACGCGCGATGTCGTGCAAGATGAGCACGAGACACGCCGCGACATCGGTGCGAGCGCTGTGGACCCGCCCTGGGTGAGGACGTTGGGGAAGACGAAACCTCGACCTAGGGAGGCAGACATGGCCGGTGCCATCACCCGCGGTGTTCTTTACGTGCACTCAGCACCGCGTGCTCTGTGCCCGCACATGGAGTGGGCCGCGGGCAACGTCCTCGGCGTGCGCGTGTCGCTCGACTGGACCGAGCAGCCCGCTGCGCGCGGCCTCTACCGGGCCGAGTACTCGTGGCAGGGGCCGCAGGGGACGGGCGCCAGGCTGGCCTCCGCGCTGCGCGGATGGTCCCACCTGCGGTACGAGGTGACCGAGGAGCCCAGCCACGGCGTCGACGGCGGTCGCTGGTCCCACACGCCCGACCTCGGCATCTTCTACGCCCAGACGGACGTGCACGGGAACATCGTCGTGCCCGAGGACCGGATCCGGGCCGCGCTCGAGCAGGTGAGCGAGCCCTGGGCCATGCGCGACGCCCTCCACCTCGCGCTCGGCAAGGCCTGGGACGACGAGCTCGAGCCGTTCCGCTACGCCGGCGCGGGCGCGCCGGTGCGCTGGCTGCACCGCGTCGGCTGACGCTCGCGCGCGCCTGTCGGCAGCGACTGCCCACGAACGCCCGTCCGCAGGGACGGCGAAGGGCGCCTCCCCGAGATCAGGGAGGCGCCCTTCGCGTCGTCGTGGCGTGCGGTCAGACGCTGGCCACGGCGAGGGCGACGTTGTGGCCCCCGAAGCCGAACGAGTTGTTGATCGCGACGACGTCGCCGCTCGGCAGCGGCGCGGGCGTGTCGCGCACGAGCGGCACCTGGAGCTCCGGGTCGGGGTTCGCCACGTTGATCGTCGGGGGAGCGAGGCGCTCCGCGACGGCCTTGATCGTGAAGATCGACTCGAGCGCGCCGGCACCGCCGAGGAGGTGCCCCGTCATCGACTTGGTGGCCGAGAGCAGCACGTGGTCGGCGTCGTCGCCCAGGAGCGAGCGGATGGAGCGGGTCTCGGTGAGGTCGCCCACCTTGGTCGAGGTCGCGTGCGCGTTGACGTGCACGACGTCCCGCCCCGTGACCCCGGCCTCCTCGAGCGCACGGCGCATCGCCGCGACCTGGCCCCGTCCCTCCGGGTCGGGAGAGGTGATGTGGTAGGCGTCGGAGGACAGCCCGACGCCGGCGAGGCGCGCGTAGACGCGGGCGCCGCGGGCCGCGGCGTGCTCGGCGCTCTCGAGGACGACGACGCCCGAGCCCTCGCCGATGACGAAGCCGTCACGGTCGACGTCGTACGGGCGCGACGCGCCCTGGGGGTCGTCGTTGCGCAGCGAGAGCGTGCGCGAGGCGGCGAAGGCCGCCATCGGCATGGGGTGGATCGTGGCCTCGGTGCCGCCGGCGACGACGACGTCCGCGCGGCCCGCGCGGATCATGTCGACGCCGTAGCCGATCGCCTCGGCGCCGGACGCGCACGCGGAGACGAGAGCGTGGGCGCCCGCCCGGGCACCGAGCTCGAGCGAGACGTACGCGGTGGGGGAGTTCGGCATGAGCATGGGCACGGTCATGGGCAGCATGCGGCGCGCGCCGCGCTCCCGCAGCGTGTCCCAGCCGTCGAGCGTGGTCCAGATGCCGCCGATGCCGGACGACACGACCGTGCCGAGCCGGTCGCCGTCGACCTCGGGGCTGCCCGCGTCCGCCCACGCCTCGCGCGCGGCGATGATCGCGTACTGCGTGGAGGGGTCCATGCGCTTGATCTCGGGGCGCGCGAGGACCTCGGCCGGGTCGACCTTGATCGTCGCGGCGAATGTCACCGGGATCTCGTAGCGCTCCGCCCAGTCGTTCTCGAGCGTGCGCGCGCCGGACTCGCCGGCCAGTGCCGCGGCCCAGGTGGAGGGCACGTCGCCGCCGAGCGGCGTGGTGGCGCCGAGGCCGGTGACGACGACTTCAGTAGCGGCAGACATGGTGCTCCTCGGGGGTTGCGGCGGGGGCGGGAGGACGAGCGGGCCGGCGTGGGTGACGCCGACCCGCCCGCAGGCCTGCGAGGCAGGCGGGGCGTGCTCAGGCCTGGGCGCCCGTGATGAAGGACACGGCGTCGCCGACCGTCGTGAGGTTCTTGACCTCGTCGTCCGGGATGCGGACCCCGAACTTGTCCTCGGCGTGGGTGACGATCGTCATCATCGACAGCGAGTCGATGTCGAGGTCGTCGGTGAAGGACTTCTCGAGCGCGACGGCGTCGGTCGGCAGACCCGTCTCCTCGGCGACGATCTCCGCGAGGCCGGCGAGGACTTCCTGCTCGGTGTAGGCCATGGTTTCTCCTTGTCGTGGGGCCGGCGGCGACCGGTCCCGGTGGCGGTGCCCGGTGGGTGTGCCGGGCGGTACTTCGTCAGACGGTGCGCGCGACGGACGGGTCCGCCGACGGCGTGGGCCCTCCCCGCGGGGAGGGCGGCCGTCCGTCCAGGGTGATTCTCCCCTACGGCAGCACGACCACCTGCGCCGCGTAGACGAGCCCGGCGCCGAACCCGATCTGGAGGGCGAGGTCGCCGGAGCGGACCTGCCCCTCGTCGAGCAGGCGCCGGGTCGCGAGGGGGATCGAGGCGGCCGACGTGTTGCCGGTCTCCGCGATGTCCCGGGCGACCGCGACGGACGCGGGGAGCTCGAGCTGCTTGATCATCTGGTCGATGATCCGCATGTTCGCCTGGTGCGGCACGAACGCGCCGATGTCGGCCGGGGCGACCCCGGCCTCGGCCATCGCCTTGGCGGCGACGGGGGCCATCTGGAACGCGGCCCACTTGAACACGCTCTGACCGTCCTGGCGCAGCGTGGGCCACCCGAGCGAGGGGTCCTCGCGCAGGTCCGACCACGCGTGCGTCTGGCGGATCGCCTGCGCCTTGCCGCCGTCGGAGCCCCACACCGTCGGGCCGATGCCCGGGGTGTCGGACGGCCCGACGATCGCGGCGCCGGCGCCGTCGCCCAGGAGGAACGAGATCGAGCGGTCGGTCGGGTCGATGAAGTCGCTCATCTTCTCCGCGCCGACCACGAGCACGTGCGTCGCGATGCCGGCGCGCACGAGGGCGTCGGCCTGCGCGATGGCGTAGGCGTAGCCCGCGCACGCGGCGGAGACGTCGAACGCGGCGGCGGGCGTCGCGCCGAGGCGCTCCGCGAGCACCGCCGCGGCGGCGGGGGTCTGGTGGAAGTACGTGACCGTGGAGACGATCACCGCGTCGACGTCGCCACCCTGGAGGCCCGCCCGGGCGAGCGCGTCGCGCGCCGCGGCCTCGGAGAGATCCAGGACGTCGACGTCGGCGCCCGCACGACGCCGCGTGACGATCCCGGTGCGCTGGCGGATCCACTCGTCGGAGGAGTCGATGGGCCCGGCGATGTCGTCGTTCGTCACGACGTTCTCGCCGCGCACCCCGCCGATCGCGAGGATGCGCGAGTGCGCCGGACCGGTGGCCTGGCGCAGGGTCGCGCCGCTCACGCGTCGATGCCCGTGGCTGCGCCGGCCGCCACCGAGTGCCGGGCGACGAGGTCGCGGGCGGCCTCGACGTCGTCGGGCGACTTCACGGCCACGGCCTCGACGCCCTTGAGCGAGCGGCGGGCGAGACCCGTGAGGACGCCTCCGGGCGCGAGCTCGAGCAGCGCGGTGACGCCGAGCTCCGCGAGGGTCTCCTGGCACAGGTCCCAGCGCACGGGCGCCGCGATCTGCGCGGTGAGGCGGCGGACGACGTCGCGCGCCTTGCCGTACGTGCTGCCCTCGATGTCGATGGTGCCGTAGGACTCGCCGTCGGCGTTGGACAGGAGCGGCAGGCGCGGGTCGGCGACGTCCCACGACGCGGCGACCGGCTCGAACTCCTCGAGCGCCGGCTGCATGAAGGGCGTGTGGAAGGCGCCCGCCACCTGGAGCGGGATGACGCGCGCCTTCGCAGGCGGGTTCTCCGCGAGGGCGGCGAGGTGGTCGAGGGCGCCGGCGGCGACGACCTGCCCGCCGCCGTTGACGTTCGCGGGCCACAGGTGGGCCGCCTCGATCGCGGCGAGGACCTCCTCCGGGTCGCCCCCGACGACGGCGCTCATGCCGGTGGGCGTCGCGGCGGCGGCCGCGGCCATGGCGCGCGCGCGGTGCGCGACCAGCCCGACGGCGCCGGTGTCCGTCAGCGCCCCCGCGACGGCCGCGGCGGCGAGCTCGCCGACCGAGTGCCCGGCGGTCACGTCGACGACGTCGGCGGTGTCGCGCCCGTCGAGGATCACGCGGAGCGCGACGAGCGACGACGCGACGATGAGCGGCTGCGCGACGGCCGTGTCACGGATCGTGTCGGCGTCCGACTCCGTCCCGTGCGCGCGCAGGTCGAGGCCCGCGGCCTCGCCGAACGCGGAGACCTGGTCGGCGACGCCGGGCAGCTCGAGCCAGGGGGCGAGCATTCCGGGGGACTGGGAGCCCTGTCCAGGGCACAAGACGGCGAGCACCCGTCAACTGTGCCAACGCGAGGGCCGTGCGCCACGTCACGACGCGCACCAACCTTGCGGAGGGAGGTTGTGCCGAACCTACAAGACACCGATCGGGGAGGTGCCCGGGGGTGTCGGGCGCGCCCGGCTCCTCAGCGGACCGTCGAGAGCTGCCCGAGCGCGAGCGCGACCTGCAGCACGAACGACTCGCGGGCGTCCAGCGGGTCCCACCCGGTGATCTCCGAGACCTTGCGCAGGCGGTAGCGCACGGTGTTGGGGTGGACGTACAGGGACCGGGCCGCCGCCTCGAGCGACCGGCCCGTGCCGAGGTAGGCGGACAGCGTCTCGAGCACCGAGCCCGTCGCCTCGGCGAGCGGGCGGTACGCCTGGGCGACGAGCGTGCGCCGCGCCGTGGTGTCGCCGGTGAGGACGCGCTCCGGGAGCAGGTCGTCGGCGAGCACCGGGCGCGGGGCCTGCGGCCAGGCGGGCGCGGCCCGCAGCCCCGCGAGCGCGGCCTGCGCCGAGCGCGCGGCCTCCTCCAGCCCGGGGACGGTCGGCCCGATGACGACCGGGCCGGGCCCGAAGCGGGGCAGGAGCGACGCCGCGGCGGCCTGGAGGTCGCCCTCGCCGCCGAGCACGAGGACGAGCCGGTCGCCGTGGATGCCCACGAGCGCGTCGCCCGCCGCGCGGCGCGTCGCGCGGCGCAGCTCCGCCGTCCGGACCTCGTCGAGCGTCGCGGCGATCGTGCCCGCCATGACGAGGGTCGAGCCGTGGCCGCCCCAGCCGAGCGCCGAGACGCGCGACCGCAGGGAGTCGTCGCCGTCGCCGCGGATGAGCGCGTCCACGACGAGGGCCTCCAGGCGCGCGTCCCACGCGCCGCGGACCTCCGCGGCGCGGGCGTAGACCTCCGCCGCGGAGAACGCCACCTCCCGCGAGTAGCGCAGCACGGCCTCGCGCAGGTCGCGCTCGCCGCCCGGCGCCGCGAGCTGGTCCGAGTACGCCTCGACGACCTCGACGACGATGCGGACGAGCTGGAGCGTGTTCTGGAGCGAGATCGAGCGCGTGAGCTCGGGCGGGGCCGCGGCGAAGATGTCGCTCACGCCGTGCGGCGGGGCCTGCGGGTCCGCGTACCACGTGACGAACGCCGTGATGCCGGACTGCGCGACGAGACCCACGTAGGAGCGGTCCTCGGCCGGGAGCTCGCGGTACCAGCGGATCTCGTCGTCGAGCCGGCGCAGCGCGGCGGACATGAGCAGGCCGCTGCCGTCGCGCAGGCGCTGGAGGTTGTCCGCGTTGCCGGCCGGGCCGGTCGGGGCCGGCGCGGTCGCCGGGGTCCTGGGGGTGGCCGTCACGCGCCGAGCATACGGCCGGGGTTGTGGACAGTCCACAAAGCGTGCGCCACGGCGGCCGCCGGGTCGCCGGGGGACCGGGTCGCTGGGTGAGCACCCGGACGACCCGCTAGGGTCGGGGAATGGCACTCATGCCCCGACTTCGACAGCTCATGCGTCGGCCGACGTCCGCGTCGACCGTCGGCACGCGCCGCCCACGGTCCGGGGAGAAGCGTGGCGACACGGTCCACGAGGACGCGCTGCGGGCGATGCTCGTCGACGACCCGAACGACGAGCGGGCCTTCCGCGCGCTCGCGGAGCTGGTCCGCCGTCGCGCCGCGGAGGGACCGACCACGGACGACCCGCTCGCCGCCCCGGCGGACGAGACGGAGAAGCAGCGCGCCGCCGACCTCGCGGTCTGGGCGCTCGCCGAGGAGCTCGCCGGGCACCCGCGCGGGTGGTACCCGCTCGTGGAGCTCGGCCGCCTCTCCCTCGACGACGACCCGGAGGCGGCCCTGCGCCGCTTCGCGACGGCCGCGGAGCGCGACCCCTCGGGGCACGCGCTCGCGCAGTCCATGGAGGTGCTGCGCACGGCGGGCCTGCCGGTCGAGGCGCTGGGCCTCGGCGTCGGCCACTGGCGCGCCCGCGAGCACGAGGCCGAGGTCGGGCGCCAGCTCGTCCTCGCCGCCATCGAGGCCGACCGTCCCCTCGACGCCCGCCACCACCTCGAGTCGCTCGTCGAGTACGGCGACCCCCGGGGCGTCGCGCCGCTGCGCGCGGACCTCGAGCGCGCCGTCGCCCAGGCCGAGCAGCACCGCGCCGGGACCTGACCCGCGGCGCTCGCCACCTTCCGGAGACGACGACGGCCGGTCACCCCGCGGGGTGACCGGCCGTCGTCGTCTCAGGCGGTGGCCGTCAGGCCTCGCCGCCCGCGTTGCCGGACGTGCCGGCGGTGACGTCCATCAGGCGGTACTTCTCGATCGCCCGGGCCGACGCGTCCGCGGGGACCTTGCCCTGCTTGGCGAGCGCCTGGAGCGTGCGCACGACGACGGACGGGCCGTCGATCTTGAAGTGCCGGCGGGCCGCCGCGCGCGTGTCCGAGAACCCGAAGCCGTCGGCGCCGAGCACCTCGTAGTCGCCCGGGACCCACTTGCGGATCTGGTCGGGGACCAGGTGGTCGTAGTCGCTCGTCGCGACGAACGGCCCCTCGGCGCCGGAGAGCTTCTCCGTGACGAACGGGACGCGCGCGGGCGCGGCCGGGTCGAGGAACGCGGCCTGGTCGGCGGCGAGCGCGTCGCGCCGCAGCTCGTTCCAGCTCGTCACGCTCCACACGTCCGCCGCCACGCCCCAGTCCTCCCGCAGGAGCTGCTGCGCCTCGAGCGCCCACGGCACGCCGACGCCCGACGCGAGGATCTGGGCGCGCGGCCCGTCACCCTCGCCCACGGAGATGCGGTGGATGCCCTTGAGGATGCCCTCGACGTCCACGTCCTCCGGCTCGGCCGGCTGGACCATCGGCTCGTTGTACACCGTGAGGTAGTACATGACGTTCTGGTCGCGGCCGTCCGCGCCCACGCCGTGCTCGCCCGGGCCGAACATGCGCTCGATGCCGTCGCGCACGATGTGCCGGATCTCGTAGCCGAACGCCGGGTCGTACTGGACGATCGCGGTGTTCGTGCCCGCGAGGAGCGGCGAGTGGCCGTCGGCGTGCTGCAGGCCCTCGCCCGTGAGCGTGGTGCGGCCCGCGGTCGCGCCGACGATGAAGCCGCGCGTGAGCTGGTCGCCCGCCGCCCAGAACTGGTCGCCGGTGCGCTGGAAGCCGAACATCGAGTAGAAGATGTAGAACGGCACCATGATCTCGCCCTGCGTGGCGTAGGACGTGCCGACCGACTGGAAGGCGGCCGCGGAGCCCGCCTCGTTGATGCCGGTGTGCATGATCTGCCCGGCCTCGGACTCCTTGTAGCTCAGCATGAGCTCACGGTCCACGGCGAGGTAGTGCTGGCCCTGGGTGTTGAAGATCTTCGCCGACGGGAAGATCGAGTCCAGGCCGAACGTGCGGGCCTCGTCGGGGATGATCGGCACGACGCGCTTGCCGAACTCCTTGTCCTTGATGAGGTCCTTGAGCAGGCGGACGAACGCCATCGTCGTGGCGATCTCCTGCTGGCCCGAGCCCTTCTTGAGGATCTCGTAGGACTTGTCGCCGGGCAGGGTGATCGGCTTCGGCGACGAGCGGCGCTCGGGCACGAACCCGCCCAGCTGCTGGCGACGGTTCAGCAGGTACTGGATCTCCGGCGCGTCGGGGCCCGGGTGGAAGTACGGGGGCTCGTACGGGTTGGCGTCGAGCTCCTCGTCCGTGATCGGGATCCGCAGGGAGTCGCGCAGCGCCTTGAGGTCGGCCAGGCCGACCTTCTTCATCTGGTGCGTCGCGTTGCGGCCCGCGAACGACGGCCCGAGCGCGTAGCCCTTGACCGTGTGCGCGAGGATCACGGTCGGCTGGCCCGTGTGGGCGCGCGCCGCCGCGTAGGCCGCGTAGATCTTGCGGTAGTCGTGGCCGCCGCGCTTGAGGTTCCAGATGTCGTCGTCGGTCATGTTCTCGACGAGCGCCTTCGTGCGCGGGTCGCGGCCGAAGAAGTGCTCGCGGATGAACGCGCCGGACTCCGCACGGTACGTCTGGTAGTCGCCGTCGGGCGTGACGTTCATGAGGTTGACCAGGGCGCGGTCCTTGTCCGCGTTGAGCAGGACGTCCCACTCGCGGCCCCAGATGACCTTGATGACGTTCCAGCCCGCGCCGCGGAACTGCGCCTCGAGCTCCTGGATGATCTTGCCGTTGCCGCGCACCGGGCCGTCGAGGCGCTGCAGGTTGCAGTTCACGACGAACGTCAGGTTGTCGAGCTGCTGCTGCGCCGCGAGCTGGAGCATGCCGCGCGACTCGGGCTCGTCCATCTCGCCGTCGCCGAGGAACGCCCACACGTCCTGCTGCTCCGTGTCGCGGATCCCGCGGTTGTGCAGGTACTTGTCCGTCCACGCCTGGTAGATCGCGCTCGCCGGGCCGAGACCCATGGAGACGGTCGGGTACTCCCAGAAGTCGGGCATGAGGCGCGGGTGCGGGTACGACGGCAGGCCGCCGCCCGGGTGCGACTTCTCCTGGCGGAACCCGTCGAGCTGGTCCGCGGAGAGGCGGCCCTCGAGGAACGCGCGCGCGTACACGCCGGGGGAGGCGTGGCCCTGGAAGTAGACCTGGTCGCCGCCGCCGGGGTGGTCCTTGCCGCGGAAGAAGTGGTTCAGGCCCACCTCGTACAGCGTCGCCACCGACGCGTAGGAGGAGATGTGGCCGCCGACGCCGATGCCGGGCCGCTGCGCCCGCGTCACCATGACGGCGGCGTTCCAGCGGATCCACGAGCGGTAGCGGCGCTCCAGCGCCTCGTCGCCGGGGAAGTAGGGCTCCTCGTGCACACCGATGGTGTTCACGTAGGGGGTGGTCAGGGAGGTCGGGACGGCGACGTTGCGCTCCCGGGCCCTCTTGAGCAGATTCAGCAGAACGTAGCGGGCGCGCGGGCCCCCGCGGTCGTCGATCAGGCCGTCGAGGGCCTCGACCCACTCGCCGGTCTCGGCGGGGTCGAAGTCCGGAACCTGGCTGAGCAGACCGTTGATCAGCGGTCCGGTCTCGTCGTACGAAGCCACCAGCAACCTCATATCTCGTCGGATGCCGGGCGCTCGGCCGCGCGGTACACGGCCGACACCCGTCTCGGGCCCACTCCGGGCACGCGGCCGCGGCCGCTGGTGGCGACCGCGCCTCTTCACGAGACCAGGGTGGTCTACCCATTGTGTTCACAACGCACGCGTAAGTCACACCATCGGGTGGTCAAGAGGGCGTGATTTCGGCGACACGGGCCGGACGGCGTGCGCGCCGCCGTCGTGCGGCCGCCCGGCCGTGCCCGGCCACGGCCGACGACCCGCGCGACGGCCGTCCGTGGGCGGTGCCTTGCCAAGCACCGCACCCTGCGGTGGGCTACCTTTGCCAGACACGGCAGGTCGTCGTGCGCGCGGGCGCCCGCCCGGGCGCGCGCGACGGCCCACCGCACGGACAGGACGAGGAAAGGAACGACACGACAGTGACCGACACCGTAGGGCCCAGCGGGGCGGACCGACTGGGGTTCGCGCCCGGCAACGTGGTCCAGGAGTTCGGCTGGGCGGACGACGTCGACGACGACCTGCGCGGGGAGCTCGAGGAGCTCGTCGGCGGCGAGCTCGTCGACGAGGACTACGACGACGTCACGGACGGCGTGGTCGTGTGGTTCCGCCAGGACGACGGCGACCTCACCGACCTGCTCGTGGACGTCCAGACCGTGCTCGACGACGGCGGCCTCATCTGGGTGCTCACCCCGAAGCCCGGCCGGCCCGGCCACGTCGGCCACAACGACATCCAGGAGGCCGCGACCACGGCCGGGCTGCACGCGACGAGCACGTTCGCCATCGCGCCCGACTGGTCCGCGACGAAGCTCGGGACCCGTGGCCGCGGTCGCTGACGACGCCGCGACGACCGGGCGCCCGACGCCGCCCGGTCCGGGCGACCCGGCGCCCGACTTCACGCTGCCGGACACCCACGGCACGCCCGTCCACCTCGCGGACCTGCGGGGCGGGCCGGTGCTCCTCGTGTTCTACCCCTTCGCGTTCTCGGGGATCTGCACGGGCGAGCTGTGCGAGCTGCGCGACAACCTCGAGGAGTTCGAGGCGGCCGGCGTCACGCTGCTCGGGATCTCGTGCGACTCGGTGTTCGCGCAGAAGGCGTGGACGGCGCAGGAGGGCTTCGAGTTCGACCTGCTCTCCGACTTCTGGCCGCACGGGGACGTCGCACGGGCCTACGGCGTCCTCGACGAGGACAACGGCCTCGCGCTGCGCGGGTCGTTCCTGCTCGACGCCGACGGGATCGTGCGGTGGTCGGTCGTCAACCCGCGCGGGCAGCGTCGTGACCTCGACGGTTACCGACGGGCGCTCGAACAGCTCTGAGCCCCGAGCGCCCGGCGGTCGTGGCCGGTGGCGGGGTGCCGACCCGGTAGGCTGTGCTCCGCCGTTCCAGGGCCTGTAGCTCAGCTGGTTAGAGCGCCACGCTTACACCGTGGATGTCGGGGGTTCGAGTCCCTCCGGGCCCACCCACACCTCCCTCCCCGCCGGTCACGGTCGTGCCGTGCTGCGACGTGGCACCCGTCGCCCGTGCGAGCGCAGCGCGCCGTGTCGGCGGCCGCCCCTAGCATCGGGCCCACCAGCAGCGACGACGTGACGGTGAGGTAGAGGGTGCTCGAGAAGGTCAAGGGTCTGTTCCGGCGTGACGAGGGGCAGACGGGAGGCGACCGCCCGAGCGCTCGGCTCGTCGACGCCCTGAAGGTGCTCGCGGTCGCGTCGCCGGAGCTCGCGGACCGTGCGGTCGCGTACGTGCACCGGGGCGAGGGACCGGAGGTGCTGCTCGAGCTGGAGGCGCTGCGGGGTGGCGACGTCGAGGCGCTCCTCGGCCGTCCCGGTCAGTCCGGGGTGTACTCGTGGACGACCCCTGCCCAGGACGACCGGCTGAAGGCCGCCGTGCCGGGGTGGACGTCGGCCAAGGCGGTCACGGCGCGCTCCAACCTCTACACGCTCTCGGACTCCGTCACCGTCCCGGAGCTCGTACGCCTCGGCCGCGTCCTCAGCGCGGTCTCGTCCGAGGTGGACCGCGAGCGGGCGTCGGACCCGCGCTGGCTCACGACGCTCGTCAACGACATGTCGCGGCGCGCGAACGAACGCCGGCACGGGCAGAAGGGCAGGGGCGCGCCCGACCGTTGGACGCCGGACCTGCTCGTGGCCCTCGCGGTCGAGGGCGGCGTGCCGGAGGCGGACGCGCCGGCGGTGGTGCTGCGCGAGCTGTTCGAGCGGCCGGCGTCGGCCGGCTGGGCGTCGCGGCACCTGGGCCCGGCGCTGCTGGGCGACCCGGCGCGGGAGTTCGTCGTCGCGCACCTGGACGTCGCGACGCGGGTGCTGCCGGGGGTGAGCGCCGCGGGGCGCGGTGAGCTCGTGGCGCTCGTCGCGGCGGACCCGGCGGCGACCGAGACGTTCGCCCCGCTGCTCGCCGCGCTCGCCGCGGACACGAGCAAGGCGGTGCGCGAGGCGGCGGTCGCCGCGCTCGTCCCGCTCCCCGCGGCGCGCCAGCGCGAGCTCCTCGCCCCTCTGCTCACGTCGCTCCCGGCCTCGCGGCTCGGCGCCGTGGTGACGCGGCTCGCCCAGGTCGAGGGCGGCCTGGCCGCCTTGGAGGACGCGGCCGAGCGGTCGACGGGCGCCCGGGCGACGCTGCTGCGCGACACCGTCGAGCGAGCGCGTGTGCTCGACGCCGCGCAGGAGGACGAGCCCGAGATCGACGTGCCGCCCTTCGAGCCGCTGCCGGAGACGGTGCTCGGCGACGAGTTCGTGCGGGCCGCGCGGGCCGCGATCGACACCGCCCTCGAGCGCGCCCGCGCCGACCACGCGGCGCACGCAGGGAAGAAGGACGACGACGGGTGGCCGCGGTGGCGCCGTCTGACCGTCGAGCAGGACCTCAAGGAGCTGCCGGGCATCACCGACGACGACCTCCGGGTCTTCGCGGCGTTCCTGTCCGGGACGAGCACCCGGCGCCCCGGCGGCGTCGTCATGCGCAGGCTGTCCGCGCCGGGCGTCTTCTCGCGCCTCCCCGGCATCACGCTCCTGCACCGGCTGCGGCTGCAGGGGAACGAGGGGCGCGGGCGCAGCGAGCGGTTCGGCTGGTACCGGCTCCACGAGGGCGACCTGCTCGACGTCGACCTGCGCGTCCTCGACGAGGCGCTGCGGCGCGTCGGACGCGACGACGCCGGGGAGCTGGTCGACGAGCTGTACTTCTCGACCTGGTGGGCGGCCGACACGGTGACGCCCGAGCACGCGTGGCCGTACTACGCGGGGCACCTCGACCGGCTCGCCGCCGCGCTCGACGACCGCGAGCGCACGTACGGCAGCGCCAAGCCGGCCCGGGCGCTCGCGGTGCTCGCACAGCTGCCGCAGGTCCCGCGCCGGTTCCTGCCGCGCCTGACCGAGCTCGCGCTGGGCGAGGGCCGCACCTATCGCGCGACGGCGCAGGCGGCCCTGAGCACGCACCCCGGGGTGCGCGGGCTGGCCGAGCAGGGCCTGGGCAACGGCCGGTCCGAGGTGCGCCGCAGCGCGGCGGAGTGGCTCGCCCGGCTCGGCGACGCCGAGGCGGTGCCTGCGCTGCGCGCCGCGCTGGGCAAGGAGCGCAGCGAGGTCGTGCGCGCCGCGCTCCTCACGGCGCTCGAGGCGCTGGGCGAGGACATCTCGGCCGACCTCGCGCCCGCGGCGCTGCTCGCGGAGGCGACCAAGGGCCTGCGCGCGAAGAAGCCGGTCAGCATGGCGTGGTTCGACCTCGACGCGCTGCCCGCGGCCCGCTGGGCGGCGGACGGCTCGCCGGTGGACCCGACGGTCCTGCGCTGGTGGGTCGTGCTCGCGGTCAAGCTCAAGGACCCGAGCGGTGCCGGGCTGCTGGAGCGGTACCTGTCGCTGCTCCAGGAGGAGGACCGCGCCCGGCTCGGCAGCCACGTGCTCGCGGCCTGGGTCGCGCAGGACACGCGCAACCCCTCGCCGCAGGAGAGCGACGCGTACGCGACGGCCGGTGCCCAGCTGCGGTACGACCAGTACCAGGCGTGGGCCAAGCGCGCGCCCGAGCACTACTCGGTCGAGGCGTCCAAGTCGCTCGAGGACCACCACCGCGACCTGTACCGCGAGCACCAGGCCACGTACGTCGGCTCGGCGGTCAAGGACAAGGGTCTGCTCGCGCTGACCGTCGCGATGCCGGGCGCCGAGCTCGCCGCGACGTTCCAGCGCTACGCGAAGGCGCACGTCGGGCGTCGCGCGCAGACCGAGGCGCTCGTGCACGCGCTCGCGGCGAACGGGCAGCCGGCCGCGATCCAGGAGCTCCTCGCCGTCTCGCGGCGGTTCCGCCAGGCCACGGTCCAGGAGACCGCGCAGCGCCTGGCGGCCGAGCTCGCGGAGCGGCGCGGCTGGACGGCGGACCAGCTCGCCGACCGCACCGTCCAGACCGCGGGCTTCGAGGACGACGGCCTGCTCCATCTCGATCTCGGCTCCCGGGAGTACGTCGGGCGCATCACCCCCGCGTTCACGCTCGAGCTCACGAGCGACGCCGGGAAGGTGGTCAAGGCGCTCCCGTCGCCCCGGGCGCAGGACGACCCCGAGCTCGTCGCGGCAGCCAAGAAGCAGCTCACCGCGAGCCGCAAGGAGCTCAAGGCCGTGGTCGCCCTGCAGACCCAGCGGCTCTACGAGGCGATGTGCGTGGGCCGCACGTGGACGGCGGCGGAGTGGCAGGAGTACCTCCTCGGTCACCCCGTGATGTCGCGCCTCGTCGAGCGGCTCGTCTGGGTCGAGAACCCCGGGACGGAGGGTGCCCGCCCGTTCCGGCCCGACGGCGGCGCGCTCGTCGACGTCGACGACGAGGACGTAGAGCTCGGGGCGGAGTCCACGGTCGGGCTCGCGCACGCCGTCCTGCTCGGCCCGGAGGCGACGGCGGCCTGGACGGCGCACCTGGCGGACTACGAGGTCACGCCGCTCTTCGCGCAGCTCGACGTCGCGACGCCCGACGTCCCCGCGGGCGCGACCACGATCGACGACCACAAGGGCTGGTTCTCCGACACCTTCTCGATCCGCGGGCGCGCCACGAAGCGGGGCTACTCCCGCTCGCAGGCCGAGGACGGCGGGTGGTTCAGCGCGTACACCAAGGCGTTCACGAGCGCGGGGATCGTCGTGCAGATCGAGTTCACGGGGTCGTTCGTCCCCGAGGAGAACATCCCGGCCGCGGTGACGGCGCTGACGTTCGAGCGGACGGGCCGCGGCTCCGGAAGGGGGACCGCGCGGATCGCGGACCTGCCGCCCGTCCTCGTCGCGGAGGCGTACCGCGACTACGTGGCGGTGGCCGAGGCGGGGTCGTTCGACCCCGACTGGGAGCGGAAGAGCCAGTGGTGACCCGGCGGACGCTCCCGTGAGCGGCGGCGCCGCCCCGTGATCGTCGTCGCGACCCTCGCCTGGCTGCTCGTCGCCGTGCTCGCGCGCCGGTCGCCGGCAGTCCGGTCCGCCGTGAGCACGGCGACGTCGACGCTGCTCGCCCTCGCGGGGGTCGGGGCGGTCGTCGTCGTGGTGGCCGTCGCCGCGGACGACGGCGGGACCCGGGCGCTCGGCGCGCTCGCGAGCGTGCCCGTCGCGGCCGGCGCGGTCGCCGCCGGTACGTGGTGCGCGCGAGCGGTGGTCCGCCCGTGGACGGAGCGGCGGCGCGAGCGCGCGGCGGGCCGGGTGCCGTGGCAGGACCGCGTGCTCGCCGCCGCGGCGCGCACCGGGCCGCGCGTGCGGGGCGTGCGCGTCGTCGACGTCGCCGCCCGCTCGGCGTTCCGCGTCGCCGGGGTGCGCGTCACGGGCCTCGCCGCCGAGATGTCGTACTACGGCCTCATCTCGCTCATCCCGCTGACGACCGCGATCGGGTCGAGCCTCGGCTTCCTGCGCCCGCTCCTCGGCGACGACACCGTCGACTCGATCCGCTCGTCGATCGTCGGCGGGCTCACCACGGTGTTCGCCGAGCACGTGTCGACCTCCGTCGTCGCGCCGCTCGTCGACAGCCTGCTCGACGAGCAGCGCACCGGGTTCGCCGTCGGGTCGTTCCTCGTCGCGCTCTGGCTCGCGAGCCGCGTCTTCCGTGCCGCGGTCCGCGCCCTGGACGACGCGTACGGCGTCGAGCGGCGCCGCGGGGTCGTCGCGCAGTACGTCCTGGGGGTCGCGCTCGCCCTCGGCGCGATCGTCACGGCGGTGTCCGTCGTCGCGCTCGTCGTCGTCGGCCCGCTCCTGGGCGACGGCGCCGACCTGGCCGAGCGGCTCGGTCTCGACGCGGCCTTCCGGCAGACGTGGGACGTGCTGCGCTGGCCGACCGTCGTGCTCGTCTGCGGCGCGTACCTCACGCTGCTCTACCGCTACGCACCGAACGTCGACACGACGTGGCGGCGGTGCCTGCCGGGCGCGGCCGTCGGGACCGGCGGCGTCCTCCTCGTGTCCTGGGGGTTCGGGCTCTACGTCCGGCTCGCGGGACCGGCGGCGCCGGGCTCCGAGGCGGGGACGACGGCGGTCGTCCAGGCGGCCGGGCAGATGCTCGGCCTCGTCCTCGCCGGGGTCCTCTGGGGCTGGCTCACGAGCATCGTCGTGCTCGTGGGCGGCGTCGTGAACGCGGAGGCCGACCCGCACCGCGTGGTCCCGGCGGGACGCGCCACGGGCGCAGCCTGGACCGGTGGAGAGAGCGCCCCCGTGACGCGCACGGCCGCCGAACCCGTCGACGACCGCTCCCGCGGCGCGGCCGCCGGGAGTGTGGGAAGCGGCTCCTACGCTGACCCGCAGGACCACGGGCACGGAGCCCACGATCGGACCGAGGAGGAGCCCGGGTGACGAGCACGACGACCGGTGACGAGCAGGCGCCCCCGGCGCTCGCCGAGCTGCGACCGCCGGCGGAGGTCCGGTACGCCGACGAGCTCGCGGCGCTCGCCGAGGCCGACGCCCGACGCGGGGCCGACGTCCCGCCGGGCTGGCGCCTGAGCCCGCGCGCCGTGCGGGCGTTCGTCGTGGGCGACCGGGAGCTGGGCGTGAGCCGCAAGTTCTTCGGTGACGACCCGCTCGTCGACCGCGCGGTCGTGTCGTTGCTCGGCCGGCAGGGCCTCATGCTCGTCGGTGAGCCCGGCACGGCCAAGTCCCTGCTGTCCGAGCTGCTCGCGGCGGCCGCGAGCGGCACGTCGACCCTCACGGTGCAGGGCACCGCGGGCACGAGCGAGGACCACGTGCGGTACTCGTGGAACTACGCGCTCCTCATCGCGGAAGGGCCCAGCGAGCGCTCGCTCGTCCCGTCGCCCGTCTACCGTGCGATGGAGAGCGGGCGCGTCGCGCGGTTCGAGGAGATCACGCGCTGCGCCCCGGAGATCCAGGACACGCTCGTCTCCGTGCTGTCCGAGAAGCAGCTCATGGTCCCCGAGCTCGGCGCCGACGCCCGCGTCGCAGCGCGGCCCGGGTTCAACGTGCTCGCCACGGCGAACCTGCGCGACCGCGGGGTCCACGAGATGTCGGCCGCGCTCAAGCGGCGCTTCAACTTCGAGACGGTCGCGCCGATCCGCGACCGCGCGTTCGAGATCGAGCTCGTCGAGACGCGCCTCACCGCCGAGCTCGGGCCCGTCGAAGACCGACCGGTGCTCGACCGCGACGTGCTCGAGGTGCTCGTCACCGTGTTCCAGGACCTGCGCACCGGCACGACGGCGAGCGGCGCACCGGTCAAGCGCCCCGAGACCGTGATGTCGACGGCGGAGGCGGTGAACGTCGCGATCGCCGCGTCGCTCGAGGCGCGCTACCTCGGCGACGGCACGGTCACGGCGGGGCAGGTCGCGCGCCAGGTGGGCGGCGTCGCGCTCAAGGGCGACGAGGAGGACTCGCGGCGGCTGCGGCACTACGTGGACAACGTGGTGCGGGAGCGCGCGCGGTCGGACGCGCGCTGGAAGGACTTCCTCACGGCGGCGGGCGACCTGTGGCGGTAGCCCTGCGCGCCGCGTGGGACGCCGCGCCGCCGCGGCTGCGCCAGGCGGCCCACGACCTCGCGCTGCTGCGCGAGCGCGACGGCGTGCACCTCGTCGGGGTACGCCACCACAGTCCCGCCTGCGCGGTCGCGGTGGCCGCGCTGGTCGCCGAGGTCCGGCCGTCCGTCGTGCTCGTCGAGGGGCCCGAGGAGTACACGCACCTCCTGCCCGCGCTGCTCGACGAGCGGACGGTCCCGCCCGTCGCGGTCCTCAGCCTCGCCGGCGACCTCGCGGACGCCGCGGGAGGCGGCGTGCGCGCCGCGGGTTTCTACCCGCTCGCGCGGTACTCGCCCGAGTGGGTCGCCCTGCGTGCGGGGCACGCGGCGGGCGCGGAGCTCGCGTTCGTCGACTCCCCGTGGGGGGAGCGGGCGGCCGAGGAGGACGACGAGGGGGGAGCCGCCGCGCGGACCGTCCTCGCGGAGCGCCACCTCGCGCACTCGCGCACGGTCGCCCGGCTCGCGGAGCGGCTCGGGTGCCGCGACCACGACGAGCTGTGGGACCACCTCTTCGAGGCGCGCGAGACGGCGCGCCTGCACGACTGGCGCGAGCTCGTCGACGACGTGTTCGCGTGGGCCGCACTCGCGCGGCTCGACTACGAGGACGAGGCGCTCGCCGCCGACGGCTCGCTCGACCGCGAGGCGCGCATGTCCGCGCGCGTCGCGGAGCACGCCGCGCGTGCGGACGGGCCGGTCGTCGTCGTGACGGGGGCGTTCCACACGCTCGCCCTCGTCGAGGCGCTCGTCGGGAGCGAGCACGGCGCGGCGGTCGTGGCGCGGCGCCCCGCGGACGGGTACGGCGACCTCGCCGACGCCCCCGCGTGGCTCGTCCGCTACGACGACGAGCGGCTCGACGCCCTGCGGGGGTACGGCGCGGGCATGCCCGCGCCGGGCTACTACGACCGGCTCTGGTCCGCGCACCACGACCCGGCCGGGCCCGCTGCCGCCGCGACCGGGGTCCTGGTCGACGTCGGGCGCGGGGCGTCGGAGCGCGGGGCCCTCCTGAGCGTGGCCCAGTCCCAGGCCGCCGTCGAGCACGCGCACCGGCTCGCGGCACTGCGGGAACGGCCCTGGCCGTGCCGCACCGACCTGCTCGACGCGATCACCTCGTGCTACGTGAAGGACCCGGACGACCTGGACGCCGCGGGCGACCGCCCGCTCGGTCTCGCAGTCGCCGAGGTCTTCGCCGGGCGCGCGCTCGGCGACGTCGCCCCGGGCGGTGCGGCCCCGCCGCTCGTCGAGGAGGCGCGGGCCCGCGCCCGGGCGCTGCGCCTCGACGTGTCCGACGCCGTGCCGCGCACCGTGCGGCTCGACGCCCGCCGTCGTGCCGCGCACCGCGACCGGCGCCGGTTCCTCGCGCTGTGCGCGTTCCTCGAGCTGGGCTTCGCCCGCCGGGTCTCGGGCCCCGACCACGTCGCGGGCCGCGGGCTGGGCCTCGTGCTGGAGGAGTGGACGTACGCGTGGACGCCGCTCGTCGAGGCGCGCCTCGTCGAGCTCTCCCACCGCGGGGCGACGCTCGAGGCGGTCGCGGTCGCGCTGCTCGACGACGCCCGCGAGCGGGCGCGGGAGGAGCGCTCGAGCGACGCCGTCGCGCGCCTCGTCGCGCAGTGCGTCGTCGTCGGGCTCCCGGAGCGGCTGCCCCCGCTCGTCGCGCTCGTGCGCTCCACGCTCGACGTGGACCCGTCGCTCGCGTCCGTCGTCGCGGGCATGCGACGGCTCGTCGCGCTGTGGCGGGCGCGCGTCGAGCTGGAGCTGGGCGACAACGCGGAGGCCCTGCTCGACCTCGCGGAGCAGGGGCTGGCCACGGCCGCGTACCTGGTCCCGGACCTCGCGGCGGCCGACGCGACGACGCAGGACGACGCCCTGGCGTGCCTCGTCGCGCTGCGGTCCCTCGTGCGCGACGTGCGCGGCGCGGGCCGGGACGGACCGGGCTCGGCAGCCGCGACGGTGGGACAGGCGCTCGCGCGCGTCCGCGAGGACGCCGACGCGTCCCCGGCGGTGCGCGGTGCGCTCACCGCGTTCGCCGCCGTCGACGATGAGCTCGACGACGAGCCCGGCGACCGCGGGCTCGTCGAGCGGGTGCGGGCCCAGCTCGTACCCGGCGCGGACCCCGTGGCGGCGACGGCGTTCCTCGGCGGGGTCCTGCGCGCGGCCCCGGACCTGCTGCTCCACACGCCGGAGATGTTCGACGCCGTCGACGAGGGCTTGCGTGGTCTCGACGAGGACGCGTTCCGAGCGGTCCTGCCGGACCTGCGGCGCGCGTTCACGTGGTTGCGGCCGACCGAGACGCACCGGCTCGCCGAGCGCGTCGCCGCCCGCACCGGGACGCGCGCGGACGCGCTGGACCGGCGCGTGCACGTCTCGGAGGACGACCTGCGGGCCGCGCTGGTGGTGGAGCGCGAGCTCGTCGCCGTCCTCGAGCGGGACGGGCTGGGCGCGTGGGCTCGCGGGAGCGCCTCGTGACGGCGGGTGACGGTCTCGGCGTGGCCGGGCGGGCGGACGACCAGGAGGCCGCTCGGCGCTGGCGGCTCGTGCTGGGCCGTTACGCGGGCGACACGCTGCCCGTGGCGCCGCCGGACCAGTCGCTGGACCGCACGCTCGGGCACCTCTACGACCGCGAGTACACCGCGCGCGGCCACCGGCACGGTACCGGGGGAGACGCCGACGACGGCCGGGGCAGGGGCCGCGGAGGCGGCCGCGGCGGGTCGGTCGTCGAGGGGCTCGACTGGCTGGGGTCGGCGCGCGAGCTGTTCCCGCGCGAGACGTTCGAGCGCATGCAGGTCGAGGCGGTCGGCCGGTACGGCATGACGGAGCTGCTCGCGGACCCGCAGGCGGTCGAGGCCGTCGAGCCGAGCACCGAGCTGGCGTCGGCGCTCCTGCGCGTGCGAGGCAGGCTCGGGCCGCAGGTCCAGGACGGGCTGCGACGGATCGTCGCGCGCGTCGTCGAGGACGTGGTGCGCCGCCTGCGCCCCCGCTTCGAGACGGCCGTCGACGGGCGCCGGGACCGGACCCGTCGCTCGTTCGTGCGGTCGAGCCGCACGTTCGACGCCGCTGCTACGGTCCGCGCAAACCTCGGCCGCTGGGACCCGGAGCGCGGGCGCCTGGTCGTCACGGACCTGCGCTTCTCGGCGCGGCGGCGCCGGGCGCTGTCGTACGACGTCGTGCTGCTCGTCGACCAGTCGGGGTCCATGGCGGCCTCGGTGCTCTACAGCGCGGTGAGCGCGGGCATCCTCGCGGGGCTGCCGGGGATCACGGCCCGCCTCGTGCTGTTCGACACGGCGGTCGTCGACATGTCGCACCTCGCGCACGACCCGGTGACGGTGCTGCTCACCGCGCAGCTCGGCGGCGGGACCGACATCGCGCGCGCCGTGCGGTACGCGGAGCAGCACGTGCGCGACCCGCGGCGCACGGTCGTCGCGCTCGTCAGCGACTTCGAGGAGGGCGGCTCGGTGTCGCAGCTGGTGTCCGCGGTGGGGCGCCTGCACGCGTCGGGCGTCCGGCTGCTCGGGCTCGCGGCCCTCGACGGGCAGGCGAACCCCGCGTACGACCGCGGCGTCGCGCGCCGGCTCGCCGAGCAGGGCATGG
The DNA here is from genome assembly GCF_002127155.1 of Cellulosimicrobium sp. KWT-B. NCBI lineage: Bacteria > Bacillati > Actinomycetota > Actinomycetes > Micrococcales > Promicromonosporaceae > Cellulosimicrobium > Cellulosimicrobium sp. KWT-B. The sequence continues at coordinate 27,745 of NZ_NEDO01000005.1, read as the reverse complement.
AGATCGCGGCGCTCACGCCGGAGCGGTTCGCCGAGTGGCTCGGCGAGGTGCTCCCGTGAGCGGGGCCGGCGCCGGGCTCGGTGCGTGGGCCGCGGTGTATGCGGGGTACGACGACGACGCCCTCGCCACGCTCGCGAGCCCGGGCCTCGTGCGGCGCGCCCGCAAGGACGTCGCCGCCGGGCGCGTCGAGCCGGTCGAGGCGCGCCCCGACGGCGTCGTCGTGTCCGTGGGCGGGGTGCGGGTCGAGCTCGACGCGCGCGGTCCCGCCGGGGCGCGGTGCGCGTGCCCGACGCCGGGCACGTGCCAGCACGTCGTGGCCGCGAGCCTGTGGGCGCGGGGGACGGGTGCCGCACCCGCGCCGCCTCCCGCCGCGGCAGGTGACGGCGCGACGCCGTCCGCTCCCGCCCCGGACCCGGTGGCGGAGATCCTCGCGCTCGACCCGCGCGTCGTGCACCGTGCCGCGGGCGCCGCCGTCGTGCGGGCGGTCGCCGAGACGGTGCCCGCTGATCCCGCGCAGGCGTCGGTCGACGGTCTCCCCGTGGAGGGGGCGGTCGGTGGGCCGCCCGTGGAGGTGGCGGTCGACGGCCCGCGCGCGGAGGTCTCGTGGCCCGGCGCGCCGCGCGTCACGTACGTCGCGGGGGCGGGGTTCCCGGGGATTCTCGTGGCCCGCGAGGGGGCGGCGTGGAGCGACGCCGACGAGCGCCGGTGGCGGCTGGAGGCGCTCGTGCACGTGTGGCGTGCGCACGGCCGTCCGTGGCCCTGGCCCGAGCGGGTCGCCGCGACGCCGCGTGCCACGGGCGTCCCCGACACCCGGGCGGTGGCCGACGAGGTCGTCCGCGCGGTCGAGCGGCTGCTCGACGTCGGGCTCTCGCACGTCGGCCGCGACGACCTGGAGGAGCTGCGCGGTGCGGGCGTGGTGGCGCGGCTCGGCCGACGGCCCGCGGTCCAGCGTCTCGTCACGTCCGCGGTCGGCCGGCTCGAGGCGCTCGCGGACCGCCGCGACGCGGTCGACGAGACGGACTGCCTCCTCGCCCTGGCCGAGCTGTGGGCGTACGTGCAGGCGGAGCCGCCGCCCGACGCCGGCACGCCCGACGAGCGCCCGACCGACCTGGCGCGGGTCGTGCCGCTCGGTGCGCGGTGGTGGGTCGCGGCGTCGGGCGCGCGCGGGGTGACCGTGCACCTGTGGGACGCGGACGCCGGGCGCGTGCGGTCGGTCACCACCGGCCGCCCGCCGGGCGCCGACCCGACCTTCCGGCGCTCGTGGGACCTCCCGCTCGTCTGGGGCCGCTCGGTCGAGGCGCTGTGCCGCGGCCCGTTCGCGCTCCGCGGCGCGACCGAGCGGGCGGACACGGGGCTGCGCGCGGGCGAGGGGCCCGCCGTCGAGCCGCTCGGGGCGCTCGACGCCGACGAGCTCCGTGACGTCGCGGCCCGCACAGCGACGACCCCGCCGCGGGCCGAGGCCGGGTTCGGCCGGACACCCGCCGCCGTGCGGGTCGTCATGGTGCGCGAGGCAGGGGCGATCGGCCTCGACGAGGTCGCCCAGGAGCTCACCTGGACGCTGGTCGCGGCGGACGGCGCGGAGACGGTCGTGCGCGTCGACGCCGCGGACGAGGCGGCGTGCGACACCCTGCTCGGGGTCGCGGCGGGGAGCCGGCGCGTGGTCGCCGTCGCCGTCGAGCGCGACCTCGCGTCGCGGCGCGACGAGGCCGTCGGGCTGTTCGTCGACCGCCCGGGCGAGGGCCTCGACGTCGTCGTCCCGACGCTGACGCCGGCGTACGACCACCGGGCGTGGTCGACCCCCTGGACGCGGCTCCGCGCCCGCGTCCGGTCGCTGCGCGGGCGTGCCGGCACGCACGCGCGGGAGGTGGTCGTGCCCACGCCCGTCGAGGACGTGTGCGACACGCTGCTCGACACGGTCGTGGCGCTCGCCGCCACGGGGCGCCGACACCTCACGCCGCACCAGGCGAGCGCGCTCGCGCGCGCCGCGCGCACCGCCGACGACCTCGGGGCGACGACGCTCGCCGCCACGGTCGGCCTCGTCGCGCACGAGCCCGACGCGGCCCGGCTCCTGCGGGCCGGCTTCGTCGCGTCCCGGGGCCGGGCGCTCGCGCGCGCCGTGGCCGCCGCGCCCGACCCCGGGCCCCGAGCACGGGAGGCGAGCGCGTGAGCACCTACGCCGTCCACGTCGGCTCGCCGGGACGGGCCCGGGTCGAGCACGTCGCGGACGGCCCGGCGGACCCGGTCCGCGAGACCTGGGACGACACGAACCGGTGGTACCCGCCCCTGCTCACGGCCGGGCGGCGCGTGGAGCGGTCGCACGACCTGCGTCTGTCCCACGTGCTGCTACGACGCTCGCGGCTCGTCGCGGGCACGCCGTTCGCGCGGCGCGACCCCGGGCCGTGGGACGCGCTCGTCGCGGTACCGGCCGGGCGCGACCCGTCCGCGCCGCGGCAGCCCGTCGGGCTCTTCGAGCTCGGCGCGCAGGACGGCCCGAGCGTGCGGCTCGACCCCGTCGCCGAGCTCCGCGACCAGCTCGCGACCGTCGCCGCCGCGGACGGGCCGGACGCCGCCGGGCGGCTGCGGCTCCTGCTCGCCGCCGAGTCCGCGGGCGCGCTCGTCGCCGCCGAGATGCACCACGCGGGCGTGCCGTGGCGCGCCGACGTGCACGACGCGATCCTCAGCGGCGAGCTCGGACCACGGCCCCGGCCGGGCGAGCGGCCCGCGCGCATGGAGGAGCTCGTCGCACGCATCCGCACGGCGCTGGACGCGCCGCCTACCCTCAACCCCGACTCCCACCCCGACCTGCTCAAGGCGCTGCAGTACGCGGGCGTCGGCGTGCGGTCCCTGCGCAAGGGCGAGCTCGAGCGCACGGACCACCCCGTCGTCGAGCCGCTGCTGGAGTACAAGAAGCTCGCGCGGCTCCTCACGGCGAACGGCTGGGCGTGGCTCGACACCTGGGTGCACGACGGCCGGTTCCGTACCGAGTACGTCGTGGGCGGGGTCGTCACGGGCCGGTGGGCGTCGAGCGGCGGGGGAGCGCTGCAGCTCCCGAAGCAGGTGCGGCGCGCCGTCGTCGCGGACCCGGGCTGGCGGCTCGTCGTGGCCGACGCCGCGCAGCTCGAGCCGCGCGTGCTCGCCGGGCTCGCGCACGACGAGCGCATGGCCGCCGCGGGTCGCGGCGGCGACATGTACGCGGGGATCGTCGCGTCGGGCGCTGTCGCGACCCGCGACCACGCGAAGGTGGGGATGCTCGGCGCGATGTACGGCGGTACGACCGGCGACAGCGCGCTCGTGCTCCCGCGCCTCGCGAAGGCGTTCCCCGACGCCATCGGCCTCGTGGAGCGCGCCGCCCAGGCCGGCGAGCGCGGGGAGGTCGTCTCGACGCTCCTCGGCCGCAGCTCCCCGCGCCCCGGCGAGTCGTGGCACGCCGCGCAGGACGGGGCGTACGCGGTCGACGAGGTCGGTGCCACGGAGGACGCCGCGTCCGGGGCCGACGCGCAGGCGCGGGCCCGGTCGTACACGCGGGCCTGGGGTCGTTTCACGCGCAACTTCGTCGTGCAGGGCACCGCCGCCGAGTGGGCGCTGTGCTGGCTCGCGTCGATCCGGCGGCGGCTGTGGGACCTGCCCCTCGCCGCGACCCCCGGGGCGGCGCCCGCCCCGTTCACCGACCGGGCGCACCTCGTCTTCTTCCTGCACGACGAGGTCGTCGTGCACGCGCCGGCCGAGCTCGCCGAGACGGTCGCGCACGAGGTCCGCGCCGCGGCGGCCGAGGCGGGTCGCCTTCTGTTCGGCGACTTCCCGGTCGACTTCCCGCTCACGGTCGCGGTCGTCGACCACTACGCGGAGGCGAAGTGAGGCGCGACGAGGTGAGCCGAGGCCAGGCGCACCGCGCCCGACCGGCCGCGCCCGACCGGCTTCGCCCGGCCGGCTGCGCCCTACCGGCCGCGCGCGGCGGGCAGGACGCCCGGCGCTGTCACCGACGCGGTTCGCCGCGGTACGTGCCGAAGGACCAGAGGTTCCCCTCGGGGTCCTGGAGCACGAGCTCGCGGCTCCCGTAGTCGGTGTCCCGCAGCGGCACGACGACGCGACCGCCGGTACCCGGCACGCGCTCGCGCAGCCGGGCGTCGAGCGCCTCGATCGCGGCGTCGTCGGGCACGACGGCGTACGTGCCGCACGTCCCCGGCTCGCGCGACCACTCCCGCTCGGGGGAGTGGCTGCCGAGCATGATCCCGCCGCCGTGCGGCCAGTCGAGCTGGGCGTGCGCGACGTCGCGGTCGTCGCCCGCCATGACGGCCGTCGCGACGAACCCGACGACGTCGGTGAGGAACGCGACGAGCGCGCGGGCGTCGCGCGCCTGGAGCGTGGGCCAGACATGGGGGCTCGGTGTCCCGGTCGGCGTCCCGGCCGCGTCGGCGGCGGGGGTGTGGTCAGCGGTGTCCCGGGTGCTCTCGTGGATGCTCATGGTCCCAGGCTGGGCCGTCGGTGTGGCCCCCGGCTTGGATGTTCCCGACCTCCTCCCGGACCCACCCGGTCGGGGTCGTGCCGGCGAACCGCCGGAAGTCGCGCACGAGGTGGGAGTGGTCGGCGTACCCGGCGCTCGCGGCGACGTCCGCGAGCGTGCGGGGCCCGCGGCCGAGGGCGAGGCGCTGCGCCGCGCGACGGGCGGCGTCGAACCGCGCGAGCCCGCGCACCGCGCGCGGCGAGACCCCGAGCTCCGCCCGGAACAGCGTCTCCAGGCGGCGCTCGCCCAGCGCCACGTGGCGGGCCACGTCCCGGACCCGGGCGCGCCCGTGCGTGCGCACGAGCACCCGCCACGCCTCCGCGACCTCGGGGCGCACGCCGTCGCACCGGGCGACGGAGCCACCCGGTGCGACGCCCCCGGGCTGCGTGAGCGCCGCCCGCACGGCGTCGAACGCCGCGGGCCACGAGCCCGCCTCGGCCACCTGCTCGCGCAACCGCTCGGCGACGGGCCCGAGCACCGCGTCCGCGTCCTCGACGAGCCCGAGCTCGGCGGCCCGGACGCCGAGCAGCTCCCGGCACGCGAGGGGGTCGAGGGCGAGCTGCACGCCTGCCTGCTCGGGCGGCTGGTGGATGTACGCAGGCCGTGTGTGCAGCCCGCCGACGAGCGACGCGTAGCCCACCGGGGCGTCGTCCGGCCCGACCGCCGTCGGCACGGCGCCCGCGGTGCTCACGACGAGCGTGAGCCACGGCGACGGCAGGCCGCGGTGGACGGACGGTGTCCCGTCCGTCGTCGCGGTCCGCAGGCGGTAGCCGACCATCGACACGACGCCGGGCGGCAGCGCCGGCGGCAGGGCTCGCACGTACTCGTGCACGGCTCCAGGCTAGGCACTCACGTCGCGGGTCGCAGACCGCGCACCTGCGGGACGTCGGTGCCGCTCGCCGCGCGGCGCACGTGGGAGCGCGCGTGCTCGACGGCGTCGTCGAGCGTGTCGAACAGGTGGTTCTCGTGCCGGAGCTCGGCGAGCGCGCCGACGTTCGTGAGCAGCGCGCGGTGCCGGTCCTGGACGCCCTTGACGAGGACGGTGACGCCGCGCGCCTCGAGACCCTCGATGAGCCCGCCGAGCGCCTTCGCCCCGGTCGCGTCGACCATGCGGAGCTGGGAGAGCCGCAGGACGACGACCGCGACGTCCTCGTGCGCCGAGGCGTCGGTCACCTCGGCGAGCACGCGGTCGGCGGCGCCGAAGAACATGGACCCCTCGAGGCGGAAGAGCGCGACGTGCTCGTCGCCCGGCTCGGCGGGGCTGGGCAGCGGCTCGCGGTGGACCCCGGAGGCGCGGGCGACGGTCCGCAGCGCGAAGAACGCGGCGACGAGGATGCCGATCTCGATGGCCTGCACGAGGTCGAACGCGACGGTGACGACGGCGGTCACGGCGAAGGTCGCCGCGCTGGAGCGCCCGGCGCCGACGACGGAGCGGATCGTGCGCCCGCCGATCATCCGGAAGCTCGTCACCATGAGGACGCCGGCGAGCGCGGCGAGCGGGATCCGCGAGACCGGGCCGGTGGCGAGGTACATGACCGCGAGGATCACGACCGCGTGCACGACGGCGGCGAGCCGCGTGCGGGCGCCGGAGCGCACGTTCACCGCGGTGCGGGCGATGGCCCCCGTGGCGGGCATGCCGCCGAAGAGGCCGCTGGCGACGGAGGCGACGCCTTGTCCGACGAGCTCCCGGTCGGGCTGGTAGACGGAACCGCTGCCGGGCCCGGACTGCACCATGGTCGCCGCGACGCGCGCGGACAGCAGGGACTCGATCGCGGCGAGCGCGGCGATGGCGAGCGCGGCGCCGCCGAGGTCGCGCAGCGCGCCGGGCGTGACCGACGGCAGGACGGGCGTGGGCAGCGACGACGGCAGCGCGCCGATGCGCGGGACGGGCGCGCCGAGCACCTCGACGAGGACGGTGGCGAGCACGACCGCGACGAGCGACGCGGGGATCCCCGCGTGGAGCCGGGGGAGCAGCACCATGGTCGCGGCGACGAGGGCGACGCAGCCGAGCGTCCACAGCACCGGGGCGGCGGGCACGTCGGTGACGGCGGCGCGCACGGCCTCCACCGCGGACACGAGGGTGTTGTGGCCGGGCGCGACCTCGACGCCGACCGCGGCCGGGACCTGCTGGAGGAAGATGATGCACGCGATCCCGAGCGTGAACCCCTCGACGACCGGCCACGGGATGTACGTGACGACCCGGCCGAGCCGGGCGAGCCCGGCGACGAGGACCACGAGCCCGGCGAGGACGGTGACGAGCGCGACGGAGCCGGGGCCGTGCGTGACGACGACCGGCGCGAGCACGACCGCCATCGCCCCGGTCGGTCCGGACACCTGGTGGTTCGACCCTCCGAGGACCGCCGCGACGACGCCGGCGACGACGGCGGTGACGAGCCCGGCGGCGGCCCCGACGCCGGAGCTGACGCCGAACGCGAGCGCGAGCGGGAGCGCGACGACGCCCACGGTGACGCCGGCGAGGAGGTCGGCGCGCAGGGTCCGGGGGCGCAGGTCGTAGTCGGAGCGCCGGGGCAGCAGGTCGCGGACGGCGGCGAGGCGGTTCATGCCGAGGGGGACGACACGGTGGTCGCGTCGAGCACCGCGCGCGCGGACGCGCCGGGCAGGGCCGGGAGCCGCCGCGCGGCCTCGAGCTGGTCGGACGCGCCGGCGAGGTTCGACAGGAGGAAGGCCCGCGCGACGACGAGCAGCTCGGCGACGAGCGGCTCGGCGAGGCGGTACTCGACGGCGTTCCCGCTGCGCGTCGAGGTGACGACGCCCGCCCGGCGCAGCACCGCGAGGTGCTGGGAGAGCTGGGACGCCTCGCACCCGGTGACGTCGAGCAGCACGGAGACGGGCGCGGTGTGGTCGGCGTCGGCGGCGAGGACCTCGAGCACCTGGATGCGCGTGGGGTGCGCGAGGCACCGGAAGAGCTCGGCCTTGATGCGGTAGAGGGGAGCGGTCTCGTCGGTGCCGGGGGCGCCGTCGTCGGGTCGGGGTGGGCGGGGCACGGGTCCTCCGGGCTGCGGGATGATGGATTGCGCAATCCATCAAACCACGGCGAGCGGCGTCCGGCGGCCCGCCCGGGATAGCCTGCCGCCATGACCGCCGCGCCCGACCCGAGCACCGACACGTCTCCCGCGGACCCGGCGGCCGAGGGCGCGGGGCACCCGACGCTCGGCCGCGTCGTGCGGACGCTGGACGAGCTGTACCCGCCGTCGACGGCGGAGGACTGGGACGCCGTCGGGCTCGTCGCCGGCGACCCGGACGCGCCCGTGCGCAAGGTGCTGCTCGCCGTCGACCCCGTCGAGGAGGTCGCGGACGAGGCGCTGGCCTGGGGCGCCGACCTCCTCGTGACGCACCACCCGCTGTTCCTGCGGCCCGTGCACTCCGTCGCCGCGACGACCTTCAAGGGCTCGCTCGTGCACCGCCTCATCCGGGGCGGCTGCGCGCTGTACGTCGCGCACACCAACGCCGACGCCGCGCAGCGCGGGGTCGCGGACGCCCTCGCCGACGCGCTCGACCTCCTGCACCGCGTCCCCCTCGTGCCGCACCCCGCGCCGTCGCCGCACGAGGCGGCCCGCACCGGCACCGGCCGCGTGGGCCGGCTCGCGGAGCCGACGACGTTGCGCGCCTTCGCGGAGCGCGTCGCGCAGGTGCTGCCCCCGACGGTGCAGGGCGTGCGCGTGGCGGGCGACCTCGACGCGCGCGTCGAGTCGGTGGCGGTCGTGGGCGGGTCCGGCGACTCGCTGTTCGACGCCGTGCGTGCGAGCGGGGCCGACGTCTACCTCACCTCCGACCTGCGCCACCACCCCGTGTCCGAGCTGCGCGAGCGCGCGCGGCTCGACGGCGGCGAGGCAGGGACGCCGTTCCTCGTCGACGTGCCGCACTACGCCTCGGAGTGGCCGTGGCTCCGCTACGCTGCCGAGGACCTCGTGCGCGTCCTCGCGCGCTCCGGCGCGGCCGTGGAGACGCGGGTTAGCACGCTCGTCACCGACCCGTGGACGGCGCGGTTCCCGTCTGCACCCGCCGACCCCGCAGCCGACGCCGGACCGCCCCGCGACACCGCGCAGGGCTGACGCCCGCCGCGCGTCGACCCCCACCCGTCCCCACCGACCCGCACGCCGGCCCCGTCCGGGGCCCACGAAAGGAACCACCCGTGGCCACTGCACCGCCCGCCGACCAGCTCCGCCTGCTCGACGTCCAGGAGCTCGACACGCGTGCCCAGCAGCTCGCGCACCAGCGCAAGAACCTGCCGGAGCACGCGCGCATCGCCGAGCTCGACGCCCAGCTCGAGGACCTGCGCGGCAAGCTCGTGGAGTCGCGGACCGCGGTGAGCGACCTCCGGCGCGAGCTGACCAAGGCCGAGGGCGACGTCGAGCAGGTGCGCACGCGCGCCGCCCGCGACCAGTCGCGCCTGGACTCCGGGCAGGTCGGGGCGAAGGACGCGCAGGCGCTCGTCGCGGAGCTCGAGTCGCTCGCCCGCCGGCAGGGCGTCCTCGAAGAGGTCGAGCTCGATGTCATGGAGCGGCTCGAGGCGCACGAGGAGGCCCTCGCGAAGCTCGAGTCGGCGCACGCCGAGCTCGAGTCCGCCAAGGCCGAGGTCGTGGCCGCGCGCGACGCCCGGTACGCCGAGCTCGACGCGGAGGCCGCGCAGGTCGCGGGGCGGCGCACGGACGCCGTCGCTGGCCTCGACGCGGGCCTGCTCGCGCTCTACGAGCGCGTGCGCGACCAGAACGGCGGCCGCGGCGTCGTCGCGCTGCGCGGCCAGCACGTCGACGGGCTCAACGTCTCGCTGAGCCCGGCCGAGCTCGCGGCGATCACGTCGGCCGCGCCCGACCAGGTGGTGCGGCTCGAGGACTACGGCCACATCGTGGTGCGGCCGGAGGGCGCCGGCGCGTGAGCGGGGCGAGCGGTCGGCAGCTCGTCGTCGAGGCCGACGGCGGCTCGCGCGGCAACCCGGGGCCCGCGGGCTTCGGGGCGCTCGTGCGCGACGCCGCGACCGGCCAGGTGCTCGCCGAGCGGGCCGCGTACCTCGGCACGACGACGAACAACGTCGCCGAGTACTCGGGCCTCGTCGCCGGGCTGCGCGCCGCCGCGGAGATCGACCCGGCCGCGCACGTGACGGTCCGGATGGACTCGCGGCTCGTCGTCGAGCAGATGTCGGGGCGCTGGCAGATCAAGCACGACGACATGCGCCGCCTGGCGGCCGAGGCCGCGGCGGTGCTCCCCGCCGCGCAGGTCACCTACGAGTGGGTGCCGCGCGCGCAGAACGCGGCAGCCGACGCCCTGGCCAACGAGGCGATGGACACCCGCGGGACCGTCGTGCGCGATCACGACCCCGCGGACACGTCGGAGGTGCCGTCCGGCGCCGCGGCCGACCCCGCGGCCGTCCCCGTGGACGGGACGACCCTCCCCGCCGTCCCTGAGGGCGCGGCGGTCGACACGCCTGCCCGGCCGTCGGGCGCCACCGTCCGGTTCGACGACGCGCCCGCGCTCACGGTCGTGCTCGTGCGCCACGGGCAGACGCCGCTCACCGTCGCGGGCGCGTTCAGCGGCTCGTCGGTGCCGGGACCGTCCCTCACCGCGCGCGGCCGGACGCAGGCCGCGCAGGCCGCGGACCTGGTGTTCCGGATCGGTCGCCAGGCGTGGCCCGACCTGCCCCGCCCGTCGGCCGTCGTCTCCTCGCCCATGGTCCGGGCCCAGGAGACCGCGCGCGCCGTCGGCCGCCGCCTCGGGGTGCCCGTGACGACGGACGACCGGTTCGCCGAGGTGGACTTCGGCGCGTGGGAGGGGCTCACGGCCGCGGAGGTGGACGCCGGGTGGCCCGGCCTCCTGCCCGCCTGGTACGCGACCGGGACGACGCCGGCCCCGGGCGGCGAGTCCGCCGCCGACGTCGGCGTGCGCGTCCGGCAGGGGCTGCGCGACCTCGTCGACACCGTGCTGCCGGGTGCCGGGCCCGCGGGCCGCACCGTCGTCGTCGTGGGCCACGCCGTCCAGGTGCGGGCCGCGATCGGGACGTCCGTGGGCGCGCCGCCCGAGCAGTGGTCGCGGATCCGCGTCCCTCCGGCGTCGGTGAGCATCCTGCGGTTGTGGGCCGACGGCACGAGCGAGCTCACGGCCCAGGGCGTCCCGAGCGACCTCTGACCCGGCCGAGGTAGAGGCCTGGTAGCGCGAGGTAGAGGCATGGTCGTGACCGCGGCTCTACCTCGGCGGCCTCGGACGCGCGGTGCGGGCGGACTGGAGACCGGTCTCCACCCAGGCGTCGAGCTCGCGCGTGTCCGCCAGGCGCGGACCGTCGACGACGACCCACCCCGCCATCGTGCGGGTGCCCATCGTCATCGGCCGGGCGCCGCGCTCCAGGGCGGCGGTGCGTCCGCCCGTGCCGACCCGCACCATGAGGGCGTCCCCGGAGATCGCGACCGCCATGCGCCCGTCGACGAGGAACGCGAGGCCGCCGAACATCGTCCGCTCCTCGAACGGGGCGCGGGGCGCCAGCACCGCGCGGACGCGGTCGGCGAGGTCCTGGCTGACGGCCATGGATCCACTGTGGACCCCTGCCCGTCCCGGCGCAGTGGCACGCGGCGCCGGCCCGGGCCGACCACCGCGCCGGACCGCTCGCCCGGACCGCTCGGGCGGACCGCTCAGGAGATGACGAGCTCGAGCGTGCGCGGCCCGCTGCGCGTCGTGGCGTCGTGCAGGGTCGCCTCGATCAGCCGGTAGGTGAGGCCCGAGCCGACCTCGGTCCCGATCACCGTGCCGACGAGCTCGCGCGCGGCGTCCAGCAGCCCGGCCGCGGACGACGGCGACGCCGCCTCCCGGCGCACGAGGTGCCCGGCGAGCACGCCGCGCGTGTGCTTGGCGTTGTGCGAGACGACGGTCCGCTTCCCGGCGTGCTCGCGCACGACCCGCACCGCGACCCACTCGGCCGCCCGCGGGCCCGATGTCCGCGGCTTCCACGCGCCCACGTACGTCGCGGACCGGCAGTCCACGACGACGTCGCCCGCGGCCCGCTCGTCGAGCACGGGGGCGAGGTGGGGCCGCCACGCCGTGGCGAGCTTCCCGACGCCCGGCAGGTCCACCGCCATGGAGAGCCGGTACGCCGGGACCCGGTCGGCGGGGGAGAGCGCGCCCCACAACCCCGACACGACGCGCACGTCCTCGCGGGCCCGACGCGCGGGCTCCCCGCCCGCGGCGAGCGCCCCCGCGAGGTCCGCGGCGCCGTACAGCACGCCCGTGTACACGTCGGCTGCCGGACCGGCCGGGGCCGAGCGCAGCACGGTGTTGCGCCGCACCTCCTCGGCGAGCCCCGGCGTCGTGCCCAGGACCTCGTGGGCGTCCGGCCGGGCGCTCGCGGCGGCGAGCGCGTCGAGGACCGTCACGCGGTGCGCGGTGAGCGCGGGGGAGGTCAGGGTGTCGAGGTCGACGGGCGGGGCGCCGTCGGGCGCGGGGGTCTTGCCCTCGGACGGGGGGAGCAGCACGAGCATCGGGTCACTCTACGAGCGCGCGCGACGTCGCCGCCGCGGGTGACCGGGGCCGACGGCGTGGGGTGCGTCACGGCTACGCTCGCCCGATGGCCCAGGTGAAGATCTACGGACGGCGCAGCGTGTGGGGCGCGCGGCGGACGGAGGTGTCCGACGCGCTGCACGACGCGCTCGTGCGCGCGTGGCAGCTCCCGCCGGACAAGCGGTTCCACCGCTTCCTGCTCCTGGACGACGACGACCTGGTCGCCCCGCGCTCGGACGCGTACCTGGTCGTCGAGGTCGTCTGCTTCACGGGCCGCACGCGCGAGGCCAAGCGCGCGCTGGTCGCGGCGCTGTACGACGACGTCGTGCCAGCCCTCGGCCTGACGGTGGACGACGTGGAGCTCGTGATCCTCGAGAGCCCGCGCGAGAACTGGGGCATCCGCGGGGTCAGCGGCGACGAGCTCGCGCTGTCGTACCGCGTCGACGTCTGACACGCTCGTCCCCTGCCTCGGGCGGCGGGGGACGGTCCGAGCCCGGTGTGCGGCCGCTCAGCCTGCCTCGACGACGACGGCCAGCACCGCGTCGCCGTACCGGGCGAGCTTGTTCTCGCCGACGCCGCTCACCAGCGCGAGCCGCTCGAGCGAGCCGGGCCGGGCGGTCGCGATCCCGCGGAGCGTCGCATCCCCGAACACGATGTACGCGGGCACGCCCTGGGTCTTCGCCTCGCCCGCCCGCCAGGCGCGCAGCGCCTCGAACAGGGGGACGTCGGCCTCGGCCAGCTCGGCGGCGGCGGCCGCCTTCCGTGCCTTCGCCGCGCGCACCGGACGAGCCGGCTCGTGCCGCATCCGGACCTCGCGGCGCCGGGCCAGGACCTCCCCGCTCGCCGCGGTGAGCACGAGCGTCCCGTGCGCTCCCTCGACGGTGAGCAGCCCCTGGGCGAGGAGCTGGCGCACGACGGCCCGCCACTCGTTCTCGGACAGGTCGTCCCCGACCCCGAACACCGACAGCTCCTGGTGCCGGAACCGTCGGACCTTCTCCGTGTCCCGGCCGAGGAGGATGTCGACGACCTGCCCGACGCCGAAGCGCTGCCCGCGCTCGCGGTCCAGGCGGAACACCGTCGAGAGCACCTTCTGCGCGGCGACCGTCCCGTCCCAGGCCTCGGGCGGGGCGAGGCACGTGTCGCACGACCCGCAGGCCCCCGGGTGCTCCTGGCCGAAGTAGGCGAGGAGCTGGGCGCGGCGGCACTCCACGGTCTCGCAGAGGGCGAGCATCGCGTCCAGGTGCCGGCCCAGGTTGCGCCGGTGCGCGGCGTCGCCGTCGGACGTCTCGATGAGCTTGCGCTGCTGCACGACGTCGGCGAGGCCGTAGGCCAGCCAGGCGGTGGACGGCAGCCCGTCGCGCCCCGCGCGTCCCGTCTCCTGGTAGTACCCCTCGACGGACTTGGGCAGGTCGAGGTGGGCGACGAACCGGACGTCGGGCTTGTCGATGCCCATGCCGAAGGCGATCGTCGCGACCATGACCACGCCGTCCTCGCGCAGGAACCGGGACTGGTTCGCGGCGCGCACCGACGCGGGGAGCCCCGCGTGGTAGGGCAGCGCCTGGATCCCGTTCTCGACGAGCGTCGCGGCGGTCCTCTCGACCGACGCGCGCGAGAGGCAGTAGACGATCCCGGCCTCCCCGGCGTGCTCGGTGCGCAGCAGGTCGAGCAGCTGCTTCTCGGGCCGGTCCTTGGGCACGATCCGGTAGGTGATGTTGGGGCGGTCGAAGCTGGAGACGAAGTGCCGCGCGCCCTCCAGGTCGAGGCGCTGGGCGATCTCGGCGCGCGTCGCGGCCGTCGCCGTCGCGGTCAGCGCGATGCGGGGGACGGACGGCCAGCGCTGGTGCAGCACCGACAGCTCGAGGTAGTCCGGCCGGAAGTCGTGGCCCCACTGGGAGACGCAGTGCGCCTCGTCGATCGCGAACAGCGCGATCGGCGCCCTGTCGAGCAGGTCGAGGGTGGCGCGGCTGCGGAGCCCCTCCGGCGCCACGTAGAGCAGGTCGAGCTCACCCGCCACGAGCGCGCGCTCCACGGCGCGGCGGTCCTCCGAGGACAGCGTGGAGTTGAGGAACGCGGCGCGGACGCCGAGCGCCGCGAGGGCGTCCACCTGGTCCTGCATGAGGGCGATGAGCGGGGAGACCACGACGCCGGTCCCTGGACGGACCAGGGCGGGGATCTGGTAGCACAGCGACTTGCCCCCGCCGGTCGGCATGAGCACCAGGGCGTCGCCGCCGTTGACGACGGTGTCGATGACGGCCGCCTGCTCACCCCGGAACGCGTCGTACCCGAAGACTCGCCGGAGCACGTCGAGCGCGGGGTCGGTCGCAGTCGCTGTGGCCACCCGGGCACCCTACCGAGGAGTCCCGACACGACGGTCCCGGCGCGTCCGCCCCACCGCCGGGGCGCCCGTCACGGGCGGCGGAGCTCCGCGGGCAGGTCGTCCCGGTGGCGGACGGCGAGCGACGTCACCGCGCGGGTCAGGCAGACGTACAGCCGTCGCAGCCCCGTGACCCGGTCGGGCTCGCCCCGGACGACGCCCTCCGGGTCGTCCAGCACGACGTGGTCGAACTCCAGCCCCTTCGCGAGCGACGCGGGCACGAGGTCGAGGCGCGCGTCGAACTCGACCGCGCCGTCGTCGTCCGACGCCTCGCCGACGACCGCGAAGGCGAGGCCCGCCGCGGTGAGCGCCGCGCGCGCGGCGTCCGTGCCGGCGTCGGGCACGATCAGCCCGACCGACCCCTCCCGGGCGAGCGCCGTGCGGACCAGGTCCACGAGCGGCCCGGTGGTGAGGACGAGCTCGCCCCGCGCCCGGCGGACGGCGACCGGCGGGTCGAGGTCCGGCGCGATCTCGGGCAGCAGGCGGGCCGCGTACTCGATGACGTCGCCGGGGACGCGGAAGCCCGCGGTGAGCTGCTCCACATGGCCGTCGGGCTTGCCGAGGTGCGTCAGCGCGTCGGTCCACGAGGAGACCCCCCACGGCGTCGTCGCCTGGGCCAGGTCGCCCAGCACCGTCAGCGAGCCGGTGCGCGCCCGGCGCCCGAGAGAGCGCAGCATCATCGGCGACAGGTCCTGCGCCTCGTCCACCACGACGTGCGCGACCGACGCGCCGCGGGCCAGCAGGTCCGCGACCTCGTCGAGCAGGACGAGGTCGGCCAGCGTCCAGCGGGCCGTGCCCGGCGTCCGGGACGGTCGGGCCGGGCGCAGCAGCTCCTGCTCGGCCGGGGTGAGGACGCCGTCGGCGCTCGCGGCGAGGAACGCGGGGTCGACGAGGAGCCGGTGCAGCAGCGCCGTCGGCGTGACCTTCGGCCACACCGCGGCGGTGTAGTCCCGGACCGGGCGGGTGCGCGCGAGCGCGTCCCACGCCCGCTCGTCGAGCGCCTCGCCCGACTCCTCGATCTGCACGAGGATCCGGTGCGCGAGCGCGTGCCGCAGGTGGTCGCGACCGGCGTCGAAGCGCGGCTCCCGGCCGACCACCTGCGCCACGCACTCGCGGGCCTCGTGCGCGGCGACGCGCCAGCGGCGCGCACCGCGGGGCAGCACGAGCGCCTCGGACGGCTCGACGAGGTGCGACCACACCGCGCGGCGGAGCACCTCGGCCATGCGCCCGTCGCCCTTGAGCCGCGCGACGTCCGCAGGCTCCGTCCCGCGCAGGCGGCCGTGCGCCGTGACGATCTGCTCGACGGTGGTCTGGGTCGCGTCGACCTCGCCGAGGGCGGGCAGCACGTCGCGGATGTACCGCAGGAAGCTCGCGTTGGGCCCGACGACGGTCATCCCGGCGCGGCTCACCCGCTCGCGGTGGGAGTACAGCAGGTACGCGGCGCGGTGCAGCCCGACGGCGGTCTTGCCGGTGCCGGGCGCGCCCTGCACGACGACGGTCCGGTCGATCCCGCTGCGCACGATGACGTCCTGCTCCGGCTGGATGGTGGCGACGATGTCGCGCATCGGCCCGGTACGGGGCCGCTCGATCTCGGCCTCGAGGATCGCGGAGGACTCCGCGCCGGGACCCGGGGCGGTGAGCGACTCGTCCTCGAAGCCGGTGAGGGCGCCGCGCTGGAAGCCGTAGCGGCGGCGGACGGCGACCCCCATCGGCTCGGTGCGCGTGGCGCGGTAGAAGGGCGTGCTCACCGGGGCGCGCCAGTCGACGACGAGCGGGTCGCCCTCGGGGTCGGAGACGTGGCGGCGGCCGATGTGGAAGACCTCGGCGGGCTCGTGGCCGGTGCCGTCGAGGTCGATGCGTCCGAAGAAGAGCGGGACCTCGGGGTCGTCGGCGAGCTGGGCGAGCCGACGGGCGAGCGCCGCCTCGAGGTACTCGGCGCTGACCCGGTCTCCCGCGAGCGCGTCGAGCGACCCGGCCCGCTCGCGCATGCGGGCGAGCTGCCTGCGGGCGTCGGCCAGGAACTCCTGCTCCCGGGCGAGCTCGGCCGACGTGTCGGGGGCGGGTGCCGCGCTCGGGGCGTCGGGGGCGGACGGTTCGGCGGTGGCGGGCACGACAGACCTCCGGGAGCGGGCTTCGAGGGGGGCGGGCCATCCTACGGGGCACGACCCGCCGCCGGGACCGGTCGCTGGTCCGCCGAGCCGCCCGGGAGCGGTAGCCTTGCTGGCGCGGACGAGTCGGTCGGACGGTCGCGTCGGGAGGCCTCGTGCCTCCTGCCGAGGAACGTCCGGGCTCCGAAGGGCAAGGTGGTGGGTAACGCCCACCCGGGGTGACCCGCGGGACAGTGCCACAGAGAACAGACCGCCGCGTCGGGAAGGGCTCCGGCCCCGACCGCTGCGGTAAGGGTGAAACGGTGGTGTAAGAGACCACCAGCGGACCGGGTGACCGGTCCGGCTCGGTAAACCCCACCTGGAGCAAGGTCAGACAGACTGTGTCTGAGGGCTGCCCGCCCGATTCTCCACGGAGAAGCACAGTCGGGTAGACCGCTCGAGCCCTGCGGCGACGCAGGGCCTAGATGGATGACCGTCGCCCGCGCGAGGGTGACCTCGCGCGGGAACAGAACCCGGCGTACAGACCGACTCGTCCGCATTTATGCCTCTGACCTGCGGTTATGCATTGGCCGGTAGCAAGAACATCACAGAAACAGCACAGCGGGCCGTCCGCATCGGACAAACTGGAGGTTCAGTTGCGGTCTTTGGCGGTGTCACATCCTCCAGGCAGCCTGCAGGCCGGGTGCGGGTGCCGCGATGGAGTGGCTTCGGCAGGGAAGCTCACGTGCTCGTCGTCGGTTCGCTCGTGCTGTGGCGGGGCGCGAGAGGGTCAGCTGTTTGCCGTGGCCACCCGCCAGGACCGAGCGATGACCGATGGTCACAGCGCGGACTCATACGTTGGAGCGGCGGCGTGGCGGGGGGCGACAGCGGTGCACGCTGGGCCTTGTAGAAGTCGTGAGGCGACGCGTGCTCCGGCCCACCGGTGGGCTTGGTCGTCGAGCCACACGAGCGGTCGCCCGCGGTAGATGCTCTTGAGGGCTCCAGCTTTCCATGCGGCACTGTCTCGGTCCCTGGCCTCGCCGAATCGAGGGCTGGTGCGGTTGTTGCCCCAGGCGGTGGCGACGGGCAGGGCGGGTATGGCGAGCTGGGGTGCGATGTAGGTGTTCGCGGCGGGCTCCCGCGTGGTGGCCCAGACGAACTTCCGTCCCATGGTCGAGCATTTTCCCGCATGGCCACCTGGTGTGCACGACTGCTGCCTAGGACATGTCGGCGAGGGGGTCGACGCTGTTCGGTAGCCAGTTCTTTGCCGGGTGGACCGATCGCCAGTGACGCGCGATGTCGATGCGTCGCGCGACCCACACATCGGGGTGGCTGGCGACCAGGCCAAGGAAGCGCTTGAGGTCGGCTGCGCGCCCGGGCCGCCCGGAGATTCGCAGGTGGAGGCCGATGCTCATCATCTTGGGGCTGTCGGCACCCTCTTCGAGAAGCTGCTCCAGGCCGCGGGTCAGATATGCGGAGAAGGACTCGGACTGGAAGCCGTAGGTGTTGACGTACCGTCCGTCGTTGTTGTCGAGCGTGTACGGGACGACGAGCTGGGCGATGCCGTCGACGTCGACCCAGTAGGGCAGGTCGTCGCTGAACGAGTCGGAGTCGTAGAGGAATCCGCCGTGCTCGACGACCAGGCGGCGGGTGCTGTCGCTGTTGCGACCGGTGTACCACCCGGCGGGCGGCTCTCCAGCGACATCGGTGTGAGTGCGGACGGCCTGCGCGATGTGGTCGCGCTCGATGTCGGAGCTCACCTCGGCGTAGTTGATCCAGCGCAGCGAGTGCGACGCGATCTCCCAGCCGGACTCCTGCGCGGCCGCCACGAGGCCCGGGTTGCGCCGCATCGACTCGGCGATGCCGAAGACGGTGACGGGCAGCGAGTGCTCGGCGAACAGGCGCTGCAGGCGCCAGAAGCCAGCACGAGTCCCGTACTCGTACTGGGACTCGACGTTGAGGTTCCGGCGCCCTGCCAGTGCCGTCGTCGGCTCCTCGGTCAGGAACGCCTCGGATGCAAGGTCGCCGTGCAGCACGTTGTTCTCCCCGCCCTCCTCAAGGTTGATGACGAACGAGACGGCGACCTTCGCCCCGCCCGGCCACCCCGCGTGCGGAGGGCGCCCGGCATAGCCGGCGAGGTCGCGCGGGTACGGCTGCTCGGTAGGGTGCGTCGTTGTCATCGCGTGTCTCTCCGTAGGGGTGCCGTCGGTCGCTGATGGCACCGACTAGAATGCGTGGTGTTCGTTAGTCACATCTGACCAACATCGGCCAACGATGGCCCTGACTCGCCATCCGCGTCAAGCGGACGGGCCGGGAGAGGACACACATGAACGATCGCGAAGGCGCGATGCTCGCACTGGCGCACGCCATCTCGACGTCGGACGCTCCCGTAGGCACGCGTAACGCTCAACGCGAGCTCGCGGCACGCGGGATGGTCCTCAGCGAGTCCTCCGTGTCTCGCCTCTTGCGCGAGATGGATCGGCGCGGGTGGACCGCCCCGGCGGGGACGAAGGGGCGCACTCTCTCAGCGGAGGGGCGGCGGCGCGCTGCGGAGGCAGTCCTGGCTGAGCGGACGTCGGACTCGCTGCAGCACGCGGTGCGCGATGTCCAGGATCTGCTCGACCTGCTGCGGGCACGCCAGGCGGTCGAGAGCGCTGTTGCCGCCGACGCGGCCCGGAATCCCGGCGCGGAGGGGGTGGCCGAGCTTCGGCGGCTGTGCTCCGACCACGCTGATGCGGTCGGGAGCATGCCGATGATCGAGCAGCCTGGGCTTCAGTTCCACCGCGGCGTGGTGGACCTCGCGAGCAACAGGATGCTCAAGCTCGCCGCTGACATGATGCTCGCTCCGCACCTGGACCGGGTTGAGGCTGTGCTCGACGCCATCTTGTCCACCCGCCGCGACGAGGAGCGCGTCGTCGCCGAGCACAGGGACGTCCTCGACCGCATCGAGGCTCGCGACCCCGCGGGTGCACAGGCGGCGATGGAGGCGCACTTCGACGACATGATCGCGGCCGCGGAGAACGCCCTGGTGGGAAGCGGCGGCGCTCTCGTCGAGCGCTTCCTCGGCTGGGTCGAAGCCGTACCCGACACCATCCGACGCTGACCTGGGGAGCGTTAGTCAGAATTGACAGACGCCTCCCCAGGTGTGCAGACTGCCGCCGTCGACGGAAACGACCGTCGGATCGACGACGCAACGACGGCAGGAGCAGATGGTGACCTCAGGCACGATGTCCCCAGCACGGGTGCTGAACAACCCGACCGAGGACCGGTTCCAGGACGAGCACCGCATGTGGCAGGGCATCCCCTCGATCGAGCGGACGGCCGGCGGCCGTCTCTACGTCGACTGGTACACGGGGATGGAGACGGAGACCGGTGGCAACTTCGTCCTCGCAGTAACCAGCGACGACGAGGGCCGAACCTGGGATGGTCCTCGGTTCGTCGTCGAGCATCCCGATCCGCAGGTGCGCGTCTACGACCCGGCGCTGTGGCGCGACCCGGCCGACCGGCTGTGGATGTTCTGGAACCAGAGCCGCGACTTCTTCGACGGCCGGGTCGGGGTGTGGGCGTCGGTGAGCGAGAACCCTGACGACGACACGCCCTCCTGGTCGCCGCCGCGGCGAATCGCCAACGGCCTGCAGATGAACAAGCCGACGGTGCTGTCCGACGGCACCTGGCTCTTCCCGACCGCCATCTGGGCATGCCACGAGCCCACCGAGGACCACCCCCTCGACGGTGAGCGGTTCTCGAACGTGTACGCCTCCACCGACCAGGGCGAGACCATCAGATACAGGGGCAGCGCTGACGTCCCGAACCGCAGCTTCGACGAGCACATGGTCGTTGAGAAGCAGGACGGCACGCTGTGGATGCTGGTGCGCTGCTTCGACGGCGTGGGGGAGTCGTTCTCCACCGATGGCGGACGCACGTGGTCGCCCGGCCGGCGCAGCCACGTGGACGGCCCCTGCTCGCGGTTCCACCTCCGGCGGATGCCCTCAGGGCGCCTGCTCATGATCAACCACGTCGACTTCGGCGAGCGGCGCACCGTCGAGGAGCTCGAGCTGCAGGGCAACGTCAAGGAGTGGAAGGGGCGCACGAACCTCACCGCTCTCCTCAGCGACGACGACGGGGCCACCTGGCCGCACCGCCTGCTGCTCGACGACCGCGATGACGTGTCCTACCCCGACGCGGCGATCAGCCCCGACGGTCAGATCTACGTGACCTACGACCACGACCGGTTCGGCGACCGCGGGATCTACCTCGCCCGCATCACCGAGGACGACATCCTCGCCGGCACCCCGAGCAGCCCCGGCTCCGAGCTCGCCCTGCTCGTCAACCGCGCGCTCGCCCGAGTGCACTGACATAGACCTCCGGATACCGGCACGCGAGCCGGTGCCCGGCCCTGGCCGCAACGCGGCCCCGATCGCTCGTCGGCATGAACGCGCACGGGCGGCCACCAGAAGGTGCTGTCAGCGACGACCGCACCATGACACGTCCCCGGAGGGACACCATGACTCGAGCTCAGCAGACCAAGACCCGCTGGACCGTCCTGCCCAACTGGAAGTTCCAGATCCTCCCGCGTGACACGCGCACGATCATCACGTGCGTGTTCCTCGGACTGACGATGGCTGTCATCCTGCAGATCACCGAGCGCATCGACCTCGCCCTGACCGGCGGGAGCATCCCGATCGTCTCGGCGATCGTCGTGTGCGCCATCTGGGTTCCGTCCGCCGCGTTCTACGGGCTGACAGGCGCCTTGATCACGGCGTGGATCAACCCGATCATCTCCAACCTCACGGCATCCCAGCCGATGGCACCGTTCCTGTTCCTGACGAACGCTGCCCACACCATCCCGGTGGCTCTGCTGGTCTGGGCGCTCAAGCCGCGCGACCGAGGCCTCAAGCTCTGGCAGGTCGTGGTCATCGGCCAGATCGCCGGTCTGTGCGACGCCATGATGTTCGGCATCGGCAACCGCGTGATCCTGCACCTGCCCTGGGACTTCATCACCGTGCAGATCCTCATCGTCCAGCCGTGCTACCTCGTGGGCTCCTTCATCACCTACGGGATCATGCGCCGACTGGTGAACACCGGCCTGGTTCCCAAGGAGCGCGCGACCGCTGGGAGCCTCGATGCGGTGTGACCTGACCATCTCGTCCGCGGGAGGAGCACGATGAGCGGCACGATGCTGTACCGCCCCGGCCGGTCCTTCCTGCACCGCGCCGACGCCCGGGCGAAGCTCGGAGTCATCCTCCTGGTCCTGGCCGTGGCGCTCAGCACGACGCGGCTCGACGTCCTCGTCGCGCTCACCGTCCTGGTCGTCATCGGGCTCGCCGCCCTCGCGCGCATCACCCCAGCCTCCTACTGGAAGGCGCTAGTCCTCATCGTTCCCCTGATCGCGCTGCTGACGCTCCTGCAGGCGCTGGTTCAGGGAGGCCCGGCGCTGATGCATATCGGCTCAGTCTCGCTGTCCCGCTCGGGGGTGCTCCTCGGGCTCGGCATCGGGATGCGGCTTTTCGCGATGGGCATCTGCTTCTACGGGTTCTCCGTCACCACGAGCCCCTCAGACATTGCCCTCGCGCTGGACAAGCTCGGTGTCCCGTACCGGTTCGCTTATCTGACGAGCTTCGCGTTCCGGTTCCTGCCGCTGCTGCAGGACGAGGCGCGCACCCTGCTGACCGCCATGGCCGTGCGCGGGTCCAGCGAGAGCGGCTCCAGCAACCCGTTCAGACGCGGACGAGCGATCGTGCGGATGCTGTTCCCCATGCTTGCGGGATCGATGAAGCGCAGCGGCGACATCGCCCTGTCGATGGAGCTGCGCGGATACGGGCTGCGCGGCACGCGCACGTACTACCGCTCGCCGGTCTTCCGCGCCACCGATGCCGCCCTGCTGCTGTGCACCCTTGTGCTCGCTGTCGCCCTCATCGGCGTGCAGTGGTGGGCCCCGACCCCGTTCCTGGGAGGAACGTGACATGACCACACCAGCAATCGAGGTCGCCGGCCTCAGCGTCCGGTACGACGGCGCCGACCGCCGTGCCCTCGACGAGATCGACCTGACCATCGGACAGGGTGAGATCGTCGGCATCCTCGGCCCGACCGGTGCAGGCAAGTCCACGCTCCTGCAGTGCCTGTCCGGCGTCATCCCCCTGCACGAGCACCACGCGAGCCTGAAGGGAACCGTCCGCGTCCTTGGTCGTGAGCTCTCCGAGTACGACGGGCTGGCCCAGATCACCGAGGACGTCGGGCTCGTCATGCAGGATCCAGAGGTCCAGCTCGTCAACACGGTCGTGCGCGAGGAACTCGTCTGGGGCATGGAGAACCGCGGCGTGCCGGTCCCGGAGATCGAGCGGCGCCTTGCCCGAGCGGCGCACCTGTTCGACATCGAGCGGCTGCTCGACCGCTTCACCCACGCGCTCTCGGGCGGGGAGAAGCAGCGCGTCGTGGTTGCCTCGATCTTCTGCCTCAGCCCGCGAATCATGCTGCTGGACGAGCCCACATCAGAGCTCGACCCGGCAGGAACCGAGAACGTCATGGACGCCATCCGCGTGCTCGCCGACGAGGGCGTGACCATCATCGTCGTCGAGCACAAGGTCGAGGAGCTGGCGGTGTACGCCGACCGGCTCGTCGTCCTCGACGAAGGGCGCATCCGCGCTCTAGGCACCCCGCGAGAGGTCCTTGAAGGGCCGACCGCACCCGAGCGCCCACAGGTCCTGGACGTCGCACTGCGGTTGCGTGAGCAGGGCCTGTGGCCAGGACAGCTGCCGCTGTCCGTCCAGGAGGCGGTCGACACGTGGCGCCGGGCTGACCTGGCCGAGCCGATGCTGCACGAGGGGAGACTGGCATGACGAGCACCGAGACGGTCATCGAGATCGACAACGTCGAGCACACCTACGGCGGAACGAAACGCGCGCTCGCAGGGGTGTCGCTGTCCATCGGCCAGGGCGAGTTCGTCGCAGTGATCGGGAAGAACGGCTCCGGCAAGACGACGCTCGCCAAGCACTTCAACGGCCTCCTGCGACCGACCAATCCCGGCGGCAGCGTCCGGCTGCGCACGCGAGACGGCATCGTGGACACCCGGCGCACCAAGCTGCACCAGCTCGCCTCCACGGTCGGATACGTGTTCCAGAACCCTGACCGACAGATCTTTCACGACACGTGTCGAGAGGAGCTGGAGTACGGGCCGCGCAACCTCGGCGTGGACGAGTCCGCACTCGAGGATCAGGTCACCCGCACCCTCGCCCTCGTAGGTCTCGCCGGGCGCCAAGACGCCAACCCCGTCCACCTGTCGCGTGGCGAGCGCCAGCGGCTTGCCGTCGCCTCCACCCTCGTCATGGGATGCGAGGTCGCCGTCATCGACGAGCCGACCACCGGGCAGGACCGCGCCGAGTCCCGCAAGATCCTCGACGCCCTGGCCCACCATCACGCACTGGGACGCACCGTGGTGATCATCTCCCACGACATGGCCCTCGTCGCCGAGTACGCGACGCGCGTCATCGCGATGCGCGAGGGAGCCGTCCTTGCCGACGGCACCCCAGCAGAGGTGTTCTCCCGCAGGGCAGTGCTCGAGGAGACCAATATCCGCCCACCGCAGGCCGCTGTCCTTGCCGCCGAGCTCGGCCTGCACGGCGTCCTGACCGTCGACGACGCAGTCCGCGCGATGACACGCGAGCGCGCCGCCGCTCCTGTTGCCGACCGGCACCGACCGTAAGGAGAGCCCATGCACTACCTGATCACCGGAGCCAACGGCTTCGTCATGAGCGTCCTCGCGGCGAGAATCCTCGACTCCGAGCCGGACGCTCAGGTCACGGCGATCGACCTGCACGACCCCGACCAGGCAGCTCTCGACAACCTTGGCCCCCTGGCCCAACGCGCCCACTTCCGTGCCGTCGACGTCACCAACGCCGACGCCGTAGCCCAGGCAGTCCGTGAGGCGAGCCCGGACGCGATCGTGCACGGCGCGACCGTCACACACGACGCCCGCAGCGAGGTCGAGAACCCCGCACGATTCACCGGGGTCAACGTCGAAGGGACGGTCAACCTGCTGGACGCCGCACGCCGCCTGCCGCAAGCGCCACGCATTGTCCTGGTCAGCAGCGGCGCGGTCTACGGGTCCTCGCCCGAGACGCTGCTGACCGAGGAGAGCACGCCCCGCCCCGAC
Source organism: Cellulosimicrobium sp. KWT-B (assembly GCF_002127155.1). NCBI lineage: Bacteria > Bacillati > Actinomycetota > Actinomycetes > Micrococcales > Promicromonosporaceae > Cellulosimicrobium > Cellulosimicrobium sp. KWT-B. The sequence continues at coordinate 3,134 of NZ_NEDO01000005.1, read as the reverse complement.
GAGCTCTACGGCATCAGCAAGTGGGCGAGCGAGCTCGTCGCCCACCGCTTCGCCGAGCTGCACGCTCTACCGACGACCATCACGCGCCTGACGAAGATGTTCGGACCGATGGAGCGACCCACTAGTGGACGGGCGGTCATGTCGCTCCCGTTCCACCTCGCGGCCGCCGCAGTGCGGGGAGAGCCAGCTCGATTGACGGCCCGGACTCTTGAAGCGTGCGGCGACTGGCTCAGCGCCGACAGCGCGACCGACGCGCTGCACAAGGCTGCCCGCCATGGGGGAGACCCCGGCACGACACGCACCCTGAACATCTCCTCCGGCCGACGCACAAGTGTGCGCGAGCTCGTCGCAGCGTTCGGCGTTGACGTGGTCGAGACGCCGCTCGACGTGGCCGAGGCCGACATGGACCCGCGCGACGATCACGGGAAGAACGGGGTCTACGTGTCCGAGCGCGCCCAGTCAGAGCTTGGCTGGTCACCCGGCGACCTTCAGACGCAGGTGTCCCACTACCTCGAGTGGGCCCGCGTCCACGCACATCTGCTCCAGCCTGCCGCTGGTCGGTCGTGACGCCCGGCCTCGTCGCCCTGGACTGGGGCACGACAGCCTGCCGCGCCTACCTCCTCGACAACGCCGGCACGGTGCTCGCACGACGAACGAGCCAGGACGGCGTGGCGGCGATCAGCCGGCGCGCGATCGTTGACGGCCACAGCCGGGAGCGTGCCTTCGAGGACGCCCTGGTGCTGCTGTGCGGCGACTGGCTGGCGCGCACCCCCGGGCTCCCCGTCATCGCCAGCGGCATGGTCGGCAGCGACCAAGGCTGGCAGCACACGCCCTACCTGCCGCTACCGATCGACCTCGCGCGCGACGACGTGCCACTGACCGCAGTGCGCACCCGGATCGCGGACGTGCACCTGCTGCCCGGGGTGACGTCGTCGCGTGAGTCCTTGACCGAGGTAGCCCGGGGAGAGGAGACCCAGGCGCTCGGGACCCTCCTGCAGATCCATCCCGCTGCCGACGAGGAGACCGTCCTAGTCCTTCCCGGGACGCACTCCAAATGGCTGCGAGCGCGAGGCACCCGACTGACCTCCTTAGCGACAGCCTTGACCGGCGAGCTGTACGCAGCCTTGCTCGCGCACACCGTCCTCGGTCACGGTGTGTGCGCGCCGCAGGCTCCGAGCTGGTCGGCGTTCGACCGCGGCCTGGACGTCGCCTGGGGCCATCAGGTCGAAGGCACCGTCCTCACGCTCTTCTCGGCGCGGGCCCTGGTCGTGACGGGCAAGATGCCCGCCGGCGACGCACCGGACTACCTCTCAGGCCTCCTCGTGGGCGCGGAGATCGCAGGCGTCGCAAATGCCGAGCTCAGCTCGCCACATGTCCGGCCCGTCGTCGTGGGTGAGCCGCACCTGCAGGAGCGGTACGTCCGAGCGCTGACGCGGTACGGGACGCAGGCTCGCCTCGTCAATGACGACGTCGCCGCGGGCGGACTGCACCACGTCGCTGTGCGCGTCGGTCTTGTCTCTTCACCTACGCCCGCAGGAGCCCTCCCATGACCTCATCGGCGGATCCGGCACGCCTCGTCGCCATCCTGCGTGGACTGCCGTCCACCGAAGCGCCGACCGTGGGCACCGCCCTTTACAGCGCGGGAATCCGCACGCTGGAGGTACCGCTCACGACACCAGACTCCCTGCGCAGCATCACCGCGCTGCGCTCCTGCCTGCCCAAGGACGCTCAAGTCGGTGCCGGGACCGTCAGGACCATTGAGGACGTGGCTCGAGCGCATGAGGCAGGGGCCTCGCTCATCGTTTCCCCGCACGTCGACCCGGCCGTCATCCGCGCTGCACTTGCACGCTCGATGCGATGCCTGCCCGGAGTCGCGACCATCACCGAGGCTTTCACCGCCCTTGCCGCTGGATCTACCGAGCTCAAGGTCTTCCCAGCCGACCAGGTCGGCCCCAGCGGACTGCGCGCCTGGCGAACCGTCCTTCCCGACGGCATCGCCCTCTATCCCGTCGGAGGCGTGGACGCGACCAACCTTGCCAGCTGGGCCGCGGCCGGGGCGGACGGGTTCGGTGTCGGGGGCTCGCTGTACCAGCCCGGTATAGCCACCGGTGACCTGGTCGCGGGTGCGAAGGCACTTGTTGCCAGCCACCGCGCCAACCGCTGCTGACGGCGACAACCCCAATCAAGGGCATCGGAACCTGCTGCGTAGGTCGGCCATCGGGTTTCTCCCTGTATCGCGAGAGGCAAGCAGGACGTGTGTCGTACGTCCTTTGAAGGCCGACGTCCCTTGAAGGCAGGCTCGCGCAGGAGAGTGAGTGCTGCGCAGGCTGGGAGAACGGGCTGCGCTCGACGGGCGCAGGGCAGACCCATTCGCTCTCGACGCCCTGGACGCTGGACACACTGCCGCGGCACAGGCTCTCAGCGGGTCTTTGGTCGATTCCATCCTCACCGACTACTTCGGCGACGACCGCTACAAGTACACGCCGAACAAGGGCACGCGCACGAAGGACGCCTACGACGAGTTCACCTTCCGGCAGTTCGTCGCTTTCGCCCCGATGTGGCAGGCGTACCAGCAGTTCTATGTCACCGAAGGTGACAAGGTGCCCTCGACGTTCAGCTGCAACGCCACCGCCCACACCGTCAGCCCGCGTCAGTTCAACCGCCGCAACGCCGTTCAGGGCCTCATGTTCGTTTGCAGCCTCCACTACCGTCTGGACGAGGAAGCCGCGGCACTCAACCCGGCGGCCTGAGCGCCAGTTTCGAGCGGCGCGACGGAGCGTCCTTCCAAGTGTGCGACGGGCGATCTACGCCAATCGGTGACACGTACTGACCGGCCGGATGCTCTCGGTAGAGGCGTGGTCTGAGCCTCGCTGTTCGTGGCCATCTCAGGCGTGCCCTTCGCGGTCGGCTTCTCGAGCCGGGGCGAGCTCGGCGCGGCGCGGCGGGTTGGCCCCGGCGCGCGAGACGGTGACGGCGGCGACCGCGACGCAGCGGCGCAGCACGTCGCCGAGCACGGTGGCGTCGATCGCGCGCAGCGCCTCGCGCCGGTCCGAGCCGAGCAGGCCGGCCTCCCACAGGCCGTCGAGGAGCGCGCCCATGAACGAGTCGCCCGCGCCGACGGTGTCGACGACCTC